>CAWHWU010000005.1:0-372946 GCA_963833105.1 uncultured Planctomycetaceae bacterium
CAGCGTGATCGGGAGGACGCCGTCCTTATACTCAGCGGCCACTTTGTCCTCTTTCACGGCGGACGACAGCTCGACAAAGCGCGCGAACGAGCCGGCGTGTCGCTCGACACGGTGAAAGGTACGCTCTTTCTCCTCTTTCTCCTCCTCGCGCTCACCATAAATGCGAACCGTGTCGCCGGTGACTTCGACTTCGATTCCATCCGGTTTCATTCCAGGAGCATCCATCATGATCTGGAAGTCCGAATCCGTCTCCGAAACGTGCAGCGACGGGTTCCACGTTTCCGTGAGACCACAGGCGCCGTCCCGACGTTCAGCGAAATGACTCAGCATGTCGTCCATTTCCGCACGGAGATCGCGGAATGGTCCGCGGCCGAACCAGGATTCCATGGCTCGTGCCGCTCGATTGGGAACGAGTGAAGTCTTCATGGTTCTGCTCCTTTCTTCATGCGGTGAACAGTTCTTCAAAACGTGATGCGCGCCCTGATTTTTGGCAATTTCGGTGCCATGATTGCTGTAAGCACACGTCGTAAGGGCGCCACACGTTTCCCTGCATCAACGCGGCACTTCCCCACGAATCTGACCGGTTCCTCATCTCGGCGATTGCGACGTGCCGCCTGGGCGATGTGCTGGATCGCACGGTTTCGTGCGACAGGGCGCGTCCCTGTTTCCTCAGTGCAAACGCGAAAGTCACAATTTGTCGGCTTCGAGATTGTGGGCGTCGGCAAGAAATCGAGGTCGCCTCTGTTCGCCTGATTCAGACACAGCCTTGTTGCTGACGAAACGGCAAAACGTGCCGATTACATCCGCCTGCTTCAGACCGATTCCTGCCGAACACAAATAGCCGCTCGCCGTTGATGGCATCCGAAACATTGGTGAATCACGTGGACCGGGATCACTAAATGACCGTGCGCGATACCTGGACAGTGAGCGGTTGAAGGAAGGGAAAGGGATTCCCTACCTTGGAATTGTTGTTTTGGAAACATCAGTTCCATCCCAAGGAGGGAAATCCCATGGAAGGCATTGTGCCTCAGGTGCGCTGGAGCGCCAAGGAGCGGTTGGAAACGGGCTTGCGTCAATGTGCGGAGGCGCGAAAACGGATTCGCTACCTGATCATTTTGAATCTGCTCAATGGTCGAGGGCCGACGGAAACAGCGAGGGTTCTTGGCGTGGGGCGATCCACGGTTTACGAAGTCGCCCGACGATTCCGGGAACAGGGGGAAGCCGGGCTCGTGGATCACCGGGAGGAGAATGGGGAGCGCAAGTTGGATGAGTGGTATCTGGTTGTGCTCTACGAAGTCGTGAAATCGTCTCCGCAGGAGCACGGTTGGCGGCGTCCGACCTGGACGCGGGAGATGCTCGTGGCGACCCTCTGCCAGAAGACCGGCGTACGGATTCACGTGGCGACGATGAGCAAGGCCCTCAAACGGATCGGGGCGCGGCGCGGCCGTCCCAAACCGACCGTGAACTGCCCCTGGTCGAAACCGGCGAAAAACAGGCGTTTGCGGGAACTCCAGCGATTGATTGCCGATCTCCCGCCTGACGAGGTTGCCGTGTACGAGGACGAGATCGACATCCACTTGAATCCCAAGATTGGCCTGGATTGGATGGTCAGGGGCCAGCAGAAGGAGATCCTCACGCCCGGCCAGAACGAGAAACGCTATCTCGCCGGCGCCCAAGACACCCGGACAGGCGAAATCGTTTGGGTGGAAGGAGAGCAGAAAAACAGTTTCCTGTTCATTCTCCTGCTGTGGAAACTCGTGAAGCACTACCCCGACGCCAAGCGGATTCACGTGATTTTGGACAACTACGCGATCCACACGACCGAGCAGGTTGAGGTCAGCCTCCAGAGCGACGAGGGACGGCGCCTCCACCTGCACTTCCTCCCGCCGTACTGTCCGGACCACAACAAAATCGAGCGGACGTGGCAAGACCTGCATGCCAACGTGACTCGCAATCACACGCGAACCACAATGAAGCAATTGATGCAAGACGTGCGGTCGTACCTGCGCCGCCGCAACCATCAACAACAAACCACAACCGCCGCATGAACTTTAATACCGTCCAACTATCGCGCACGGTGATTTAGACCGTGGCCAGGACTTCCGGCGATTCTTTTCGCAAGAGTTTGCGAATCTCTCCACAATCCAACGCGAGCTGACAAAGGAGATCATCCAGGCTGACAAGCCCGACGAGATGTCACTCATGATTAACCACAGGCCCTTTGAGGTGCTTCACTTTTCCTGGACAGTCCAAGTGCTTAATTCCGGACCTGTGAGGCCACGTTCGCGTTCTTCGACAAGTACCTCAAGCCGGCGAAGTGACTCCCGCGTGAGCTAAGACGTCCTTATGGCCGAAAGCGCGCTGTGGGAACTGAGCAACGAAGAGTCGTTTAGCACGGGGCATCGGCGGGGCTTGGGCCGCCGCTTTTGTCTCTGCGACGATCGCGCTTCTGCCCGCAAGCTTCGGGCTGGGACAGGTCGTTCCTCAATTGCCTCTCTGCGTGGCAGGCGAATTTGGTGGGCACACCTGCCGCTCTCCCGTAATCTCAACCCTTTTCCCGGACACGCCGAAAATCAACCTATTACCGGAATGGACGGCCCTGAGCCGCGCGGTCTACGCCCACGAAGTCAGAATCGCGACGTTTGGGTTCCAGAAACTCGTCGAATCCGGGACGTCCCGTTTGAGGAACATTATTCGGAGCGCGGTTCGGCGAGCCGAATTGCCATACGTTTTCGCGGAAGAGGCGGTTGGGCGATGCCAGCGCATGAAGCGACCGCGAGCCTAGGCGACCGCCCTTTCGACCAGGGGCACGAGCGGCCGCAAGACCGGCCTTCGTCCGCTCTTGAATTAACAGACGCTCGAATTGCGCAAGCGCACCATGGCGAAGACAGCCAGCAAGGGCCGCCGCACGACCAGTTTCCGCGCCGCTGGCCCCAGGTCGTCCGGTAGGGAATGGCGCGTTCATCGCTCATGCCGAAATGCTAGCGGCGAAAAAAAAGGGCGCCCCGATCAATTTGGGCTGAGCATTGGGGCGCCCACTCGAAGAGCCTAAACGCGGCCTGCCAATCTAACACGGAGGATCAGCCGGCGAAAGTGGACGGCCCTTCGCGCAAAAAACACGCCGAATTAGCGTATTCGGCGTGTTTTGTGCATCAACGGTCGGATAGAGGACTGCTCTTGGATGTCTTATCGGCAAAACCGTTAAGCCGACTTTGGCAAAAGCGGCGGCCCGGCAAGAGAACAACGGAAGCCGTTGAGCAGTGGCACACATTCGCCAATCCGCGCGAACAGGCGGGCGGCCAAGCCGGTTTGCACGCCCGTTCTCACACGGGTCGTCTGACTGACTATTTCGAGAACTGCAATCCCGGATCGTTCGGATTGCCGTTCTTCAGGCGGAACCGCAGTCGGTTCGAGCCTGTCATCGTAACCTCGCCATCCATCTTCTGGCCGTCATTGCGGGTGAGAACCAGTTCGTTTCCTTGCTGGGCGTAGGTCCCCGCAAACGCCTGGCTTTGCCCGTTGTTGCTCACGGTCCATGTGAACGTGTGATTGGGCTGCAGGGACAAGTCAACAGTGGCGTAGCGCGTTGGATACGAGTGCCACGTCCTCTCGAGCGCCTGGCTCGAGACGGGGGCCGCTGCCGGGCCCGAGGCACTGGGAGTCTCGACACCCGGGGCGTGCTTGAGGGCCGCCAAAATGTTCTGCGACAGTTTGTCCCGCGGTTCCAGCGAGACCACGGCCTGAAGCTGATGTTCGGCCGCCTGGAAGTGGCCCAGCATCAGGTAATGGTCGGCCAGGAGAAACCGCGGGCCCGCCTGTTGGGCGTGCTCGGTGACGTAGTGCTCAAGCGCCCGCAGCTGCTTCCTGTAGACGTCGGGGGAGGAATAGAACGACTGCAGAATCGTCCAATCCCAGCTGGGGCCGGCGTTCAACACGTCGTAGGTAACGGCGGCCGCCTTGTTGTAATCGCCCAACGCGAACAGGGTGAGGGCGAAGAACTCGTGCACGTCCGGGTTTCCCGGCAAGTCTTCGATCGCCTGAGTGATGACCTGCAAGGCGGCTTGATAATTGGCTGCGGAAAACGCCTCGCGGGCCGCGGCAAAATATCGATCGTTGCCGGGATTCAGGTCGGTCGACGCCTCCGGAATGGGCACGCCGTAGTTGTAGTTGGCGTAGTCCCACGGGTTCATGTCGTAGTAGGGATTCCCATAGTCGGCGTACCCCAGATCGTCGTACCAGAAGGGGAACCCACCGTACCACCACGGATCATCAAACCCCCAGTAACCGCCGCCGAGCCACCAACCCCAGCCGCCAAACCCGCCGAACTCGCGCCGGCGGAAGCGATGGAAACGCTCCCCCCGCATCTCGTTGCCGCGAAAACCGGGCGAGACGGGAGCAGCCGCTCGGGAAAAGTTGCCCTCCGTTCCCGGAAAGCCGCGGTAGCCGCTGGCCCAATCCCCGTTGTAGCCGCCTTTGTATCCCCCGCTACGGAACCCGCTGTTGTCTCCGTTGCCGCTGTATCCACCGCCGTATCCGCCGAGACCGCCTCGGAATCCACCTCCAAATCCACGGCCAAACCCGCCACCTGCACCAAGCGCTCTGCCTTTGCTAAATCCGCTATCTCTGCCAAACACGCCGCCACCTCCGCGACCCCCACCTGCCCGTCCGCCACCTCCGCCGCGTGCCAGGACGGTCTCAGGCGCCATCATCGCCAGACATGCGAATGCGAGCAGCGAAACCGGAAACAGCCGCGAATCCTTCCACACGGCAACCCCCTCCTGTTTGGGATGCTCTTCAACACGCACTGCGCACCAGCGGGGCCAGCGTGCCAAACGAGTTATATTCCCTATGGCCGAAATGTGCCGCAAGTCACGTTCCAGACCGCGACCTGCAACATGACAGCCGCGATGGGCCGCGGATTGGAGTTGCACCCCGTGACGGTTCTCTCGGCGCTGGCCTTCTGGGGGCTGCTCTGGGGAATCATCGGGATGGTTCTCGTGGTGCCGATCGTGGCCATGCTGCGGATCGTTCAGAGCCGCTTCGCCACCACGCGGCCACTGGGACATATTCTGGCAGGCCGTCTGCCGGGTACGGAACCGGCCAATCACACGCTGCGCTTCGCCTCGATCGAGGGGGAAGCCGACGCCAGCGAGAATAGACCGAACAGAGAGGTCGATTGGGTACAGAGATGCCGTTGAGGAAACCAGACCGCTTCTCAAGCCATGGGTCACTCCTCCGGCCGCAGATCAAGACGCTTCACCAATCGCACAGACAACTGCGGTGTCTGGGCGTTCCGACTATCGCGAAGCGATTTCGTCCAACGGTCGTTTTCGCGGAATCCAAGAAAACGGTTGCATTGATGGCACAAGAGCGCGTCAATCGTTGGACTTATTCAGCCGCAGATTATCAGGTGAAGCCGTCGGCAGCCCACATCCCAGTCGGGACGGTTGTCGGGATTGCGACTCACCTTGTCCCACGGATCTGGGATCGGCGGTATCAGGAGTGAGTCTTATGATGGCCGGTCCCGGAGCCCATCAGTCCAGACTGGCTGCCGCTTGACTTAAGAGTGCCGCCCACCCCCTCAGGGTAGCCGCGATTTGTCGGGCAGGTTCATCACGGAAATCTGCGATCGTTACAAGCGGCTCGACCCGAAGTTCAACGCCGTAGTGCGCCCCTTCGTCTGGGCTAGAGGCGTTGCGGGACCGGAGAACCTTTAATGGTGCCACACACCGAACAAGTTGGCGGCCGGTGGCGGAGTTGATGGTGCTCTGAATTTTTCGGGCCTGCCGACTGGCCTTCTGCTCCTCCTCCCGGCTGAGACGGTGAGTACTCATTTGTATCTCCTGTCGCAACCAGCCGGAAATGATTTGCCGATTGTGATTCGCTGGAAAGAGTCGTTGGCTCTGACGACCCGCCGCCCGTGAGGAACGACGGACGAGCCCCATCGAAGCGCTTTTGGTTGCCAAGTGTCGGATTCTCTCTTTTGGAACCGAGTCCAGCCGCCGGCTGGTCGAATTGTTGCGGACCAACCATCAGCGCCCAAGCTACAAATCTGTCACTGGAGGCAGCCGAAAACTCGATTTCGCGCTCAGTCGAAAGCAGACTCGTTGAGTGATCGCAAACCGCATTGAGGAACCTAGTCCGTGTATCGGCGGTCTCGTCCCAAAGCCTTGGCTCGGTACATCGCCTGATCCGCCTTTCCGATCAGACCGAGGGGCGATGGGCCCAGTTCGTTGGCGATCGTGATGCCGATGCTGACCGTAATATGGAATTCCGTTCTATCAATTGTAATTGGAGCTCGAATGGCCGAAAGGATACGATCGGCCAATCCGTGGGTTTCGCTTTCATCGGCGATATCATCGATCAGGACCACGAACTCGTCACCCCCATAGCGGACGACGACATCTCCTGCCCGCAGGCAATTGGCCAGCCGCCAGGCGACGGTTTTAAGAACGGCGTCGCCTGCTAAGTGCCCGCGTTCGTCGTTGATTCTCTTGAAATGATCGACGTCGATGAACATAACGGCAAAACGACGATCGCGCCGCTTCGCGCGGCAGATCGCCATCTGAAGCCGGCTCTCCAACGCGGCACGATTCGGCAGAGCGGTCAGCGGATCGACGTGAGGAGACGACGACAAGAGTTGTTCGAGGCGTTCTCGCTGCGTGATGTCCCATGCGACCAGCACGAACAGTGGTTGCCGCGAAGCGTTGAGATAGCAAAGCGTAGCGTCGGTGAGCAGCTCGCGGCCGTCGTGCGCCCGGAGATGAATCAGGCCATCAACCGAGACGTCCGGCTGATGGTAGGCCTTTCGAATGCCCTGACCGAACAGTTCGCGCGTCTTGGGTGAAACGAGCTCCACAAGCTCGATCGCCAAGAGAGCACGCTTCGAAAAGGCCAGGGCGCTGCAAGCGGCTTGATTGACGTCGAGCAATCGAAGGCTTTCAACGTCCGGCGGCGCTGGGCTGCTGCCCCTTCGGGAGCCGATGAAGAAAATCAGCTCCGACGTGAGGTCCAGGACATGCCGCATAATCGATGTTCGGCGGCTTTCGCCGACATTCGCCAAGCGCGTGTACGCGATGCGTTCGATCATTGCACGGTTAACCAAAGAGAACCCAGTCCAACGACTGACTTGCGTCATCGGGCTCGAAGTCCATGATCGCGCTGTCCTCCTGCAGCAAGAGGTCCGGTTGAACGTGATTGAGCAACAGGGAGCATCTCCCGCGGGGGGCCGGGCCGGTGAAAAAGGGCTGGTGGGTCGACCACCGGTTCGATTCTTTGCTTGTGGGCAGTCGGGGCCCGCGGAGGACCGTTCCGCAATCTCGGACCAGATCGCGGTAATACGGCACGTGCTATACCGCGCCTTTCCTCGTGCGGCTGAGATTCGAGTTCATGGAACTTTGGGGGTGAACGCACACGTCTCAATGTGTCCGCTTACTGTTAAGTGCCCCGAGCCAAAAACCGCCCTCACCCCTCTCAATTCAGGAGAGCGGTCAAGGTTGACGAGATGTCGCGCCGCACGTGCCACGCAACCAGAAGCTGAATGGCACGGCGGCCGGCAAATACATCGCCGCTCCACTCGGCTCTCGTCGTAAGAGGCCAATCTGACGCTTCCAGCAAGGCACGTATACCTAAGTTGTGGTAGCGCCGAGTAACGCTGTGGTGACGCCTCCGGACGGAACGACCGAGATATTCAAGAGAGCGCGCAGGCACCGGCGGGCCTACAGGGCGCGGCGGAATTCTACATCGAACCCGCGAAACTAAGCGTCGGGACGCTAGTCGATCGCGCCAGATCGATCGCACGGCCGTAAACGTCCGGCAGCGAACGGAATAACGGCCGCGTTAAATGTGGTCCGAGCGGTGTGACCACGCACAACCATCCAGATCAGCACCGGGAGCGCCTCGTCCCTGCCTTCTCCCACCGAAACGAGCGCGAAAGCCGATCGGTCAGAACCGTGCTGCCGCGGTTTCGATTTGGCGGACGTCCTCGTGCGGAGGAACAAACTCCCACCGAACGCCTTCCCCGCTCCCGTCACCCAGAAAGCGGATCAGCGGGCGTTTCTGATTCCGGTTGAGGCAATTGATCGTGCTGTGCAATCGCCGCTTGGGATCTTGATTGGGGGACGGAGGCAAAGGATCGTCAATCCGCGGGGCCCATTTCTCCTCCTGGAATGCCGCCAGCACGGCTTGTTGATTGGCGGCCGGCACTTTGAACTCCTTTACGACCGTCCGACCAACTCTTAACTGCTGCCGATCGGGGTCCCAAGTGGGGAACGAAAACTGCGAATCGTTGCTGGAGGACACGTCCGAGTTCAGACACGGGTCGAGAACGAACCGGATTGGTGCCGATTCGGCCTGCAATGCTAGCAGGGCCCTCGCGTAGGCAGCGCCGTGTTCGGCGATCGCCAAGCAGGTCCCTTTGGGGAGCGCCAGATTTGGATACGGCTGGAAGGTCCTGCGATCGGTCTTGTGCGTCGTGCGCTCGCAGGCGTGTTGGGCGAGACCTTGTGCGATGAGCCAGCGACAGTCATTTTTCGTCAGTCCCATTTGGCGAAGGACTGAGATCTCAACCGAAAATTGCCACACGTCGGTGCCCGCGTCGCGAGCGCATTCAGCCGCATCAAGCAACACCAAAAGGGCAGAGCGAATCTCGGGTGTGAATCGGCCACTTGGGACGGCGGCGCGTGTTGATTTGGCACCTTGCGACAAGGGCCTCGCCGAATCGGGTTCCTGCAAACGTGCGTGGTTATGGAGCATGTTCGGCTTCTGGAAAGTCGCGCGAGGATCGTCGACGCGTGAGCAGGCCGTCTGCGTCTTATTCCGTCGTGCGACCCTGTGCTCAAGGGAGCCATTCTCAAAAACGCAATGGCAAGCGAAAGCGCGACTCCCCATCTGCTCGACGCCGAGCAGGCTGGCCCACATTAGCCTGCTACCGTTCGTGCAATTCCTCCGTGCTGTTCGAGCCAGATACATTAAACTGCAGATAGACTAGTGACAAACGATCACTTGATCAATACCCAATCTTCGTATTTTTTTCAGAGATCCAAATTATTCCACATATCCAAAGTTCTACTGACTACCCAATTCACAGCAAGAACAGAGACTTAGCAAACATCCCATTGCCCGCAGAGCAAATTCCGGTTGCCGAGTGGTCGCCGGGAAAAATGAATCTCAGCGACGAGGCAATGGTCGACGACCCGTGCCGGAAATTGCGTCCGACCTTGCTTGCCCAGACCCAAGTGCAACCTGACCGTCATGAAAACGAAATCGCGGGACATGCTCCTGCGGTGTCGGTCTCAACGGATTGATTTCAGAGGATCGGAGCAGACGTGTAGACGGAGAAGGGCAGAACGCCGTAAATCCCTTTTGTAAACACGAGTTGGATCACGTCGTCCAGAACTTGAATGGGGTACTTGGGAACAATGACAATGTCCGAATCGCGCAGCCAAATGTCATCGCCGTCCAGGCAACGGTGATTGTACAAGGCGGGTTTGATGTTTACGCGGGTTGCCATCAGCCTCCACTGTTCGTCTCGGCGAAAGACGATCACTTGCTTGACATTGCCGCCGATGTTCCAGCTTCCGGCCATGGCGATCGCCTGGATCACGGTCGTGGGCGCTTCGAGAGCAAATCGGCCAGGCTTGGCAACCTCTCCCAGCACGTAGACCGCGCGGGGCCCGATCCGAGAGCACGGGCGTGACTTCGATTCCGTCAACCAGTTCCGCGTAACGGTATTCCACTTCATTCCGGACCTCGGTTAAGTTGAGTCCTTGCACAGGCACCGAGCCGATCGCCGGCAATTGGACCGTTCCATTCGGTGAGACTTTCGCGTGGAACGACTGGCCGGCGAAAACACCCTGACGATTGACAATCGCGGCCCGCAATTCCTCCAACGTCTTGTTGACGCTCACCGGGGCGATGACGATGGCGGGCTCTTTTATGAAGGCGCGATAGCGCTCGTCCAATTCCGCTCGCAAGACGTCGATGCTCTTGCCTGCGGCAACGACAGAACCGACCTGGGGAAGCACGATCGTCCCATCCGGCTGGACAAGGGCCTCGAGAGCGAGCGTCGCCACGGTTCGAGATGCGATCCGGATCACGTCACCAACGTTCAGTCGGTATCGCCTCGCAGTCGGCTTGCCGCTCAATCGGAAGACGAATTCCAGGCCGTCATCGACGCGGAGGTAGTACTCGGGAACATGCGGCAGCCGTGCCGGGCCGATGTATTCGCCTTGCGCAAAGACTTCCCACGAGAAGGGCTCGAGAGAATTCTGCGGGCCCAAATTCCGCGGGACTGGTGGCATGCCGACCCCCCCAATTTGATCACTGGAAATCGGCACCACACTGGATTGTGCGCTCTGACTTCCTTGTTGTTTCTGTGGCGGCAATTGCGATCCCGACCCGAGGCGCGAGTCGTCTGATTTCGAAGAATTGTCAGCCGTGTCTGTCGGCGAGGGCTGTCCGCTCGTGGCGGAGGACCGACCGAAAAGGCGATCCCGAAACAGCAAATCGAAGAGCCGGGGCCTGGTGGGTTGACTCGGGACTGGCGAACTTTGCTGGGGAGTGCACGCCGGAAGTGTCTTCGTCTGGTCCTCCTGTCCGTTTGGCGGCGACGGAGCGATAAAGTCGGTCGCCGACGCCCGTGTGACGAACGCCCTGTGGTCAACCCAATAGACCAACGAGGTCGGCTCCGCCTCGGTTGCGCCGTCGCTCTCCGCGAGGCGCTCTTCCTGGGCCATTCGGGCCGCCAATTTGGCGTGAGGATCGTCGCCGAGCCTGCTATAGACGACCGCGAGATTGTGAAATGTTTCCGACCGACGGCGGAGAGAGGCACTATACAGCAGGGCTTTCCTCGCGGATTTGAGTTTCCCGCACTGCGCAAGACGACCCCCAATTCGTCTGCAGCAATAAAGTTCTTCGGGTCGACCATGACCGCGGCTTGATAGAACGCGAGTGCCTTGGGCTCCGTCAATGTGGCCTTTCGACCTAAGCCTTCGGAGAGAAAGGGCTGGAGTCGGCCGAGGCAACAGAGGGCTCTTGAAGCCTCGGGCAGCCCATCGCAGGCCGCGACGAACTTCTTCGTCGCGTACGAGTAATAGAGCTGCAGCGCTTTCAGCCGGGTCACGTGGCTCCTCGTGGCCGTCTTCAACAGCGGCGTTGTGTGCGCTACGGAGATTGTGGCCGGATCCAGTTCCGCCAGAGAGGCCCCGATCAGAGCGGCGGCGAAATCATCCGCTTCTCGAAGGGCGACAAGTCCCGAGGCCAGGTCCTGAGCATGACTCTCGGTTTCATGGTTCGCGTCGAGAGAGACGGCGATCAATTGGAGGGCGTCGATGTATTTCGCCTGGGCGGAGAATGTTGACCCTTTGGCCGCAAGCTTCAGACCTTCCTCCGTTAATTTCCTGGCCTGGCTCTCAATGACGTCGTCAGTCCCCGACATACCCACAGTCAGGGGCAGCTCCGCAACGAACTTTGCCCCGTCCGCAGCCGGAGCGGGTGATGTGCATGGGTTGAGCGGCGGTTCCACGCTGGACTGACCTGCCGGCGACTCGATGTGGCACACAGCGGTCGCCGGAGGAGCGACCGGAGCCGAGACATTCGCTGGAACGCTCGGCGGCCGCTGCGTTTCCAGAGCGACCATTGGGGGAGATTGCCCGAAATCTGGGTCTGGGGACGCGTCCAGCGAAGCAGCAACGACTTCCACCACGTGTGCAACGCGGTCATCGTCACAACCGGGTTTTCTCGACCCATTATAGGGTGATGAAATGAGTTCCGATTCCAAGTCGAGCGTCGAAAGCGGATTGGCGGTGCCCGGCTCTTGGAAGCCAGCAGTCGGAGTAAAAATGCGTTGCAAAATGGTCGCAACGTGTGGGCGCTCGCAACTCGGTTTCATCGACCAGTCAGCCGCGACGGGAGCGAGTTCCCCGGTCCCCGGAGAAGGCGACGGCCCGGCGCTATCGTCACCGCGAACGACAGGCGATGACCACGCTAGACCGAGCGCGAGGCACAGAGGGAAATATTTTTTCATGATCGATGGCCATCAAAGAAGTCTTTGGCTCGCCTCACGATGAACCGATAAGCCCACTTCAGGGCTTTCCCTAAACGATCGACGCCAATCTCTGTTCCGAACAACAAATTCGTCAAATCAGTGCTGTCGAGAACAGACGGAATCTTCGGCAGGGAATCCTCTAGGCCATTTTGGGCAATCGTCTTTTGCCTCAAAATGAGTACAACCCATACTGCTTCTCATCTCGCGACAGCGAATCCGTAGCGAGAAACCCGTGTCGAGGCACCCATCTCTCGTCGCAACTAGTTGTGGGAAGGGAATTTGCCCATTAAGGGCGTATTCGACCGCGGTGGCGAAGGGTAAATACCGAAGCGATCTGGCTTTAGCAGGACGGCGCATCGGGTCATGGTCCGTGAGGGGAGTCAGTTTCTGGCGGCACGCGTTGCCCAGACGGCCCGGTAGACCGAGCCCTGCCCGCTAACCAGATTGCAGCCTGATCGCGACCCAGTCAGCACTTAATTGCGGCTTGCGACTGCTTTCGGCCGGCGCCAGATGCGCGATCTAAAACTCAAGGCGAGGCTCTCTGCGCCGAGCTCGCCCGGTCGCCGCACGCGGCGTGTGGTTCTCGGAGGGCTTGTGGAGATGTCTGCCAATATACGTGGGAACGGAGACCACTCGCCACTAAACGGCGATTGGTCGGGTAGCGAAAGAGTGCTGAACGGAGCGCGCGGTTCCGCGCAGGAGATATCGTCGCGCGATTTCTTGCGAGTCATGTTGCGCCATAAGTGGAAGGCGCTCTCTTTTTTCATGATGACGATGCTCGCCGCGGCGGCCTATGCCTTTTACTTTCCAAAGACCTACCGCTCGGAGGCGAAGCTCTTTGTCAAGTTGGGTCGCGAGAACGCCGGCTTGGATGCGACGACCACTCTCGGTCAAACTCCGTCAGTCGCCGTCCCGCTTGGCCGTGAAGAAGAGATCAATACCGAGGTGGAAATACTTGGGACCGACTCGCTTCTCTTGAAGGCGGTGGACAAGATCGGACCTCCTGCGATTCTCGCGCAGACCGACAGAGCGTCATCTCCAAACAGCGATTTGTCGGAGATCACGCGGCTCATCGCTTGGACAGACGCGACTGTGGAAAACTGGTCGCGACGTCTTGGACTGGCGACCACATTGGCCCCTCGCGAGCGCGCTTTGATCCGGCTCAGGAAACAAATCAACGTGGAGCCGGTCAGGAAAACGAATATTATTGTTGTTTCCCACGAGGGTCCGCGCCCCGAGGTTTCGCAACAAATCGTCTCGACGCTCATCGATTTCTACCTCGACGAACACGCGAGCTTGAATCGCACGCACGGCGCACGCGGGTTCATGGACGAGCAAGCGGCGGCGTTGAAAGGCCAACTCGCTCGACTCGAAGACAAACTTCGTAATCTCAAAAACCAGACCGGCCTGGCGGCGCCTGCGGAACAGCGTCAAACACTCGTCGCCCAAATTGGCCGGCTGGAAGATGAATGGAAGACGACCAAAGCAATGCTCGCGGCCGCCCTGGCGGAGGGCCGTGAGCTCACCACACAGTTGGCCGGAATCAGCGAGACGCAGCCCCTTTCCAAAGATATGGGTCACCCCAACGTTGCTGCCGATGGCATGCGACAGCAGCTTTATGCGCTGCAATTGAGAGAGAAAGAGCTGGCGTCGCGCGTCACGGATCGAGACGAGGAGCTCAAATTAGTGCGGGACCAAATTGTCTCCGCCCAAAAGGTTGTGGACTCGCTCGCTCCCGATCGAACTCAGACGACGATCGGACGCAACCCGCTTTTCGAGGAGGGCCGTCTGACGCTCTTCCGTCAGCGAACCAGTCTGGCTTCGCTCCGCGCAAAATCGTCAGCGATAAACACGCAATTGGCGGAGGCACAAGAACAACTAAAGACCCTGAACAACCACGAGGTGCAAATCACGCAACTTCAGCGCGAAATTCAACTCCTCGATGCGAATTATCGCAAGTATTCCGACAGCCTGGAGCAGGCGCGGGTTGACGAAGCGCTTGAAAAACAGCGGATCTCCAACATCAATGTCGCCCAACCGCCGACACTGAGCCGGCAACCGATCCGGCCGCGACCATTGATCGCATTGGTCTTCGGCCTTGTGATCGCGTTTTCCGGCGGACTGGCGATCCCATTGGTCGCCGAGCATCTCGACCCGACATTCAGGTCTTCGCATCAAGTCGAATCCCGTCTGACTCTGCCGGTTCTCGTCTCGATCCCTCAAATGAAGCGCAGGCATCTCCTCCTGCGCAGGAGAGCGTAGTCGTGGCCACAACCATCACTTCGGTCGCAAAAGTCTCGCGTCCCAATTCATCGTTTGGCCCGCGGATCTCTGAGTATTGCGTGGCACTGCTCCACCAGTTGGGACTCGGCGGTCACCATTCGCCGAAATCGATTCGCGCCGTCGGGCTCATGAGTTGCACGTCGGGGGAAGGGGTAACGAGCATCGCCGCACCCTTGGCCGCCGTCGCCGCCCGGCACCTTCAGCTGCGAACGATTGTTGTCGACTGCAATCTCAACCACCCGGCTGTGCATCGGATCTTCGGCGTCCAAGTCAATCCCGGTTTGCGAAGTGCCCTGAGCGATCCAGCGCGGCTGAACGAGTTCATTCAGTCAACGGCCGTCGAGAATCTCTCGGTACTAACCGCTGGCGAAGTCAAGGCCGGCGAGATCCTGGACTGCGACTCACCGAACTTGAGCCATGTCTTCAGTGAATTGAGAGACACCTTCGATTTGACCATCGTCGACGCGCCGTCCTTCGGAAATGGCGCCTCTTCGGGGATTGGGTCCTTATTGGACGGCGTTGTGCTGGTCGTCGAGGCCGAAAGAACTCGAACGGAAGCCGTGCAAAACATGGCATCGTCTTTGAGGGGGGCCGGGGTCAATCTGCTCGGCGTCGTGATGAATAAACGGCGCGAGCATGTTCCTCCCTGGTTGTGCAAGCTTGTTTGACTGGAGATTTGTGAATCTGAAACGCTGCATTGTTAAGTAGCCACGACGCTTGGCGCAATCAATCATCCACTGAAGTTTGCAGTTGAAGGGCCGAGCATGTTTGAAGGAGTCGGTGCATTTCTTCGGAGAAGTCTCTGGAAGACGAACGGTTCCACGCTGCGCGAGTTTTCACGACCCGACGAGTTTGCGCGCCTTTTAGAAATCGAGCGCCATCGTGCAGATCGCGCCGCGTCGGTCTTCTCCCTGCTGACGTTAACGCCGAAAGACAATCGCTCGGAGGCGCTGACCTATGAGTGTCTAGCCGGCATCCTGCCGCGGCGGCTTCGTATCACCGACCACATTGGTTGGTTGGACAATCGCCGCGTCGGCGTAATCTTTCCGGGCACAGAAGCGGCGGGGGCATGGAAAGCCGCCGACGATGTTTGTCGCCGGTTTCCGGAAGGTGTTCCGACGCCAATTTGCGCCGTTCTCAGTTATCCTTCCGTTGAATCATCGCAAATCGGCCCACATCCCGAGGTCGGTCGGGAGCGCTCGACATCCGGGCAATTGGAGCCGATGGAGACGCTGTTCCTGATCAAGATGCCGCTTTGGAAGCGAGCGCTCGACATTCTCGGTGCCAGTGCTGGGCTTGTCATCGTGTCGCCTCTGATGCTTGTCGTCGCAGCAGCCATCAAAGTCACGTCGCCCGGCCCGGTCCTGTACACGCAACTGCGGAGCTTGCAAGGTGGCAAGCCCTTTCGAATCTACAAATTCCGGTCGATGGTCATCGATGCCGATTGCCAGAAGGAGCGACTGCTGCTGCTGAACGAGCAGGACGGTCCGGCTTTCAAACTCAAGCATGATCCGCGCGTGACTCCGGTGGGGCATTTTTTACGCAGCACGAGCATCGACGAATTGCCGCAACTCTGGAACGTCCTGCGTGGCGAAATGACCCTTGTCGGGCCGCGCGCAATGTATTGTCCCGAGGTGGCACGCTGCACTCAGTGGCAGAAGCGCCGGCTCGACGTGACTCAGGGAATCACGTGCATTTGGCAAGTCCGCGGGCGCTCGGCCGTCGGCTTCGACGATTGGATGAGGATGGATCTTGAATACATCCGCCAAAGGTCGGTGCTCCGCGATCTTGCGCTCTTGATCCAGACGGTTCCTGCAGTCCTCTCGCGTAAGGGCGCCCATTAATGATTGACGCCCTGGACGTCCCTTTCCGCCTGCCCTTCGATGACGCGCGTGGGTGGCCTGGTGTCTGTCATCAATCGCGGAGCTTGGTCTAACGCAATTATGGCCGTCGCTTCGCTACCTGCTCTCGCCTCCTTTCCGAAAGGCCGTATTGTCACGGTCGACCAGGCCGGTCCAGCCGCTTACATCGGGTCGGCTCTTCTGGCGACGATTCTCTTCGTCAGCGAAGCCGTCATGCAGAGCGGGGACGTTTGGCACTTTGGGTTCAATTGGCAGATGGCTCTCAGACTCGTGGTCTGCGGGGCGTGCGGGCTGTACGGGCTGTTCCATTTGCACAGTTCGGCTTCGTCGCTGTTGAGTGGTGCCGGCCTGCTCGCAGTCGCATTCGGAGTCTGGGCGGTGGTCACTGTGCCGTTCGCAGTCGATAACGTCCATGCCGCCTCAGCCTGCATCTGCTTGTGGTGCGTGATTCTGTTTGCCGCGGCCATCGCAAACCAGGTCGATTCGCGGCGGTTCATGTGGACGGTCGTCGTTGTGCTTCTCGGATTCCAGGTCGTGTGTTGGATCGTCGATCTTCTGTTCCCCAACGTCAGCCAAGGGACGTTCAACGAAGCTCAACTGCGCGAAAGCGGCGAGTCTGCTGTGCGCCTGGGTGGTCTCACGCACCCGACTGTCTTAGGACGCCTGGCCGCGCTCTCGATCGCCCTCTTGCTTGTGATCGGGTTCGAACGAATGGCTCGTTGGAGGGTGCTCGTTCTCCCATTGGCTTTCGCAGCGCTCACCGTGTTCATGACGCTGACTCGCACGTCGATGCTTTCAGCTGCAGCCGTCGCAATCGCAGCAGTTCTACCCTCGATGCGGCGGGTCACGGCCGCCGCCATCGTCTTCGTTTTCATGCCGCTCATCGCGGCCGTCATTGGCCTGGGAATCATGGCCAGCGGCCTCGAACCGCGCATGCGGCCACGAAGCTTTCGCGGGACGGGAATGTCGACGAAGTTTACAGCGTAAACGGCCGGATCGAGATCTGGGATTTCGCCCTAAAAAAAATCGGCATGTCGCCTGTAGTGGGTTACGGCTACGGTTCTTCACGGTTCGTCATCAGGGAGATCGCTCCTTCGGCGGGATACAACGCCCACAATCAACTGCTGAACGTGCTCATTGAAACCGGCCTGGTTGGTGCCGGAATGCTCCTGTTGCAAACCATCGTTCTGGCGCGTCGATTTCACGCCCCGCGAGATTTGTTTTCTGGTTTGCTGCTCGTCTTGGTCGTCATCGAAGGTTGCACGGAGAACGTCCTGTTTACGCCCATTCCGACTGCGATCACGGTGCTGTGGCTTATCGAATTGTTCGGGCCCCTCAGGCGGCCTCTTCCGTCCGTATGAAACGCGGCGCCCTTAAGTGGGGCCGCATCGGAATTCATTCAGCGGTTCAGCATGACGATTAACGAGACGAAACCAGGAATTGTCGCGAGTTCGGGTTTCCCGCACGAATCGCCGGCGTGGAAGCAGTGGCCCGTCGATTGGGGAATGCGGGCGGTCGGGCGGTTGGCCGTGGGTTTGAACGGCGTTTTAGGTAGCCGCGCAAACGGGCGTTTCGGGATCCTCACGTATCACCGTGTCGTTTCACACCCGTCCGGTATTCCTGCGCCGCTGCACAACGTCGAGCCCAAGTGTTTTGCCGCACAACTCGAAACGCTTCTCAAGCGCGGTTTTCGATTTCTGCCGCTCAGCCGAGTGCTGGCCGCCTCACGACGAACTGAAACATTACCTGACCGAGTCGTCGTTGTGACGTTCGACGACGCGTATGCCAGCGTCTACACGGAGGCCTGGCCGCTGCTGCGACGACTGGCAGTTCCGGCAACGGTGTTTGTGGCGACTGCGTACCTCGATTCGGACGAGCCCTTTCCCTTCGACGCCTGGGGTCTCGCACATCAAGGTCGAGTTCCAGCGGTCATGTACCGCCCACTGCGGACCGCCGAGTGCCAGGAGATGGCAGAGAGCGGCCTGATCGAGATCGGAGCCCACACGCACACCCACCATGATTTCCGAGGGCGTCCTGACGCGTTTCGCCGTGATCTGTCGCAATCCGTGGACATTGTGCGCGAGCGCTTCGGTCCGGACGAGGTCTTGTTCGCCTTTCCGTACGGAGGCGTTCACAGCGGGTTCGCCGGGACCGACTTGCGCCAGGCAGCGAAACAGACGGGCGTTACCTGCGGCCTGACCACTCAGGCGACCAATGTCCCAACCGACGCAGATCCTTTTCTATGGGGCAGGTTCAACGTCTTTTCGTGGGATACGCCAGGCACGCTCGCAGCCAAGCTCGACGGCTGGTATGGCTGGGCCCACACGCTCCGCCAGAAGCTTCGTTCGATGCGGCGCGCGGCGGCGTACAGGAACGACAACTGAACGGAATCGAACCGGTCCGGGTCTCCATGTCACACGGGTCAGCCCCCTTATGCACAGCGACGATTGCAGCCAATTGACCGAAAACGAGCCGGCTGCCTCGTGCGCTTGGCTCGCTCCGCCGCCACCCGCGGCGCCCTGGATTGAGGCTGCGAAGAAGCTTGGCCGCTCCGAGGCCGGGCTGACCGCCATCTCTCTTTTCGATCAAGCGGTTGTCAGCGGAACGCGGTTTATGACGACCGTGCTGGTGGGACGCCTCTGCGGTCCCTCTGAGCTCGGCGTCTACAGTCTCGGTTTCGCGGTCATCGTGTTGGTTTCCAATCTTCAGGATTCCTTGATCTGTGGCCCGTTCGTTGTCTACCGGAACTGGGTCGCAAACGATCGGCGCTCGCGGTACTCAGGAAGCGCCTTTGTCCATCAACTTGTCCTGTCCGGCATTGCCGCGGCACTCTTGGCGGTCGGCGCCGGCACTCTTGGACTTCTGCGGATGTCCGGCAACAGTTCCGCGATGATTTGGACGTTGGCCGCCGTAGTCCCCTTCGCTTCACTCTACGAATTCGCGCGAAAATTCTGTTTCGCCAAGCTTTCGATGCTGCAAGCGTTGGCATGGGACCTCGTTGCCTCGGGGCTCCAAATTGGCATGCTGTATCTCTTTTGGAAGCGTGGCCAACTCTCCGCAGCAACTGCCATGCTGGCGGTTGGAGCCGCTTCCGGTGTCGCCGCGACCACGTGGCTTTGGCGGACTCGGGCTGAGTTTCGCGTGGATCGGACGTGTATCCGGCCGGACTGGGGGCAGAACCTCGCGTTCGGCCGATGGGCCTTGCTCTCTCAATTGATCGAAGTAACGAACACCTATTATGTGCATTGGCTCCTCGCCTTCACGCTGGGTACCGCGGCTACCGGCCTTTATGCGGCGAGCATGACAATCGTCCAGTTCGCTCATCCGTTGACGCTCGGCGTCAGCAACATTCTTAGCCCCGCGGCGGCCCGCGCCTTCCGCAGAGGAGGGCAATTCGCCGTGCGCCGCATCGTCGCTAGAGGTTTTGCGCTCCTGGCCGCCACAGTCGGAACGTATTGCCTTGTCGTGGCATTCTTCGGCCCTGAATTTCTGGGATCGTTGTTCGGAAGGGAGTTCACCCATGATAGGTCCACTCTCGTCGCTCTCGCTGGCGCCACCTTTGTGGGAGTTGCCTCACTGGCCACAAACGCCGGTCTCTGGGCTTTGAACCGGCCGCGACTGAGCAGCCTCACGAGCCTGATTGGCCTGGCGGTTCTCGTGGGTTCGTCCTGGCTGCTTGTTGGTCGAATCGGCGTTCTCGGTGCGGCTTGCTCGACTTTACTCAGCGCTGCGGCCGTTGCCGCCGCGCGGAGCTTCAGTTTCCTCGAGCTCACTCGAGCTCCGAAGACGGGTTCCCAAACGTTGGCCCATGAGGTGGAATTGTGAAAATCCTCCAATGCCACAACTTTTACCGGCAGCCGGGGGGTGAGGAACAGGTCTTACACGACGAAGCACGGCTATTGGAGCTGCACGGACACGAGGTCGTTCGCTTCACTCGCCACAGCGATGCCATCCGGGAAATGCCCGCGTGGCGAGCTGCCTCGCAGACCATCTGGAACCGGCAGGCGAGTGCGGAGCTGCGCCGGCTGATTCGCCGTGAGCGACCAGCGATCGCGCACTTTACGAATACGTTCCCGCTGATTTCCCCAGCAGCGTACTACGTGGCGCGAAGCGAAGGGGTGAAGATTGTGCAGTCTTTGCACAACTATCGGCTGGTATGTCCCAACTCGCTGCTATTGCGCGACGCCAAACCTTGCGAGGCCTGTGTGGGGAAGCGGGTTTCGTGGTCTGCCGTGCGTTACGGCTGCTATCACAACAATCGCCGCGAGACCGCCGTCGTGACCGCCATGCTCGCCTTTCATCGCGCGATTGGAACTTGGAACCGCCTCGTCGATGCCTTCTTTGCAATGAACGAGTTTGCCAGGCAGAAGTTCATCGACGGTGGACTTCCTGCCCGCAAGATCTTCGTCAAACCGAACTTCGTCTACGGCGACTTAGGACCCGGCAAGGGATCGGGCGGTTATGGCGTCTATATCGGGCGCCTCTCCGTGGAAAAAGGAATCGACACGCTCCTGACCGCCTGGTCACAGCTCGAAATCGATGTGCCGTTGACGATCGTGGGCGACGGACCGCTCGCGGACAGCGTTCGCCAGGCAGCAGCCGAAAACGCGCGGATCCGCTGGGTGGGATACCAGACTCCCGAGCGCATGCTCGAGATTCTGAGTGCGGCAAAGTTTCTGGTCGTTCCCTCGATGTGTTACGAAGGCGCCCTCCCCAGAACGGTCATCGAGTCTTTCTCGAAAGGCACCCCAGTGATTGCCTCGAACTTAGGCTCAATGGCAGACGGAGTCCAGGATGGCGAGACAGGATTGTTGTTCGCGCCGGGGAATAGCAAGAGCTTGAGCGACGCCGTGCGACGACTGGTATCCGACTCACAACACCTGCAACGCATGAGAGTGGCCGCTCGCCAGGAATTTGAGCGGAAATATCAGGCTGAAACAAACTATCAAACGCTACTACAAATCTATCTTCGCGTCCTCGGCGACGCAAAAGTGCTTGCCTCGTCCGTCGAAAGCGGTCCGTGTCCGGTGCTGCCTTGATATGCGATTCCCTGCTGGCAATTGAGAGATACGTCCCGTGGTCCTTTGACGACCGATGCGTTGGGGACACAGAAGCACCCGCTGAGCCAAATTATTTGCGCTGGAGATTTGAGCCATGAGCGCATTGAAGCACATTGCCGACGCCGCGGTCTTAAGGGCGCGGTCGGACCTCGCCAACACCGACGAGGTCCGTCCAGAGGCACACCGTAAGGAAACAAGGCCCCGAGTGCTGCAGGTCGTTTCGGGGTTGCATTTGGGCGGGTCGGAGGAAGTTTGTTTCAGCATCATGGAGCGCCTGCGCTCGGAGTACCAATTCGGGGTCTTCGCAGTCAGGGGCATCTCCGACTGCAAAGTTGGTCGGAACCTTCTCAATTGCGCAACGGAGATGGGGGTTCCGGTGTATTCGGGGACGCGCTTACCACAGAAATTCGGAGGGATGCTGACGGGCGGAATTGCCCTAGCTCAAGTGATCAGGAAGCGCAAGCCTGCGTTGATCCACGTGCACACGGAGGATTCCGAGGCCAATTATGCAATGGCGGCCACATTATTCCCGTCGATCCGCTCAATTCCGCTGGTTCGGACCATCCACAACACGACGTTGTGGCCTCGCTGGTCCAACATCGGTCGATGGTGTCAGCAACGGCTGACACATGCATATGTTGCTTGCGTCTCGGACTCCACAGAAAAGGCATTCATCGCGAATTGGCAACCGCATTGTGAGTCGGTCGTCATTTATAACGGAGTGGTGATGCAGTGCCCGCCCCGCGGCGCCGACGACAAGAGCCAGTTGCGTATTCTGTTTGCCGGTCGCTTCGTAGAGCAAAAGGGCGTGCGACTCTTGCCCGCGATTGTACGTGCCGTGCGACCGCCTGCGGGAAGCGTGTACGATCTCTCAATCCACGGCGCCGGGCCCTATCGTCCGCTTCTGGAGGCGCTTGCCACCAACCCGCCGCCGGGGTGGCGGATTCGCGTGGACGGTCCGCTTCCCGGATTGGCCAACGCTCTGCCGAAGTTTGATCTGGTCTTGATGCCTTCCCTTTATGAGGGCTTGGGTCTGACAGCCGTGGAGAGCCTGCTGGCAGGAGTGCCGGTCGTCGCAACGGCGGCGCCGGGGTTAACCGAAGTCTTTCCGACCGACTATCCCTGGCTGGCCCCTCCAGACAATGCAGACGCTTTTGCCAAAGTGCTGAGCCGTGCAATCGCAGAGCGATCCCGCTGGGGTGAGACGGTTGCAACGTCGGCCGACTTCGCGAGAAATCGATTCGATGTTTCCGCAATGTGTCGCGCTTACGCCAGGCTCTATGCGGACGCACTCGCGAGCCCGGCACCCAAAACGGATCGACTGCATGCGCGCAGTGAGCCTTAACAACCTCTAGGCGTGACGTTCCGCGTGGATCAGCAACTGAGATTGGATCGCAATCGCTAACAGCAATTGCACGGACGATTTTGCGACGGTCCAGGAAGTGGGATCGCGATGATGGATTATCTCGCACTCCGAGTCCGTTTGTCGGCACTGTGCAGCAGTAGCGACTGTTCGTTCACCGTTCAACAACAACCAAGACGTACCTCTGAAGCTTTAACGGCCGCGCTATGCAACTATTACATACTCGCCTTGACAATGTGACATTCGCGGAGGCTCTTGAAAGAACGCGTGTACTCCTTATTGCATCTTCTAAGTCCACTATCTTTTTTCTCAATATCGATTGCCTCTATAAGGCGACGCACGATCCGGAATATCGGGCAATCCTGAATTCCGCACAACTCGTGTTGGCGGACGGCGTTGGCTTGCGTTTATCTGCCAGACTCTGGGGTTGTCGCATCAAGGACAATTGCAATGGCACCGATTTCTGCCCGGAGTTGATCCGCTTTGCCGCCGACTGCGGATACAAGGTCTTTCTTCTGGGCGGCCTGAACGGAGTGGCCGAGGGCGCCGCCGAGGCGCTCAAGCGCATCTATCCTACCCTGAAGATCGCAGGCACCCAAAACGGCTACTTTGATTCCGATGAGGTCGTGATCGAACGCGTCAATCGTTCGGGTGCAGATATCCTCCTCGTGGCCCTGGGCGTACCGCTTCAGGAAAAATGGCTCGCCCGCAATCGGGATCGCCTGGATCCGCGTCTGTGTTTGGGAGTCGGAGCACTTCTGGACTATTGGTCGGGACGCATACCCCGGGCACCGGTCGGCTTGCGCATGCTTCGGTTAGAATGGTTGTGGAGAATTGGCATGGAACCGCGCCGGCTGTGGAAAAGATATCTCAGGGACGACATGAAGTTCCTGATGTTTCTGGTCAAAGAACGCTTAACCGCGTGAAGCGGCGCTGTGTCATCCACCAGCGACAACGGAGCCCGCTCGATCGACTGCTAGGTGGGAAGGGATGCCTTTGTGGATTCCCAAATATAGAGATTCCAATTGCACACGGGATGTTCGATGCACTCGAAAGTCACGCCCGGAATGTGCTCAAAGACTTCCCTAAGCTGGTCGCTATTACCCTCGTGAAAGGTCACGAGGCAGAACCGGCCCAATTCGTTCATCCGGTCGATCCCAGCCTGAACGTCGGCAATGTAGTAGAGGCTCTCCGCGGCAATGACCAAATCGTAACGGGGTCGCAGGCCTTGAGGGAGATCGGGAAAGGATGCTTGAAAGAAGCGGCGCGGGGGCAGCGTCCTTCGCCCGAGCGATCGCCCGCGCGCTGCACTCAATGCAGTCCACGGAATGGCACTGCTCCAAAAGCCGTTGAGTGTGGTAGCCCTCTGCTGAGCCGATTTCGAGGGCAGTCTCAACGGTCCCGATTCTTCGGGTGATCGCGTCCGCCGTTCTGTCAAAACGGTGTCGTTCCAACTCGGAGGAGAGGCTCCAGGGGTCTTCGACGGTGTAGGCGAGGTCATGGCGAGCATGATCGTCCGCGAAGTGCAACTTCGACGCTTTGACAACATACTTCATCCACGCTCGTCTAAAGAGAATCCTGGGGGAATACCTGACAAGCTTTGACGAAGAAAACGCGTTCATGGTCTGTCCCGTTGCGGAGTCCTAATAGTCGTGAGCACGATGACAACGATTGAATATATCCGATGCGTTACAGAATTGCAGCAAAAAAAAGCAGCGGGCTCGCGATGGGAGCCTCTTTCAGGAGTTGTTACTACCGCCTGCAACGAGTCAAGTGTGCGGCGATCTTTGAGCCACATGTCGACGCTTGCCAAAGCGACAGTCGGGCCTTCGTCGGCGCCAGTCCGTCGGATGTCGTCGGCCGCGGCGGGGAGTGCGTCTGGGATATCGTACAAGACTGACAACCGCTTCGAACAAATGGTGGCACACAACCCATTGCTAAAACCGGCAGCGCGGCGGATGGAACGACGTACTCCATCTGGCGTATGTGGCTCAAATAGTGTGGCCTCGTGACGAAGTAGCATTGCCTAACAGTTGGACGGCCGCCAATTGCTCGAAGCGCTTGGTCTCTTCCTGCAGAAGCTCCAACCTTGGCTTCCTCGGCGTTCATGCCTCCGGACTGCGTGCGCCATCGCAGATGAGTGGCCTCGTTGACCTCGAGGAGTTGCACGACCCCGGCCACATCCTTATCGGCGTTGAGCATCGCGTCATTCGGCACCGTCCGCGTGATCTTTTCCGGACTGTGCGGCTCCTTCGATTCCAGTTCATCTAATGTTTCCTGGCCCAATGGGGCTTAGAAGCTTTCATAACATCTGGATTCGGTTTCAACCGCAGGCCTTGAATCCCGAGGAGCTCGCGAATTCACGGGAAGCCGGTGGGTGAACTCACGCGGCAGTCCCAACAGGCGTACCAATATCCGCCCCGACAGCAGATTCGCATCTTTCACGCCAGCGGCCAATTTCGCGCTGAAACCCGCAAGGTAAGCTCGGACCTTTCAGGGTCCGCTAACGCTCCCCTTGCGGTTTGGCTTGGAAGAGCTGGTCCACCTCACTTGGTACAAAAGTCGGGTGCAGCCCCTCTTCGCAGAGACCGTTGACAAAGAACTTTCTTCAATCGCCGGTTCGGCGCCGCGGACGAACACCTGAACCGGCTGGCTCTACCCCTCCAATCCGCTGCCGATGCGGTTCTCGTGCACCGCCGCCTTCCAGCACAAATCGACGCAGATCACCGTGGTGGTCGCCGGCAGGTTCAGCCCCATCCTGCCGGCATGTGCCGTGACGAAAGGCCCGCACTCAGGCTTCGTTTGAAATTCGCGAAGCCGGTTCTGCCGGAGTTTTGGGGCACCCAATCAGCAAGGCGAACGCAGGTCAGCTTCCGGTTTTTCAGCAACGGAGCGATCAGGTAACCGCGTAAAAAAAGGCAAGTCTCTGTTACTGCTGATAAATCCTGGCGTAGTCCACTTGAAGATAAGCCGGCGAGGGCGTCCTGCTGTTGGGACCGCCTCCCCAGTCATTCGGGCCACCGACATCGAAGTTAATAATCAAATACATTGTGTTGCTAGGAACGTTTTTCGCTGAACTAGCTGTCTGAACGCCATCTATATAATACGTAATTTGTCCGGGTTGCCAGAGCATCTGAAACAGGTGGAACCCAGTCGTCCAATTCGCGTTAGTAACAACGACTTGTTGTTGTTGGCTGGCGACGGCAAGAGACTTCTCCCAATGGTATGTCTGGTACACTTTTGTAACGCTACCACCAAGGAATTCCATGATATCAAACTCATTGTCTACGTTCGGTGCATTTGGAAGTAGGCCGTCTGCCGTGGGACTACCAATTAACCAGATCGCTGGCCAAAAACCTTGTCCTGCGGCTAATTGTGCACGGACTTCCACATATCCATACTGGAAAGTGAAGGGGGAACTTATGTTTGTCGTGCTGATGATTCCCCCAGTCCAGCTAGTCCCTGATTTTAAGGCGGTAATTGTAAGGAGGCCGCTGCCTTCCGTTACATTCGATGCGCTATAGCTGAAATTTGGATTCGTCGAAGAAACCGGCCCCCCCCACACGCCCTCCAAATTCCATGTATTTGTATTCACTGAAGTGCCATTAAACTCGTCGTCAAAAACAAGTTCGTAACCAGCGGGTGGTAAAACTGGAGCAGACGGCGAACGTGAAGACCTACCTGGCCCTCCAGCCGCTTGCGCCAAACTGGAGTTCGTGTGAGGGAGCAGGCTCGAAGACAAGCAAATCAAGAACAGTCTTTTCGCAACCAGCCGGAACTTCCCATTTCTTGTTTGATTCATGTCAGCTCCTTTTCAAAACACAGCCTGGACTCTATCCGTGACCCAGAAATTCAGAGTGACAACCTACAGGAAGATAGTACAAATGCAACGGATAAAAATAAAAAAGAGACTTGTCCTATTAGGTCTTTTTACTGGACTGCGTAAAGTGTCTGCGCTAGACACTCTATATTCAGCACATCAGCAGAACTACGTATTCGTCGCAGTCATCCCAGATATCTAGCAGCTACTTTTAATTGTCAGCGTACTTCGGCCAAGACAATTTGCAATTCACGTCAAGTACGTTGTCTGCGTAGGAATGGAAGACGTATGTTAGGTTAATGCCGCATGACGCGTAATATACGTTGATTGTTAAGACCTGCATAATGACGTAAGTAGATTGTGACCGCGTAATGTTATGTAAATACTGTAATTGCATTTAGTTGGAAAGATAGGGTGGCTAGGCAAAAAGGCGGAGTGCGACTCGATCGGCTGGTCGGCCAGCGGTTGAAGGATCTCGGCGTGCTCGGCAGCCATTTTCTGCGGCACCGGCGCTGTAAAAGACGGAAAAGCCGATTCGCAAGGCAAGCGTGTGCTGAAGCAACCAGGAGTGCCACAGGCCGAGGCGGAGTGACGGCTCAAGAAGCGCGGAGGCGAGTACAACGCCTTCGGCCGCGTGGGCTGCTATTGAAAATCTGCTCCAGGGGTTATGAAGGTTTCTGAGCCCGAAGGGCAAGGAGACTTTTGATGACGGGGAAGCGACGGAAGCGGCATGGACCGGAGCAGATCGTTCGGAAGCTGCGAGACGCGGACGCGATGCTGAATGCCGGGAAGGATGTGGCCGCGGTTCTGCAGGCATTGGAAGTCAGCGAAGCGACGTATCTGCGTTGGTGGAACCAGTACGGCGGGATGAAGGCCGAGGAGGCCAAGCGGCTCAAAGAGCTGGAGGAGGAGAACAAGCGTCTCAAGGAGATCGTTGCCGAATTGACGCTGGACAACCGCATGCTGAAGCACGTAGCGGAAAAAAACTGGTGAGCCCTTCCCGGAAGCGAGCGGCGACTGAGGATCTCCAGGGGGAGTTCTCGGTTTCCGAGCGGAGGGCCTACGAGGTGTTGGATCAGCCGCGGAGCACGCAGCGTTATGAGTCGAAGCCGCGGGATGACGAATCGGCATTGAGTCAGCAGATGTTGGCAGTGGCGAGACGGCGTCCGCGGTGGGGCTACCGGCGGGTGGCTTGGCAGCTTCGGCAGGAAGGCGGGCAAGCCAGCGACACGCGTGTGTATAGCCTCTGGCGTCGAGAGGGGCTGAAAGTGCCTGTGAAAAGGCGGAAAAAGCGACGACTCGGGAGGAGTGAGAACGGCTGCCTTCATCGTCGCGCCGAGCACAAGGACCACGTTTGGGCGTGGGACTTCGTGTTCGACCACACGACGAGCGGAAGCCAGCTCAAGTGGCTGTCGATCGTGGATGAGCACACGCGGGAATGCTTGGCTTTGAAGGTGGACCGCAGCATCACGAGCGAGGACGTGATCGATACGCTGGTCCGCCGAAGGCGGATTTGCGATGCGCGGCGTGCCGAAGTGCGTTCGTTCCGACAACGGTCCTGAGTTCATCGCGGAGTCGATCCGGCGCTGGTTGGACCAGGTGGACGTGGAAGCGTTGTACATCGAGCCAGGGAGTCCGTGGGAGAACGGTTACGCCGAGAGCTTCCATAGCCGGCTCCGCGACGAGTTCTTGGCAGTGGAAGTGTTCGAGAGCCTGACGGCCGCCCAAAGGCTGACCAGGCAATGGAGAGACGACTACAACGGCGCTTCATACTGCCACACCTCACTATGTGTCGGAAAAAGCGAGCGTTTGCGATTGCGAGTTTGGTTTCGCGGGGGTTCGAATTCGGCCTTTGACCCGTTGGACAACCTGGGCGGCCGTTGGCGTCTCAAGCGATTGGCGGTTAATGATCCACGGCCCGTCGTCCAGCGGATGCTCGCCCAAAATCTCTCCGCGTTCGACGGCGAGGCGCAGTGTTCGCGGGCTGATGCCAAGCACCGAAGCGGCTTCCTTGAGATTCAGCCATCCCTCTTGAAGACGGTGTTCCTGCGCGTAACAGGGGATTTCGTTCCATTGCCGCAACGAGACGACCCGTTCTCGTGTCCAGCGATTTCCGCGTCCCGTACGTAATTTGTTGCGGTTGAGCGTCCCGGCGATCAGATCATCGGAGCAGATGCGGGCCAGGCTGCGAACGGCGGCCACGACGTCCTTGGAAGTGCGCGTCGCTTGGCCGCGTCGGCGGCGGGGCAATCGCAGTTCCGTGTGAACGCCGCCTTTCCAGTGGACGTGGAGGATGATCTCTGCGGCGTTGGAATCCACGTCGGCGATCACCTCTTCAATGAGGGTTCGCACGATCCGCTTTTTCAACCGCGAATCGGCTCCCGGCGACTCCCAGACGGATTCCAGATCGTTTCCCAGGTCGGCAAACTCCTCGAGAGTCGGGGCGGGCCGCAAACCCGAACCATTCGCCTGTTGGGCAATGCGTTCTTCCAGAGTATGCACCCTCGCGAGCGCCGTGTTCCAGCGTCGTTCCAACTCATCCGCGACCAGGCGGTTCTCTGGATCGGCAGCGTCGAATTGTTTCCACGCTCGATTTGCAGCATAACGCGCCGCTTCGAGGTCGCGCTCCAGCGCTGTTTGAACCTCGTCTCGGTGTTGTTGCTCTTCGCGATGAGCCTGCACGGCCGCCTCCACTGCTGCAGGTTGCAAGACACGCCGAACTTGACGCCCAATTTCTTCGTCAACCGGAATGCCGCCGAAGGCAATGCACGTCGGCTCGCCGTTGTCCAACCACCCACGCCGACAGCCATAACGCAGCACGTCATGGTGGCGGCCCGTGTAGTGTACCACTAACTTTCGGCCACAACGCCGACAACGCAAGAGGCCGGCCAGGAGCGCCAAGCCGCGTTTGGCCGCGCCGGAACGGCCGGGACCGGGAAGATTCTCCGCAATCGCACGTCGGATTTGCTGGAAGGTTTCCCAGTCGACATAGCCTTCGTGCGTGTTTGGAATCAGTGCGAGCCACCGATCTCGCGGTCTGCGTCGACATCCTTTGCGTGGCAGACCCTTGTCATAGCGAGAGACCATTTCCGTCTTGCCGTAAGCGTAGGCGCCGCCGTACGCCGGATGGGTGAGGATCCGATACACCGTGGCATAGGTCGGACGCTTCCAGACGGTTTCGCTTTCGGACTGGCGCACGGGGAGTTGAAGCCCTTCCTCCAAGAACCATAACAGGGTTTGCCGCACAGTCCCCACTTCCTGGAACTTACGGAAGACAAGCCGGATCGCTTCCTGCACACGACGATTCGGGTCCTTTTCCAATCTCGGCTCACCCGTTCTGGCGAACCCCACGGGCGCCGAGACCAGCAACTCGCCGCGCCGCGCTTTCTCATGCCGAGCTTCCACGGAACGCTGCCGCAATAGGTCCAGCTCGTATTCGTTCAAACTTCCCTTCAATCCTAAAAGGAGACGGTCGTTGCTCTGGCGCGGAGCGTAAACCATCTCGTGATCGACCAGCAGCGTGTCCACGACGCGGCAGACCTCCACGAGCTGTTGCCACTCCCGACTGTTCCGGGCAAACCGCGAGACCTCGCGTGCCGCCACGGCTCCCACCCGTCCCAAGCAGACTTCGGCGACCATTCTCTCGAATCCGATTCGTTGCGTGCCGCCCGCCGCGGATCGTCCGAGGTCCTCGTCGATCACCTCGATCTCTTGCCAGCCGAGGTGCCGTAATCGTTGTTGCATGCCGTATTGCAGCTTCTGGCTTTCAAGATTGTGGATCACCTGATATGCCGACGACTGTCGCACGTAGAGGACGGCCTTGCGATTGAGGTGTTGAGGCTGGATCTTCTCACTCATCGCTCGTCTCCTTCGCACGATTGGCGAGACAATGGGCGCGAAGCAAACGTGCCAAGAGAGGAACCGCCCTGTGACGCACATCCATCGGCAATCGTTGCCAATTCGGCGTCGACGGACGGCTTCGAAACAGTTCCAGCTGCATCGGACGTGGGCGAACGGGTCGACGGGACATCAGCATCTCCGTGGGGAATTGAGGAAGGATGCTGATCTTCTAACGCCTTCTCAGCCTGGCCGCCCTCCAACTGCCGAAGAAGGATTCGTAAATTTGCCAAGTCGGAAGTTCGAACCACCGGCTCAGCAGCGGCCCGCATGGCAAGACAGGAGGCCCGATCGAGCATCCACTGTGGCAGCTCGAGCCCTCGGCCGCTCTCGTCACCCTCAAGCCGGCATCGACAAACAGAATGATCGCTCCGCCGGACTCCCTCAACCACAACCACGCGCTGGCCGAACCAGGGATGCCACGGATAGTGGACCTCTTCGATCGCGGTACGATGGGTTTTTTGTTGTCGAGTTGTACAACCATCACCGACCGCATAGCTCGCTGGGTTACGTGACCCCTGCCGAGTTCGCGGCCCGCTGTACTGCTTCCGCTCCGGCTTCGGCTCAGCCTGCGCTCCAGCAGCACAGCGGAGCTTACCTAACCCAACCTTCATAGCACCTGGTACAGAAAATCAAAGCTGGTCACCTTTCTATCGGTCTGAAGTGCTGACTTTTTACCACAACCGACCGCATTAAAACACGGGGGAATAATTCCCGTCAATTTCGAGGAATAGTTCCCCTCGGCAAGCAGGGAAGGCGATTAAACGAGCGTTCAACTCTGTCTGAAGGTGGGTCAATCGGTCAGTTGAGGCGGTGGCTCGCGGTTACGTATAATTTCGCTGTTCTGCTGTGGATCGTATGACGGATTTGCAACGGAATCAGCATGGATCGGCCGTCACCGGACGATTATCCCCTAGAGCGCCTATCGCTTTCGCCCAGCCTAACACGGAAGCTGAGAGACGCCAGCTTCACGTCAATCGGCGAAGTGCGCGCCGCTTACAATCATCACACGCTGGAGGAGCGAGATGGAATCGGCCGAGAGGGTGTCCGAGATGTCGAAAACTCGCTATCGAAATTCGATGAGACAACGCGGCTGCTAGCGATCGTTACTTCGAGCAATCCATCGCAACCGGAAGGCTCGACGAGACCTTGGTACAAAGAGCCCGCCTACATCGTGCCGGCCGTTTCTGCACTCGGGGCTGCATTCCTGATTGCGTTTTTCGGCCTAGTAGCTTCCTGGGGACAACCAATCGTTCAACGACTCGTCAATCCTCCGGTTCACCCTTCGCCAACTGTTCCAACTAGTCCGAATCTCACACCGAATCATGCGGAGTCGGAGCTAGGAAAGGTTGAGCAAGCCCAAAACGACGGTAAGACAGAAGCCCCTCTAAAACTGAGGTACGGCGACCCGAAGAAGGTGTTCGACAGCACTTCGTCCGGATTCACGCTTGAGACGTCTCTGAAAATCATGCGCCCCTTGTTGAAGGAACCGGAAACAGTCTTTCAAGACAAGGTCGTGCCGTTTACCGACAAACCAATCGCCGGTGCCTGGCCGGGCACGCTTGAAGAACTTGGTCCGAGGCCCGAATCGCCAAAGGATGCACGCAGGTTCGTTCTTGGACTCGCCGACGGTCTGAAGGCGGAATGCTTCTTGAAGCCCGGCCGAAGCGGCATCGAGTTGGAATCACTGAAACTGGGAGTCGGCACTGTGTCCCTGACAGAGGGCTGGATTGCTCAGGTATATCGGCAATCAAGTATCGACCCATCAGATTTCATGCCTAAGGCGACTGGCATTTTCCATATATTGAACTGCGAGCACAAACCGCTTTGATCCTAGGGAAGCCAAGCGGTGCGACGATCTATGAGGCCAATTCGCTGACAGATTTGACTAATCTCCTGCTGCTGACAATTCAGCTGTCTTTGAAGCAGCTCGAATTTTTGTCGTTCAAATTCGCTGAGGTCGATTGATTGATTTGACGAAGGCTGCCCGCCGGTCGGCTGAGGTTGCTGCATTGACACAAGTCGGATCCCGGACCCTGCATTAACGTCGCCAGGCGAGGCGGTGACAGCCGCCTGCGCAGCACCACTGCTCACTGTCGACTCGTAAGTCGAGCTATAGAGCTGTTGGCCGTAATTGGCTCCGCAGCCGGGACACTGACCCAACGGCATGCCGCACGACGGGCACCCCATCGGGTACGCAGGCCCGCAGCATGGAGCGTAACCGCCCCAGTAGCCGCACGGCTGATAGCAGCCGTAGTACGGGTAATTGCAGCAGGGCGAACAGCAGGGATTGCAGCAGCAGCCGGCCGCACACATCGCCAGAAACGCAAGCGTAGCTCGACACGCAAGGGACATGTCGGCGGCCTTTCGAGGGGGTGGCGAGATGGGCTTGGCTTGGGGAGGGGCCGGGATCATCGACATTCCGATGCCGCCGTCAAGACGGGACGCACCTCGGACGTGCCAATTTTCTCCTCTTGAGGCAACCGTGCGCGATCGACCGGCAGGACTTGCCGTTCGCTACTTAGCCGGACCATTGACAGCCGGCTCGCGGTTTTGGAACATCCACACGGGTCTGTGTCACCACTGCAGGAAGGCGACCTCAGATCAATAATGGGATTCCTGGCGCAAGTCCTCGGCCTGCTGGGGCAGGCCCTGGCCGTGCTGCGCAAGCGCGTCGGCTCTCCCCTGGTCCACATCGACATTCGGCATATCACCAACAACTACGCGCCCCCGCCCAAGCCGCGGCGACGCAGGCGGAAGCGGTAGCCAGTGTGCGCCGGCTGAGTTAGAATCCGATCGCGAATACCAATTCGTGGGCGTCACTGGAGTTCGCGCTCACTGATACCAGTCACCGCCTCCCTGAGGCGGAAGGATGGTTTTAGACGCCCAATGCGATTTTTGGCGCAAGTCCTCGGCCTTCTCGGGCAGGCCGTGGCCGCGCTGCGCAGCGCGTCTCCAGTAGGCCCCTGATCTACTTCGACTTCCGCACGAGCATCACCAACCACTACGGGTCTCCGCCCAAGCCGCGCAGACGGAGGCGCTAGCTTTCATTTTCGGCGCAAGCGGGCGCAAGCGACCGGCAAGACCTACCGCAGGCTGCCGTCGTCTGCCGCTTGCTGCCAGAAATGCAAACGGCCCGAGAACCGCTTTCCGCAGGGCTCTCGGGCCGCTTTAGCCGTCCGGCACCGTGCGAAGTTTTGGTTTCACACGGCAAGATGGGGCCGGCTAGCTTTCAGTTTTCAAGACCGGTTCTCGTCCGATGCAACCATCTTATGCGGCAATTGCTTGGGTGAAAATGGCCAAGGGGATGGGGCGCTATTTGGGACACGGGAGTGTCAGTGCATGTCACGAAATGACGCTGATCTGCAAGAGCTCGCAGAGATTTGGCCGAGCATTTCGCCCCAATTTCGGAAGCAGATTCTCGAACTCGCCAGGGGGCTGGCGGAACGGCCCTGACGGGAATTGCACGGTGCAAGTCGGAAAAACGAACCCCGGCCGGAGCCAGTGGCGGCGGGCGATGTGGCGGTACGCCATCGGCGCATTTCAAGGACTGGATCGCTTACCAGTTTCCCAACAGTCAAGCATCGGTGTGCAATCTTCGGTGCGTTTGGCATCGAAAAATCGCCGCGTAAGATCGCCGCCAATAACGGCGATGCTGCCGGTGGCCGAGACAGGAGATGGGCTGCCTCGGGCCGGGAGCGTTCAAATCACGTAGGGGCGCGCCCCACGTCCATCGTCGTTGTCCCGAGCCGACCAGAGTCGGGCTGACCCAGGCTGCCGTATCGCTCTCGTCACCAAGTCCTCCAGCTTCCGGTCCAACATGCTGGTTTCTGATGCCAGGCGCGCTCATGAATGCTGATGCCCGAGAATCCGGCCCCGGTTACATCGACGTTACATCGACCTCTGCGCGCACGACCAGGTTGCCAGTGCGCTTCGGCACGACACACCTGGGCTCGGTCGATGTGATTGCGACAAGCAAAGCTTGGGAAAGGGGGACGAGATGTAGGATGCAAATCTGAAACCTTTCAGCGGAACCCTGCGGGTGAAAGCCCGTCCGGTAGCGCCTGACCAGCGGCCGGAAGCGAGTCTTGCGTCGAGTCGGGGCAACCCGCGCGGCGAAGCGTAGACAGCGAGTCCGAAAGCCATGCTATTGAGCGTCGAAAGACCTTTCGTGGGAGCCTTTGCTTTTCACATACCAGGGGCCACGCTGCTGCACCGTAATGGTCTGGTGCAAGCAGTCCTGCCGGCGTCGACTGAACATGAGCAAACGGACAATCGGGGTTCCCCAGGAACTTGGGAGGTCCTGTCGTTTCCTCAGTGAAATCCCGGCTGGAGCCACCGGGTCACCAACTCCAGGCCTCGGCGGCGCACTCGTCCGCCGGGGAGCGAACAGAACGAGTGAACACTGAGGTACCGCCAAACGAAGGCAACGAAGTGCGGCGGGACGGGTGGCAGGAAGTCATAGCGACTTGATAGTACCGCTGAAGCTGGGGAACAGCCCCCTGCAGGAGCCAGTGGAGGGAAGCGAGGCGTCGAATCATGGAACCGTTCTTGAGAAACACGACGAATGCATCGAAATTCGACCGACGTGTCCACGAAACAGGAACGGATAGCAAAGTTGGCGAAACAGTCGCCGCAGATGGCGTTCACTTCGCTGGCCTACTTGATGGACATCGACTGGCTGAAGGAGGCGTATCGGCGCACCCGCAAAGATGGTGCCGTGGGCGTGGACGGGGTGACCGCGGACGAATACGAGCAAGACCTGGAGGGCAACCTGCAGCGCTGCTCGACCGCGCGAAGTCCGGCACGTACCAGGCTCCGCCCGTGCGGCGCGTGCACATTCCCAAAGGAGGCTCGAGTACCGAGACTCGCCCTATCGGAATCCCAACACTGGAGGACAAGGTCCTCCAGCGGGCGGTCGTCATGCTGTTGGAGCCGATCTACGAGCGGGACTTTCTGGACTGCTCGTTCGGCTTTCGGCCTGGACGATCGGCGCACCAGGCGCTGGAATCCTTCCGAGACCAGTTGATGGACTGTCGGGGCGGCTGGGTTCTTGAGGTGGACATCCGGAAGTTTTTCGACAATCTGGATCATGGCCACCTGCGAACATTTCTTCGACTTCGGGTGCGTGACGGTGTGTTGCTGCGCCTGATCGACAAATGGCTGAAGGCGGGCGTGATGGAGGACGGGTGCGTGAGCTACCCCGACGCCGGAACGCCCCAGGGCGGAGTGGTTTCACCGTTGCTTTCGAACGTGTTCCTGCACTATGTGCTGAACCTCTGGTTCGAACAGGACGTGAAGCCGCGTATGCGTCAGCCGTGCCTTCCTCATCCGCTATGCGGATGACTTCGTGATTGGGTTCCGCGACCATCGCGACGCCCAACGCGTTATGGAAGTCGTGCCGAAACGATTCGGCAAGTACGGTCTGACAGTCCACCCGACCAAGACGAAGCTCGTTCCATTCCGCCCGCCGTCCTCAAGGACGACGGTCCGGTGTGGGCCACGAGACGATCGTCCTGGGACATTTGACCTTCTGGGGTTCACCCACTACTGGGGCCGCTCCCTGAAAGGTTACTGGGTTGTCAAACTCAAGACGGCCGCCGACCGCTTCAGCCGGGCAGTGCGGAGCATTGACTCCTGGTGCCAGGCCAACCGGCACATCTCGATCAGAGAACAGCAGCAGAAGCTGAACGAAAAGCTACGCGGTCACTACGCGTACTACGGTGTCACCGGAAACTCGGGAGCCTTGTCGAGGTTCCTCTGGGAAGTTGAGCGGAGCTGGCGGAAGTGGCTTTATCGCCGCAACCGCAACCGTTCGCTGAACTGGACCCGCTTCCGCCGCATGCTCCAGCGTTATCCGCTGGCTCGCGTGCGCACCGTGCGTTCCGTTTACAGGCACGCAGCGAACCCGTGATCTGAGGAACCGTATGCTCTAATGCGAGCACGTACGGGTCTGTGGGAGCCCCGGGGCGGCGACGCCCCGGGGCCACCCGGTCCGAAGCGCGCAGCTCCAGTACCGCCTATTGCCGACTAGCCATCTCGTGGAGAATTAAGCCATACCGAATCTCGGCGCTCGGCGACCCGTTTGCGGACGGGATCTCGTTGCTCAATGGTAAGTTGGCGCCAGTGTTGTTGGCGCTGCCCAACGTAGTCGAGAATGAGCTTGTCCGATGGCAGGCGTTTCTCATTTTCGAAGCCGTGGATCCCAAACAGTGGTCGCAGCTCGTCGCGTTCGTCGTCGGTGAAAAGCCCGACGTGTTGATCGAGGAGTTGAAGGACCTCAAAGTCGGCGTTGTGCTCTTCGAGGTAGTGGAAGATCCGGTCGAACTCCTTGCTCCACTGGCGCAGATCGCTTTCCAAGCGTTCACCGCGCTCGCAGCGCCAGAACGTGCGCGACGAACTCTTCCAGCTCCTGAGCGGCCGCGCAGTCGCCACCGGCTTCGCGAATGAAGGCCAAGAAGCGCTCCCGCTGGGCGTGTTCCTCGCGATCGCGAAGTCTGAGCTTCGGCAGCTTGCGCAAACGGATGGAGCTCAGAATCGCACGGCCCTCATTCACAATTCGGAAGCAACGCAGGAACGCGGCTCGCTGGAAAAAGTGGCGTTCGAGCGCCTCCTTCAGTGGCCGAAAGCCGGCCAAGTCGGCTAGCTCTTCCTCAACCCTGTCAGATCCGCGCCGGCAACCGCCACTTTTCGGGCGATGGTGGTAAAGACCGTCCATGGGATCTTGTCGTCCAACAACTCCTCACGCTCGTCAATGCGCAGCGGGCATGCTTTGATCCGGTACAGCTCTTCGCTTGCGAGCAGGGCTTCCAGCGTCTCCGCCGGTACGCGGGAGAAAGCCGCCGCCATTCGCTTCAGCCCCGCCCGATCATTGCTGCCCAGACGGTGAAGCGCAAACTCCAAGCCAGCCGAAACAGGTACGACCGTGTTGAGTTGCCGTTCCAATTGGTGCGATATTTTCGCGGCGAGTTCCCGGCGCTGGGCCAGGATAGCGGGCTGCTGATCAATCCGGGCCATCACACCGATGGCGTTGAGCGCCTTTGACCGCCCTTGGGTGACCTGCCCAAAATCGTCGAGGACATCGCGATCCGTTACCCGGGCAACAACGTCGGTCAAGTAAATGGCGGCGTCAGCCTTGCTATCCAATTCTTGGGTTTCCTGCTCGTGCCGCTGCCGGAGTTGCCGGTAAAGGTTCATGTATTCTGCGGTCCGATTCTGGTGATCATCGACCACCGCCCCGAGACCGGGAGTGTCCACGAGCACCACGTTGTTTTCCAGGTAGCGATTGCGCAGACGATATTCCAGATGGTGGATCCCGTCGGCGAGCCGCAGGGTCTTCAGGTCATTCCCCTGCAAGCTGTCGAGAAACGCGCGAGTGACGTCCTCGGACAAGCCGTTGTTCCAGTAACAGCGGACGGGTTTGGCGGGGTCGGGGGGCTGCCCAAAGCGAAAGTAGTTGATGGTTGCGGTTGTCTCCGTGGCGCCAACTTTAGCCAATTCGTCCTCGGCGCCGAGCAGCGCATTGATGAACGTGCTCTTTCCGGCTTTGACTCGACCGATGACGGCGACTTCGCATGGTTGCTCGACTTGCCCGGCAAGATGTTCCATGCGTAGGGCCATGTCGCACGGCAAGCGCGACTCGCGCAACCGCTCGGCCGTGTTTTTCAGAAGCTCACAAAGTCGCTGCTGGAGGTTGTTCATGATGGTGTTTCTCCTCGTCCATCCATTCGGTTGTCAAAGCCTCGTCGCGACTTCGCTCTCTCAATGGGGCTGTCCGCTCTTGATCTTTGTCGATGCAAGCATGCCTTGCCCTTGCCCTTAGGGGATTACCTCGGGGCATTCTCACGTCGCGGCTCTCCTATTTCGAAATCCGGCAACGGGGAAGAGCTTGTTGCAATTCGGCAAGCCCCCCATCCGTCACCCTCTGGCAGTGTTTCAGATTGAGTGAGTGTAGGGAGATGAGCCCCACGAGGTGCGCCAGTCCGGCGTCCCTCACCTGCCAGCAATCGCACAGATCGAGGGACTGGAGCGAGAAGAGCCCCGCGAGGTGGGCCAACCCGGCGTCCGTCACCTGCTTGCATCTCTTGAGTTTGAGTGAGCGTAGAGAGGCGAGCCTCTCCAGGTGGGCGAGCCCGGCATCCGTTACCCGTCCGCAACCGCTCAGGTCGAGTTCAAGCAGGGAGCTGAGCCCCTCCAGGTGGGCCAGCCCCGCATTCGTCACCCGCGGACAATTCCTTAGTTTAAGCGAGCGGAGTGAGGTGATTCCCTTCAGGTGACGCAGCGCGTCGACCGCGCGGAACAATACCTCTTGCCAACGATTCCAGGCCAACAGCCGATAGACCAATCGGCCTCCAGTCCGCACGATCTGGCATGGCATGCGCACCAGAGCATTGACGAAGGTGCGAAACTCCATTCGCAGCACGGTCCGCTTCTCGTCGCGACGCTGTTCGGCGGCAGCGCCGGTTTCCGGCAACAATAACGCGAACCACGCCTTCAAGTTCCAGGCCAACGAGGTCATCACCATGTAAGCCCAGTTGCTCAGCAGCGAATCGACCGGCGCAGTCAAGGACCGCACGCCCCCTTTGAGTTGCGCGTGCAGGTTCTCCTGATCGCAACGATCGTTGGCTTCCAGCACGATGGCCGTCGCCGACAGTTGCCGATCGTTCGTGATGTAGAAGAAGTAGCGATAGTCGTCGAACAATCGCTGCTCGCCTTTCTCGCGCCAGGTTCTTTCGCACCACCACCATGCGATAGGTCTGTTTGCAAGCCGTGGGCCGGTAATCGAACTCGGCCACTTCCTCGCTTTCCAAGCGGATGTTCTCGAACTCCCGCTCGCGCACGATGGCCGCTTTGACGTTCGCGGGCCGCTTGCGCCGCTTGGTCTTGACCTGGTAGTCGCCGCGGTCGTTTCAGCGGTTTCCAGGCCGCCAGCGGCAGATCGTCGGCCAGGATGTGCAAACTGGCAGTGCAATCCATGCCAAAGATGAACCGTACCCGCGGGTCGCCGCTCCAACGATCCAGATGCTTGGTCTGCGAGAAGTCGGTGTCTCCGCGCAACAGCACAGTCTTGAATCCAGCTTCCAAACAGACCTTCAGTTGGCGATCGACTTCGTCGGCCGCTCCTTCATGGCTGGGGCGGTTGCCCGAACGATTGACGATCGACAACACTTCGCCGGTGTTGGCCAGTGACACGAACGAACGGATGATAGCTCCACTGCTTCTTGTAATTGATGTCCATGCCTTGCTTGCACTCGCCGCCGGTGACGACGAACGTGCCGTCCATGTCGATGCGCGCCTCGTCGAAGAACTCCGGCGACTGCTCGCTCCAAACTTTCTTTCGTGTCTCGTCGAACACTTCTTGCAATACCCGGATGTCGTGCTCCTGGAAGCGGCGGCAGAAGTCGCCGGCCGTCGTCGGATCCGGGATGCGCCGCGCGCCCAGCGCGTCGAGATGCACTTCGTCGTTGCGGCGCAGTTCGAGATCTTCCAGGCAGCGACCGTCGCACAGTGCGTTATAGGCCAGATTCAGCACGTGGTCGCTCTCGTGATACGGCAGATGAATCTTCAGCAGGTGCAGTCGCCGGTCGATGGCCTCGGCCAAGCCTAATCGCCGGACCAACAGCACCATCGCGCCCAGGCCTCCGTAGCTCATGCCCGTGCGTCCGCTCCGCGATCTCGTACTGGATGTTGGAGTCGGACATGACCGGCTTATCGCAATCACCCAGTTTCGATTTATCCAGGCGTCGCTCGATCCGCTGCTTGCCAGCCCGCAGTTGACGACGTATCTTGGCGTTCACTCGAAATCCCTCCGTGGTTGTGATGTTGCAGAGTCAGATACTCCTGAAACACCGCAAAAACGCCGAGGGATTTCGCTTTTTCAAAAGTTCTTCGCCAAAAGCCCCGCCGGATACGCTTGGTTAAGGCCTAGCGGACACAAGTGAAATGCGGCATTAACCCCACTGCAACAAGCCCGGCTTGACGCTCCAAGTCAGCCACGGACCGGGATTTCGCGAAGCACACACGGCGTTTCAAGCGATCAGCGGCCGGATTGCCGCCGCGCAGTTCGAGGGCGAGCTTGCAGGTCGGTTGCGGTCGCCAGCCACCACTGCCGAGTCAACATTCTCCCGGGCGGGCACGACGACCTTAATGTCTGGCGTGACGTTAAGCCAAGGCGTCACGGCGATGTTGTAGAAAAGCTCACCCCCTGGCCATCATGCCCATCGACCGGTTTCCGCGTGGTCGGAGCTTGGCACATTTCCTGGGTCTGGCACTCGGCTGCCGCAGTTCGGGCGAAACGGAGCGTTTGGGTTCGATCACCAAGGAGGGCCAATGCCTGCGGTCATTTGCCGGTAGCGCCGCCTACGTTGCCGCGGTCAAGGGCGGTCGAGACCGGGACGCAGCTAGGGCTTCGGTTTTGATGCCCGGGTTCCCGGTTTGGTTGCCCCGGCTTTTGGCTTGCCTGCCTCGGCTTCCGACTTTGCTCCCTCGGCACAGTTCACCTTGCGTTTGATTGTATTGCCGTCGATGCAGAGGCTCATCAGTTGTCCCGGGAACTTCGCCATAACCTCCGTAAGGATTTCTTGCAGCAGATCGGCGTCGGCTGCGAAGCCGGTACACACGAAGGGGCTAGTGCCTGTAACGACAGGGTCTTCGCTGGCCTGCACGTCAAATGACGGATTGTTCTGGATGTCGCTCACCTTGACCATCAAGGAGGCGATCTTGTTGTTTAGCTGCGGCACGTTTTTTCCTCCAAGTCCGGGGTTGTTTGCACACTGCGGATCGCCCCGAACCGATTTCGAAGTTTTTTGCTTGAACCCGCGCCTCGCCCTCCGTGTTAGTGCGGCGCGGTGCCTTGCAATCGGATTTGCGTGGTGTCACTCTGGATCGTATTCAGAGCCTGCGCCGTCGGTGGCGTCGGCCTGAAGAAATCAAGCGTTACCTTCACGGATTGATTGTTCGGTTGTTGCTCCAGTTGGCGAGCGTAGTCGGCCATCTGCGCCGCGACGTCGCGACCCTGCTGCTCCACTGCCTGAGGCGATCCACCCAGGGTCTTGATGGAACAGCTGACCAAGAACCAGTCGGTGAGAGCACCCGGAGCGGCTTGCTTCCCTGCCGCCGTTCCGGTCGAAGGAGACACGTACATGTGAAGCGCAATATGCTTGACGCCGCCGTCTATCACGGCATCCATCACACCCGTTCCGTTCTGCATCATCGTCTTGAACTGGACGGCGAAACGCTGTTGCCATAGGATTGAACCGTCGGGTGCCGGTGGCAGCTGGAAGGCATCCCCCTCCCGCACGGCCTTCGAGACCGTGTTCTCAAAATAGTCCGCCGGGGCGGTGGGGCGCATGACTGTCGTCGCCAACGCCAAACGGAAAAACTCGTTCTTGTATCCGGTCGGAATCCAGTAGTAGACACTGCCGCACTTGCGGCAAATATGAGCAGCGCCCGGCGGCGGCGGATCGCAGGTCTTCACCAAGGGGCTGGGCGTCTGGTTTACGAACTTGATGTACGCGTTATAGACCTCGTTGTTGTTGATGAGCGGATTCGCCGTGACGGTCAGCACGGCCGTTTCGTAGCCGCTGGCGTTAAAGGTGACCACGTTGGTGAAGGTGTGGGTAATCGTCTGCACTACGCCGGCCAGCGAGTGGGTCGCTGCCGACGTGTAGCCGTCGGTGACGCCCGCGGTGCCGTTCTGCGTAACCGTGCCTACGAGCTGCGTGTAGTCCATCTGCACAATCGGGAAACCCTGGTCGGTGCGGATCAAGTTGTCCATGATCTGGTCGGTGTAGAGATTGAGAACCTCGCAACGGATCTTGTTCTGATCAGATGCAAGCTGCTGGGAGCGGCAGCCGGGGCCGACAAATAGCGCGATGCACAAAGCGAAGGACAACCAGCGTCGCATAACAGACCCCCCATAGGACAGGTTTGCGGCCGGTGCAGATCAGTTCTAACTCGTAAACCTACTACAGTCGATCGGCTCCTTACGTCAGGGAATTCGGCAATAGGAAGAATAAGCCGTACAACCGGAATAATCGTTTCGTTCGGCCCGTCGATAAGCTCCCTGCCCCGGGCGCTGCCGCGCGAGGCGTATTCTACGAACAATAAACTCGCCGAAACTTGCTGGGCTCGAGGAGCCGACCCAATCCAGCCAAAGCCTTGTCGAGTGCCGCGTGCGATCGACCCGAAATACGCAGAGTCAATCCGCGTTTATCTGCACACCAAGGACAAGCCGATTGGCCAGCCTTTGCCGAAGGATCATCCGGCCTGGTACGGGCTCCATTGACGGGACTCCCTTCCGGAGGCGTGACCGCCGGAGCAGCCGATGGCTGCTCGCCCGGCTCGACGAACCGAAACGCGACCTGTGGCACGCGCCTTGAATCTCTGCAGTTACTCAAATTTACCAAACGGCATCGCGATTAGGAGTCTGCAAGACTGTCAGATCAGCGCTGCACCGGTTGCAAGCACCGATTCCGCGATCAGGGTAAACGACTGGCTTTCTTGTGATCGAGGAATGCTGCCACACGCTCCCTGGCGGCGTACGCGGGATTAGGCGATGCCATCGCCGCAAACTTTGGCCGAGCAGCCTGCGGAGTCTGTGTTTCGAGAAATTTGGAGAATTCGAGCAGGGCCTTCTGATTTTCGTTGAGTTCCTCGGATGGCACTTCGGGGGCAAGGCCGCCGGGCGCTGTCAGCATCAAGGGGTGAGGCAATTGGATTGGGCCAGGTGTGTCGTGCCGCGGGCTTGATGCAACGCTAGTCGCTTCGGCGATGCTGTTGGCGGTTTGTACTCGATCAGTTAGCGGTCCCAGGCCCCATTTCTCGATCGCGTATTTGATGATGCTGGTGTGGTCAAAGGGAGTCGAGAGCACTCTCCTCTCTGTCCATGGAGAAACGAGCAGTGCCGGCACTCTGAGGCCGTACTGCCGAAAGTCGTATTCGCTGTCGAATTGGTCTGGAGGCGTCGCTGCCGGCGGAACGACATGATCAAAAAAACCTCCATGTTCGTCGTAGACGACGATAAGGACGCTTGAGTTCCAGAGAGCTTCGTTTCCGATCAAGGCGTTGTATACGTCTGCCAATAGCGCTTGCGCGGGAAACGTCGAGTGAGGCGGATGGTCGTCGTTCTGAGGCTGCTCAATCGGAATGTGAAAATATCGGGGTTCGATAAAAGAGTAGGCAGGGAACGCGTCCTCCGGACCGTTTACGTCGTCGAAAAACTGGTCCATCCATTCATAACAAGCCGATTGCGCGTCGGTTCGCTGATGCGAAAGTACGAGCGATTGCGGCACGTCGCCATGATAAATCCTCCATGGAATGCCGGCTTGGCTGAGTCGGTCATAAATCGTGTCCTGATCGTAGCCGAGATAGAGCGAAGGACTTTGGTCCAATCCTCCGGGCATTTTGACTCGACCGACGGAAGTCCCGCTGTGAACGAAAAAACGATTTGCCCAAGTCGGTCCTGGCACCGACGAATACCAGCGATCGCATACAGTGAAATGTTTCGCTAGCGTGTGCAGCGCGGGCAGGAAATCGAGCGGGTGGAAGCTCATGATCTGTTGCCGCTGCTGCGGCGTCGCGCCGTAGGACTGCTCATAGTCCAAAACAAAGCCACTGTTGCCGCCGGCGAGCTGCACACGAACATGCTCAAGCTCATGTTTGGGGTCTGGCTTAACGACGGCGTCGGTGGATGGCGTCTGGGCGTACTCGTTGCCTTGCGAATCGCGATTGATGGACGGGTTATCCGCGTCCACGCCATCGAGCCCTTCGAAGCCCGGCTGTGATTTGAAGCAGCCGAGCATTTGGTCAAAGGAATGGTTTTCAAACATGAGCACGATCACATGCTTGATCGGATCGCTCATTGCGACGTTCCCCCTGTGAAAGTGGCAGTCATCCTTCGAACGATAGGCCGCCGATCGATGAGTAATTTTTCCGACTCATGGTGTCCTCGTCCGTTCCCGTTTGGCCTTCCGCCATTCCCACTGGGGCATCGGATTGGAATCTGTCCACAATCCGCGGCGGTGATCGTGAGCGTCGTCCTCTGCTGATGTGAATTCTCCGTTCCTGTCGTATTGGACGTACCGCCAGGCGAAGCCCTCACGGACTATTTCCATGTTGATGAAGCGGTCACCTAGATCGATTCGGCCCACTTCGCGGCGGTATCGGTCGACATCGGTCACCTCGATGCGGACGGTCTGGCGGAAGACCTTTGCGGCGAGATTCTCGCGCGTTTTTTTCCCGAAAGCCTGTCCCTTCTCGGGAGCGTCGATCCCGGCGAGCCGAATCTTGTGCTGCGCCTTCGATTCGTCGAGAACCGCGAGCGTGTCCCCATCGGCGATCGCGACCACTTCGCCGGTCAGCTCGTAATGCGGCTTCGCCGCGAGGGCTGAACCCGCGGACAAAAGCAAGGCGATGATCGCCAGTCCGTAACGCATCTCGTTTCCTTTCAGGGGTCCCTCTCCGGCCGTCCGTGCTTGGGCTTCTTGGACGGTCTCGCCACGCCACTCTTGCACGAATGGTAATGGAGGTCCATGCAAAAGGAGCAGACGCCGTCATAAGCGCGCCTCGCTGATTTGAAAAGAGGATCATTCGGGGGAAATCCGGTCCGCCTCCAGGCGCTGGCTCTCGTCGGCCTCGAAGTCCGTGAGATCGATTGTCTCGAACCGGTGGGGCTCGTTCCAGAACGTGCGGCGAAAGGGGGACTCGATCGCGAGATCGACCTCGAGGTCAATTCCGACGGCCTCCCGCGGCGGATCGCGGGCGACCGAGACAGCGTGTGCGCCGAATCTCTTGCAAGAGCCGGGCGATCCTCTGCCGCTCGGCGTGGGCCCGCGCGTCGAGCAGGCGTCGCAGCGAGGTCGATAGCCGCTGGTTCGTGCGCATGACCTTAGCGGCTTCGTTCTGTAGCAGCGTCACCATGCCGCGGATGGTCTCCAACCCCTCCGGCTGCGTCCACAGTTCCGGGATGCGGCGGACTTCTTGAATGATTCGTTCCAGCCGCTCGGTCTGCGTGGGGGAGAGAATCAGCCGGACGAACTCGTAAAAACTGACCCCTTGGTCTTCGTTCTTGAGCACGTCCTCGGCATCGAGGGCGAACTCGAGAATGCCGCCGCGCGTCTCGCGCCCTTCGACCTGGCGCTGCTGGACCTCCAGCGTGATGCCCCGGAACGATTCCTCGACGGAGCGAAAGTCCCCCTGCAACTGCCGCAGGAGCGAAACGGCGGTCGCGAACCGCTCGCGAACCTGGGCCGGCTGGTATTTTGTCACGCGGCCGCTCGTTTCGATCTGCTCGATCTCGGCTCGAATGCGGTTCTCTCTTCGCGCAGATGGGCAAGTCTCATTTCCGGATCGTCCGAAGAGCCGACAACAAGGTCCGCGAGGGTCTCGATCACCAATTTCAGCCGCGACTCCGTCCCCACAAAGCCCAAGTCTTTGTCCAGCACCCTGTCGAGAAACGCGAACACGTCCTCGGTATGCGGCGTCAATTGGTAGACCGGCTCGTCGCGGCCGGCTTCGAGGAATCGTTGCAGCCAACGCGTCTCGCGCGAGCACCAGTCCGTGAGATAACTGTCGGCTTTGCCACCGAGCTTCTCTGGGTAGCTTTCCTGAAGTTGTTCCTGGTAAACAATCAAGGCGGACAGCAGATCCGAATGAGAGATGGCGATTCGCGCCGCCTGCTTGAACTGTCGATTCAGAAAGTCGGCGATAAAAGGTGCGTTGGGTGACCGCAGCAGCCGCATCGCCGGCGACGTATCAAAATAGACCAGCAGTTCCGCCAGGCGCATCGCGTTGCGACTCCGTGGTAACGTCGGGCGCAGCCCATTTAAGCACGACGTCGCCCGACCTCCACGAAATCGGACGATCCGACGTGGATTCGTGGCGAGGTTGAAACGTCCGGACGCACGATCGATGGCAATATATTACGAAAACCTCTGGAGCCATTCATCAGTCGACACAGATTTTTGGGGCCGAGACGGTTGACGACGACGACCGGCATCCGCCGGTAACCTGGCGAACCAGACGGCGGTCCGCTCGCGATCGGTGATCGACGATGCGGGGCTTGAGCGCATTCGATCGCGAAATTACATAGCGCTAAAGAATTGCCATTTCGGTGTTATATTAAGGTGCAGAGAGAAGAAGAATATAATTGCCAACCCGATGAATGTGAATGCCCCGCCGTTTCCGCTGCGTGCGAGATATGCGGAGCCTTTTTGGTTTGCCCGCTCTCGGACAGCGCAAGCCAGAAGCGAGAAAGGAAGGTGATCACTGCCACTGCCCGCCGTTCGCTGAAAACTGATGTAGGCGGTCGGCGCCACATCGGCTCGCTGCCAATGCCCGTAGACAGGCCGCAAGGGCGGAGCGATGTGCTTAAAAAACCGCAAAAACAAGGCAGATTAAGGTAGGAGACAATATAGAGAAATTACCAGCCCGATGAATGTGGAGACCCGCTGTTCCCGCCTTGGCGCGAGAACGACGGGTTTTTTGTTTCCTATGACTCGAACGTCGCACTTCAGAAGAGAACTGGACCTGCTGTAACGACCTCGACTCTCGCCGGTGCGTCAGTTCAAGCCCGCGGCGACGCTCCTTCCTCCGGATGCGTCGTCTCGCTTTAACGGAAATCGCTCCAAAACACTGAACTAGACGGCTGGATCCTCTCGATGTTCGCGAGCCGGTACGCGCGTGATGGCCCTTGCTGCCTGCTGCATTGAATCAACCGCACTGCTGCTCACAGCTGAAATCCGTCGGCGGCCCTTGCGCCGAATGACGCGGCAGCACCGCAAGCATTCAGTGAAACCGCTGACAGCTACCCGGCCGTTCCCAATTCGGCCAATTTGTTCTCGCCCAAACGTTGGGCGGTCATTGTCCACTCAATGACCGCCCTCTCGGGGGCGGTCTCTTTTCGGAGAGTTCGCCCCATGTCAAAGACGAATCGAACGGGAATTGAACAACTGCAGCAAGAATTCCTTTGTCTGTTACCGGACGTCGAGCGGTATGCGCGGCATGTCTTCCGTCGCTGCCGAGAGACTGACCGCGAAGAACTGATTTCGGAGACAGTCGCCCGCGTCTGGCTGGGGTTTGTGCGACTGTCGGCTCGCGGCCGGGATGCGAAGCAGGTATTCAGCCCGCTTTTGCGATTCAGTGTCTTGGCCGTTAAGGACGGCCGCAGAGTCGGCGGACGTAAAAACGCTCAAGAGCTCTGTCATCGGGCGAGGCGCGACGGTCTTCGCATCTGCAGTCTCGAAGACCGAGACGACCGCTCCAGATCTCCGTGGAAGGCGATCATCGCAGAGACCAGAGCCTTTTCGCCGGCCGACGCGGCTGCAGCGCGACTCGACATCGAAGCCTGGCTTCGATCTGAGACCGTCCGCAAACGGGCCGTTGCCAAGGCCCTGGCGGTGGGGGAACGGCCCTCTGCCATCGCAGCACGATTTCGAGTTTCTTGCACAGAATTTCGCAACTGCGGAACGAGCTCCGGAAAAGCTGGGAGCGTTTCCAGGGCGGCATTGGGGAGACCGAGCCGCGAGTCGTTACGGCGAACTGTCTCTGAGTGGACGCACATCCTAGCGAGCGGCCGCCTGTGCGGCCGGTCGCCGGGTCGCTGCCGCTGCCGCTGCTGGATCTCACTGACAATCGAAGAATCACAACACTTCGGGACCAGGAACCGCCGATCGCAGTGAAGGCCCGGCCGATGGCTTCACGGTGCGTCGGCGGGGCCCGTAAATCCGTCAATCTGGATCCCCAAGGTCAATTTGGTGCAGGCCCCGACTGAAAGGTTAGAGCGCGGTGACGCCCTGTCACGAGCGGAAGATCGCAGGATAGAATTGAGACGCATCTTCGATTCAAGGTCCATGAACGGAAGCTGCGGATGTCGACGGACGGCATCGAATTACCCGATGAGCGAAGGCTTGTCCTTCGCCCGCGTGATGTTCTGATGCAATTGCCGCTGCAATTTCGGTGGGAGGTAACCCGCCGCCATCCGTATTACTTGAGCTTTTGGCAAGCCGCTCGCGCCACGGTCTTGGAGGCAGATCCGCGAGTTCGCCTCATGAAGGACGCCGCGCGGAGCCTCTTGCTGGCGATTGGGTTCACGGGCGAACCAATCGACCCCGCCACCGAGGCCGCCACCCTGGACGAGGGACAGCTCTTGGCCGCCTGGCGCGATGGAGCGGTTGTGCCCTTGAGCATTCGAGGCTTTGTTGGTGTTCTCTCAATGCTTCCCGCAACAGCACGGCTTGCCATTGGGAACTTCCTGGTTGATTCAGCAAGTGGTTCCGAAACCGTCGAGGACCGTTTTGAACGGTCACGCCAGCTACATGAAATGGCACTGCCCGAACTTGATCAACATCCCGATTTGCCAATGATTAGTATCAATCTGCGTGCGTCTGATCGGACGATTCTCGCCGCTGTTCGAGCGATTTTAAGGGACTGGAGAAGGCGCTTCAATGTGCGTGCTCCGCGCCGCCGCAATGATCGACTGGACGATTATCTGCGCCATGGGACATGCGTGAAGGCTGGACAGGTTCGACCTACGACGTTGAACGTGAAATGCGATTTCGTGAAATCGCTAGTCAAATGCGCGGTTCGATCCGAACGATCGCAAATCGCTATGAGTCGGCGTTCCAGTTGATCGTAGGGCATCCCTACAGCCCTGAACTGTGGGTGAAGTTGTTTGGTCCACTCAAGCTATCGCGGCTCTTTACGACCGGGACTCCGCGCGTCTCCCGAGGCAGGCCATTCCGCAGCAGAACACCGCGCCCCGTGCCGGAAACTGTTGTCCAACCGCAACGGTACGACAATGACGCTACGGGGTTGCTCGAGGCCGCCGGCATGACCTTCGACGACCTCGAATCAGCGGATCTTCTGATGGATGTCGAGGAACTCCTCCGGCGGGGCTGTACGGATGCCCAAATCATGGAGCTTCTTGACCTTCAAACTGACGCCGACGCCCGGTTGATCACCTACCTTCGAGAACGGGTAACCGAAGCTCGGGGTGGCGACGCCGTGGGGGAATGAGTAAGCACCGTAGGCCGTCGTCCATTTCATTCGCGTCTAACGCACGTCGTCGACAAGCCCGTGGCATTTTCGCTTTCCCAGCATCGCTATTCTTCCCTTCTTCCCAGATATCTCTAGCACGGCTCTGACCTAAGGCGTCGTGCCAAAAGCCGGTTACGGTCGGCGCCGGTCGCTGGTGAAATTTAACGCTGCGCAACTTGGCAAGACCGAGATGATGCAGGGCGCATCTTTAGATGTTGCCTCAACAACGACCGTCGTTTGGCCGCAGGGAAATACGCGACGAGCCACTTTTGCCACAGCCAGCTTTCCGCAGCGTGAAGCAGTTCGCGGAATGGTCCGGGCTTTCCGTATCGACGGTGCGTCGCTACGTGAAGGCGGGCAAATTGTCACACATCCAGCCGGCGGGGCGGCGAGGCCGGATCCTCATTTCAGTGCCTCCGCTGGGGGGAGCGGAAGCGAATTCCGCACCCTCCAAGCCCGCCAGCCATAGCAGCGACTCGATAGCGGCTACCAGTCAGCCGCAACATGAACAAGACAACTCCCCAGAACGCCTGCCCGGCCCTCAGCCCCGGTGGCGGCACGGGGCCACGGCGGCGTTCGTGAACCAAAAAGGAATCGCGAACGTGCCAAAGAGACGAGAAAAAGAGAGACTTGTTTGCACGTATTTCACCTGGCTGCTCGGCGAACGCAATGGCGTGTTCGTCGCGGACGGCCGTTCAAATCGCGTCGACGCCGGTCGCCATTCACTGGGCACCCGGGACCGCAGTAAGGCGCTCGATAACCTCAAAGAGCTCGACCGGCTGCGGGCTGTGGAGCTCGGCCTGGCGGACCGGAGCGTCCTCAACGCTTCCGGTTCGGAGGCCCTGGACCTCGAGAAGGGCCGTGACCTGTACATGCAGTTTGTCGGCCGATCAGCGATCACGGGTGGCGCTGGCAAAACGACGGTGAAACGGTACCGGGCCGTGTTTGGCAAGTTCTTGCCGTTCGCAACGAAAAAACATGTCACCGCATGGGACCAGGTGACGAAGAACATATTGAGCGACTATGCCGCATGGCTTGACGGAGAGAGCTACGCGTATGCAACCGAATACCTGGAGCTCAATACCCTGAAGCAAGCCATCAAATGGCTCATTCAAGAGGGTTATCTGCCGCAATCGGCGCTCATCCGATTGCCGCTGAAGAAGCCGTCTGGGACGGACACTTACTGTTACCGGCCAGCCGAGGTCGCCGCGATCATGGACTACTGCCGGCAGCACGCCGAGTTGGTCTGGCTCGGCGATATCGTGACGGGTTTGTCTACCGCGGGAGTACGGATTTCCGAGCTGGCGTCTCTGCGTTGGAGCGATGTCAGCGACGACCTACAGATGCTTCAAATTGTGGACGAGCGTCACCGCCGCCGTCGGGCCGGCGCCGAAGTACGTACGACCAAGACCGGCCGAAGCCGTGCCTTTCCGATCCATGGGGATCTCCGGCGAGTGTTGGAGGCGCTCCCCCGATCGCCAGACGGCCGGATATTCCACGGCCCGCGGGGCGGCCGGCTCAAGGCCGATGTCGTTCGACGGGTATTGATCCGCGACGTCCTGGACAAACTGAAGGACCGGTTTCCGACCGGCCCGGCGGAAATCGGCTTTATCAACGGCCGACTGCACTCCTTCAGGCATTTCTTCTGCAGTACCTGTGCGCAGAGCGGGGTCCCCGAACACATCGTGATGAGTTGGCTCGGCCACTCAAACTCGAAGATGGTCCGGCATTATTTCCATCTTTATGATGAAGAGAGCCAACGCCAGATGCAGCGGATCAATTTTCAGGGTGCTGCCGGCGGCGCTGTTGCCGCCGGTGATGGTTCCTAGGCTTTTTCAAAAACGGGAGGGCGCCGAGGCGAGAATGACCATTTCTGAGAAGACGACGGCTGCGGCCAATTCGAGCGACAGCTCGTCATGGCCGTTCCGATGAGCATGACGCTCAAGCCTCCGGTCATCCTGATTGACGCAGTATTGACACAATCAACTGTGCCAATCAAAAACGGCGTCGCAACCGGCGACACCGCAATGAGATGGGCAGAAGCGTCAAAGGCGAGCGGAGAGAGGGGGATTCGAACCCCCGGTCCCGATTTCTCAGGACACGGCATTTCCAGTGCTGTAGGATTGGTTGACCTAATGCCTCAGCGAGCTCTGCAAACCCTGCACAACAAGCCGTTTTGTAGCATTGCGGCTGTTAACCGACGGTCGCTCTCGCGATCTGTTAACTTCGGTGTAAACCGCAAGCGAGCGGAAGGTGCGGCATCCTGTTAACCGTCTGGTCTGTCGAGACGACCTTCATCGCAGCCGACGTCGGCGGCGGGAATCGAACCCACGTTTTGTCCTGAGTCAACTGTAGAATGCGGCTGTGGTTGCGTCAAATGCCTGCTCCCGTGCGCTGCACGGGAGCTGCATCCACGCGGTGCTTGTTGTCATTTGTGGGCGTCGCTTGACCCTGATCTGAACGAGTCAATACGTCCTGGGACAGCGTGCCAGGCTCGATCCGGATAGCAATGACGACGCCGCTTGAGTGCCGGAACTAAGTAAGGAGCGATAGCCATAGTCATCCGTTCACTAAGGAGAAGAGCCGAAGTCCAACGATCTATCCCTTGGAATTCGGGCGTCCGCCGCAGCGCAAGACAGGGCACACTCGAACGTGGCACGGGGATCAAGGAGGCGGCCGGCGGAGCCACGCATAGGTTCGCAATCCGACGGCACCGCAACTGGCGAGGACGACGAGCGCCGTCCGAACAACGAATTGGTCTTCCGACACGGCAGGGCCATTGACCCAGTAAAGAAAAGGCGCCAGCGTCAGCGTCGTCCAGCAGCTGAATTCGAGCCAGTGTCGAAGCTCGGCAGTTGAGACGTCATCATCTGCCGGCGAGCGTCCGGCGTCCTCCGCCTGGGGAACAGTCTGAGCGTGGGGAGCGCCGCAATGCGGCGGTTTCTCTTCATCCCTCACGTAAGCACTCCTTGGCAGACTACCTCCGAGCAGCATTGACGCAGCGGCTGTTGAAGTGCCTCCGAAGGAGTCACTGTTCTGCCAATTCTTCTTCGACTACCCGCATACGTCGTTGGTACAAATGTTGCGACTCTGAGTTTTCGGAACTTCGCGGTCCGACGCATTTTGGGAATTGGTCGCGGGCGGCCCAAAGGAGATGTTGACGGATCGGCTCTGATGCACTCGCTCTCTTTTTGAGATCCGCCACCATCGGTGCAAGCGTTTGTTTGACACGCGCGCGAAACACCGCCCAATCCTGGCCTGGCGCATCACGGGCCTGCAGTGCCCTGGTCTCCGCCTCGAGGATGCGCAGCGTCGCAAAGTACCTCCGCTCCGTTGCGTAGGATTGCGTCCAAGCGACAAGGATCACCCCATTGAGCAATAGCCAAACTGCGAGAGCGATCGTCAGGTCAAGGTTCTCGCGGACCAATCGTCGAATGAAGCGTGCCCGCGCCGACCACTCCCGGCAGACATCGTGCTGGTTGTGGACGCCTGCTGAAGCCGGTCGGGCCGGTTGGCGGGCGCGGGCGACGGAGATATTCCGGGAAGCGAATTGAACGGCATCCATGCCCCCTCCCGGGTTTGTCGGACGACCACTTCCTGTGCCGTGTCGCCGCTGGCGCCGATCAACTCCACGAGCGCACACAGAGTGAGTGGACCATGCGTCCGCCCGTCAAGTTCATAATACCATCCATCAGGGGGCTCATCCGACTGGGGCAGACGTTCGGGCGATGTCGATCCCGGTCGCGAGTCATCTCCTTTGAGCAGCGCTCGGAGGTCAGCGACTTCCCGGACCGTCTGCCAAGGCCCGCTCGAACCGGCTCGCACGAGATCTTCGGCAGACAATTGCTCCATTTCGAGCATCCGGCGCACGGCTTCGCCCGGCAGCGGTCCGAACTCCGTGCCGAACACCTTGCAGTACCAATCGTCATTCGCAGGGATTTCAGTCGCCATCGTCAAGACCGGAGCCAATCGGCCGTCAGAAAGCGCGCGCCTCTCCGTCCGAGGGACTCACCTATGCTACCGAAGCCAACCGGGTCGCGCAAGAACGAGGAACCTGCGGGCGCTTACTCTTTCTCCGAGAGAGGGGAGAGTAGTAGTGCTCCATCCTTCGATCGCGACCCCGCTTGTTTGGGGCACGATTGCAGGCGCTCTTGATGTAAGAAGGAGTAAGATTCCGCTCAAGCAAGGGGTGAACGATCGACCTACCAACCGGCGGCCTATGCCGTCACGTAAATCTGGCGGCGGTTCAAGTACGACGCGGTCGTTCCAACCACGAAGAATAGAATCAATGCCCATCCCACACTGCCCACAAACGGGCCGCGAGGCCCCGCGGGCTGGGCGAGCCAATTAGCATTTGAAAGAACGACTGTTGCAAGGACGAATACGAGTGAGTTGCGGCCCAGCGCGGTCACCGGGGCCAACCAAGTGCTCTGTGGGCGAACACCGAGTTCACAGTGAAATCCTCCAAGCAATACTGAACCCGCACCAATCGCGATCAGACAGAATGTGAGCGAGCAGAGATACGAATTGATGGCAACGAGTGCATCACCGAAAAAGCCCAGATTGACGGCGATGATTCCGATGCCTATGAGCCATACGCTCCGGTTGGCCTGGCTCCGACTGCCGGCCGTTAGCGATTGACCCGCGAGCAGCCCGGCAATCGCGATCGCCAGGGCAGGCACCGTCGTGAGCATCCCCTCGGGGTCCCAAGTCGAAAAGTACGTCCGTCCGGGAAGCAGTAGCTGGTCGACACGCGCGGCGGCATTTTTCTCGAGTGAATCGCTGATACCCGATTGTCCGGCCGTCGTGAATGCAAGAACGACCGAATAGCCAGCGAGTAGGAACACCAGGGTTGCGGCTTGGAAACGCCAGCGAGTCGTCAGGTGTAGGGCAGCCACAATCGCGTAACAAACTGCGATTCGCTGGAATGCGCCGACGAATCGCAAATGGGGCCAGTGCTGGAACACCCCTCCCTCGCAGAGAATACCGATGGCGAAGAGCAGCACGACGCGCCGAGCGATCCGGGCGGCCAACTGCCGATTCGATTGGCCAGCTTTGCGCCGCTTCTGAAACGCCGGCACGATCGAGGCGCCCGCCACAAACAGGAACATCGGCAAGACGAGCTCGTTGACCGTGACGCCGTTCCAGAAGGATGGAGACAATTCATCGGCCACCGTCGTGGCCAGGAAGCTATTTGGCAGTTGATACAGCACCGGCGCGCCCAGCACGCACAAAAGCCAGGCTAGAACGGTCAGTCCACGAAGGGCGTCGAGCGAAGCGATGCGATCCGAGCTCGAAGTTGCCACCGGGGACGCCATGGCCTAGTCCTTCGAAGAGTCGGGTGCTGTGGTTTCCTCGGCGGCATTTTACATCGTCGACAAAATGGTCAGCAACTCCGCACGACAGTGGCGCCCTTTACGAAATTGGCGGTCGAGCCGTTTCTTTTGAAGAAGGTTCACGGACTTTGAGCGCTCTCCGTGCCCGTCCTTCATTCTTGCCGCGATCCCGTCAGGCATGCATAATTATAGCTCATATCCAGCAACATACTGTAGCAAGACTGCTTTCGTCCATGGTCCGCAAAGCTCGCCTCCATGACTTGGCAGTCGCCGAAAAGAGGGTGTGCTATGCATCGTGCCTCGCGCAAGTGGGGGCGTTTCCTGGTCGCGAGAACGCCAAGAGAATCCGCCAGAAATCGCCTCTCGCCGATCCCTCCATGCGACCGGATTGGATCCGGCGGACTTGCGCGCACCGGCGACGATTATTGCGTCGAACGCTCTTCGTCGACGGGCTGCGGAAAACGTTGCTGCTCGCCACCCTTTCGAGTTCCATTGCGTCGCTCGCGTTGGCTTATCGCAACCCGGTTGCGCTAGCCGCAACTTATTACGGCCCACCGACTGCCTCGGCGAAAATTAATGCCTCTGCTGCGCGGCAAAGCGCGTTGCCGCCAAGTTCAGGCAAAACACTGCATTTTCCCCCGGACCGCTCCGTCGGAACGATAAAGGTACGGCCGGTTCGGGCCGACGCTTGGGACTTGGATCAGCTCGGGCAAGGATGGGTCGAGCTGAAGTCGGCGCGGCGACGTGGTCGTGCCTCGAGGGACCGAGATTTGGCTCGACGTGCACCCGGCGGCGCCAAACGGTCTGGGGTTTCTCTCCGCGCTCGACCCTGACTCGATTCAGCGATTGAGCGTTCCCTTCGCGGAGGTCGATGTCCCGCAGTTGAGGGCGATCTCGAAGTTGCGAGGCTTGCGGGCTCTCGGGCTCCGAACTTCGGATGAACACCTCTCCGAACTGGGTGTGCTCCCGCGTCTGCTGCACCTGAATTTGGACTCGCGCAAGGGAGGTAAGAGGCAATCGCTGGTTCATGGCGTCAAGTGGCTCGGGTCGCTGCCGGAGCTCAAGAGTCTCGACCTCTCCAATTGGCGGTTGTCCGATGCAACGATCGATTCGCTCCCCCGTTGTCAGAAACTGGAGTGGCTGAGCATTGAGATTGAAAAATTGAAGGACCAGCATCTCCGGGCGTTGGCGAGCATTCCGCGCCTGCGATCGCTTAATCTGCGGAGAATCCTGCTGAAAGGAGAACGGAGGGGAATTAACGTGACGGGTTTGGCCCAAGCAGCCGAAGTCGCAACCAGCTTTGCGCACTTCGAGAAATCGCCGCACTTGGAAAAGCTGTGGCTCTCGAACTTTCCCGTCAACGCCACGATGCTCCGCGGCCTTTCGAAGGCCAAATCGCTCCGGTCTTTGCTGTTCATCGGCGGCAAGCTGGCAGAGGACGCGCCATCCGGGTTGTACGAGTTGAGGCAAATCCGGAAACTGCAACTGCCCGATGCCGATCAGGTTTTGAGCCGGAAAGCGGCCCAGGCGTTGGCGACGCTTCCGGAACTGAGAGAGTGGCCCGAGCTGGAGGGCGTCGACGAGCCCACACTCGATGTGATTACCCAGGCTGGCCACATCGAAGTACTCGAGCTGAGCGCCTTTGGGAACGCGATCTCTCGGGCTTCCGTTGCGAGATTAGGCAATCTCAAAGACTTACGCTGGCTCAAGCTCAGTTTTTTTCCGATCGACGACGAGGGACTGACGTCGCTCGCCCGGTTGAAGTCTCTGGAATGTCTCAAGCTGTGGAGGACGAATGTCTCGGGGGAGGGGTTTCGGTACTTAAAGGATCTCCCGAAACTGGGTTCCGTCTCGCTGGGGATTCGCGAAGGAGTTCCTCCGCGTCTGGAGGCGCTCGCCGATTTGCCGCACTTGACGGAGCTGAACCTCTGTGGGGACGATCTCCGACCAGGCGATTACGAGCCGCTTGGAAGAATGCACAATTTGACGCACTTGCAAATCCTATGTGGGCTTGCTGACGACACGACCGCCGCTCGCGTCGCCAAGCTCAAGCGTCTCGACAGCCTGATTCTCGATGAGTCAATGTTGTCGGACCGGGGACTGCAAAGTTTGTCGAAGCTGAAGACGCTCGAACGACTGACGGTGAGCGGGGTGTTCACGGATGACGGGATACAGCAGTTATCCGCGCTGCCGCGCCTGCGGTTTCTTGAACTCAACTCGGACCACGTCACCGACGCCGGGTTATGGAAGTTGCGAAAGGCAAACACGGCGCTGTACGACGCCCGCTGCGAGCATCCGCTGTTTATCCGCGGCATCCTCTCGATCGACGCGCAGGGTTTCTGGCGTCGAGGCGACGCCGAGGACCGACGGCGGTTGGCCCCACTCGAAGGGCGCCCGGCCCCGGCTCTGGCTGTGGACAACTCGTATGGCAGCGGGGGACGAAAGCTGACATTAGATGGGCTCAGAGGGAAGGTCGTGTTAGTCGACTTCTGGGGCGTCTGGTGCGGCTCCTGCATCGCGGCGTTGCCGAATCTACAGAGAGTCTACAACAAGTATCGAGAGCGCGGCTTCGAGATTATCGGCGTGCACTCGACCGACGACGGGGACCGGATGTCTCAGTTTGCGATCGAGCACAAGCTCCGCTGGCCGGTTGCCGTCGATGTGGCGAACCAGACAAAATTGGCCTACCGGGTGAAAGCCTGGCCGGCAATGTATCTGATCGATCGACAGGGGACGCTGCGCGTCGCCGAACCGCACCCGTTCCAACTTGAAGAGCAAATCGAACGAATGTTGGCAGAGCCGCTTGCGCCGGCGCAGTGAGGCATGATCAGCCCAAACGGCGCCACGCGACTGCGCACTCAAAAAAAACCTCAGTATTGCGAGTGCTCAGATTTTTTTCGCGGTAACAAAGTTTCAAGACATCCGTGGTTGATCTCTTTCTTGCATTCTCGGATTTAGGGTCCGCAGAGACGAATGGCCGGGCAAAGTAAAGCACAAGACGAAGAACGGATACTACGAATGGCAACGCGCGGCCTCGCTCTCGGCCGGAGCGAAGCCGCGCCAAGCTCTCGAGGATGATGGGCCGAGCCTCTGTCGATCTCGCGCTGTCCATCACGGTCCAATTGCCATCGGAGGACTGCGAGGTTGTCGGAATCCAATCTCAACCGAATCACAGAGACGATCCTATGAGTGACCGCGTGTGCAGATCGCGATCACTTAAAAACGGAAAAAAAAGTCGCTGATTCGCTTGCTTTTTGAATTCATGGCTGCATAATAAGCGGCATCAAAGTTGATCGTCGGATGACTCGGTGAAGCGCGTTCCCACAAGCTGGTGACGCTTGTCATTGTGTAAGCCGACGCGACCAAACACCTCGCGGTGCTTGGTCGCGTCGGCTTTTTTTTGTGTCTCGTGCGGTCGTTCGTGTTCCCACATTGGGAGAGTTGACATGGGCGATAGAAAGACCGTTACACGGTCGTGACCGTTGCAACCGGCGCATCTTGTGTCGGGTGATAACCTGGAGGCGTGGGCTTTCAGGAATTCACCAAAACGGCGCGGGGTGCGGAGATGGCGAAATCACGCGATGCGGCGAAGGAGAGGTATTGGCGGGAGGCGATTCGGCGGCAGGAAGCCAGTGGCCTGGGAACGAAGCGGTTCTGTGCCCAGGAGGGGATTTCCGAACACCGGTTCTATTGGTGGCGACGAACCCTGCGTCAGCGCGGTCGGCACCGAGCCCGAGCGTCGGGGGACGGCGTGGCGGCGGACTCGGGCCGTGATCGCGGCGGCCAGGGGGATACCTCTCCTTTCCTTCCCATCGCTCTTCCCTTTACCGTCGGAGCCCCGATCGAGATCGTTCATCCGCGTGGCCATGTCGTTCGCGTTCCGGCGAGTTTCGACCCGGTCGCGTTCAAGCGGATTCTGGCCGTGCTCGACATCTCGGCGGGTTCCTCCGGGGAGGAATGACATGATCGCCATTTCCGCCCAGACCAAGCTGTACCTCGCCCGGGACGCGACCGACATGCGCAAGAGCTTTCGAGGACTGATCCTGCTGACGGAAGGGGTGCTCCGACAGGAACCGGTCTCGGGCCATCTGTTCGTGTTTCTCAATCGCCGCCAGGACTTGATGAAGATCCTGTATTGGGACGGGTCAGGTTTTTGCATTTGGTACAAGCGATTGGCGCGTGGAAGTTTTCAAAGGCCGCCGGCCGTTGCCGGGGAGGAGCGACCCGGTTTGGAATTGAGTACGGCCCAGTTGTCGCTGATGCTGGAAGGGATTGACCTGACGTCGGCACGGCAACGGCTCCGTTTTCGGCGATTTCCCACCGAATCGACGGCCAGGCGTGGCGACGGATTTTGAGCTTTCCCGCTTCAGCCGGATCGCGATAATCGGGGCCTTGCTGACCGAGCAGATCACGCATGCAAGGAGGCATGGCGATGGTCTCCACGCCCGTGGAACTCCCCGACAATCTTCCGGCTTGCCATGCCATCATCCTTCGGCAGGCGGAAGCCATTGAGCGACTCGAAGCACGAATCGAGCAACTCAACCGGGACCTGGCCAGCCTGAAACGACAATTGTTCGGCTCGCGTCGAGAACGATTCGAGCCCGGCCACGGAGAAGATGCGGCAGGTCAAGCCGCCGCGGAAGCCTCCGCGATGAATCGCGGCATGCTCGTCATGGAAGGCAGGCCGTCCGCGAGTGAGTTGCTCGCCGCAACGGCTGCGGGCCCAACGCGACGTACGTCCCAAGGCCGGCAAAAGCGAGTCCTGGACGCCTCGATTCCGCGTGAAAAGGTCCTGCATCGGCTCGACGAGCGGGACGTTCCGCCGGAATTGTGGAATAACCCTCGGGCGAAGCGTTTCTTCCGTTTCGTTCGGGAAGAAGTGGAACTGCAAGAGGCACGGGTGCGGGTGCTGGAGCACTATGAAGAAGTCATCGCCTGGGAGGATGAGGCGACCGGCCAGGGCCGCTTGGTGGCGGCGTCCGCGCCCGAGCCGCTCATCGATCGCTGCTATTTGGGAGTGGCGTTTCTGGCCTACCTGGCAGCCAGTCGTTTCGCCGATCACATTCCGTATTACCGGGAAGAGGACATTCTGGCGCGAGTCGGTTTCTCCATTCACCGCGCGACGCAGTGGCGTTGGATGCGGGGCTTGGCCGGCATCGCGCTGCCGTTGGTCGAGCTGATGCGAGAACGGACGACGCAATCCTGGGTGCAGGGCATCGATGAGACGCCATGTGACATCCTCTGCCCCGAACTCGGCCGCACGCGCAGCGCCTACCTGTACGCCCAGTACGGAGACGCCGCCCACCCTTATGTGTGCTTCGCCTTTGCCTCGCACAAGGACGAAGAGAATGTTCGTCGGATCGTGGGGAACTACAAAGGCTACCTCCAGTCGGACGCCTACATCTGCTACGAGTTGATTGCTGCCGCTTCAAAAAATCGCATCATCGCTGTGGGTTGCTGGGCTCACGCCCGTCGCAAATTCGAGCCGTTGATCGAGGCGGGACCTCATCCGCAAGCGGCCTGGATCTTGGGGGAGATTCAAAAGCTGTACGACATCGAAGATCGCGCCCGGGACATGACGGACGACGAGCGCCTGGTGTTGCGTCAGGCCGAGTCCCGGCCGATCGTAACGGGGATCAAGGCCTGGCTTGATGCGCGGGATCAAGACGAGTTGCCCAAATCGCCGCTTCGCGCCGGGATCAACTACCTCCGCAATCGCTGGGAAGCCTTCGAGCGATTTCTGGAAGACGGCCGAATCCCGATCGACAACAATCGGACCGAAGCCATGATCAAAGGTCCGGTCATGGGCAAAAAGGCCTGGCTGTTTTTCGGCAACGAACACGCCGGCGAGACGGCGGCCGTCTTCTATACGCTGACGATGACCTGCAAGCGGCACAACATCGACGTGCAGGCGTACTTGCTGGATGTCTTCCGCCGGATCCGCACCGCGACGCCGGCCGAACTGGAATCGCTTCTGCCCGATCGCTGGATCCAAAACCATCCGGAAGCCCGCGTCAGGCAGCGTGTCCAAGAATCGCATGCCGCTGCCGCCCGAAAACGCCAGCGACGCGCCCGGCGACGGTCCGCCGTCCCCAGCGGCTAATCGCCCCCCGAGTTCTACCAACCCCACTCGACCGGACTCCCGCTCCCTATCACGTCGCGCTCGATTTGCCTCGTGAGGATGGCCGCGCCTGGCTACCGCCAACCCGCCCTCGTTGCAGCGGTCACGATTCACCTGCCAAGTCAGCTCGCTCCGCTCGGCCGGCGGCACGTCGAACAATCCCTCGAGCTGCACGACTCGCGGCGTGCGCTGGATGGGAGTCGAGCGGGTGATGGTCAGAGTCGGCATGATTTACAGGCGGGACGTAGGGCAAGCTGCCTGTGGCGAGCTCAGTCGACGCCAGCTTGCCGTACGTTGAATCAGGAAATTAGTGCGCGGCAGACGAGCCCGTCAGCGAGTAGCCGCTCGATGAGTTCTTTCTGCTGCGGTTCGTCGGCACACTGCACGAGAACCTCGTAACGCTCGGGAAACAGGATGGGTGCGGAGTCGGCCGGCTCGAGTTGTTCGTCGTGCACCACCAACGCGGCTCTTTTCGCCACGTCGGCGAGCATCGCTTGGACGGCGCTGCTGCTGGTCTCCACGTTTCGTAACAGGTCATTCAGTCGCTCACCGTCCGCCAGTGCGAGCGCCGCCAGCGGGTCGAGTGTGGCCAGCAGCTTGTTCGCCTCGGCCTCGTCGATGTCCAAAATGAGCACCGGCACGTCCTGGTCCGGCGTCGTCTCGGCCCGCAGGTGGCCGTCGGCCAGTTCCAGCGAACCATCCGGCAACTCGCGAGCCAGAAGTGCGCTGGCGTAGCCAATTTCGCTCAATACTCCCTCAAGCGCGGCTCGCTGCGCTCGGATGGTAAGCGTCCGGCGGAACACGTTGGTCTGCGGCACCGACGGATTCGGCCAGCATTGAGAAGAGCCTTGGTCAGCGCGGCGCCCAGTGATCGGGGAGCAACGCGCGGAGCTCGTCGCGGGACGCGTGGGGGAGCATGAGCGGCAGACGCCGCAGGACATCGCGCAGGTACGCGAAGGGATCGACTCCGTTGCGGTGGCAACTGGCAATCAGGCCGAAGTGGACCGCCGCGGCACGGCCGCCCCGATCGCTGCCGCAAAACAGCCAATTGCGGCGTCCCAGGGCAATGCCCCGCAGGGCGCGTTCGGCCTCGTTATTGTCGATGTCGAGGAACCCGGCCTGGGTGTACCGGCACAGCGCCGCCCAATTCGAGAGCGCGTAGTCGATCGCCTGCCGCATCGGTTCCTTGGGAAGAAGTTTGCCGGCTTCCGTCGTGAGCCAGGCCTGGAAGGTCTCGAGCAAGGGCGTGGCGCGGGATTGCCGCTCGGCAGCGATCCTGGCAAAGCGCTCCTCCACCAACAGAATCCTTCCATTCGGCTTGGCACCGCTCGCGCAATTCGCGCTCGATCGCGTACAACTGGCCGATTCGTGCCAAGGCGATCTGTCCCCGCGCGACGTCGGTGTTTTGGGCGTCCTTAAATTTTCTTCGGGAGTGAGCCCAGCAGGCGACCTCGCGGATCTTTCCCCGGGACTGGACGAAGATCCCGTCGTAGCCGCTGAAGGCGTCGGCCTGAAGATAGCCCTCGAAGTCCTTGAGGATGCGGGCGGGGCCATCGCGCTTTCGGCTGGGCGTGTAGTCGAACCACACGAGCCGATGCCCGTCGTCCCCAACGTAATCCCAGAACCGAGCCGTGTCCTGTTCCTTCCGGTGGGCGTTGCGCACATCGACCGGCGTGTCGTCAGTATGCACGACGGCCGAGGCCAACACCTCATCGCGGCTTAACTCATCCAGCGGCCCCAGCAGATCGGCGCAGGCCAGCGACCAGTCGCACGTCGTCTGCCTTGAGAATCGCACGCCGTGCCGCTGGGAGATGCGTTCGAACCGATGCAGTGGCAGGTGATCGGCGTACTTGCTCACGAGGAGCTGGGCCAACAGCCCCGGACCGGCCAATCCACCTGGGATCGGCTGTGGCGGCTTGGGCGCCACGATGACGGCGGGTTCTTCCAGGTCTTGAGTGCTTGGCTCTTCCACGACGATCGGCTGTGCGGTCGCGTGCTTGTGTTCCGCTGTGTTCTCTCCCTCGAGATGCTCGCTGGGTTGAATCGCGTGGGTTCCGACCGGCTGGGGACGGCGGACATATTTCCTCTGGATGTGCCGAATCACGTACAGGCAGGAGGGCTCCCATTCGTACTGCTCGGTGATCTCTTCGCCGATCAACACCAGGCGGACCTCGCCCCCCAACGCCTTTTTTTCTGCGTCGGTCAGATCATGCACGATGTCGACGTGCCTGAGGTTCTTCTCGGTGCGCCGCCGTCCGTGTCCCCGACGCGGGGATGAATCGACCGGCCGGTCGGAGGGGGCGGGCTCCGCGAGCGGTGCCACCGGCGGGGATTCTTCGACCGACAGGTTCTCGAACAGCACTCCCTGCCGCGGATCAAGCTTCTCGCTGCTGCGGCCGTACAGCCGCCGCAGCAACAGGTCCATGTTGTGCTCCAGCCGTTGGATGCGGCCGTCACGGTCCCGCACCGTTTGGACCAACTGCACGATCAACCGCTTCAGGAACTCGGGATCGTCCGGGAGCGATGCGGCGTCGACGGGAAGGAGCGCCTCCTGGCTCATGACCTTCTTGTAACGCCTGGATCCCCAGCGCGCCAGATCCTTCGAACCGTGTTCACGGATTTTTTTTGAAGTTTTTGGCCGTGAGGACAGACGCGCTCATCAGGCGGGGCGCACGTAGCGCTTTTGTCGCCGCACGCTGGCCAGGTCAATGCCGGCCAGGAGCATCGTCAGCTCCTCCGGCCGCACGGTGATGCTGACGGCATCGACGTCACGGCACAGCGCGGGGAACTGGAAGACTCCTTGCTCGAGGCGCTTGTAAAAAATCGTCCACCCGTCACGGTCCCAGGCCAGGATCTTCAGCCGGTCCCCACGCTTGTTACGGAATACGAATAGATGGCCGCAGAGGGGATCGGCATCCAAGGCCCCCCGGACCAGCGCAGCCAGACCATCGAAGCTCTTGCGAAGATCCGCCGGCTCGCGGGCCAAAAAAATCTGCACCGTCGGCGGCAAGGTCAGCATGGCCGCGCTCGCAAGGCGCCCAGCACGACGTCGAGCGTCGTTCGATCGCAGCCCGAGGAGACATGCAGCCGCTCGCCGCCAGGCAACTCAATCTCGATGGCCGGCGTCGCCGGTGGACCCTTCTCTACCGTCAGTGCGACAAACGAAGAGCTCGGAGTCGTGGATCGCGGTTGGCCCCTGCGAGCCACCGTTCGCCGTGAGGAGCCGGCGCTGGCCGCATCAAGGACAGCACGCTGCCGCTGATCGCGCCGCGCGAACTCGGCCCGCCAGGCATAGAACGACGGTTCGGTCAAACCACGACTCTCACAAAACGCCCGAACGGTCAACCGGCTGCGCCGCTGCTCCGCCACTACCTTCCGCCAGAATTGCTCCTTCGCCCGATTCCGCCGCGGTCTCGTTCCGATCTGAACTTGCCGCCCCTCGCTCGAAAGTCCACGCATCGACACGCTCCTGGAGTTGTGACCCGATTGCCACGCACTCCAAGACTACTCAGCCACGCAAGACGTGTTCCGCCGGACGCTTACCTCGGATGCGTCCGCCAGTTGCGCGGATTGGCCCGCAACTCGGACGCCTTCACGCGGCGCAGCTCGCGGATGCGGTCGCGAACCCCGGCTAAACGTTGGAGCGGCTTGCTCGTGTTAATTGTACTTAGGCTCAAGATTCATTTTGCGCCTGTGCGTAGTCTGCAATCAGGCGAGGAAGACTCGCTGGCTACCTTGAATTGCCGCGCCTCAGATGAAGTCTGACACGATTTCGCAAAGCCGAGTCAGATACGGAAACCTTGCCGCCGTTGTAAAATAAATTGTCGCAAAGTCCAGGGCGGCAATGGTGTCAGCAGCGCTCCCTTTTACGTATGACTTTCCGCCTAGCTGATAGCATTGATGCAAATCATCAGCTGGGTGGGGCCGCTGCTGCATATCGTCTATCGATGGATCAAAATGGAGAGAGTGGACAATGGCTTGAACTGTGATGGCAGGATCAATCTTTTGGAAGTGCGTGTGCTCCGCTAAGAACCAAGCCGCAACTTCCATTACTGACAAAATAAAGTCGACTTTAATCGGATTCGTTTTGACGTAGAGAGGGAGCGATTTCTCAAGACTTGAAATGTCCGCCGGAGGTCTCGGAAATACGTCGCGCACGCAGACGATTTTGGAATAACCGCTCTTTGCAAGGGATGGATACTCCGAAACCATCCGGGACTTCACCAGCTCGTCATTTCCACAATTAAAAATGAGGACGAATCGCTCGTGTGCCTGATTTGGAGCCGTCTTAATTGTACGAATCCGCGGGCGACTGTGTGGCCCGCTAATCTGCCTCCATTCAATCTGCACCGAATTGCAATTTGCGCACTCACGAACAAGCTGGTCCGCAAAAAGAAGTTCTACGTAACCCTCCACAAAAATGGCCATCTTATCCATGTTGTGGAGCTTCCGCTTCTTCCTTCGGTGCGCCGTTCACGAAATCCATTTCAAAGAACGCGAAATTGCTCAAGCCGACGAACTTGAAGTATTCAAAGGCCTCTTTGGAGTTCTCGTAGTTCTTCACTGTTACACGGCTTCCGTGTCGCTGCAAAACTGACCATTCTTCGAGCGGAACTTGGTTCATGACGAATTGGTCATTGGTGCTCATAACCAATTGAAATCGAGACTGTTTGGCCTTGTCGCGAAGAAGCTCGATCAAAACAGACGATCTCTCGAAGTCCAGGCCTTCTCCAATGTCATCAATCAAGATGCAGTCAGCAGTGTGCTTCATCATCGCGTAGTTGACTTGAGCGAGAATGGACAGCGTGCGGAACATTCCTTGTGACATTGCGTCGGGTGCGATCCGGCTGTGGCGGGTGAAATCGGCGTTTTGGGGGGTGTTTCGAGAGACACCGGCTCGGGAGTTGGCTGGCTGATGAAAAGAGGGTGTCCTTCTGTCAGGCTGTGTTCAGGAAAAACCGGCCTCGACAGGGAAAGGACACCCTCATGGCATATGGAATCGTTTTCTGTCTGCTGTTGCAAGGAGACGTGGTTCAGGCAATCGCCCAGGCGCAAGCGCTTCAAGAGCGGCACGCGGAGAGGCTGTGGCCGCTGGTCGCAAGACTGATGCAGGGTCAAGTCACTCCCCAGACGATCTTCGAATTCGAGCAGGAGTTGCAGGCCGTGTTGCGGGAGATGGGCCGCGAGATTCTGGAGGCCGTGCTGAACCGGCTGGAAGTTTCCAGCCATGCGGACTGGCCCACGCACGTCAGGCACGAAGGCGAAACCTACCGGCGTCGTGCGGAAGCCACGCCGCACGAGATCTCGACGCTGTTTGGTCCGGCCACGCTGCGGCGGCTGGGATACCGCTCGGATGCGGCCGGGGAGCCGTCGCTGTTTCCCCTGGAAGAAGCGCTGGGTTTGAGGCACGGCTGCACGCCCGCCCTGGCCGAACGGGTGGGGTTTCATGCCGGCCAGGCAGGAGCCACGCAACGCACCCTTCTGGATCTGTTGAAACGCGATCACGGAGTGACGATGGGCGTTGGCCGATTACGCCAGTTGCTCTCGAGCCTGTCCGACGCCACAGCTCCCTTGCGGCGGGAAGCGCAGGCCCGGCGGATCAGGGACCTGCTCCAACGGGCCTTTGCCCGGAAGGGACGCGGCCAGCCCACGCTGGCCGTAGGCCGTGACGGGATCACGGTCGGCAACCAGCCCCACGGGTTCTTCGAGGTGGCCACCTGCGCAACGGTTTCGGTGCATGACCGGCGGGGACGGCGGCTGGGAACCGTGTCGCTGGGCTTCGCTCCGGAACTCGGCCAGCAGACGATGACCGAGGAACTGCTGGCTCTGCTGCAGGAGATCCTGCGGCAGTGGACCGACCCGCTCCCGCAACTGGCGTATATCAGCGATGCGGGCGATCAGGAAGAAGCGTTCTACACCAAACGCCTGTGCCGCATGCGACACCCGGTGACGAAGACGCGTCTGAGGTGGCAGCGGGTGGTGGACTACTACCATGCGGCCTCGCGGCTGACGACAATCGCCGAATCCCTGAACCTGGACGAGGCCTCTGCGACAGCCTGGGCGCGCCGCATGCGCCGGGTGCTGAAACAAGAACCGAACGCCGTCCACCGGATCCTGCACTCGGCCGCGGCGTTGGAATCTCGGTCCGGAACGAAGAACAAAACCCAGGCTGCCGCATACGAAACGGCCTGCTCGTACCTGCGGCGACGCAGCGTCTGGATGCGGTATCACGCGTTCCGTGACGCGGGGCTGCCCATCGGCAGCGGCGTGACCGAGGCCGCCTGCAAGACACTCTTCACGCAACGGGTCAAGCTCTCTGGAATGCGCTGGAAACGTCACGGACTCCAGGTCGTCCTCAACCTCCGCATGCTGGTCCTGAGCGGCGTCTGGACCGAAGTCTACGCCCGCACCCTCACGCCACGCAGTACCCATCCAATCCAGGCCCGCGTCCACATATCCCATGAAACCCTGCAAAACGCAGCATAAACCTCAGCCATGCAGGGACCGTACCCATTGCGTCCTGAAAGACTTGGCCGTCGATGCCGTGTTCTCTGATAGCAATTGCCTGAATTGGACCTGGAAGAAGCGAGGGTTGTATCGGCGTAATATGCTCGGGTGTTTCTAGATCAACATCGGTCACATCATATCCCAGTTTACGCATGTCAGACAGCAACGTGGCAACATATGCTTGCCCAAGCTCCTTCTTTCCTTTTCTAAAAATGCCAACGACCTGATTCTCGTCGCGCTCGTTGGCTGGAGGGCCGCCGTCTATAAGCACTGCAAGCGCCATTTTGCCTAGCGTTGCGCCAAAATGATAATGTCGTACTCCGGAGGCCCATTCATGAAGCGGATTCAAAAAAGGATGCTGCAGATCGTCGCGCCTAGATACAGCAGCGACCTCATCTTTGGGTGGTTGAAACTTGATGTCCTTGTTCAAATCTTTAGCGAAGATTGTCATCTCAGTTGCGTTACGCCGCAGTTTCACCTTGCCGTTGAGTGAAACCGTCTCCTCGGTGACCTCGCCGTTCTCTACTCGTAAGCTGTAATCAAGCGACTGGCCGTCGTTATCGAAGCAAACTTTGTATCCAGCTTCATGAGCCTGGCGCCGGCCCTCTTTGATGAACTGGTGCGCAAGGTTTCCGATAACATTGAGCGCAAGAGTTTTTCCGGTCGCATTCTTGCCGACAAGCAAATTGATCTGCCCGAGAACGAGACCGTCAATTGACCACTCAAGAGGACGGCCCGGGCGCTCGTGATAGCTAACAGTTTTAATGCGAATGTTGGACATATTGTGGCGACCCCTACTCAATTGTCACGACCCTGCGCAAGTGTATCATGGGAACGATGATACAGCCAGTTGTTTAGTTTGCGCGGCTGATCCGGATACACTCTCTGTTGGCCCGCTCGTGCTCGAGCAGGCCGAACGCGACGAGACGGCCGACGCGGATTTCGGCGGACGCTTCGTGCTGGGCGGCCAGTTGCAATGCTTCGCCGGCGCTCGGGGCCCAGACGAGTTCGCGGAGGCCGTTTGGCCGCGTGGCGAACCGCCGTCCGACAGCCCGTCGGCGGTGGACTTCGTAGGCTGGCATCTAAATCGCTTTCCATCCAAATGTGATGGTCCCGCGGCACAAAGCGTCGGTGAAAGCGAAGCTTTCGTCGCGTCGTCGGAGTTACTCGCAGCACTAGTCGCCCCCCATGACGTCGCGCAGCGTTTGGCTCGTCGCCTCCAACCGCCGCTGCGCCTCGCAGAGCTGAACCGCGTCGTCCCAGGCGAAGCTCAAGTCGGGATTGCCGGCGAAGGTCACCGCCGTCTCCAACAGGGCCGCGACCGATGCCGTGGCATCGTCGTAATAGAAGACGTACAGCTCGTCCCCTTTTTCGACCAGAATCACGTTCATCGGTTTCCTCGTGGGGCATGCTGCTAGCTTGCCCGTATTCGATTGAAGGCAGGAGAAGACGGAGGGCGACACTGCGGCGGAGTCACTCTGAGGTGAATCTGCAGCTTTCGATTTATGAATTGACGGGCAAGCTGGCAGCTCGCCCCACGGCGGCGAGTCACTAAATGACCGTGCGCGATACCTGGACAGTGAGCGGTTGAAGGAAGGGAAAGGGATTCCCTACCTTGGAATTGTTGTTTTGGAAACATCAGTTCCATCCCAAGGAGGGAAATCCCATGGAAGGCATTGTGCCTCAGGTGCGCTGGAGCGCCAAGGAGCGGTTGGAAACGGGCTTGCGTCAATGTGCGGAGGCGCGAAAACGGATTCGCTACCTGATCATTTTGAATCTGCTCAATGGTCGAGGGCCGACGGAAACAGCGAGGGTTCTTGGCGTGGGGCGATCCACGGTTTACGAAGTCGCCCGACGATTCCGGGAACAGGGGGAAGCCGGGCTCGTGGATCACCGGGAGGAGAATGGGGAGCGCAAGTTGGATGAGTGGTATCTGGTTGTGCTCTACGAAGTCGTGAAATCGTCTCCGCAGGAGCACGGTTGGCGGCGTCCGACCTGGACGCGGGAGATGCTCGTGGCGACCCTCTGCCAGAAGACCGGCGTACGGATTCACGTGGCGACGATGAGCAAGGCCCTCAAACGGATCGGGGCGCGGCGCGGCCGTCCCAAACCGACCGTGAACTGCCCCTGGTCGAAACCGGCGAAAAACAGGCGTTTGCGGGAACTCCAGCGATTGATTGCCGATCTCCCGCCTGACGAGGTTGCCGTGTACGAGGACGAGATCGACATCCACTTGAATCCCAAGATTGGCCTGGATTGGATGGTCAGGGGCCAGCAGAAGGAGATCCTCACGCCCGGCCAGAACGAGAAACGCTATCTCGCCGGCGCCGAAGACACCCGGACAGGCGAAATCGTTTGGGTGGAAGGAGAGCAGAAAAACAGTTTCCTGTTCATTCTCCTGCTGTGGGAACTCGTGAAGCACTACCCCGACGCCAAGCGGATTCACGTGATTTTGGACAACTACGCGATCCACACGACCGAGCAGGTTGAGGTCAGCCTCCAGAGCGACGAGGGACGGCGCCTCCACCTGCACTTCCTCCCGCCGTACTGTCCGGACCACAACAAAATCGAGCGGACGTGGCAAGACCTGCATGCCAACGTGACTCGCAATCACACGCGAACCACAATGAAGCAATTGATGCAAGACGTGCGGTCGTACCTGCGCCGCCGCAACCATCAACAACAAACCACAACCGCCGCATGAACTTTAATACCGTCCAACTATCGCGCACGGTGATTTAGTCCTCGTTCGTGCAATAGGCCGCGCTCGGTTCGTAGTCGGCCAGGCGGACTTCGTGCAGGCCCGCTCGCACGCGGGCGCCCGAGCCGGCCCGTTCCTGCTCTTCTTCCGGCGTCCAGGTGCTTTGGAAGTAGTGGCACCACTCGCGGATTTCCCGCTGCGTCGGTCGGTAGGCGCGTCGTCGTCGTCGTGGCATGTCAGTTTCCACTCGGTGCGGGAGGGGTCGGATTGTTCGGAGTCGGATTGCTGGGGGCCGGCGTGTTGATGCTGAAGCCCGCCGCCGAGATGGCGCTCACCAGCGTGTCGGCCGCCGTCTGCCCGGTCTGTTGGTCGGTGGTCAGCGTGCTCTGAGCGCTCGTGAGGGTTGACGTGGCGTCGGTCACGGCTTGCTGAGCCGTTGTCACGGCCGTTTGGTCCTTGTCGAGCTGGGACATCACGCCGGCCAACGCATTGGCAGCCGACGCAATCGCATCAAACGGGGCGGTGATTTGGGACATGACGAAACTCCAAAAAGGGGTTAGGGGTTAGGGGTTAGGGTTGAGGGGTGAGGGGTGAGGGGGAATTCGGAATTTGTGTTCGCGACAGGGAGTTCCCACGGAGCGGGGAGTTCAACTTGTGTCGAGCCCGAGTAGCCTTCTTCGCTGCAGCCGTAGTCGGCCAGAGCATCGGGGCTGGCGTCGCGGTCGAAGAGGACCGCGTAACGGGCGCGGTACCAGTCGATCGTGAGCAGCGGCCGCGTCTCGAAGGCGAAGGCTCGCCGGTCGAGGGACTCCCAGCGGCCGTGATTGATGCGCAGGGCGGGCAGGTGCCGCCGCACTCTTGTTCCATCCGCCCCCATGGCGGACAGCGGCACGCTCTCCGGCTCGACGTATTCCACGGTGAACTGAGCGAAGATCTGAGCGCGGAGGGCGTTCATGCTGTGGCCGATGACGGCCAGGTCGTTGCGTTGTCGCCGCGACAAGACGAGGTCGCGATTGGGGCAGAGCCAATTCCGCGAGAGTTCGCCGCGCAGCATCTGCGACGGGGCACTCTCGTCGAGAGCGAGCCACAGCGTCGGTTTTCGCAGCGGCTCGGCCGCGTGCAGATTGCCGAGGACGAGCGCGGCCAGGCAAAAGGAGATGAAGGGCGTTGCTTTCACGTCAAATCCTCGAAGATGTCGTCCTCGTCGTCGTCCAGGTCTTCGTCGGTCGTCATGGGAGGAATCCGTTCTGCGTCAAACAGACGCGGCGACTTATCGGCACGCTCCGGGTCCACACGCGGGGGCCGTCGGATAGGTGCCCATCGAGCCACTGAGAACCGGCCAGCCGAACAGGCTGATGCCGGCGGAATGCTGGGCGGGGAAGAGGCTGAGCGAATTGGCGCAGTACGTGGGCACGCTCGGTACGAGGGTTTCGTAAACGTAGGGCAAGCTGCCTGCGGCGAGCCCAGTCGAGCCGCCAGCTTGCCATTCTTCTTGCGCGGTGGGGCCGATTTGAAAACCGAATGGCAAGCTGGTCCGCCACTGGGCGGACCCTACGGTCGCGCGTTTCCGAAACAGCGGATGTTTGGCGATGACGGCGTCGAGCTCGCCGGGCCGGTTGCCGAAACCAATGACGCGGTCGCTCGTCCGCTCGTGTCCGTCGATGAAGTAGAGCACGGCCGGCAGCCCCGAAATCTTGGGACGCTCGACGTCCGGACGCTGGTCCCAATCGACGAGCAGGAACCAGCAGCCCTCGACGCGGAGGTAATTGCCGGCAACCTTGGTCGCGCGGCTTTTCAAGCCGGCCAAAAGGGCCGGGCAGTGCGGACAGGTGGCCGCGTGGTAGACGGCCGCTCCGGTCCAGCCCTTAGGAATGTCGAGCGTTTCGACCGAGGCATCTACTCCCGCCGCGGCCAGCGGTTCGGCCGGCGGTGCAGGGGGAGGGAGCTGAGGCGAAGGCGCGGCAACCACTGGCGGACCGGCAACCGGCAGGGGCCGTTCCACAGGCTCCGGAACCGGCTGCGGTTTCGGCGGCATCCCGAGATGCGGCGGTGCGACACTCTCGGCGGGCGGTCGCAGTTTGGCCTCGATGGATTCCACACGGTCGAGAATGGTCGAGAGGATGCCGCTCGCTTGCGTGGCATCGATGGTTTGTTTGGCGGAGGCGTTGCCGCGCCAGCCGTCGAAGTCGGCATCGGAGAGTGCCGGTGGCGATTCGGGAGGGACGGCCGCCGTCTCGCCGCAGCCGGCGAAGAAAGGCACCAGCAACAGAAGGATGCGGGTCACGAAATGTCTCTTCGTTCGAGAATCAAAAATCGACGGGAACCACGAAGGCCGCGAAGGGCACAAAGGAAAAATCCTGGGCGGGAGAATGGGGGCAAGAGGCGAGTCGAGCGCGCGTGTCTCACGTTCGTTACGCATGCCTTCTTCCATTCCGGATTTCTTTGTGCCCTCCGTGACCTTCGTGGTGAAAATTCGTCTGCTGCGGACCGCGGCACTCACGCGTAACACTGGCTCCAATCAATGGCCGCGTCGGGATTGTCAAAGGACTGCAGGTGGCTCATGCCGATGAGTTCCACCTGGCCGGCGTTGCTCTGAGATTGCTGGCAGAAAAAATCCCAGGCGGCCGGTTCGATGAAGAAGAAGCCGCCGGCACCCCACTGCATGCCCCACGAGTTCTGGCCGATGAGCCAGCGGCGGGCGTCGCTCGCCGGGGCGCCGACGGTCTCCGCGTTGACGTAGCCGATGACGGCCAGCGCGTGTCCCCCCTGCGGGTTGTGCGCGTCCTGCCGCACGGCCCGCAGCGTGAGCGGGCCCTGGCAACTCTGAAAGGCGTCGCCGACGGGGATGCCGATTTGAATCACGCCGGCCGTGCCGAGATATTGAATCGCCGTGTCGTAGTCGCTGATGACGGTGTGCGATTGGATGAGGTGGGCGGCCCCCTCGGTCGTCGCCCCGTCGGGAATGTCGGTGACGTATTGGCCCGTGTAGGGCAGGAGCGTTTCGTGGCAGATGCCGAACTGGCCGGCCGCCTGCACGCTCCCCGCGATGGTCGCTCCGTTGTCCGCGCCGAAGCAGCCGCAGCACTTCTGGTTCGTGAGGTAGGCGAACATCATGCTCAGCAGGAGCTTGGCCGTCGTTTGGGTGGCGAGCTGATTGAGCCGCTCTTCGCAGGCCGTCCGCGACGCGCCGCTGCACGAGCCCAACTGCTGTTGGTCGCGGAGGCTCATGTAGGAGCGCGGGTCGACCTCAGCCGGCACCGATAGCGTTTCGAAGGAACTGCCGCGAAAGGCGAGCTCGTGTGCCCGCAGCCAAGGGCGGTCTTCGAGGTCGAACCGATAGCCAAGCCCGCGGTTCATGGAGTTCCTGCCGGTTTGAGGCTTTTGACGGCCGCGTGAATCTGGTCGAGCTGGGCCTGCTGCGCCTGCACGAGCGTTTTCAGGCTGGAAAGCTCATCGCGCCCCGCCTGAATCTCCGCTTGAATCTGCGGGTTGAAGAGAGGCTGCACGCGGCCCAAGAGGCGCGCGAAGCCGTCGAGGCCCCAGAAGAGCGCGCTCAGCACCGACCGCTCGTGCTCTTTGGTGAGATGGATGGCGTTCATGCCGTAAGCGCTCACCAGCGAAATCAGGATGCTCGCCTGAGCTTGCGGGGGAATGCCGGTGGCCTGCTGAATCCACTGCAGTACCGCGTTCATGGTGCGAACTCGCTTTCCAGGCGGGTCGCCGCGTCGGCGATGCGCGCCCTATCAAATTTCTTGCCCACGATGTTTCCCAGCTCCGGCCCCAGCGGCCCCGCCGCGTTCGGTTCGACCTTGGTGCGGCAAAAGGCGAAATACCGCAGCACGTCATCGCCGCTCGCGATTTCTCCCGAGAGCACTCGGCGCCGCAAATTCCGATAGACGGCCGATTGGTCCTTCCGCCAACGCTCACACGCCTCGCGCCCGGCCCCCGAACCGCCACTCCCCGCGTCCCGCGGAATCGCTCGCGCAACGACCGCTACGGCCGCGAAGACCACACATGATGTGAGAAGGGCCTTCATCTGCTCTTATTCATCCTTCCGCCTTCATTCCGCCACAGGCGGATCTCCGACCTTCATCCTTGCGCTTCGACGGCCCACGCGTTGAGCTGCGACTGATGTTGTTCCGGCGACGCGCCGTACAGCGACGTGACGAACTCCACTGCCATCGACGCCAGCGTGAGCAGGATGAGTCCTACAATCGCGTCGGCGATGAAGCTGGCGATGATGGCCAGAGGCGGACACAAGAGCATGATGACGATGGCCAGCACGGCCGTCGCAATCGCCTTGATGGCCGCCTCGCGGTCGATGTCCCAGGCCGACGCGCCGTAGCGGAGCGACGTGTCGAACGGTCCGTGCTCGGCAATGGCGCGCACGACGGCCGCGTGGACCTGGTTGAACGTCTCCTCGTCGCGGAGCTGGCCCCACGGGCTGGCAAACCCGAGCCGTTCCCAAATCGTCGCGTGGTGCGCGAGGTATTGGGCCTTGGCTTCGTCCCGCAGTTGGGCGTACGTCTTCATGGCAATCAGAGGGGTCAGGGGCCAGAAGTCAGGGGTCAGCAGGCGGCCACAGACGCTGGCCCATCCGTCGTCGTCGTTAGCCGCTTGCGGCGGCCCGCGGAGCGCAGGCCGCACCGGGTTGTAGGGCGGTCGCCCTACCGGGACTGAGCGGTCCATTCCTGGATTTGGGCGTAGTGTTCGGAGGCGGTCGTGCCGTAGTTGGCGGTGGCGAGTTCGGTCTGGATTTTGTTGAGCAGCAATTCGTCGATGAATTTGACGCCGAGTCCCGTGATGGGGCTCAAGGGGACCACGCCGTGCGTGATGTCCTGCTCGACGGCCGCGTCGACCGCGGGGACGACGACCGCGGCGGTCGCCGCCTGCGTCCAGTCGAGCGGGCCGCTTGCCGGCGGAGTCGCGGGATTGGCCAGCACGCAAATCGCCGCCATGGCGTAGCCGTGGTACTGCTGAAAGTTTCCCTGGTTCTCGAGCGGCCAGTACGAGTGCCACATGTCTTTGTGCTGCCGCGTGTACTCGGCGTCGTTTGCCGCGCGAATCTGCTGATACGTCAACTGGGTTCCGGCCATGTCTGGCTCCTGTGAAAAGGTCGGTTCGGGTCTGCCGCACCGTCGCCTCTAGCCCCTCTCCCTCGGGGAGAGGGGAAGGGGCTGAGGGGCGGCTCGTTCGTTACGGGTTGGGTGTCGGTGTGGCGTCGTCGCGAGAGGCGTCCGCGCCGCGGGCGGCCTGTTCGGCCTGAATGGCGTCGTACACCTCTTGGCGATGCACGGTGATTTCGGGAGGCGCCTCGATGCCAAGGCGGACTTTGTCGCCGCGGATCTCGACGACGCAGAGGGAAATGTTGTCGCCGATAACGATCCGCTCATCTTTCTTGCGCAGAGAACCAGCATGGGGCGATTCCTTTCGGTGTCAGCCGGCGGCGACCGGTTCGGCGGTCGCGTCGAGCGTTGAAGAGTCGGGCGTTGAAGACTCGGCCGAAGATTCCGCAGGGAGATGCGACGCGACCCAGCGGACAAACAGCAGGGCGACCGACGCGATTTCCCACGCGGTAAAGCCCCCTTCGACCGTTTGCATCCACACAGTCATCGTGGTGGCGGCGTTCACTTGCGGCGTCCTTTCTGCAGCTCGGCCAGCCGGTCGACCGCGTTTTGCGTGAGGCCCGTGTTTTCTTTGAGTTCCGAGAGGAGCTTGCCGCACGTCTCGGTGACGAGGGCCGTATGCGACTGGACCGTTTGCCGCGCGGCTGAAGTGGCCGACTGCACGGCGTCGTGCGTGGTGCTCTCGTGCTGGCTCGCCGCCTCGGCCACGACCGACGTCACGTGTCCGCGGAGGTCGCTGAGCGCGTCGAGCAATTTGACGACGGCCCCGACGCCGAGCAGATACGCCCCCGCGGCCAGCAGGAACGCCCACACGGGGAGCGTGCCGACGTGCACCATGTACCCGCCCCCTCCGAGCATCAGCAGGGCCAGCACGAAGACCTGCCAACCGCCGAGGCGCGAGAGAGCCCCGGCGTCATCGGTATTGGACGAGTTGGGAATTTCGGTATCGCTCATGACGTTCGTCTCCCGCGGGCTTCGAGGGTGGCCAAGCGCTCTCCGTGCCGGCCGACGGTGGCCGCCATTTCGTCCTGACGACGGCAGATAAATTCAGTGACGCGTGTGTGGTCGTTGCGGACGTCTTCGATGGCTCTCGACAGCCGCGTTTCGACGGCGGCCAAAAGTTTGGGCAGCTCGCCCGCTTTGACGAGCGCGCGGTCAATCCGCTTCATCCAGACGGTGAAACCGCTGGCGAGCGTGACGACGACGCCCACTCCGGTGAGCACGGCGACCCAACCGTCGGCAGAAATCTCCATCAGCCCCGTCCGCAAAAGTGCTGCGAGCACTCCGGTGACGCGACGAGGACGTCGTACTCACCGACGCTTCGTACCGCGTGACCGCTGCATCTCGATGTAACGCGCTCGCAAAAGTGCAAACAAAAAACCCGGCTCAGGCGAAGAGGCCTGAGTCGGGCGCGGACAGGCTAAGAGGGATGGACCGCAAAGCAGAAGAGCCGCGCCTCGACTCAGGCACGGCTCCGCGGAAGCGAGATTTACAGCTGGCTGCTGTACCGTTTTCTTACGTTGTGGCCCCATTATGCGCGTGGGGCTTCGACTCGTTCAAGATCAGAATTTTTTCTCGACCGTGGTCCGTGGTGTGACAGAAGTTACGCGCGGTCGCGTGCGCGCGAGGGTTATTTACTTGGGATATCGTAATTCGGAAGACGGAGCCCGTTGAGCGATGAATCAATCGAGCGGACGTTCGGGCACGCTCGCGCGGAGCTCTTCGGACGGCGATTTTTCCTTCCACTCAATCGGGAGCGGATGGACTTCGATTTCAAACGTCGGTTCGCCACGCCGCACGTAGAGCAGACGCAGCAGCCGGTCGCCGATGCGATAGACTTTTCCCGTCACGGGTCGCCAGCGTTCTACCACGTGCTTCCTCCTTGGTTCATTGCGACGTTCGCGCCGGTCCTACGAGCCGCCGGCTTTACGCCGGCGGTCTTTAGCTCGCGTTGAGCGCCGCTCGAAGACCGCCGGCGTAAGCCGGCGGCTCGTCACCCGATGTTGCGCGGCAGCACGCATTCGAGATGTCACAATCACAGCTCCGCTCCCTCGGTCATCTTCCGCAGGTCATAGCGCGAGAAGGCCGTCGCGGGCGAGCGTTCGACGTACAGCCAATAGGGCAGCCGCGGCCAGAGCGGGGCCTCGTCGGTTTCCGGCGACTCGGCATTGGGGACCTGCGTGGCGACGCGAAAGGCGTCGCGGAGAAGGGCGCTTGTCGTGCGCTCGAGCGAGAGGTCGCGCATGGTGTGCTCCGCTGTTTTCTTCCACAGCGAAGGCTCGACGGCAGCGGCCGGAGACCGGAAAGCTGTGGCGTTGACGAGTTGTGCAACGCCGGCGACTGTATCTTATCTGTTGACTAATGTCAACCGTTGGTGGATTTTATTCGCGCCGTCATTTGGGCGGAAAGAGGAGCTGGGGCGAGCAATCGAGTGCCGCGGCAATGCCGGGAAGGGAGTTCGGGTCGGGAAACCGAACGCCGATTTCCCAAGCACTGACCGTGGCTTTCGTAACGTCGACGCCTGCTTTATGCAGACCGGCGACGAAGGCGTCCTGCGTGTCGTAGTGCCGCAGCCGCATCTCCCGCAAACGGGCGGCAAAGCGTCCACGATAAGTTGACGGATCCGAAACGCGCGGTCGGCGGCCCATCGGACAAACTCCCGGAATTCGACGGCGCACTGGCGCTCAACGCGGCGGCCGTCGCTGGCGCCGCGACCACGGACGACTGGTCCGCAGGGTGAGCACAGTTAGTGTAATTTATCGCGGAGCGGGTGCAACCCGAGAGCCTGCGGAATCGCAGCGGGGCCAGGCCGAGGGCCGTTTTTCTCCCTCAGCGGGTGCCGTCGCACGACCCCGCGCACACCCAGATTTTGTGGATTGACGCTGAGCCGAGGCGTGGTAGGATGTGCACATAAGTACACTACAGCCAAGGCAGGCACCATGTATCGGTCTGGGACCGGCCTCGGGCGGGCGGAGCACGAACCCGCTTTCATGCAAGGCGCCTTCCGACGATGGGGGCTCTGTGGTCGGCTGCGGGACGTCCTGCCGCTCCGCTGCGCATGCGCACGTTCAGTACGTCCGCGCGGGCGGGAGTGGTAAAATCTCAGCGTTCCTTCCTCTCCGCGTTGGCGCGCACTCGCGGTGCGGTCATGGATGGTCCGCGTCGGACTCTCTCAGGTGTGACCCGGTTTCGTGCAATACGCATCGAGAACCGAGCGAATCCATGTCGCCAGATCCCGGTGACCGTCCTTCGCGGCACCTTTCTCGTACCGACGCCGCTCGACGGCGTTCATCGGCACGGCAAAAGCTTTGCGCTTGAGAGATGGAGGAATCGGGGGACGCCCCGACCGCTTGGCCAGCTTTTTGCCCATGGCAATATTCTGGCCAGTCGCCGCGCCGCGTTCAATCGGCCGCTTGACGGGCCGACTTTCGATGCGCAAAGTATACGTATCGAATTTCGGCGTGGTACGGACGCCACGGCCATGCGCGGCCTGATTCGTATCTCTTCTCCCTCGCGGCTCCCACCGGAACAGGCGTGGGCTCTGGCGCTCTCGCTGCGGGAGGCGTTGACTCCAGGGCGGTCCATCCGCGCTCCACCAGGGCCCGGCCGACGCGCGTCGCCGCCGGGCACGAAGTGAGGCGGCTCGACGCCGTTTGAGGGGAGCACCGCTTCCGCCATCTCGAAAGAGTCGCGACCGCATCTGGCCGCACCATCCTCGCGCACTCTCGCAGCCCCGCAACCGCACGCCATCTCCAGACAACGTGTTTCGGCGCAAAAAAAGCCGCCGGGAGTCGTTACCTCCCGACGGCCGTTGTTGCCGGCTCAAGTCAACCCACGTTGAGGGAACACTCGTGGCCAACAACAGGAAGGCTACCCAGCGACGCTGCGCGCGTCAAGAAAAAGCGCGCGAGCCGCCGGCGAAACCCGCCCTCGATGCCGAGCTGAGCGAACTGGTCCGCAATCTCAACTGGTTGCTGACGAGTCTGCGCAAGGTGGTCGAGTCGGACGAGGGCCGCGCGGTGGGACAACGGTTGCGACTCTTGGCGGCCGCCTCCTGCGTCATCGAGGGGCTTTCGCTCGACGCGGAGGGTTGGGCGGGCCTGCTCGGGCTCAAGAACGCCCGCAGCTTTGCGAAGCTCAAGCGACGCCGACACATCCCCGCGCACAAGCCGGGCCAGACCTTGTTGTACTCGGCGGTCGACCTGCTGCGAGCGTCGGCTCGCGGCATTCACGAGGAAGAGGAGGAGCCCGCAGGCGAATGAGGAGCCGCCGCGGCATTTGGGCCTGGCGTCGATTCGGTCGTGCGTCGGAGAGCTCGCGTGACTTGAAGCACGGCCCGCACGCCGACGCATCATTTCATGGCATAAAAAAGCCCGGAAGCGACGGGTCCCAGGGGGGCAAAGGACTCCTGTCGCTTCCGGGGGCGATTGGCTCAAATTAGGACGCGGGGCAAGCGCGTCGCGAGCAGCATCGGTGGCACGTGTCGCTTTCGATGCCTGTATTTTGTTCCGTCAACAAGGACGAATTCAGTTGTCAGGTTGTTGTTGCTGAAGAGTTGACTCGTTGAATTGTGGGCGGGACGATATGCCTTTTGCCCAAACGCGTCAACAGGGAATTTCTCGTTTTCATACTTTTCCCGCGACGTGCGCAGGAACCCCGCCTGTCGCTTTGAATTCCGGCAAAAGTTGCCGCTCGTGCGGCTCTCATCAAGCGTCCCGAGGCGACCGACCGCGGGCTCAAATCCCTCGCCGGCCGCGGGCCCCGTCACTTCCGAGTGGAGCTCATCGGCTAAAAGCCGCTTCTCCGTCGATATTAATAAAATTGATAAAATATTATTGACAAGTGATTTTAATTGTGTTTTTATCGAACTCGCATTGAATAAACGCAAACACGAGGCGAATTCGCCGCAATGGAACAGCCACTCAACAACGAATGTCCGTATTGCGGCACGGCGATGGCCGTCACCGAGATGGCCTGCGGGCATTGCCACGTCGCCGTCCGGGCCGACTTTCCCATGTTGCGCGTCGCGGGACTCCCCGTCGAACATCAGCGGTTTATCGAGATGTTCGTCCTGGCCGGAGGAAACTTGAAGGAAATCGCCGAGCAGGTCGGCGTCTCGTATCCGACCATCCGCTCGCGACTCGACAAGGTGATTGAGACGCTCCGCGGAGAGATTGCCAAGACGCAGCGCGTCCGCGGCAACCTTCTGGACGCGGTCGAGGCGAGCAAGACCACGCCGGGCAAAACGACCGCCGCCGACGCGGCCCGGCTCATCAAGCGCATCTAACGGGTGAAGCCATGTTGCCAAACCAACCGACCGGCAAGCGCCCCGCCGCGCAGGCGAAAAACGGTCTCGGAGAAGAGTCACGTCTCGACGAGGCGATGCAGCGGGCCGACCAGTTGCTCGTCTCGTCCTTGAAAAAAGAGGAGCGACGCCGCGGGCGGCGCCTGCTGTTCATCGTCTTGGGAATTCTCGTTGTCGGAGGACTGACCATGTCGGTGATTCTCTGTGTTGTGTTTCTGAATCCGGGAACGAATGCGCAAGTTCTTTCGCCGTCCGAGAAAAATCTGGCGGTCCAAGCGGGCGCGACACCGCGCGAGGCACAGGCCGCACAGACCAAAACCGTCGCGTTCGACAACGCGGACGACGCGGGACGGCTCTCTGCCGAAGGTTGGAGCCTCTGGCAAAAACAGGACGTCAACGCGGCCGCCGCCAAATTTGCACAGGCCGTCAAACTCGACCCGAAAAACGTGAGCGCCTGGAACGGCTTGGGCTGGTCGTCGTTCAATGGGGGCAACCGCGAAGCGGCGGCGAATGCGTTTCACAAAGCCATCGCGCTGGAGCCGAAACATCCCGCCGCGCTCAACGGTCTGGGGCAGCTCGCCCTGCAGCAGCGGAAATATGCCGAGGCAGAAAAATACCTGCTCAAAGCGGCCCCGCAGGCGCCGGCCGCCTGGTACGGCCTGACCAAGGTCTATCTCCTCACGGGCAAATACGAAAAGGCGGCCAAATGGGCCGAGAAAATCATCCAATCGGGCGAGGCGGATCCCGACGTGCAGCTCTTGCTGGCGGCGGCAAAAAAACGAAACCTGCCGCCCGACGTGCGAAAGATGATTGAGCCCGCCCCGCAGGGGAGCCGCGTCGCGCGGGGCTGGCAACTCATGAACCGGGGCGCAATGAGGACGCCAAGGCCCTCTTCAAGGAAATTCTGCTGAAAGAATCCGAAAGACGCGGCCGCTCTCAACGGGATGGGCTGGTGCCTGCTGAACGCGGGGGACCTCGACGAGGCCAAGACTTATTTTCAAAAGACGCTGGCCATCGACCCCTTGGCCGGCGGCTCGCTCAACGGTCTGGCCCGCGTCTACTCCGCGCAAGGGGAGACCGAGCAGGCCATCCAACTCTGGCAGAAAATGGTCGACAAAATCCCGGGCCCCAACGCCGGCACCGTCGGCCTGGCCAACGCTTATTTCGGGAAAAAGGAATACAAAAAAGCGGTCCCGCTCTTCGAGCAGCTCGCCAAAGCCTACCCGAACGACCAGGACGTCAAGCACAAACTCGATCTGGCCCGCGCCGGCGAGCCGAAATAGCAGCAAGCGGAAAAGCAGCGGGCGACACACCGCGGTCGACGGACGACAAAACACGGACCGCAAAAAACGGACGACGGCAGACGGCACGCGGCGAAGAGACGGACCTCAGCCCTCGTCGTGCATCCGTCCGCTTCTTCTTTCCTCTCGATGGGCGGCTGCGGCTCGCGGACGAGATACGCCCGTAACTGCCGGTGCTGGAAGAACTGCGGATTGCCCACCGGGACCGTTTCCCACTGCGCCCCCGTCGGGTTGGCCGGACGCGAGTTGCCGTGGCTCCAGTCGACGACGATGACCGTCCTCGGCTGCTGGTGCTCGTCGAGGGCCATCTTGAGCGCCTCGTCCCAATCGCGAACGAGCGTCACCACGGTTGTCGGCCAGACCGATTTGAGCGCTAACAGCAGCCGGTTGGGCGCCTGGTTCTCGCTGATGAGCAGGCACGTTTTCACCTCGTTCCGCGGCGGCAAGCTGCTGTGAAACGTGGTGAGCGCCCGCCAATCGGCGTCGTCCGCCCGGATGGTCGAAATGCCAATCGAGGCGTCGGCCACGACATAGGCGGCAATCAGTCCGGAGAGGACCAGCCACTGCCGCGTTTCGCTCGCCCGGCACACGCGGCGCAGCACTTGTCCGGCCAGCACCGCAAACAGCAGCCCGCCGGTCAGCACCCACGGCGAAGGTGCCGAGCCCGAGCGGTTGTGATGCAGAAAACAAAAACCGACGACCAGGGCCCCCAGCGTGACGGTCGCAAACAGCGGCAAGCCAATCCGCCGCCGGGCCACTTCATCGAGGGCCAGTGCCGAGCAGGCCGTGCAGGCCGACATCAGAAACAGCCGCCACATGTTCAAGTACAGCGAGCCCGGCGCCGCATCCCGCAAACCGGCCGCAAAAACGACGAGGGCCCACGCCAGCCACGCCCCGAGGAACAAAAAGCTCGCCCGCCGCTTGCAGCCCGTCCCTGAGCACAAACCGCGTCCAATCGTCCACAGTCCCAACAGCGTCAGGCCGGCCAGCACGCGGGCCATGGCGAAGAATTCCTGCGCGAATCGCAGTGCGAAGGCGTTCGAAAAAAAGGAAACCGTCACGGGCGACGCACGCGGCGCAGCCGGCATGCCCCACAGCCAGCCTGTCAAAAACTCGCCGCCGTAGGAGTAGAGCATCATCAGCTCCCACCATCCGCCGGCGGCAAACGCCGTCGCCACCAACACGCCCAGCGACCGGAACGCCGGCCACCCGGACCAGATGTGCTCCCGCCGCGCGGGCATCGCCCGCCGCGACTCGGCCACGGGTGCGAAATTTCCCAACACAAGCACCAGCAACGCCGCCACCACCACGAAGGCCAGCGGCCCCCCCGCGAGCAAACACAGGCCCAGCGAAATCCCCCCCACCAACAAATCGAGCGACACCAGGTCGTCCCCGTGCCGCAAGTGGCCCAAGAAACCCCAGAACGCGCCCATCGCCGTCAGGATGGCCAGCCCGTGCGGCGTGGCATTTTGATGCTGCTCGAGAAACGTCGTGTGCAGCGCCACCAAAAGCGCCGTGACAAATCCAATCCGCCTGCCGAAGAGCCGATAAGCCAGGAAAAAGCTCGCCGGCACCAGGCTCGCCGCCGACAGGTAATCGACCAGCTCCAGTCCGTGCGCACGAATCGGTCCCGGCAAATGCACGGCTCCGGCCGCGACCCAGCTCCCCAGCGGCGGCTGCCACTTGAGGTCGGTCTCCGAAATGCTGCTGGCATCGATGACGTCAAACACGCTGGAAGCGGTCGACAGCTCGAGACTTTTGAGCCGCCACTGCGCGTCAAGCTCGTCAATCGACGCCGACTCGAGCGCCACAATCCCCGGCAAAAACGTGAGCACGACCAACAGCGGCATGAGCGACTTGCTGCGGTCGAAAATCGGGAAGAGATCCTTCGGACGGCGGACCGCCAACTGTTTCAGCCGGGCATCGTCGAGCGGGGGAGACGAAGGCGACGCACGCCAGGCGACGGCAGAGCCCGAAGCGGCGAACTGGGTGCCCGAGGCGGCGAATTGGGCGTCCCGCGATTCTTCCCTCACTCCTTGGTCCTCAGCCGTGGCCGTCGCGCAAGCCGCGCTTCCAGCGGATGATGTCGTCCAGGATGGCTCCCAGCGAGATCCGCGGCTTCAGCCCAATCGTCTCGAACAACCGCGAAACGTCGGGGACGCGGCGCCGCACGTCCTCGAAGTCCTCTCCGTACGCCCGGCTGTAGGGAAGATAGTCGATTTTCACGCGGGGGTCGACACGGGAAATGATGGCCTCGGCCAACTGCCGGACCGACACGGCTTCATCGCTGCCGATATTGAACACGCGTCCCACGGCGGCCGGCGTCTCCATCAGCTTCACCACGCACTCGACCACTTCCCGCACGTGGGCAAAGCACCGCACCTGCCCGCCGTCGTCGTAAACGACCACCGGCCCGCCGTCGAGCGCCTGCTCGACAAACCGCGGAATCACCATGCCGTAATGCCCGACTTGCCGCGGCCCGACGACATTAAAAAAGCGGCCCACCACCACGTCGAGCGAATGCTTGCGGTGATACGCCAGCGCCAGAAACTCATCGATGGCCTTCGAGCATCCATAAGCCCACCGCGGCCGCGAAGTCGGTCCCAAAAACAAGTCGTCCTCCTCGGTCCAGCGCTCCTTCGGATTCTTGCCGTACACCTCGCTCGTCGAAGCCAGAAACACCCGCTGCTTCCCCTGCACGGCCAGCCGCAGCAACAGCTCGGTGGGATAGATGTTGGTCTCAATCGTCCGCACCGGGTCGTCCGCCACCAGCTTCACACCGACGGCCGCCGCCAGGTGATACACGACGTCAATCCCCGGCATCACCTCGGCCAACACGACAGGGTCGGTAATCGAACCGACGTGCAGCTCGCACTCCGGATGCCCGGCCGCCCGCTCGATGTTGACCCGCGCCCCGGTCGACAGGTCGTCGAGGATGACCACCTCGTTCCCCAACTCCAACAGCCGTTCGACCAGATGACTCCCAATAAACCCGGCCCCGCCGGTTACAAGACAACGTGCCATGAACTCTTTCCCGAGACGCAAACGCCCAACTCAAAAACACCGACGCAAAAACGCGCGACGCAAAAAAAACGCAAGTGCAGCAGCCGAACCAGTCAACATACCGCATTCCCCGACCGCGGTCATGTCCGCGGCCCCGCGAGTCCCTCCCCGATATTCCGCGCGACGGGGGATTTTTCTGGTTTTTCTGCGGCTTAAAAAAGGGGGTGGGGGACCACAGAAAAATGGGCGCTGCGCTCGGGGGGAGAGGGCAGCGGGAAGGGGGCAGAGGGGGGAGGAAAAAAATGGAAGTCCGAAGCGGCTCGCGGAGACCGACTTACGCGGCGTCTTTTACAGGAGCTGTAAAACTGATCGTGACTGACTTGCTGGGGAGGTGGATAATGAACGCGTCGGAGGTGCTGCTCGAGCTGTTTGCCGGCGAACCGTCACTCGAACGCGTTCATGCACTCGCGTTCTGCCAATTTTTTAACCACGAAGGACACGATGAGCACAAAGAATTTTTAAGTCGAGTAGGAGCGGAGCCACATGGCTCCGCTCCCCTCTTCAAACCGGACGTGCAGATTTCCCGCATCCGGCTTGCTCGAACGGTTTCGGCGATGGCATGCACAGTGAGTCCACGGCAGTCCTTACAACAGTCGCAGGCCGAGGCGTTGCAACTGGGCGTAGAAGGATCGGTCGGCCGGTGGCCGGTAGGGTCGTTGACTCCGGCGGTGCAGGTGACTCCTGAGCGACTCGACCAGGGAGCGGTTCACTTTGCGGAACGCCCGGCGCGGATATCCATGGGCGAAGTACCTCGACCAGCCGCCGAGCATCCGGTTCACCTCCGCAATCAACGTCGGGATCGGTGTCACGCGTCGGCGATGGAGGAGTTCGCGCAGTTTCGTCCGCACCCGTGCCAGCGACTTGTCCGATGGGAACACGTTCAAGTAACGGCGGTCGCGTCCTTTGAGGTCGCGGTCGTACCGGAACGTGAAGCCCAGGAAGGACAGCGAGGCACGCGGTTCCTTCAGGTTCACCACACGCGTCTTGTCGCGATTGATCGACAACTGGAAGCGACCTTCCAGCGTCGATTCCACCCATTCCTGCAGCCGTCGGCTCTGGTAACGGGCCAGGATGACGAAGTCATCCGCGTACCGCACCAGGCGGGCTTTCGCCCACGTGCCGGGGCCGTCGGACCGGTGGAACCGATGCTCGAACCAGTGCAGGTACAGGTTGGTCAGCAAGGGGGAGATGAGCCCTCGGCGCGCCGCATGGCGCTTGCCGCGACGGCTTCGCTCGAGGATCTTGGCGCGTTCGTACTCGGAGATCATGCCCTGCATTTGCAACAGCAAATCTTCTTCGGGGCTGTCGCCGATGGTTCGATTCAGGAAGATCAAGTCGACACCGCACCGCCTCAACTCCTCGACAAGCAGAATCTGGTAGGCGTACTTCCGGGCCAGGCGATCGGGGGAATGCACGTACAAGCGATCGAAGGCGCCCGCGTACGCCGCGTCGCGCAATCGCTCCAACGCGGGACGCGCCAGCGATGCCCCGCTGTAGCCCTGGTCGACGAATCGGAGTTCTTCCGCAAGAGAACAGCCGTCGGTGACAACGCGCTCTTGGAGCGCTTCGAGCTGGCTGCCGATCGTGTTCTCTTTCGCTTGCTGCTCCGAGGAAACCCGCGCGTAAATCGCCACTCGAATGTCATGGCTTTTCATGACGATCACGCTCCTTTCGCCGCCGAACCCACCGCTGGCGAGCGGTCTGGCACGCCACCCGGGTCCGATGTCGTTCGTCGACCGAGATGGCGAATGAGCATCGGAACCGCCAGCTCGAAGGCCCGAGCAAGAATTTGCTTTTCCAGTCGCCCACCCGAAAACCGCCGTTCAATGGCTCCCAATCCGCACTTCTTCCGTCCCGTCCCTTCCATGGCTTCGTCCTCGCTTCGACTCTCCAAATGTAAGCCGGCCTGCGACATCGACTTAGCCCGGCCGTCGCTTCCGGCGATCCACCGGCTGCAAGCGACTTCTGGAGATTAACGTATCGAAAACGAACCAGCTTTTTGCAACATTGTTGGAGGAGCGATCACTCCCCCTTGCGGCGTCCCTCGCTCCGAGCGGTGGGCCGCTGTGCGGCCTCGCTCGTCCCGTTCCACGATCGGCGCTTCCAGCCACGAGCGGATCAGATGCAGCACCGAGCGATCGGTAATCCGCATCTGAAGACACTTCATCAGCTGGTCGTGAGGAATCGTGTCGAAGTACCCCTTCAGGTCCGCGTCGTAGACCTCCCGCAGGCCGGCTTGCAGGTGGGCGCGGATCGCGTCCACCGCCTGGTGGGCCGATTTTCCCGGACGGAACCCATAAGAACACTCATGGAAATCCGCTTCGAAGATCGGTTCCAGCACGAGCAGCGTCGCCATCTGGACAATCCGGTCCTTGACGATCGGAATGCCCAGCGGTCGCTCGCCCCCGTTGGCCTTGGGGATCATCACCCGCTTGACGGGTTGTGGTCGATAGCGTTTGGAACGCAGTTCCTCTTGGAGGTCCGCCAGGAACTTGCCGGCTCCCGGGCCGTCGAGGATGTCGCGACACGACATCCCGTCGATCCCCGGTTTGCCGTCGTTCTTCCACACCAGCCACCACGCCACCGTCAACACGTCGAGCCGGTAGATCCGGTCATACAACGTATAGAACCGGAATTTCGGCTCCTGCTTGGCCTTTCGCCACAGCTTCCACCTCAGAAGAGAGACGGCCAGCACGAACGTGACGTCGTGGCGGACCTCCGGCTTGTCCGGCGGCTCGCTCCGGCCGTAGATCGTGCTGCGCTCCGTAGTGGGATGAAATTCATCCAAGCGGCGCTCTCCCCCTCTTGTGGGAACACCCATTCGACAGGGCCCCTTCGCTCCACGGGCATTACCCCGCTTCACCGCTACTATGAGCCCCTCCGACTCCCGATCGAGCCGCGGCGCGGTTATGGGTTCCCGCGCCCCGTTGGCGTCTGGCCTACGCGCCAGGCGTCACACGAGCGGGTCTCTCAGGTTCCTGACGATTCTGTCGGCATCCGCCGTCCCCTCTCACCCCGGAGAGCCCGACCGCTGCAAGCGTTCGTTGCTTCACGATCGATGACAGGCTTCACCCCTCCTGGGGGGCTGGCCACTCTCACGTGTTTAACGAGGCCGAATTCGGGTTCACGCTTGCGCATTACGGCTGACGCCTTTGCCTTCCGAGGCTCCGACCGCCGGATCACTCCGGCAGCCGCTCGGTCGGCTACATGGCGAACGAACAACTACCATGATCAGTTCCTTTCAACTGACAAGAACCGTCAAGCTTCGCCTGACGCACCAGGAGGTCACAGAGGCAACGGAGGAAATGCCGCCTTTCTCTGTTGCCGCTGTTACCTCCTGTAAAAAAACTGGCTGGGCCTTTCTTGGTGCTCGGCGACTGCGGGATGAGGGTCGAGAGCACACCGTGCGGAGCCTGGGCAAAACGAAAGCGGCCGGTGAGATCTCTCACCGGCCGTCTTTCAGTTCAGTTCACAGCTCGGACACGGATCCATCACGGTGGACCAGTTTCCGAATGACGACTCGTTCGTACGAGATCCCTCCGGATGGAGCGGTCACACGGCACAAAGCGTCGATGAAAACAAAGCTTTCGTCGCGTCACCTGAGTGCTCTTGGCACTAGTACGGACGTCCGGCCGTGCCACTCAGCGGGGCGCTGCCGGCACCGTAAGAGAATCCGCCGTTTGAGGTCCCAGACGGATTGTTTTGGGTGGAACCAACGCTCGAACCGCCGCCGAATCCTGTGGTGGGGCCCGTTAAAGAGACTCCGCCGGGATTGTTCTGGGTCGATTCATAGGCCGACGTCGCTCCGCCATTGGCATACGGCGCGGGTGCCGGCTGAACCGCGGGGGCCATGGCGGCCGACGGGGCCGGAGGGACCGCTCCCGGTTCGGCCGAAAAGCTGCGGTAGGTCTGATTCGGGGACTGGGCCGTTTGTCCTGCCGGAGCGTTCTCGATCGGCTCCATCGCGGCCGGCGGCGGGGCGGGCGCGGGGGCGTGTGCCGGAGCGTGTGCCGGGGCGGCCGACGGAGCGACAGACGATCCGCAGCCGCAACAGGCAGGGGCGGGTTGCGGACAGCAGCAGCCGCGATGATGGTGACCAGCCTGTGAAACAGTTGCCAGACTGAGGGCCGCAGTCGCGAGGCCCATGGCGAACAGGCGTGACATGGTTTGTCTCCTTCTTCTCAATGTCTGAATGCGAAGTTCACTCGGTCGGGGAAACATATCACCTGCCACGCCCGGTGCGCGGCCGGCGGGGCCAAACTCCGCAGAAAGCCGGCGGCCCGACAGGAGTGCCTCCGAATGGCGAGCATTCTCGGTCGTGCGAGCGCAGCGATGCGAATCGCTGGGTCACGAAAAGTTGAGGCGTTCCCGCAGACTTCGCTCATCGGCACAAACGGAACCGCACAAGTCGCAAAAGCGGTCCGGTTTTCCAGTTTGTGGGGCATGCTGTGCATGCCGATTCGGCTGAAATCGCTGATTTGGTCCCAGTTCGAACCGGCATGCAGAGCATGCCCTACAAAACCGAGAATGAATCGGCATGCAGAGCATGCCCTACAAAACCAAACCCCCCTGCCTCAGTTCGACGGCGGGTCAGAAGATGGTGAGTCGGAAGGGGGGGCGTCTGGTTTTGGGCGTCGCAGCGGGGGTCGGCGGAACCGTCGCGACTGAGGGAGATGGGTCCCCAGCGTGCGGCGCGGTCGCGGAGCGCGCGGATTCGGTGGCGTGGTGTTCGGTGGCGTGGTGTTCGGTGGCGTGGTGTTCGGTGGCGTGGTGTTCGGTGGCGTGGTGTTCGGCGCTGACGTCAACGGGGCAGCCGGTGGCGCCTGCTGCGAGGGAGGTGGAGACGTGGGAACGACGACGCTGATTTCGGCGTCGGTTTCCGCTTGCGTAATAATCTCGCCGCCGGCGGGGGTCGCGAACGCTTTCAGGACGTCGGGATTGACGGCCTTGCTCAGATAGCGAACGCTGCCGTCGCAAAACAGAAACACGGCGCCGGGACTGCCGGGGCTGCCGTAAGAATCGGGACCGGCTTGAATTCCGTTGCTGGGGTCGCGCCGATTCTCTGGACTGCCCCACGGCTTGAAATTCCCGGCCGCTTCACCGGCCAGAATTGTCGTGGAAGTTCCGTCCGCAATCTCTCGGTAGCTGGCTCCAGCGTTTTCGCGAAACACGTAGCTGTTACCGGCGTAATGGCTCAAGGCGTAACCGGAGCTGTCTTTTGTCTCGTCGACGCCGGGGAGTTGGAAGTCTTTGATTTGCATCTGGAACGGCTTCACGTTCTCGGGGGCATTCCAGGGGACGTTGAAGTTGACCTGAGCGTAAACGGCTTGTTGGTCGAGGTACGGGAGCAGCATGACCTGCCAGCCGTGATGTTCCCGTTGCTCGGCGTCGACGATCGCTCCGGGGGGAAAGCTGCGGAACGCGTCGCTGTAATTGGCGAGTGCCAGCCCGATGGACTTGAGGTGATTCTTCGACTCGGTCGCGCGTGCGGCGTGCCGAGCCGCTTGGACCGCCGGCAACAGCAAGGCGGCAAGGATCGCCGCTGCCACGGGGACGATGAAACCCAGGCAAATGCCGGTGATTGCCAATCCCGTTCCGCGCAGTTGGCCGCGCCCGCGGTCAATTTTTACCAGGGCCACAATTCCGAAGATGATGGCGGGGATTCCCGTCAAAAATAGGCAGCCGAACGAACAAATGCCGAGAATCAGGCTCGTGAGCGCGGCCGAGCTCATTTGCGACCGAGTCAGCGAACCGGTCGACGGTTCGCGACTCGCCGCGACAGCCGACTGCTGACGCTTCGGCGGCGACGGAACGGCCGGCTGGTCAACGTCGTCAACGGTCTCCGTGACTTCGAAGAACTCGTCGTCAGGGGCAGCGGGTTTCGGGATGGGGATCTGCGCTTTGCATTCCGCGTTCTTGCAGCGGACGGTCTTCCCACCGGCACTGTCGGCGACCCGGTACTTTGCTCCGCAACCGGGACATTTCACGGCAATTGTCATGGCGATTCTCGACAGATGCTGGCGGACGAACTCCAACTCCTCGAAGACATTCGATCAAATCAACTGTGGACCGGACTATCAAGAGTTGCGGGCGGGGGTGAGGGAAACGCGACATATCGCAGCGGCCCGGTCGTTTGCCGGTTTCGAGCGAGGCATGCTTCCAGCACTCGTATCGTCACGTTGATTAGGAAAGAAATGGGAACCACTGATTTCACCGATGACACGGATGAGGAGTCGAGACAGATTTCAGGCTGGGGGTTCATTCCGCCATATCGCCAATGGGGCGGATGCAAAGCCATTTTTTGTTCTTCATCAGCTTTTTTATCAGTGGAATCGGTGTGATCCGTGGTCGCTCTCCTCTTTTTTGGTTGCGGCTGAGCGAAGCGAGGCCGCGCTCGGAACTTAGTGGTTCGCTCGATTGCCGAAGCGCGAATTCGCCGGAAGGAATGGCAAGCTGGCAGCTCGACTGAGGGCACCCATTCCGATGGGTCCGCTGCAGGCAGTTTGCCCTACGGGGCATGCAGCGGTATCAGGAATCCACTGATCTCCGTTTCGAATGGGGCGCCGACGGATGCGAGTTTGGGAAACCGTCCAAGTGTTCGGTGCGGACGCATTAAAGCCGTTCGAACCAGGGATGGGCCGGATTCGTCAGCAGCAGTGCATCCTTTAACCAGCGACGCTGCACGGATTCGAGTGAATCGACGGCAATCTCAAAGTCATGAGCGTTGGTGGGTGTCAGTTCGCCCTTCGACTTGTAGAGCAGCACGATCTCAGGGGCGAGAATCGGTATGCCAGCCTTTGACGTGAGGAACGTCCGACTCAAGGGGAGCCGGATGTCGAAACTTCGGCGAAACACGAAATCCTCGCCCGCCGATTCGTTCAACAGAACTTCGATGAACGCTGGGACCGCATGTTCGTTGCGGCACCACAGGCAATGCAGCGGAAACTCGACGAGTTCATCGCCCTTCCACGGCGAAACTTGGCCCGCATGGGCGGTCGAAATGCTCCAGCCGCGGGCCAACAGATGGGAGAGGACGACGGACTGATCGGCTCGCAGCACGGCGATGTCGACATCCGCATGCCGTCTGCTGGCCTGGTTGACGAAGAGGTCCACGGCCCATCCGCCGCAGACGCCCCATGGACACGGCAATCCACGCAGATGTTCGACGGCATGATGTGGATCGTCAAAGTTCATCACGCAAAAGTGCCCCTCGCGCAGTCGGAACAAGGCGGTCGAACGCATCGCCTGGCCGATCGAGCTGAATCGGACACGTCACGTGTTCTTGTGCATCCGCCGCAGAATACGGCCCGTCTCGATGTCGACATGATAGACCTGATTGTTGAAGTCCGTGGCCTCCACAATCTTTCCGGCCAAGCGAAAATCTCCCGTAAAAATGTCATCGCCTTGCGTGGTCCAAATGAGATCCCCACCAAGGCTGACACGGACGATTTCCATCTCTCCGTGGGAGATCAAACAGTTCTGCTCTTGGCTGTGGTAAACGCCGAAGCACGTGGCCGTGTCGATTTTCTGTGCCCATGACAAATGGAGCGACGGAACAGTCAGCACGCAGAGCGTATACCCGACGGCAACAAAGCATTGGTCTCCGACGATGACTGCTGAGTTGCCGTGTACCGCCGTCGCCCCCCCTTCGCCGAGAAGAACGCAGGAATAACTTTCTTCTCCCGGTCCCTCGCACGAAACCCCGCAAATCGAAGTCGGGCGGTCATCCGCGCAAAAAGAGTATTCCCGACCGCAGGCTCGAGTTGTGGACTGAACGTCTGGTCGGTATGGGTACGTCGGATCGTTCACGAGCTTTACTGCAAACGACCCATTGCGAATTTCCATCTGTCGGCCCCGGATCTTTCCGCTTGGTCTCGTGGCGAGCGATGCGTATCACTTGTCCGGCGTCACGATGCCGTATTTCTTGGCCAGAGCCTTGAGCGCGGCCCTCGCCGGCTTTGTGCGGCCCGCCTTGACGTCCGCCAGTCCCTCGCGAATCGCCGCCACCGTCTCCTCGCGTTCGGTCTTCGCCGCCGCTTCGAGCAACTTTTGATAAGCGGCTGCGTCCTGGACGACGACTTGGGCCTTCCCGTTGACGGTGAGGACGACGGGCTCGCCGGTTTTGTGCAGCCGCTTTAAGTATTCGGCAGTTTGCCGCTTGAAGTTTGTCAGCGAGTCGATGCCGTCTTCGAGGTTCAGCATGTCGTTCCTTCGCGCTCGAGCGCGTTCCATCCACGTGTAGCGGTCCCGCGGCACAAAGCGTCGTTGAAAACGAAGCTTGCGCCGCGTCACCTGAGTGCTCGCAGCACAAAATTCGATGCGAATTCCATGCTACCAGATGGTCGGCCGAGAGCGCAAGCCCGGTGCGTTATCAGTCCCGGAGGATTCGAAGCCTTTCTCTGTTGCCTCCCTTACCTCCTGTTCAAGCCTGTCTGGGTCTTGGCTTTGTGATCTTCGTGCACTTTGCGGTTCGCTCAATTGCTCGACGAGAGAGCGCACCGACATGAATGGCAAGCTGACTTCGACGGGCTCAGTCGAGCGGCAGCTTGCCCTACGGCCGAAGAGGAACGGCAAGCTGGCAGCTTACCCCACGAGATTAGATCAATTCGGCAATCGGCGTCGGGTCGTTGAGGATGGGAGTGGGGCGGCCCGTGTGGTCGAAGAGTTTGAGGGCCGGGTCGATGCCTAACAGTTTGTAGACGGTGGCGTGGATGTTTTCCGGACCGAGCGGACGCGTGAGGGGACGGTAGCCTTTGGCGTCGGTCGAGCCGACTGCCTGGCCGCCGCGGATGCCGCCGCCGGCCATCAGGCAGAACATGGCCTCGCCCCAGTGGTCGCGGCCCGGCGTGCCCATGCTCAGGGGCGGGCCGCCGTTGCCGCCGTTGTTCATCCGCGGCGTGCGGCTGAACTCGCCACACAGCACGACAAGCGTCGAATCGTACAGGCCGCGCTGCGTCAAATCGGTGAGCAAGCTCGACAGGAGCGAGTCGACCATCGGCAGGACGTGCTCCATTCCGGACTTCAAATTCCAGTGATGGTCCCAACCACCCAAGTGCACCGTCGCGAACGTCGCTCCCGCCTCGACGAGGCGGCGTGCCAAGAGGGTCGACTGGCCCCACGAATTGCGGCCGTAGGCGTCGCGGAGCTTGTCGTTCTCGCGGCTGATGTCGAAGGCGATGCGGGCCTGTTTGCCGCTGACGAACTCGTAGGCGTCGGCGTCGAACTTGTCGAGCGTGGCGAAGCGGTCGAGGGCGTCGAGCGCCCGCGGCACCCGGTCGAGGTGTCGCATCAGCGTGCGGCGGTCGCTCAAGCGGTCGATGGTGAGGCCGCGGGTGAGGGCCAGGTTCTCGACGCGGAACGTCTTGGCGTTCGGGTCGCCGCCGGTGGCGAACGGGTCGTACTGGGCGCCGAGCCAACTGCCGCCGAAGTAGCCCGGCATCAGCCCGATGCTGGCCGCGTAGGGGACGGCGACATACGCCGGCATGCCGTGGCGATTGGGGCCTTTCTGCCTCGCGACGATGGAACCGATGGAGGGGAATTTTTGCGACTGCCGGGCGCCGTTGACGCCGAGGTCCTTCCCCGTGAGCATGCGGTGCCCGCCGCCGAAGTGGTCGCCCGTGTGATGGGCCAGCGACCGCACGATGGCGAACTTGTCGGCCACGTGGGCCTGCTTGGGAAAGAGCTCGCTGATTTCGATGCCGGGGACGTTGGTGCGAATCGGCTTCCAGATGCCGCGGACTTCCGCGGCCGCCTCGGGCTTCATGTCGTACATATCGAGATGGCTCGGGCCGCCGTCGAGCCAGATGAGGATCACGCTCTTCTTCGAGTCGGTCTTGTTCGTTGCCGACGCCCAGGGAGCCGACAGCTCCTTGGCCCGCAGGATGTCGCCCAATCCCAACGTCGCCAGGCCGGCCACGCCGAGCTGCACGAAGCTCCGCCGCGAGACGCCGTCACAGTATTGTTCAGTTCCACCAGCATCGATGCGGAAAGGCATGGCATCGTCCTCGACGAAAACGAAGGCAGGCGGGCTCGTGGGGCAAGCTCTTAGCTTGCCCTGGCGGGATTTCAGGAAGGCGGGCGGGCAAGCTGGCGACTCGACTTAGCTCGCCACAGGCAGCTTACCCCACGATTGAAGGCGGCAGGCAACATCCGTTCGGCCCATCCATCAACAACCGCTGATTCGTATAAATATCGACCTGGAAGGGGGTTCGTCAAGCGGGCGGACGCGTGGCACCCCCGGACTACTCACGTTTTCCTTCCTTTTACAGCTGGTTACACGACAGGAATGCCAACCACGGATCAGCGGCTTACGGCCGCGCACGAACGCGGCACCGATGACACGGATGAAACGGATGAGGAGCAGAGGCAGATTTCAAGCGGGGGGTCATCGGCCATTCCGCCGAAGGGCGGATTGAAAGCAATCTTCATCCGCTTTTTTATCAGTGGAATCAGTGTCATCCGTGGTTGCTCGCCTCTTTTTTGATTGAGGCTTAGGGAAGCGAGGCCGCGCTGGGCTATCCGCGGCGGGTCGGCCGACAGCGGTTGGCGGTGGGGCACAAAGACCGCGGACCGACGGCTCTCCGCTCAGTTGCTGACGGGAAAAATCCGGTTGCGATGGTCGTGCGGGGGGGCCGATTCGAGTTTTTTTTGAGAACGGGCGACTCTTCGCAGATCCCGGCGGCGGAGGAGGACGTTATCGTCATGGGTCTGGGCCATCGCGGGCAGGGGCCAGGCTGTTTGAGGAACGGAAAACTACGAATATGAACTATTTCAGCCGACTTACCGATATCGTCACCTGTAACCTGAACGAGATCCTCGCGCGCGAAGCGGATCCGCCGGCCGCGCTCAAGAAAATCATCACCGAAATGGAGGCCGGCCTGGCGGGGGCTCGCCGGGCGGTCACCACGGCGGCTGCCAACGAAGAGCGGCTCGGCAAGGAGCTGGCAGAACTCGGACAGCAGGCCGAGCAGTTGACCGAAGAGGCCCGCAACGGCCTGCGGGCCGACGACGAATCGGCCGCCCGCCTGGCCCTGTTGCGGAAGCAGGAGGTGGTCGACGTCGTGGGCGGCCTCGAGCAGCAACTGAAGGCGGCCCACGCCACGCGCGAGCACCTGACCACGACGCTGCGGGCCCTCGAAGCCCGCCTCTCCGAAGCCCGCCGCCGCCAGCTCGAACTCGAAGCCAGCCCGAAAGCCCGCGTCGGCTCATCGAAGAGCGGCGGCACAGGCGTCGAGGACGACCCGCGTGCGCAGGAAATCGAGACGGAACTCGAGGCGCTCAAACGCGAACTCGGCCAGGCGTGAGAAGGGGAAGGATGAAGGCGGAAGCGTTGCTCTGAATCCGCCGCAGGGCGGATTCAGAGCAACGCTTCCGCCTTTCCTCCTCAGCCAGGCTCCGCCGGGGCGGCCGCGGCCGAACCAGTAGCCGAAGAATCCGCCGACGGCCATCGAGATGAGCGCTGTTCGCGTCAGGTCGTGCAAGTGGGCGACAAAGAATGAAAAGCTGTCGTCGACGTTGAACGGGGCGAACCGCCATTCGGTGAAGATGCCCAGTCCACAAGCCAGCACGCAGCAGACCAATCCCAGCACGTTCGACTGGCAGCGGCGCACCGCAGCCGATGCCGACCAAGGCGCCCGGAAGAATCATTCCGTAAAAGCCCTCTTGGGCCAGGAGGAAGAAGATAAGGTAGCCCAGCGCGCCGCCGCCGATTGCGCCGACGAGGCCGAGGAGGTAGTTAGTGGATTTCAGATGGGCCATCGAAGTTCGTGCAGCAAGTCGCGACGTTAAAGAAAGGATGAAGGATGAAGGATGAATCAGACGCGCAGCTTTCGGCTGCCTTTGTTTCATCCAGTAGTTCCAAGTTCGCCAGCCAACTAACATTCGAATTCACAATGGGTTGCGTTCCAACGTTTTTAGACGGTGATTGCGTGTTATCACCGCTGGAAGCGGCGAGGTTAGGCGTGTGCCGGATCCCCTATTTTTCCAGGATGAATCGTTGGTCGGGCTTTCCAGCGCGACGGTGGTGGCGGCAAAAAGACGGCACCAAAACCCGACGCCGTAACTCCTGTTTTGAAAGCAGTTGATTAGCCGGCGAACTGGCGAACTACTGTCATCCTTCATCCTTCCTCCCTCATCCTTCTTCCATCTCTTCACCGTCCGCTCGTGTTGTTCTCGGCCAATTGCCTCGAGCGCCACCAGCGGCGCCAGGCGGCCGTGTTGTAGCCGAAGGATTTTTTCGTAATCGCCTCGAGGGCGTTTTTGACTTGTGGGTTCTCGGACTTGCGGACGACGTAGACGGGCACCACGTGGTCGATGTGGGCCGGCATGATGCGGTCGGCCGAACGCGCGAGCAGGCTGTCGGGGTTGTACGCCGTGCCATAGGGAGCCGCCAGGTAGTTGACGCGGCTCACGCAACAGGTGGCGCGGTACTCGATGTCGACCGTCCGCGAATAGAGGGAATCGATGAGATACGGCACGTCGTCCATGTTGCCCACCGATTCGAGCACGCTGGCGGCGCGGACGACGACCTCGCGGTTGGGAAAGCGGAGGGCCTGACCGTAATAGGGGCGGATGAACTCGGGCTTTTGCCGCTTGCTGATATCGGCCGCCGCATCGCGGACGACGGACGAATTGTCGAACAGGGCCTCTTCGGCCAGTCCCGGCCCCGCGACCGCACCGGGCATGTCGCCTAGGATCCGCACGTACATCAGCCGCGATGTTTCGGCGTCGCTCGTCCGCAGCACCTGCATCAGGGCGGGCATGGCGTCGGGGTCGTGAATCGCCCGCAGGTCGCGGACGGCCCGGGCGGCCACCTCGCGGTCGTCGCTCTGCGCGGAGCACCAGCTTACGGATCTTGGAGAGCCACTCTTTCTGGGCCGGTGTCAGACGTCCCTTGTTGGCGGCGACGGCCGTCGATTCGTGGGCGATTTTGCGGACGTCGGAGCGGTCGACGACGATGCGGATTCCCTTGGGCGACGTGACGGCGAGCGTCGTTCCCGACTTGGCCACCTTCCCCCGCACGATGCCGCCCGATTGCAGCGTCACCTCGTCGGAGGAGCCAATCGACGGGACGAAGAGTGCGAGGGCCAGAGCGGCGCCGCAGAGTGCGGCTGGTTTGCACGGCGACATGGGGACCAAACCTCCTGCTCGAGCAGGCCCGATGCGAGCAAACGGCCCATCAGGGGAAATTCTTAGCAGATTGTACCCGGACGAAGGCGAGTTTCGCAAGAAGTCGTGGGGCATGCTGCTAGCGTGCCCGTGGATGCATTTACGTCGGGCAAGCTGACTTCGATGGGCCCGCCGAAGTCACCTTACCCTACGCAAAGGCGAAAGGCGGAAGGCGGAAGACGAAAGGCGGAAGACGAAGACGGGCACGCTGGCAGCGTACCCCACGAGTCAGCGGCCCTTCTTTTTGCGCGGGGCTGATTTCTTTTTTTGGGGTTTCTTTTTTGCGGGTTTCTTCTTGGCGGTCGCTTTCGTTTTCCGCGGTGGGCCGCTGAAGATGTTGTCCCAGCCGGTGGAGTATTTGATGTTCGAACCCGTGTGAACTGTGTAACCTGTCATGGTCTTGGCTCCTGGTGTGGTCGGGCTCAGTCGACGCCGATCAGGCGGCGGATTTCGAGCCAGGCTTGAATGTACGTCGCGAAGGGGAGTCCGTCGACGATCGGCTCGAAGCGGCGGGTGATGCCGTCGACCGCCGGGCCGTCGGCCACCATCCGCTCCAAGAGCTGGTGATGAAACTCGGCGTCGAGCGGCCCGAGCGCCTCGGTGCGGCCGGCCAGATACAACGTGGCGGCAGCCAAAGCGAAGGCGCCCCAATTGCTCGTGCCGGCGACGATGTTCCAATCGGTGGCGACGCGGCACGGGATGGGGGCGGCCTCTTTTTGCGGCAGGCGGCGGACGAGGTCCTCCCACAACACCGTTCCCATGCCGATTTCGTTGCCACCGTCGCCGATACCGATGGTCGTGACGCGGCCGGGCCCTTCGCCCCCGTGTTCGAAGAGGCGGTGCAGCGGGGCGGTCCAGTCGTCAATCGGCACCGCGCGGGAGTTGTGGCAGCGGTTTTGATGCTCGGGCGGCACGGCCGCGCGGAACTCAGCCAAGGGCGGCGGGCCGGGACGCGACTGGGCGGACAGCGACGCCTCGTCGTGGCTCGGTCCGACTCGTTCGATGGCGATGACGTGGGTGAGCGTGCGGCCCGGCCGGTCTTCGAGGAAGGCGTCAATCCAGCTCTCGGCCGCCGTCTTGCCATTGATGGAGACGCCGGCGGAGGGGCAGACGGCAACCGAAAACGGGTCGCCGCCCGTGGCTGCCACGGCCGCCCGCAGAGCCGACGCGCAGGGGTCGTCGGTCACGAGCGTGACGGGGATGCCGATGGATTCGAGCGCCAGGGCCAGCACGACCGCACCGGGCGGACCGTCGGTTTCGGCGGCCGGAGGCTCGGCGGCGGGGATGAAAAAGCCGGTGACGACGGCCGCGTGGCGGCACGATTTGGCCAGCGATTGGGCGGCGTGTGCCAGGTGGCCCGGACAAAGGGGGCCGTAGAGAGGCTCACTCGAAATCAGGCCGCGGGCGGCCGGATCTCGGCGGATGACAGCATCGATTCGCTCGAGCACAGAAGGCGACAATGACCACGTCCTTGGCGGTCATTGTGGGGGGATTCCCCCAGGGCACGCAAGCTTCTGGCCGGAAGGAAGGACCAAAGGGAAGTAACGGCGAATGCCAAGGCGAGGGGAGACAAGGGCCGGGCGCGCGGTTCCCAAATGGTTATTTGGGCGCGTCGATGGAGACATCCCGTTTCTCGTCTTGTTCGCGCTTGATTGCGTCGTAAACTTCCTGGCGGTGGACGGTGACCTCTTTGGGCGCCTCAATACCCAGGCGGACCTTGTCACCCCGAATCTCGATCACCATCACGGTGATATTATCCCCGATGATGATCTTCTCGTCCTTCTTACGGCTTAGTACCAACATCGTTCTTCCCTGCACGCGAGACGCGTTGATGGTTTACAACTCCCCTAAGCATAAGCGATGAAATGGGGCAAATGGGGAACGCAAGGTGTCTTTTCAGATGACATCAGGCGACGGACCGGAAACTGTACCGCGTCTTTCGGCAATGCCCGACACAGGGAACAGGCCGCCTATGCCATCTTGTTGCCAAAACGCAACCTCCCTTCCATTATGGACTTTGTGACACACCGCGTCTCACATTCGGGTCTCCGCGAGGGGCTGGCGGGCGACTCTAAGTGCCGACCGTGGCGGGGCCTGCGTCGCGCGGTTCTGGCCGGTACTTGTCTGGCCGTCACTTGGGGACTGGCGTCGGTCGCCTGCGGCGGGACGCTCATATTCTCCGTTGTTGATGGGTCGGGGAGCGCCGTTGGGTGCCGGATCTTCTTGAAAGACGCGAAAGGCAAGCCGGTGCGGCCGCGGGGGCTGCCATTCTGGCGGGACCATTTCTGTTGCCTGGGGTCGGCAAACGTCAACGTGCCGCCGGGTGCCTATAGCTATGAAATCGAACACGGACCCGAATTCCGCCCGACGGCGGGGGCCGTCACGGTGCCGGCGAAGGGACGCGGCCGGGTGGTGGCCGTTCTGAGGCGGCTGGCCAATCTGCCGGCCGAAGGCTGGTTTGCGGGCGACCTGCACATTCACCGTCCCCCCGCCGACATGGCCGTTCTGGTGCTCTCCAGCGACATCCAGATCGCGCCGGTGATTACGTGGTGGAACCACCGCAGCCGCCGGGAAAACGCACCGCAGATCGGACAACGCGCGGGCCAAGGGGAAATCCGGGTCGGCAAGGACCATTTCTATGACGTGCTGGCCGAGGAGGACGAGCGGGAAGGGGGCGCGCTGCTCTACTTCGGCCTGAAAGAGCCGCTGCCTCTGGGACACGCGACGAACGAATACCCGTCGACACTGTATTTTGCGACGCTCGCCCGCGGGCAGGCGGGGGCCTGGGTCGACATCGAGAAACCGTTCTGGTGGGACGTGCCGATGTGGCTGGCCAGCGGCAAGGTCGATTCAATTGAGCTGGCCAACAACCACATGTGCCGCGCAGATGTATGAGAGCGAGGCCTGGGGCAAGCCGCGCGACGTCCGCCGCCTGCCGCCGCCGAAGGGGGACGGTTACTGGTCGCAGGAGATTTACTACCAGATTCTCAATGCCGGACTGCGAATTCCGCCGACGGCCGGCAGCGCGTCGGGCGTGCTCCCCAATCCGGTCGGCTACAACCGCGTCTACGCGCAGGTCGGCGGCGAGCTGACGCCGGCGCGCTGGTGGGAGGCGGTGAAAGCGGGCCGCACGTTCGTCACCAACGGGCCTCTCTTACGCGTGCAGGCCGACGGCCAGTGGCCGGGGCATGTCTTCTCGGCAAAGAGCGGGAACCGCGTGAGCGTGCGACTCTCGGTGCGGCTCACGTCGAACGACCCGGTGCGAGCCGTCGAAGTCGTGAAGGACGGCGAGGTCGTGCGGACGATTCCCGTCACCTGGAACGCGGAGACGGGAGAGGCGGTCGTCAGCGGGGCGGACGCGGGGACAGTCGACTTCGATGCGAGCGGCTGGTTCCTGCTGCGGACGATTGTCGATAACCCGTTCACGTTCCGGTTCGCCTCGACGGCTCCATTCTATGTCGAAATCGGCACCACGCCGCGGCGCATCAGCCGACGGAGTGTCACCTTCTTTCGCGATTGGGTCGACGAACGCATCGCGCGCATCAAGAAATCGGTCACCGATGAACGGCAACGCGCGGAGATCCTCCGCGACCACGAGGCGGCCCGAACGTATTGGGAAAAGCGGCTGAGCGAGGCGAACGCGCCGTAAAGGTCGCGACGCGTCTCGTATTTCGTTTCGTATTACGAGCCGCTGGCTTTATGCCGGCGGTCTTCAATCGGAACTCGACGCGCTGTTGGAGGACCGCCGGGATGAACCCGGCGGCTCGTTAGCTCGTCAAGTCGTAAGGCTCGTCCTGCTTTTCAAAACGCACACATCAGCGTCGCGCGGTTTGCAGCGAGACGTGGCGGCGGCAGAGGATGTCGAACCGGGCGCGGCACTCGCCGAGCAACTCGGTGTCGTCCGACTTCCAGAGTTCTTCCGACCAGATGGCCAGCTCGTAATAGCCGGTGTAGCCCGCTTCGTCGAAAGCGTGCACGATGGCCGTGAGGGGAATGCGGCCGTCGCCCGGCCGGCACCGATCGTACATCGAGCGGGGCGTGTCGCGCCAATCGCTCAATTGCACGACGGCCACGTACGGGGCCAATTCGGGAATCCGCTCGACCAACCGCGGTTCTTGCCACAGATGGTACACATCGAAGGCGATCCGCGCGGAGCGGCCGCTGCGGTCGATGACGTCGAGCGTGTCGTCGATGGAATTCAGGAACGACCAGCCCGCCGAGACGGCAGGCGACGTGGGCAAGAGGGCCAACTTCACGTCGTGCTCGGCCGCGTCGTCGGCGAGCGCTTTCACCGCGTCGACCAACAGCCGCCGCGCGTGGCTGCGAATGTGGCCGCGCCGCGGTCCGCTGACAAGCGTCAGGCATTCCGCGCGAACGGCGCCGGCGAGTTGCACGGCCTGTCGCGCGTCGTCGACCGCATCGAAGAAGCTCGACTCGTTGAGTCCCGTGAAGCCGCCCGCGAACGAGAGGCTCGACACGGCGAGTCCCGATTCGCGGACGAGTTCGATGGCGCGGTTTTCATCGTCGAGGCGGGCGAACTTGGGCCGCCACAGTCCGGCCGCCTCAAAACCTTCGTCCCGATACGACTGCATGTCCTGCTCGAGCGACCAGCGATTGGTCGTGATCTGGTTCACGGCAAACCGCGAAAGCGAGGGACTCTTGATCGAATCTATTTGCACCGAATCGACAGTGGGCCCAAAGTTGTCGAGCGACACATCGCTCGGGCTTTCGGGGCGCTGTGCGGACGCTGCAAAATGATCGACCACAATCGACCTCCTGATTCGGGTGCCGTGGCGGCAGAAGCTGAGTCGACAAACAAAGCGACGTGCGTCGGGAACGAAAGACGATTGCCATCTTCGACAAACGGGACCCTGCGAAAGGGTGACAGCATACCCACGCGCAGGCGCGTCGACAATGCGTATCAACCCGTAGCCGAGATTTTCACCGAAGGATCGTCGGCAACGTTCACCCAGACGTGAACATGCGGACTACCACGGAAGTGCCACACGAACGACGGCCCTTCCAATCGCCAGATATCCCAAACCTTGTCATTTCCCAAGTCGCCGGATTGGAAGAACGAGATGCGGCACGCGTCGAGTCCGCCCTGCGCGGCGAGACAGCGGAGCACTTCGTCGCGGCTCGACGTGCGGTACGGCTCGATGAGCGCTTCGAGCACGCCCTTGAGATGCGATTTCTGATCGGCCGAAAGTTCGGCTGCGGGAAGTCCCGCGATTTGCGCCCGCTGGTGGAATTGCACCTCGCTCTCTTGCGGCGCCTGCGCGATGAGGGCCTCCTTGCGATGCTTGCCGTCGAGCATCTGGTAGAGCGCGTTGGCCTTGAGCGCCTGGTGCCAGAAGACGTTATCGGGATGATCGGGCTTTTCATTAAAACCGTGCGCCGCGTGTCCGTAGAACAGCGGACCGCCGAAGGCGACGTGCTCGGCCGCGTGCCCGTCGCAGCGGATGGTCAAGTGCCGGCCCGTCATCACGAACTCGAATTGTCCGCTGTCCGGCGTGCCGAAGATGGCAATCGACTGCGCCTTGCCGTAGCCGCCCGCGTCGTCGTGGAGCTGCTTGCGGATGCGGTCCTTCCAATCCGGGTTGTAGAGGCCGAAATAGAGGGCCTCGATGATGTCCTGCTGGTCCTTGGTGAAGAAACCGCTGGCGACTTTCTCGCGGGTGATCTGCCAGTTATTGGAGACGTGCATCCGCAACAGGCCGCGTTCGTCCGTGTAGTCCCAGGGGAAGCAGACTTTTTCGCGCTGTGCGGGAGAGAGCGAGCGGTAGAGTTTTTTGGCGAAGTTCTCGGAAGACGATTTGGCGGTAGCCGGCTCCGCCGATGCGACGCGCGGCAGCGAGGCGGTCGAAACGACGGCCGCCGTCGCGCCCACTGTCTTGACGAACTGCCGGCGCGTGACGGGCGGAAACGCGGGACCGGAACAATCGGGGCAACTCTCGAACGGCTGCATCGTCTTCTCCTTTTGATTCGGCTTGATTCGCCTGGGCGGAAAGCGGACCCGGCGCAGCACGACCTCAGTATGCGCGCGGCAATCCGAAAAACGCAAACCCCATTCGCGCTCGTTGCGCACGATTCGCGGAATTGAGAAATGCCCGTTTCAAGACTTGACAACTTTGCCGCCGCGCCCGCACTCACACGTGTCAGGCAAATTGCGGCGGCGCGTGCGCCCGTGCGGCACAAGCTCTTGCAATTTGCAAATTGCTCTTCTGAACAGGCTCGCCATTCGCCATACTTCGCCCGCTCCGGCAACTTTGCCGCGCCCGATTTCGTCCCGTCGTCAGGTCCGCCATGAATCCCGCGCCGCACTCGGCTCCGCTGTTTCCGATTCGCGACGCGGCGCAGTTGACGAAAGAAAAACCCCGCCGTGCGCATCTCGTGGGCATCTGCGGCGCGGGCATGAATGCGCTGGCGTCGTTGCTCGTCGACCTGGGCTGGTCGGTGAGCGGATCCGATTTGTCTCCCGGCGAAAATGTCTCGCACGCCTTGCGGAGCCGTGGAGTCGACGTGCACGCGGGGCATGACGCGAGCTATCTGTCGCCGCAGACCGGACTCCTTATCTATAGTGCGGCCATTCCGCCGCACAATCCCGAGCGCGCGGCGGCCCGCTGTCTGCGGATTCCCGAATTGAGTTACAGCCGCATGCTGGGCGAGTTGATGCGGACCCGCCGCGGCATCGGCATTGCCGGCACACATGGAAAAAGCACGACGGCGGCGATGGTTGCCACGATATTACTAGCGTCGGGGCGGGCACCGTCGGCCTGCATCGGGGCCGAGCTGTGCGGACTCGGCAAAAGCGGCTGGGCCGGTGCGGGAGATCTCTTCGTCGTCGAAAGTTGCGAATACCGCCGCAGCTTTCTCGATTTGTCTCCGGAGGCGGCGGTCCTGCTCTCGGTCGAGCCGGACCATTTCGATTGCTTCGCCAGTTTCAACGACACACGCGAGGCCTTTCGCCAGTTTGCCGCCCGCGTCGCGCCGACGGGCCTGCTCGTCGTGCGGGGCGACTCGGCGGCGGCCGTCGACGCGGCCCGGGCGAGTTCCGCCCGCGTCGAAACGTTTTCGCTCGAACGGGGAGCCGACTGGCGAGCTGTCGATGTGCGGCCGACGACGCAGGGCGTGCGCTTTTCGATTGAGTTGCGAGACGAGTTCGTGGCCGATTGCGCGCTGCAAGTTCCCGGACGACACAACGTGCTCAACGCTTTAGCGGCGGTCGCCTTGTGCTACGCGCTCGGCGTGCCGTCGGGCGAGCTGGCGGAGGGGCTCGCCCGCTTTCAAGGCGTGCGGCGGCGGTTCGAGCAAAAGGGGACGTGGGACGGCATCACGTATCTGGACGATTACGCCCACCATCCGACAGAAATCGAGGCGACCCTGAGCGCGGCGCGGGAGCGTTTCGGCCGCCGCCGGTTGTGGTGCGTTTTCCAGCCGCACCAGATTTCGCGCACGCGGGCCCTGTTCGGCGAGTTTGCCGCGAGCCTGGCACGAGCCGACGAGGTGCTCTTGGCGCCGGTCTACGCCGCTCGCGAAACGAACGAAGGGAGTGCCGAATCGGTTGCGCGGGAACTGGCGCTGGCCGTTTCCGATGCGGGGGGCCGCGCGGTTTTGCGCCGACCTTGACCAGATTACGAGGACATTAGACGATGAAGCCCGCCCCGGTGACGTCGTGATGACCATGGGGGCCGGGGATATCGACCGAGTCCATTATGAATTCACTCGTCGCCTTCAAAGAAATCGCGCTTCGTGACCAGCCGTTGGCTCCGCTGACGTGGATGAAGATCGGCGGTCCGGCTCAATATCTGATCCGTCCCCGCAACGTGGACGAATTACTCGACGTCGTGCGGGCCTGTCACGAGGACCAGATCCCCGTCCGCGTGATGGGTGGCGGCTCGAACGTTCTCGTCCGCGATGAAGGGGTGAGCGGGGCCGTGCTGCAGCTCCTCGGCGACGCGTTTTCGCAAATTACCATCGAGGGGACGACCGTGCGGGCCGGTGCCGGCGCCTCCTCTCGCAATTGATTTCGACGACCGTGAAAGCCGAGCTGGCGGGGCTCGAAACGCTCTCGGGCATTCCGGGCACGTTCGGCGGAGCCCTGCGCGGCAACGCGGGGGGCCGGGCCGGCGATATCGGCCAGTTCGTCGAGAGCGTCACCGTGATGAACGTCAAAGGCGAAATCTCGACCCGCAAAGGGGACGAGCTGTGGTTCGGCTATCGCGAAAGCAACGTCGACGAGCTCGTCATCCTCGAAGGGTCGCTCAAGCTGCATCCGGGTGAAACGGACGAAATCACCCGCCGCATGCGCAAGCTGTGGATTATGAAAAAGGCGACGCAGCCCCTCTCGTTCCAGTCGGCCGGCTGCATCTTCAAAAACCCACGGGGTTTAAGCGCCGGGGCCCTGATCGAGCAGGCGGGGCTCAAGGGGATTCGCGTCGGCGCGGCCGAAATCAGCGACCGGCACGCCAATTTCATCGTTACCAACGCCGGGGCCAAGTCGGACGACGTCTTGCGCCTTATCGACCTCACCCGCTCCAAGGTTTCGGAGCAGTTTGGAGTCGATCTGGAGTTGGAAATCAAAATCTGGTAAGAGGCCGCCTGAAATCGGGTGCGTTCCGGACGACGGCGTCTGGAATGATACCGCTCCCGAAAGCCGCGCAGGGAAGAGGCGGTCTCATGCGGATGATCCACTTTGTCGAAACGCATCGGCGGCGCGTTGCCGTCCTCTGCGGCGGCGATTCGCACGAGCGGGAAATCAGCCTGCAGAGCGGGCGTGCCGTCGCGTCGGCCCTCCGCGAGCGGGGACACGAGGTCGTCTGTCTCGACACGGCGCTCACCCCGCCGGAAGCCTCGCAGTTCCGCGACGTCGATATCGCTTTTCTCGCGCTCCACGGAAAAAATGGGGAAGACGGCGAGATTCAAAGCACGCTCGACCGCATGAACGTGCTCTACACGGGGAGCGGGGCCGAGGCCTCGCGGCTCGCCTTCAGCAAATCGGCCGCGAAAGAGCGGCTGTTTCAGCGCGGCGTCACCACGCCCCCCTATGTTCTGGTGCACCAGTCCGACGACCCGCGGCGGACGCTCGAGCTGGCCCTCCGCATCGGCTTTCCGCTCGTCGTCAAACCCGACGGGCAAGGCTCGAGCCTGGGCGTGAGCATCGTCAAATCGGCCGGCGAACTCCCCGCCGCTTTGCAGAAATGCTTTCAATTCGACCTCTTCGGCCTGTTGGAGCAGGCCATTCCGGGCACGGAATGGACGGTCGGCCTGCTCGACGACGAGCCGCTGCCTCTGATGCAAATCGAAACACCGCGGGAGTTCTTCGACTTCACGGCGAAGTACGAGGATGACGCGACGGTCTGCCGCTTCGAGTTTGCCGTCGCCGCGCATGTCGCCTCGTCCATCATCGAAGCGGGACTGAGCGCCGCCCGGGCCATTGATACACGGGGCCTGGCACGCGTCGACGTGCGGCTCGACGAGCGGAGCCGCCCCTGGGTGCTGGAAGTCAACACGATTCCCGGACTGACCGAACACAGCCTGGTTCCGAAAGCGGCGGCTCGCGCCGGCATCAGCCTGGCCGAGTTGTGTGAACGGTCCATCGAAGGCTGCCTGGCGGCGGCCAGCACGCGCCGGGCGCCGCTTCGCGGACCACATCGGGCAAGGGCATGGCGGCCAGAGCCAAAAAGGGCCTGACAGATTCCGACTCGGACGTCTTCATTCCTGACGACGAGGAAGTCGGTTTCCTTGCGCTGGTTCCTGCGACCGGCCGCGCTGCTCCTCGTCGTGGGGGGCGTCTCACTGTATATTGCCGGGCCCGTGGCGTGGAGCTGGCTCCCCGACCTGACGCATCGCCGCGAATTCCGCCTGAACGCGCTCGACATCCATTTCACCAAGCCGCCGGCATGGGTTCCCGCCGGATTTCTCCGCGACGTGATTCGCGAAGGGAAGCTCCCCGAGGAAGTCTCGCTCCTCAACGACCGGCTGGTCGACGACGTGGCGGCCGCCTTCCAGAAAGATGCCTGGGTCGAGAAGGTCGTCAGCGTTCGCAAGGATCTCGCGCAGGGAGTGACGGTCGTCGTCGAGTATCGCAAACCGGTCGCCTTCGTGGTCACCGACAGCGACCGCTATCCGGTCGACAGTAAGGCCACGCTTCTGCCGCCGCCGAGCCTGCCGGAGGGGAGCGACGAGCTCCCCACGATTCGCAACGCCCACTCGACGCCGCAGGGGCTGGCCGGAACGAACTGGGGCGACCGCATCGTCGAGGGGGCCGCCCGCCTGGCCGAAGTGCTCGGCCCGTCGTGGAAGAAACTCCAGCTCGCCTCGATTCAAATTCCCGACACGGTCGGCGCCCGGGGAGGAGGCGGCGCGGACGAGGCGATTTACGAGCTGCGGACGGTCGGCGGCTCCCACATCATCTGGGGCCGCGCCCCCGACAGCGACCACCCGGGCGAACTGACGTACCAGCAAAAGATCGGCCGGCTCGAAGATTACGCCACCCGCAACGGCGGTTTCAGCGACGAGCACGGCCCCTACGAAATCGACATCCGCCACTGGCACGAAATCAGCCGCCAACCGCTGTCACAGCTCCCCGACCGAACGCTGCGGTAACAAAGCAGCGTCTCTCGACGCCCGGAAGGTCGAAGATCCGCCTGTGGCGGGATGAAGGATGAAGGCGGAAGGATGAAGTTTAAGGCAAACAAAAGCAGGGCCGCTTTTATTCATCCAGTAGTTCCAAGTCGGCCTGTTGACGTTGAGGAACGCAAGGCCCCTCCTCAGACTGGTTTGTGTAGAGAACCAGAAGCCCAAGGAGGGAGCTCATGCGTTCAAGGAACAGAAATACCATATCGAGTAGCGAGGTTCATCAGTGGGCCCTGAGTTGGCTGATCAACTCGATGCAGTTGAAGGATCGAGGGCCGAAATGTACGGCGACGGTTGTCTGGAACATCGTCTTGCGCAGCCGCGCAAACGATCTCGGTGTTCGCGGCCTGTCGGGATTTGGCGAACGCTCCGTCGGACACCAGCGTGATGGGCGCGTTGGAGGCGGGACTGCCCAAGACGCTTCGGGTTCTGGAGAAGCGGTTGAATGCTGCGCTGACGGATCATCTGCCGCGGCGCCTCCAGCGTCGCGCTTGGACAGTGGCGATCGACTGGCACTTGGTGCCTTACTACGGGGAGCCGAAGCGCAGCCGCAACGAGATTTACTACGGCAAGCCGCGACAGGGAACCACAAAATTCCATGCCTACGCCACCGCCTGCATTGTCTCCCACGGAGTGCGCTACACTTTGGCCGCCACCTGGGTGCGGCGACACGAAACGACGGTCACGGCGTTGAATCGCCTGCTGGCGACAATCCGCGCAAAAGAGCTGAAAATCCGACGTTTTTTGTTGGATCGCGCCTTCTTCAACGTCACCGTCACGCGGTTTTTACAAGAGCAACAGATTCCCTTCGTGATGCCGGTGATGTTTCGGGGACGAATCCCCAAGAAGCGGCGGAAACTCCGGGGCCTGCATTGGATCCGACGTCAGAACGTCGGATGCTACTTGCACACGTTGAAGAACAAGAAGCAGTCGGTGACAGTCTCGGTTTATGTGGCCTACCGGACTCACAAGAACCGCAAAGACGGCAAACACAAGCAACAAAAGCTCCTGTTTGCCGCTTGGCGAGTCAGCGGTTCCCCACGGGAGATCCGCGAACTGTATCGGACACGCTTCGGTATCGAGACGAGCTACCGCCAAGCCCGCCAGGCGCGCATCTACACCTGCACCCGCGATCCCCATCTGCGGCTGCTATTCGTCGTGGTCGCGCTTCTGCTGCGGAATGTCTGGGTGTGGATTCACGAAACCATGCTGGCTGAAGGGTACGGAGATTCGATGACGCTTCACCAAGAAAAATTGCGACTCCGCCGCATGCTCGAATGGATCGCCCTCGAAGTGGTCGCCCAATTGCACGATGGTTCCAAGCCTTACGTCGACTTAGACGCATGAGTCAAACTGGGAACTACTGTCATCCTTCATCCTTCATCCTTCATCCTTTCCACCCCCTCTCGTTATGCTAAGCCAACCGGATTTCCATTCCCTGGTGGCTTGAGGCAGGACGCACCGCGGTGACAGAGGAGTCGCGAATTCACGGACTGGTTCCGTATGCGAATTTCCTGGTCCGCTATCGCGTCTGGCTGTTGTGGGCGGCCGTGTTGCTGACGGTCCTCTCGTTCTCGAAGGCGTCGCAACTCACGCTCGAGCATTCCATCGAATCGCTCTACGCCCCCGACGACCCGCACCTGCTCGATTATCGCGAGAGCAAGACGCTCTTCGGCGGCGACGAATTCGTCATCGTGGCCTACGAGGATCCGCAGCTCCTCGTCCCCGAACACCTCGACGCCCTGCGGGCCTTTTCCGACCAGTTGAGCCAAATCCCCGGCGTCCAGCCCAAGAGCACCGAAAACCTCGCCAACGTCCTGTCCCCCGCGCTGCCGACCGACATGTCGCGGATTACGCGGTTTCTGCTGGCGGGCCTGTTTCAGCAGCGGCGCGACCAACTGCTCGACTTCTCGCAAGGCATTCTGGTCGGGGCCGACCACGAGACGACCGGCATTGTGCTTCGCCTCGCACCCGAGGACGAAGCCACCGTGCCGCGCGACGACACGATCCGTTCCATCCGCGAGCTGTCGGCCCAGCACAAGCTGCCGCAAGGCGAGCCCGTGTCGACGTACGTCGTCGGCGAGCCGGTCCTGGTCCACGACATGTTCCAGTATGTCGAAGAGGACGGGCAACGCCTGTTTTACGCCTCGCTCGGGTTGCTCGGGCTGGTGATTTTCGTTTTGTTTCGCAGTGTGCGATGGGTGCTCCTTTCGGTCGTGCTGGTCGGGGTCACCGTGGTCTGGACCAAGGCCATCCTCGTGATGTGCGGAATCCGCTTGAGCATGGTCAGCTCGATGCTCAACTCGCTCGTCACGATTGTCGGCATCGCCACCGTGATGCGAATGATGGTCTACTACCGCGAGCAGCGGGCCACGTTCGACCCGCTCGAATCGTTTCGCAAAACGGTCGTCGAGCTGTCGCCCGCCATCTTCTGGACAACCGTGACGGCGGCCGCCGGCTTTGTCTCGCTCCTGTCGAGCAGAATCACCCCGGTCCGCAGCTTCGGCACGATGATGACGCTGGGGACGATGCTCGTCTTGGCGAGCGGGTCGATGCTCCTGCCCGCGGGCGTCCTGTTTGGCCGCCTGGGGGCCGACATTCCCACCGGCGCCACCGAACGCAAACTGGTCGGCTTCCTGGGCGGGCTCACCGAGTGGGTCCAGCGCCGCGGCGTCTGGATTATCAGCGCGGTCGTCCTGCTCACGATCTGGTCGGCCTTCGGCCTCGGTCGGCTCAAGCTCGACACCGATTTCAGCCGCAACCTGCGGTCGAACACGCCGATTGTCCGTGCGCTCAATTTTGTCGAGACGCGGTTGGGCGGAGCCGGTACGTGGGAGGTGAATTTCCCCGCTCCCCCCGAGCTCACGCCCGAATTCCTCGACCATGTCCGCGCGCTGGCGACGCGGCTCCGCAGCCTGCCCGCCGCGCAGGGCGAAAATCCGCAGCTCACTAAAGTTGTCGCCGTGACCGACCTGGTCGACCTCGTCCCCGGCGACCCGTCGAGCACTGACGGCATCCGCCGCAAGCTCGACCTGATCAAAATCTTTCAGCCCGAATTCGAGTCGAGCCTCTACAACCCGCAGGCGGGCCGCATGCGATTCGTCCTGCGACCAAGGAACGGCAGGCGTCCGAGGCCAAGCTGAGCCTGATTGATACGGTGGGGCAGGAGGCCAAAGGCGACTTCAAGGAGGCCAAGACCACCGGCATTTACGTGCTGTTGACGTTCCTCATCGAGAGCCTGCTCCGCGACCAGGTCGTGAGTTTTGTCCTGACGGTCATCATGGTGCTCATCATCATGGTGCTCGCGTATCACAGCTTCCGCATCGGCCTCGTGTCGCTCGTGCCCAACATCTTTCCCATCCTGCTCGTGATCGGTGCGATGGGCTGGATTAACCTCCCCATCAACGTCGGCACGGCCATGATTGCCGCCGTCTCCATGGGCCTCACCATCGACGCGAGCATTTTCTACCTCTACGGTTACCGCCGCTCGCGCAACGCGGGAGCCTCCGTCCGCGATTCGTTGCGGCAGACGCACCAAGGCTTCGGCCGGGCCCTGGTGTTCGGCACTCTGGCCTTGAGTATCGGCTTCTCGGTGCTCGGATTCTCGCGGTTCATCCCGCTCGTTTATTTCGGCGTCCTCGTCAGCCTGGCCATGCTCGGCGGCCTGATCGGCAATCTCTTATTGCTGCCGTTGCTCTTGCCCCTCGTCGACAAGGACGGGCCAACGACCGCTCCGCAAGCCGCCCTGCCGACCGTCTCGATGGAGCAACAGAGGGGCGAACCGTCGTATCCGGACGCATGAGGGCCGCAGGATCCGCTAGATTGGAGTCAGGCACGGACGATCGTTGTCTTGTCTGATTCATCCCGCCAGAGGCGGAACTTCGACCTTCATTCCGCCACGGGCGGATCTGCGACCTTCCGAAAGTCCCCGTAATGTCCGACTCCACCAGCCGCCGACCGGACCGCGCCACCGCGTGGCTCGTCGGAGTGCTTGTCCTCGCCGCCCTGCTGCGGGCCGGGGCGCTGGCCGTCGGCAGCGGGCATCTCAGCGAAGACCGCGACGACTATCTCGTCGTCGCCCGGCATTACGTGACTCACGGCTTCTGGCACTCGTTCGAGAACATTCCCGATTCCTTCCGGCCGCCGCTTCTCCCGCTCGTGATGGCGGCGCTCATGAAGGCGGGCGGAGGCTCGGCCGCTCTCGGCGTTTTCCAGCTCGTCCTCGGCACGGCGACGGTCGCCCTCACGTGGCACATCGGACGGCGATTGGGCTTGGGCCGACTGTCAGCCGTGGCCGCGGCACTCGTGGCGCTCGACCCGCTGTTGGTTGAGTACACCACGTTTCCGATGACCGAGACGCTGTTTACGTTTCTGGTCACGCTATTTATCGCGCTGGCGACGCCTAAAAAAAGGGACGCCGCCGCCCCCCGCTTTTCGACAGCCCGGCTCGCCGCCCTCGGAGCGGTGTTCGGCGCGAGTGCTCTCTGTCGCCCCACGATTTGGCCCGTCGCCGGACTGGTCGCAATCTGGCTCGCGGTCCGCACGCTCCGCGGACAGGAGCCCGTGGCCCGAGTAGTCCGCGGCACGCTCGTCGCCCTCGTTGCGACCGTGGTCGTCGTCTCGCCGTGGGTCATTCGCAACGCACGCCTGCTCGGCGCGCCCGTCCTCACCACGACGCACGGCGGCTACACGCTCCTCTTGGGCAACAACGCAGCCTTTTTCCAGCAAGTGGCGGCCCGTCCGCTGTGGGAGGAGTGGCACAGCGACGCGCCCGACCGCTTCCAGCAGACCTGGTTTAGCAACCTCATCGCCGACATGGACCGCGACATCGGCCCGGGCGCAGGCGAAATGGCGGCCGACCGCTGGATGTACCGCCGAGCCCGGCACGACATCGCCGCCGAGCCGCGGCTCTTCGCGCGGGCCTGCCTGCTCCGCTGCGCCGAGTTCTGGAACGTCATCCCGCTGGCCCCGTCCCGCTCGGCCCTCGGCACGGCGGTCGTGTGGAGCGTCGGCGTCGGCTACTCGCTCGAGCTCGTGTTCTTCCTCGCCGGGCTGGCCAGCCTGTTCCGGCGATGGGACGACCGCTGGATGCTCCCGCTGCTCCTGATTCTGAATTTCACTCTGGTCCATCTCGTCTACTGGTCGAACATGCGGATGCGAGCCCCCTTGGTCCCGCTCATCGCCCTCATCGCCGCCCACGGCCTCGGGCAATTCACCCGCGTCGCTCGGACGACCGAGGAGCTTCCCAGCCGCGCGGCGTGAGCAAGAGCGGCATCGATTTTTCCGCATTTTCTGCGGCGCAATACAAGGACTTCACCACAGGAAAATCCCGCGGCCCGAAAGCCCCCCAAGAGCCCGGCGGTACAATTAACGCTGACAAAATGCTGCAACGATGGTTGCAAGAGTCGGCACGCACAGCCGCACGACCAAGGCTTCGCCGGTGCCGAGGTCAAGCCCGATCTCTCGGCCGTGCGAAACTTGCAAATAGACAGGGACATTCCATGCAGACTCTGGCCGCACGAATTCATCGTTGCGCGCGGATTTCCGGGCGCTTCGTTCTGCGATCCGGGACGACCAGCGACACTTACTTTGATAAGTATCAGTTTGAAGCTGATCCCGAATTGTTGCGAGCCATCGCCGAAGCAATGCGGCCTCTCGTGCCCGACGGCACAGAAGTAGTCGCAGGGCTTGAGATGGGTGGCATTCCACTCGTGACAATGCTCAGCCAAGTTACAGGCATTCCGGCAGCGTTCATGCGCAAGGAACCAAAGAAGTACGGTACCTGTCGCTATGCCGAGGGAGCTTCACTCGTCGGCAAGAAGTTCACCCTGGTCGAAGATGTTGTCACCAAGGGTGGCGCGATAATTGATGTCCTAGCAAGGCTGCGAGCTGACGGATTGACGCCCGAGGCCGTGTTGTGCGTCATCGATCGCCAAAGCGGTGGCAGCCAAGCACTGGCAGACAAAGGTCTGGTGCTAAAGGCGCTATACACGTTCGAAGAAATCGAACGTGCCTGACGCTGACGGTCGGTTTTGCAGTAATTCGTCTGCCGCTTTTCGGCAGGCAGAGAAAGAATGACGGATATTGAACAGGAGGTAACAGAGGCAACAGAGGTCAGAAATCGGAGTCTTTCTCTGTTTGCTCGCTTACCTCCTGTTAGAAATCTGTCTTTCGGTTTTCCCTGAAAAAGAGCGAGGTAGGCACACAGTCGAAGTGCAGGCCAAAATCGATTCTTCGGAACTCCTCTGACCCTTCTCGCTTTCTCGGCCTGATTTCTTTGTGACCTTGGTGTCCTTCGTGGTTCAAAAATTGGCTCCCCGAAAAAGGCAGGGGAAACCACAAAGGACTCGAAGGACACAAAGGTTTGCAAAATACTGGCAGGTCAAGGTTCGGCCGCCACGTAGTCGAGCAATCGATGTTTGCGGTACGATGTTTGCCAAACGCGGTGAGCCATTCGCGACCGCGACGGCGTCGCATCGTGACCGTTGCAACCGGCGCATCTTGTGTCGGGTGATAACCTGGAGGCGTGGGCTTTCAGGAATTCACCAAAACGGCGCGGGGTGCGGAGATGGCGAAATCACGCGATGCGGCGAAGGAGAGGTATTGGCGGGAGGCGATTCGGCGGCAGGAAGCCAGTGGCCTGGGAACGAAGCGGTTCTGTGCCCAGGAGGGGATTTCCGAACACCGGTTCTATTGGTGGCGACGAACCCTGCGTCAGCGCGGTCGGCACCGAGCCCGAGCGTCGGGGGACGGCGTGGCGGCGGACTCGGGCCGTGATCGCGGCGGCCAGGGGGATACCTCTCCTTTCCTTCCCATCGCTCTTCCCTTTACCGTCGGAGCCCCGATCGAGATCGTTCATCCGCGTGGCCATGTCGTTCGCGTTCCGGCGAGTTTCGACCCGGTCGCGTTCAAGCGGATTCTGGCCGTGCTCGACATCTCGGCGGGTTCCTCCGGGGAGGAATGACATGATCGCCATTTCCGCCCAGACCAAGCTGTACCTCGCCCGGGACGCGACCGACATGCGCAAGAGCTTTCGAGGACTGATCCTGCTGACGGAAGGGGTGCTCCGACAGGAACCGGTCTCGGGCCATCTGTTCGTGTTTCTCAATCGCCGCCAGGACTTGATGAAGATCCTGTATTGGGACGGGTCAGGTTTTTGCATTTGGTACAAGCGATTGGCGCGTGGAAGTTTTCAAAGGCCGCCGGCCGTTGCCGGGGAGGAGCGACCCGGTTTGGAATTGAGTACGGCCCAGTTGTCGCTGATGCTGGAAGGGATTGACCTGACGTCGGCACGGCAACGGCTCCGTTTTCGGCGATTTCCCACCGAATCGACGGCCAGGCGTGGCGACGGATTTTGAGCTTTCCCGCTTCAGCCGGATCGCGATAATCGGGGCCTTGCTGACCGAGCAGATCACGCATGCAAGGAGGCATGGCGATGGTCTCCACGCCCGTGGAACTCCCCGACAATCTTCCGGCTTGCCATGCCATCATCCTTCGGCAGGCGGAAGCCATTGAGCGACTCGAAGCACGAATCGAGCAACTCAACCGGGACCTGGCCAGCCTGAAACGACAATTGTTCGGCTCGCGTCGAGAACGATTCGAGCCCGGCCACGGAGAAGATGCGGCAGGTCAAGCCGCCGCGGAAGCCTCCGCGATGAATCGCGGCATGCTCGTCATGGAAGGCAGGCCGTCCGCGAGTGAGTTGCTCGCCGCAACGGCTGCGGGCCCAACGCGACGTACGTCCCAAGGCCGGCAAAAGCGAGTCCTGGACGCCTCGATTCCGCGTGAAAAGGTCCTGCATCGGCTCGACGAGCGGGACGTTCCGCCGGAATTGTGGAATAACCCTCGGGCGAAGCGTTTCTTCCGTTTCGTTCGGGAAGAAGTGGAACTGCAAGAGGCACGGGTGCGGGTGCTGGAGCACTATGAAGAAGTCATCGCCTGGGAGGATGAGGCGACCGGCCAGGGCCGCTTGGTGGCGGCGTCCGCGCCCGAGCCGCTCATCGATCGCTGCTATTTGGGAGTGGCGTTTCTGGCCTACCTGGCAGCCAGTCGTTTCGCCGATCACATTCCGTATTACCGGGAAGAGGACATTCTGGCGCGAGTCGGTTTCTCCATTCACCGCGCGACGCAGTGGCGTTGGATGCGGGGCTTGGCCGGCATCGCGCTGCCGTTGGTCGAGCTGATGCGAGAACGGACGACGCAATCCTGGGTGCAGGGCATCGATGAGACGCCATGTGACATCCTCTGCCCCGAACTCGGCCGCACGCGCAGCGCCTACCTGTACGCCCAGTACGGAGACGCCGCCCACCCTTATGTGTGCTTCGCCTTTGCCTCGCACAAGGACGAAGAGAATGTTCGTCGGATCGTGGGGAACTACAAAGGCTACCTCCAGTCGGACGCCTACATCTGCTACGAGTTGATTGCTGCCGCTTCAAAAAATCGCATCATCGCTGTGGGTTGCTGGGCTCACGCCCGTCGCAAATTCGAGCCGTTGATCGAGGCGGGACCTCATCCGCAAGCGGCCTGGATCTTGGGGGAGATTCAAAAGCTGTACGACATCGAAGATCGCGCCCGGGACATGACGGACGACGAGCGCCTGGTGTTGCGTCAGGCCGAGTCCCGGCCGATCGTAACGGGGATCAAGGCCTGGCTTGATGCGCGGGATCAAGACGAGTTGCCCAAATCGCCGCTTCGCGCCGGGATCAACTACCTCCGCAATCGCTGGGAAGCCTTCGAGCGATTTCTGGAAGACGGCCGAATCCCGATCGACAACAATCGGACCGAAGCCATGATCAAAGGTCCGGTCATGGGCAAAAAGGCCTGGCTGTTTTTCGGCAACGAACACGCCGGCGAGACGGCGGCCGTCTTCTATACGCTGACGATGACCTGCAAGCGGCACAACATCGACGTGCAGGCGTACTTGCTGGATGTCTTCCGCCGGATCCGCACCGCGACGCCGGCCGAACTGGAATCGCTTCTGCCCGATCGCTGGATCCAAAACCATCCGGAAGCCCGCGTCAGGCAGCGTGTCCAAGAATCGCATGCCGCTGCCGCCCGAAAACGCCAGCGACGCGCCCGGCGACGGTCCGCCGTCCCCAGCGGCTAATCGCCCCCCGAGTTCTACCAACCCCACTCGACCGGACTCCCGCTCCCTATCACGTCGCGCTCGATTTGCCTCGTGAGGATGGCCGCGCCTGGCTACCGCCAACCCGCGCTCGTTGCAGCGGTCACGCATCTTCTCCGTGGCCGGGCTCGAATCGTTCTCGACGCGAGCCGAACAATTGTCGTTTCAGGCTGGCCAGGTCCCGGTTGAGTTGCTCGATTCGTGCTTCGAGTCGCTCAATGGCTTCCGCCTGCCGAAGGATGATGGCATGGCAAGCCGGAAGATTGTCGGGGAGTTCCACGGGCGTGGAGACCATCGCCATGCCTCCTTGCATGCGTGATCTGCTCGGTCAGCAAGGCCCCGATTATCGCGATCCGGCTGAAGCGGGAAAGCTCAAAATCCGTCGCCACGCCTGGCCGTCGATTCGGTGGGAAATCGCCGAAAACGGAGCCGTTGCCGTGCCGACGTCAGGTCAATCCCTTCCAGCATCAGCGACAACTGGGCCGTACTCAATTCCAAACCGGGTCGCTCCTCCCCGGCAACGGCCGGCGGCCTTTGAAAACTTCCACGCGCCAATCGCTTGTACCAAATGCAAAAACCTGACCCGTCCCAATACAGGATCTTCATCAAGTCCTGGCGGCGATTGAGAAACACGAACAGATGGCCCGAGACCGGTTCCTGTCGGAGCACCCCTTCCGTCAGCAGGATCAGTCCTCGAAAGCTCTTGCGCATGTCGGTCGCGTCCCGGGCGAGGTACAGCTTGGTCTGGGCGGAAATGGCGATCATGTCATTCCTCCCCGGAGGAACCCGCCGAGATGTCGAGCACGGCCAGAATCCGCTTGAACGCGACCGGGTCGAAACTCGCCGGAACGCGAACGACATGGCCACGCGGATGAACGATCTCGATCGGGGCTCCGACGGTAAAGGGAAGAGCGATGGGAAGGAAAGGAGAGGTATCCCCCTGGCCGCCGCGATCACGGCCCGAGTCCGCCGCCACGCCGTCCCCCGACGCTCGGGCTCGGTGCCGACCGCGCTGACGCAGGGTTCGTCGCCACCAATAGAACCGGTGTTCGGAAATCCCCTCCTGGGCACAGAACCGCTTCGTTCCCAGGCCACTGGCTTCCTGCCGCCGAATCGCCTCCCGCCAATACCTCTCCTTCGCCGCATCGCGTGATTTCGCCATCTCCGCACCCCGCGCCGTTTTGGTGAATTCCTGAAAGCCCACGCCTCCAGGTTATCACCCGACACAAGATGCGCCGGTTGCAACGGTCACGTCGCATCCGCAGAAGCGCAAACCGAGTCCGGAGAGACTGATGAACGAGCCAATTGGAGCGGCGCCCCCAGCCCTTCGCGTTCGCCGTGCGAAACCTCTCGCGGCTTTCGGCGTCGTGCTCTTCGTCGGCCTGGCCCTCTACGGCGCGTTGCTGCCGGCCACGCGGGCGACGGCGCTTGTCAACGCGGAGGCGCAAACCTCTCCCGCGGTCGCGGCGGCTAATGCGTTCCTGGACTCGCTCGATGCCAGCCAGCGTCAGAAGGCGGTTTACGAATTCGGCAGCGCAGAAAATCCCACTGGTCGAACCTTCCCGTGCGGATGGTGCCGCGGAATGGTGTCCGCATGGGCGACTTGACGGCCGCTCAGCGCAAGCTGGCCCTGGACGCGGTTGCCGCCGTCTTGAGCAAAGGGGGCTTCCAGAAAATCGTCGACATCATGGATGCGGACCAGAAGCTGGCCGAATCCGATCGCCGCGGCCCCGGGCCCAACGGCATGTTCGGCGCGGACCGGTATTACCTCGCCTTCTTCGGCAAGCCCGCCGCCGAAAAACCGTGGATGCTGCAATTCGGCGGACATCACCTCGGTCTCAACGTGACGGTGATCGGCAAGCATTTCGTGCTCACCCCGACGCACACCGGTGCGCAGCCGTCGCTGTTTGAACGCCACGGCAAAGAGGTCCGACCGCTCGGCGTGGAAAACGACGCCGGCTTCAAACTCGTGAACGCCCTCGACGAGGCCCAACGGGCCAAGGCCATCATCGGCAAGCGGGCCCAGCAGGAATTGCTCTTGGGCCCGGGCCGCGACGGCAAGAAAATCGACCCGCAGGGAATCAAAGGGAGCGCCCTCACGGCCGAGCAGCAATCGCTGCTCGTGGATCTGATCGCGGCCTGGGTCACGATCGTGGAACCGGAAGCGGCCGCCACCCGCCTGGCGGAAATCCGCTCCGGCCTCGGCGACACGTATTTCGCCTGGAGCGGCCCGACGACCAAAGGGAGCGCGGCCTATTTCCGCATCCAAGGCCCCACGGTCGTGATCGAATACGCCCCCCAACGCGGCACCGGCCACATCCACACAGTCATCCGCAACCCGCACGACGACTACGGCGTGGCGGAAATTGCGCGTTAGTTTTGCAGGCCGGATTCGGCAGGCACAGAAAGAAAGACGGATATTGAACAGGAGCAAACAGAGGTAACAGAGGACCGAGGCGGGCGTTTTTCTCTGTTTCCTCCCTTACCTCCTGTTCAAAACCTGTCTTTCCGTTTTTCGAGTCACGAACCTCTCAGGGACGGATTGCAGTTGCCGGCCAAGATTGGTTCCTTGCTAGCCCTCTCTGCCTCTTCTCGCTTTGTTGGCCTGATTCCTTTGTGTCACGTTGGTTAGACGAAAGGAATGGGAACCACTGATCAGCGGTTGTAGGCCGCGCACGAACGCGGCACCGATGACACTGATGAAGAGAAGAGACAGATTCCAGGGCGGGGGGTTCAATTTGCCATTCCGCCGCTCCGGCAGGGAGGCGGATTCAGAGCAAAGGGCGGATTCAAAGCAATCTTCATCAGTTTTTTTATCAGTGGAATCGGTGTGATCCGTGGTCGCTCTCCTCGTTTTTTTGGTTGCGGCTGAGCGAAGCGAGGCTACGCTGGGTCCTTCGTGGTTCAAAAACCGGCTCTCCGAAAAAGGCAGGGGGAACCACAAAGTTCACGAAGGTCACAAAGGGGGACAAAGCTTCGTCGCTCGCGCGTGACGTCGATGTGAGTTTTGGACGGCCGGTTGTGCCTGCCGACTTCAACGACGAGCATGATGCGTAGCGTCCCCTACGGAACTAATGAGGGGGCGCGGGTTTGTCGCGGCGGCAGAGCCAAACGGCGAATCCGATTGCCAGCCCGGCAAGGCGCCAGGGACCGTGCAGATACCGGTCATCATCGCGACGGCCAGTGCGAATTTGGAGTTGAATCTCCTTTCGCCTGTGACCAGTAGGCTGAGGGGAATGATCGCAAAACCGACGGCCAGGCCGGTCACGAAGCCGCGGGTGCCCCATTTGCCTAGCACGTCCGCAAGGGAGGGTGGCGGAGGTGGCTGATCTTGTTCGTCCAACAGGCGCTCCAGCACCTTGTGGATTTCTTCGTTGGACGCATTCGGCATCGTCGGCCTTTCGCGGACGCTCGGAACATTCTCATTTGGTGACGGTCGTCGACGCTGTTTTTGTTTTTAAAACAGCCAAAACTTGAACAGGAGCAAACAGAGGCAACAGAGGACCGAAGCGGCCGTTTTTCTCTGTTTCCTCCCTTACCTCCTGTTCAAAACCCGTCTTTCCGTTTTTCGAGTCACGAACCTCTCAGGGACGGATTGCAGTTGCCGGCCAAGATCGGTTCCTTGCCAGCCAGTGTCTTCGCACGTTCAACATCGAATGAACGCGGGCGGGCAAGCCGCCCGTGCCGCCCGACATTTTCCGTCAGACGGACCACTACGAAACGGTGCGGTGTGGTCAGCCGGGACGCAGCGGGCCGTCAAAAATTGACGTCCAGCTTGGGACGAGCCTTCCGCAATTTCGCGATTCCCTGGTCCGTCGCCTGTGATTTGTCGAGCAGCAATTTCTTGAGGTTCGGGAACCCGGCCAGCACTTCCACGCTGGCATCCGTCACGCGCGTTCCCCGCAGGTCGAGCTCGGTCAGTTTCTTGAGCGGGGCGAGATGCTTCAGTCCCGCGTCCGTCACCTGGGTGTCTTGCAGTCGCAGAGAGCGGAGATCCGTGAGCCCGGCCAGCTGCGCTAAGCCCGCGTCTGTCACCCGTGTTCCCGCCAGGTCGAGCTTGGAAAGTTTTGTGAGGCCGGCCAGGTGCGCGAGTCCCGCATCGGTCACGCCCGTCTTTTCGAGATACAAATGATCCAAGTTTGGCAAGCCTGCCAGCTCTTTCAGTCCCGCGTCGGTCACATGGGAGGAGCCAAGTGCCAGCGAGTGCAGGTCCTTGAGCGCGGTCAGGTGCTTCAACCCGGCGTCCGTCACCTGGCCGCCATCGAATTCGACCTCCCGCAGCTTGTGGAAGCCTGAAATCAGCTTGAGATGCTCATCCCCGATCGGGATGCCCATGGCGGTCACCCCTTCCAGGTTTTTGAACCGGTCGAGTTTCTTCAATTCTCCGTCGACCAGGTCGGCCTGCTCGAGGAACACGTGTTTCACCTCGTCGGGAATCCAGACCTTCTCGTCGATCACGGGCATCGGCACCTGCACTCCCCAGCATTTGAGCGCCTCGTACGCCGCCCGCCGGATATCGTACCTGTGCTCCTCGCGTCCGCGATTGTGCGAAGCCGGATCCGAGAGGTACGAGAAAAACGTGTCGCCGAGCAGCGCTTTCATCCGCGCGATGTTCTCAGCGGACTTGAAGTACCGCAGGGCCCGGACCCCCTCTTCGCGCCTCCGTTCATCTGGGGAGCGGATCTCGTCGAGCGCTCGTTTCTCGAGCCGTTCGTCGGCGGGAACCGTCACCCGCAGCTCTCCCGGCTTTTCGGGGGCGAGCGCCAATTTCGTCCCGCGCACGATCTCCTGCGGGACCACCAGTTGGAACGTCTGGAACCGCCGCACGTTGACCGGCATCCGCCGCACGGTTTCCTTGGCGATCCGGATCACATCGGCCGGATTGCGGAGCAGCTTCATGTCGGCCGTCAGCTCTTCCAACGTGTCGGGCGCAAGTTCGATGATCGTGATGAAACTCACGTTGCTGTTCACGTATTCGTTCGGAGCGCCCCCACTCTCCGCCACCAGCAGGCGGCTCCCGCGCTTCTTCCACGCGGCGAGGACCGACGCGGGGTAGGGGACCTCGCGGCCGACGAGCGGTTCCGGTTTCCCGCCCGGATCGCGCCCGTCGCTCGCGAACACGGTCTCCTTCAGAGTCTCCTCGACGGCAAGCGTGACCTCATGCTTCTCGAGATCCTCGACGTTCATCGAGTTCTTATTCCCGGGGATCCCACGGCCAATTCTCTGCAGCTTCGCGATGTAGACCTCATCGGCATTGGCGACCAGGCTTTCGATCGACTCGGTCGTGCCCACGTAATAGACCTGAGCGTACGCTCGGACGGAGGCCAACAGGCTACAGCCGACAGCGACGAGCAACTTCCACCAGGCGGTTCGCATCTTTGACTCCCTCGATTAGGAACCGGCCCACCGAGCACACGGCACGTCGCGGAGCGGGGATTCGGCCAGGTTCCGACGGCCGCCCCTTGTTTCCGACCCAAGCATCCATTTTGAACAGGAGGTCACAGAGGTAACAGAGATAACGGCTTAAGCCCTGAAGGGGCGGCATCCTAAAGCCCAGGGCGGAGGCTTCCGTAGCCCTGGATCCGAGATCGCAGAAATGTGCCAAAAGCCCTGTAAGGGCAACACAACCGGACGCGCGATGCGTGGGCGGCCGGGCCGACGGCAACTGACAAATGGCAATGGACGTGCCACTACGATGAACTGTTGCCTGGCGGCTTTTTCGGACCGATGAGTTCCTTCAGGCCATCGAGCAGACCCTGCAGCGTGTTCCTGCCAAAGGCCTCCTCCTCGGGTGTGAACTCTCGAACCTTTTTGATTGCTTCAAACCGAGCCATCTGACGGCCAACAAATGCCAGCGCGTTTTTACTGACTGCGTACACGATCTCGCCGTGTAGCTCGGAATGTGCTTTCAGCCATGCGCTGAACGCGGCATCGTCTCCGCTCTCGAGCAGCCTCTTTTGAATCGCCACGAGTTCCGGCTTCACCGGCTTTAGGGGCGAACAAAGGTGTCAGGGGCGAACAAAGGGGGGCGAACAAAGGGGTCAGGAACCAATTCAGAATTGGTTCCTGACACGAATGGCACTGCCGCTTGCAGTGAAAGGAGTTCGGTTCACGCGGCGGACTCCCGTTCGGCCTTCGCTTGGTGGCGCGGCTTGGTCAGCAGTTGCAGGATTTTGGGTCGCCGCTTGTTCGCGCGTGGTTCGTTACGATCCGGACGATGCCCCACTTTGATCGCGATTTGGTGCTCGAAGAACAATTCGCGGAGGCCCGCGTCCACCCCACGGATCGCGTTGGATAACCACAGGTTGCCGAACAGTTGAAGCGTCGCCGTGAGGCTCAGGCTGCGGCAGGCGCGGCCGCTGTGTTGTGCGGCGTGGAGCAGGGATTCGCGGAGCAGGTTGTAAACCAGCAGACACGACCACAACTCGGTTCGCACCATCGTCGGCGTTTTGGCCCGCAGGATGTCCATCCCCAACGTGCATTTGATCGCGCGGAGATCCAACTCCACCCGCCAGCGGCCGCGATACAGGCCCGCCAGCCAAGCCGCGTCGTACTGTTTGTGATCCAAGAGCGTCGTGGCAAGCGTGAGCTTCTCGGTCCGCTGGCCGGCTTGCTCATTACGCGATTGGACCAACCGCACTTCGAGGCACGCCGGCATCGTCTCGTACGTCGCTTCCTCCATCCACTCGGGGCGGGGAGGACAATTCCAGGTGGCGATACATTGACCTTTCAGCAACCGACGGGCAGCGGCGGGCGCGTCTTCGCGCAAATGATGGTTGCGCATCACGACCTCCACACCGCGGCGACGGCACTCGGCCAACAGCCAGTACGTGCAGTAGTAGGAGTCGGCCACAAGGAGGTCCCCCGGCCGCAGCACGTCGAGCAATTTCCATAACAAGGCCGTTTCGCCCGTGCCTTTGCCGGAATAGGGACCAACGTCCGCATCCAGCAGCAAGCCGGTTCGCAGACAGGTCAGCAGCACGCCGCGGAGAATCGGAAACCCCAGGCCTGCCTGCTGTTTGGGGTTCTGCGGATACTCGGCTTGATTCGCTTGGGTGTCCGCGGCCGTCACGGTGAAGCCGTCGACGATGACCAGGCGACCCCCCGCGTACTCGGAGGCCGGGCCGATCCCGGCGTCGGGCGGGGCGGCTTGGCCGCCGCCATCGACCGTTTGACCACGTTGGTCCAAGGCCCATGAGGCAATCTCGCCGCTGATCCCGCGCAGCACTTCGCCGGTGATTTGTTTGCGGGCTCGACAGTAAGCGCCGGTGTTGGTGCTGGAAACCGTTCGCCCCAACGCCTGCCATAAGGCGGCAATCCGCACCACCGCCGCCAAGCAACTCCGCTGCTCTTCTTTAAAGAGCACTTGGGACAAAAGGCCCCAGAGAGTGACGGCGGGCGTGTAGACCGCGTCGTCCTCCTGACCGAACGAGATCCCTTGCTCGGCGAAGATCTGGGCGATTCGCTCGTCGGAAATGAGAGACCTCAACGGCAACTCATCGGACTCAAGCAGCGAGCGATAGAGCATCGAAAACTGTGTTCGCGGCGGAGCCGCCTCTCGATAAGATGGCATCGACCTTCCCTGGTCCTGAATGTGAAAACCAGCCCAGAGAAGGTCGCGCCGTCGGAGATCGTAACGGACAGACGGTCTCGCCCCAACCTCGGTTGCTCCCGCGGCGACAACAATCCAAAAGTTTTTCACACACCGCGGTGTGTGCCGTTTCACGTTGCGCGCTACACCGCGAAAAACCGGCGGCAGTGCCATTCGTTCCTGACACCTTTTCTTGGCCTTTTCTTGGCCCGCCCGGGCTCGTCGGCGAAGAGCGGCGCACGTCGGTCGGTCACCAGCGTGAAGAAAAACGAGCCGCCGGGCACGTATGCCCGGCGATAATTGGGCATGACGGCACTCTAAAAAGAGATTGCAATTTCGTAGGGCATGCTGTGCATGCCGCTTCGAAGTTTACATCCAACGGACGGAGAAAAAAACGGCATGCACAGCATGCCCTACGGAAACTGGGGAAAAAACGGCATGCACAGCATGCCCTACGAAATCAGTGTCCTGCCTGCGCCACCGTGTCCGTCTTCCACGGCAAGCTCATGGTCGGCGCGTTGGCGTAGCGTTTGGTGTTGAGGACGAGGTGCGCGCCGCTGCTGGGGCCGAGTTCGACCGTGAAGGTCGACGCGTTGATGGGCGTGGATTTGCCGTTGAGCGTGACGTCGACGAAGCGGTGTTCGCCGTAGGCTCCGCCTTGGACGATGACCGTGCGGCTGTCGACGGGGCTCAGGTTGACCAGCGTCAGGGCCGTCTCTTTGTCGGTGAGGCGGTCGACGAGGGCCGCCACGTCGTCGGGGAGGCCGGGGCGGCGTTTTTCTGGGTCGAAATAACGCACGCGGCAATGCAGCGGGCCGCCGACGTGGCCCGGGTAGAGGCCGCCCAGCATCAGGTTGATGAGCGTGGTGACCGTGGCCGGGTTGTAGGCCATCGGGTCGTCGGCCAGGCGGGTCGTCGGCGTCGTGCGGTCCGTGCGGAGGCCGATGATGTGGGCGCGGATGGCGAGGAAGTCGGCGTCGAGGGCCTGTTCGGGGTAGGTCGGGTTCTTGCCGTCCAGGAAGCGGAACCAGCCGCTGTCAGGGAGACGCTCGCGGTCCTGGGGGCTCATCGACCAGTACCAGACTTGCAGTGCGCCGTGTGAGTATTTGTTCGGAGTGAAGGCGTACCAGCCTTTGTCGCCGTACATGGTCGGGTACATCATTTGGCGGCCCTCGCGGTGGCCGTGCGAATTGACGGCGTCGATCATGTTCCGCCAGGCGTCGATGTATTTGCCGTTGCCGGTGAGCAAGAGGGCGTTGCCGAAGCCCGTGATGGCGAGCTGGTGCTGGTTGCGGTTGGCCAGCTTTCCGGTGACCGGATTGCGGACGGTGAAGCCCCAGCCGTAGACGCCGCCGTACCACTTGCCGCCGGCTCCGCCGCCGATCACTCCGTCGAGGCCGACGTTCGTGGGGATGATGCCGCCGTTGAGCTCCATGCGGTTGAGCCAGGCGTCGACGTATTCGAGGAGCCAGCTTTTGTACTTCGCCTCGTGCGTGAGGGCGTAGGCGTTGAAGGCGAGCGAGGTGGCTTCGAGGTTGATCGGGTTGTCGCCGATGACGTCGTTGTACCTCTCGAAGTGCTCGAGCATCTGGTGGTAGTTCGATTCGCCGTGGAGCGGGCTGAAGCGGTGCTCGACCACGATCGGGTCGCCGGCCCAGTCGAGGGCCGTCGCCTTCCGCAGGAGCGGCCCACGGCTGCCGGTGAACATGCTGCGGATGAGCTTGTGCTGGCGGTCGTAGTTGGGCGTGCTCGGGTCGTCGCCGAGATAGAAGCCGGCGAAGCGGCGGGTGCGGGCCTGGAAGGCGCGGTCGTTCGGGTCGGAGAGGCCCTGCAGGTCGAAAACGGTCAAGCCTTCGCCGTTATGCAGCCAGTCGAACATCACGGGGAATTCTTTGTAGTACATCCCGTCGCGGGCGAAGGGGACGTCTTTCGTCCTGGCGGCCGTGTATTGCCGCAGGTGGCCTTCCCAGCCTTTCTTGTACATGTCGAGGACCGTGTCGGAGGCGCCGAGCGCGTGCAGGATGGGCCAGTCGCTCAGGTTTTCGATGGCGTCGTCGGCACCGTCGTCGCCGCCCCAGCGCACGACGCACTGCAGGTAGCCGCGCTTGTCGAAATACTTGTCGAAAAACGCGTGGCAGGCGACGGCGTTCTCGTGCAGGAGTTCGCGTTCGAGCAGGGCCCAGGCGGGCGGAGCCATCGGCGTCTTGACGACGATCCGCGGAGCGGCGGCGAGTGGCTCGGGTGCGATGGCCAAAGCGAGGAGCGCGCAGGCAAGAGCGACGAGTGCGGTGGTCGGACGGGTTACGGGGTTCCGACGAGCCGCCGGCTTTACGCCGGCGGTCTTTGAGTCGCACTTGGAGCGCCGTTGAAGACCGCCGGCGTAAAGCCGGCGGCTCGTAAGGAAACGCAGGCTCGTCGTCAAACGTAGGCGCGTCATGAAACGGAGCGCGGTGCTGTCGATGGCTCCGCGCGGCAACGCGAACTGGATTGCATGTGACGGTTTCCCCCAGGTGAGTTGGCGTCGGGTCGGCGTGCTGGAATTCGGTCAAAACGCAGGGTTAGGGCGTGGGCCGGCAGGCGTGGAAGGTGGGTGTCGCGGAGCCTGTCGCGGGGCCTGTCGGGGAGCGCTCGGTGTCAAAAGTCAGCCTACCGAAAGAAATCGACGATTGCGAACAGAATTCTTTCAAAAAGTTGGAGCGAAGGGGTGAGTTGGCGGGCACCCGGCCTGTTGGACGGGCGCTCGGTTGTGCTCGGAAAGGCCAGGCGGGAAGGAAGGATTCAATTTGGACAGAGGCCAGCGTGTCGGGCCGGTCTCGAGGCATTCGGCCGTTGGCGGAAACGAAGGCCACCGAAAGGTGAGCCCAATTGTGCCGCGGGGTTTTACGCCTCCTGCGGGGACCTCCCAGGTCGCCTCCTGCCGGGCACCGGGGTCTCCAACTGCCGATGGCTCAATTATCGCATGGAATGCTCGCTCGTTCCAGATCAGTTTTTTAGCAGGGCCTCTGTGTCGTCGTTCGTGGACCGAGCGGCATCGGCACTGGCGGGTCAAAGCTCCCGCCGGCACCAGCCGGCGGCGTGCGCTTTCCGAGCGGTAAATATTCTGTGGCGGGCGGGCTTTTTTTTACACCGCAGAAAAACCAGAAAAATCGCCCAAACCGCAGAAAAATCGACCGGGCCGGTGCCGGCGGGGGCTCAGTTGGGCGATTCGACCTCCGGTTTGGCGCTCGGCGGGCCCGTTTTGGGGTGCTTCTTGCGTGGTTTTTTCCGCGGCGACTCAGGTGCCGACTCGGCCGGCGACGACTCCGGCGGCGGGGTGAGGTTTTGCCGAGCCATCCGCCGCATCAAATCGCGGACGACCCGCGAGGCGTCAGCTGTCAAGTTGCGGAGGCGGGCGGGAGTTGTCGGCGTGGAGCGGCGGTTGAGGTCGCGCCACTGGCTCGAAGGACTCTCGCTCACGAGTCGCAGAAAATCGTGGAACGAGGCGTCGGCGGAGGTCTCGGTGGTGCTGGCCGCTCCCGAACTGCTCCCCGGCCCGGAATACAGCCCTTCCGAGACCGACTCGCCCAGCTCGACGAACTCGCCGGGCTGGAACGGGTTGGCCGCTATTTTGGCCCCGTCGACCGGCGCCCAGCGCAGCTCCGAATTTGGTGCGGAGCCGGGGATGGATGGGTCAGGGGCGGGTGATTCGGTTTCTGTCGCGGCATCGGCCAGGACGGCGGCCAGGTCGGCGGCCACTTCCACGGGCGACTGATACCGCTCGTCCGGCGAACGCTCGAGCATCTTAGCCATGACCGCGTCGAGTCGCCGGGGGACATTCGGGACCAGCGTCGACAAGGGTGGCGGAGCCTTTTCCAGGCGGTTCATGTAGGTCTGCAGCAGCGATCCGCCGACCAGGGGCGCTTGCCCCGTGATGAGCTGGAAGAGGCTGGCGCCCAGGCCGTAAATATCGGCCCGGATGTCGGCATCTTTCGCGTGGGCCACCTGTTCGGGGGCCATGTAATCGCCCGTGCCGACAATCTGGCCGTCGCGGGTGAGGCTGCCTTCTTCCTCCGCCTCGCTGATGAAGCGGGCCAGGCCGACGTCGAGCAGTTTGACCTGCATGCGGTTGTCGCCGGCCCGGGCGGTGACGATGAGGTTCGACGGTTTCACGTCGCGGTGGACGAGCCGGCGGCTATGGATGTGGTCGAGGGCGAGGGACGCCTGGCGGGCGCATTCGCACGACCACAACACGGGCAGCCGCCCGTGCTCCAGGCTCAGGGCCTTGAGGCTGCGGCCGGAGACGTATTCCATCACCAGGCAGTAGGTGTTGCCGACCTTGTCGGCGTCGTAGGCCACCACGATATTCGGGTGGTTGAGGACGGCGGCCGAGCGGATTTCGCGGAGAAACCGGGCCACCGACCGCGGGTTTTCCAAGAGCGAATTGGAGAGGATTCTTGACGGCGACCATCCGCTCGAGCTGCGGATGTTGGGCCTTGAACACGAGTCCCATCGCCCCGCGGCCGCGGAACTTGAGCAGCTTGTACTTGCCCAGGTGAAATCGCGTCCGGCCGCGGAGGAGCTGGGCCGACTGCCACGGGGTCAGCAGGTTGTGGCGGACGAGTTCTTGGGCGGCCGAGCTGTCAGGAATCCCCTGGCAGAGCCGCTTCGCCTCGACACGTTCCTCGGTCGAGAGGAGCCGGCTCTTTTTCAACAGCCGGAAGAACTCGGCTTTGGAGAGGCTCATTGCGGGGGCTGCCGGTGGGACGTTGGGGGCGCAGTGCGAACGTCCCAAAATAAACAGCCGCAACGGCAATCACAATAAGGATTTCCCCTAGGGGGGACGCCCTAGTGTGCCCACACGGGAGCGGTTCGGATCAGCCACAGCAACAGAACCGGGTAGCCAACCAGAAACAGCCAGCCAATCCCCTCAATTAACAGGGGAGGCGACGAGTGGGGCACTCCGCGGGAAAAGCAGCCCGTTTCCGAGAGGGGTTCGGCGAACCAGATCAGCATCAGCCCCGCGAACGAGACCACGATCGCGATCAAGACGCTGAAACCGGGGACCCCCAGTGACGGGAGCAGAGCGACCGCCAGCGTGACCACGGCGGCAAAGAACAGCAGCGAAGCCAACTTATCCTTGGTAACGGCCATTGTCCCCACCCTTTCTCCGCGAGAAGGTTGCAGCAGATGGTCGGCGAAGGGGAGATTCGACCCGCTCGGGCCACATTTTGCTGGCAGGCGGTGCGCCGCATGTTGTCGCCCAATTTTAGGCCCGATTCGGGGGGGCAGCAACACGATTGGCCGCTGTCGGGCCGCCGGCTGGCCTTCCGCAGGGCTTGGTGACCGGTTGGAGCGGGGGGACGGGGCGGCTCGGCAAAAGGTGCTGCCGATTCGCCACGCGGATGTCCTTTTTTAGCGACGCGGGAAAGTTAAAAAATGTGAAAGTGGGTCGATTTGCAGCCCTCGCCCAACGCCGCAAAGGCGTTCGGCGTATCCAAGTCGGGGAGATTCGCCCCTTTTTGCACAACTGGTGCGTTCGGAACGGCAGACGATGTTCTTGGCGAGGTCCGCCGCGTGCCGATTGAACCGGCAGCCGCTCCGTTTAGAATGAGGGATCGGACCGGTTTCTTCGCACTCATCTCAGCTGACGTTTCCGCCTGGAGTTTGAGGCCATGCGTCCTCTCGGTGTCGTGTTGTCTGTGGTAGTCGGTGTCGGCGCCCTGTCAGGGACGATTTGGCTGGCGCGGTATTCTCCTCTGGCCGAGAAGCACGATCCGCCCCACTTCGCCTGGTCCGATGGGACGTACGAGGCACAAAAGGAAATCCTTGCCAAGAAGGTCGAGGAAGACGCCAAGAAGGCGGAGAAGACCAAGAAGGAGCTGGAAAAAAACACAGACCCGCGGCCGCAGATTGCCGACAAAGGCCCCTATCCCAAGGCCAAGACCGGAGAGCGGGTCTACGAATTTGGCAGCATGGGAGTCGACGAGGAGAGGCGGCACAAGTTCCACGTCGACAACCGGGGGCAGGTTCCCCTCGTGCTGGCCAAGGGGCCCACCAACTGCAAGTGCACCATCAGCAATATCTCGAATAAGGCGGTCCCGCCGGGCGGTTCGGCCGAAGTGGAAATGAGCTGGACCCCGCGGGAGACGACGAACACCTTCGCCAAGACGGCGACCATCTGGACGAACGACCCCGAACTTCCCGAGATCCAGTTCAAGATTTTCGGCAAGGTGGTGCGGCAGTTTGTCGTCCATCCGGAACGCAACTGGCACGCGGGCCACGTCACCGACGTGCAGGACGGAGTGGTGATCGGCACCATCGCCTCGGGAGTCGATCCGAATTTCAAGATCGTCTCGGTCGATTCGGTAAATCCGCACATCAAGACCACCTTTCGGCCGCTTACCGGCCGGGAGAAGATCCACGAGGGTTGGAAGGCGGGCTACCAATTCACAGTCACGGTCGACAAGGGAATCGCGGCGGGCAAGATTCGTGAGCCGTTGAAGATTCACACGACGCTCGAGGGGAACAAGACCATCGACGTCGAAGTGACGGCGTTGCGCTCGGGCCCGATCCTGTTTCTTCCGCCGCGGGGGAATTCCCGCGCGTACTGGAATTCCGAAAAGTCGCTGGTCAATCTCGGTCGCTTCCCGCACGAAAATGGATCCAAAGTCGTTCTGCCCGCCCTGATCTACGGGTCCAAGGAGAAGTTCAAAGTCCTCAAGATCGAGAAGGATGCCGACTTCGTACAGGTCAGCACGGTGCCGAATCCCGAAATCGGGGCCGGCGAGCAGCAGGGGGTCAACTTCGTGTTTGAGGTGCCGCCCGGCGCTCCCCCCGTGACCCGGATTGCCCCGGGCGGGGTGCATGTGACGCTCACCACCAACCATCCGAAACTCAAAGAACTGACGTTTCAGTTGGAGTTTGTCTCGCAATAGCCGCGATTCGTTTTTCTGCGAGCAGTGGAGCGGCAGGCGTCGCGGCCGGCCGCTCTTCTCGTTTTGGTCCCGAATTCGCTATACAGAGGCGAAACAGGAGACCAACCGCTATGTCAGTTCATCCCTGGCACGATGTCGCCTTGCCGGACGATTTCGGCTACTGGTTTCCGGTCTTTGTCGAAGTGCCGATGGGTTCCAACGTCAAGTACGAGTTGGACAAACGGACCGGCCTGCTGGTGGTGAGCCGCGTGCTGTATAGCGCGGTGTATTATCCGGCCAATTACGGATTTGTCCCGCGCACCTGGTGCGAGGACGGCGACCCGCTCGATGTCCTGGTCTTGGGCCAGGAGCCGGTTGTGCCGCAGGCACTGCTGCGGGCCAAGGCGATCGGCGTGATGCCCATGCAGGATGAACACGGTCAGGACGACAAGGTGATCGCCGTGCACCTCGACGACGCCGCCTACCGCGACTATTCCGACATCGCCGAACTTCCGCAGCATCGCCTCTTGCAATTGCAGCGGTTCTTCCTCGACTACAAGGTGCTCGAGGGGAAAAAAGTGACGCTCGAGACGCCGCTCGGCCGCGAGGACGCCCTGGAGATTATCAAGGAATCCAAGGAGCACTATTCGCGTCATCGCAGCGAGCTGGTCGTCCAGGGCCCCGATATTTTCGCGAAGGAAGATTAAGCGGGCCTGGACGGTCGCTCCAGCGCAATAAAAAAAGCCCGGCCCGAGGTCGCTTTCGCGCCTCGGACCGGGCAGCTCACGTTAGCCGCAGTTTCATTCCCCTTGATTTTCCCTCTTCTGCTGCTGCGGCATCTTCTCACCCTGATGCTTTCCTTGTTGTTGTCGTTCCTCCCGTTGCTTGCCGGGCTGATTCGATTCAGCCGGCTGCTTTTGAAACTCGGGAGCCCCTGGCCGCCCACCCTGTTCCGCCCGATGTTCCTCGGGTCGTTTGGGATTCTGTTCCGGCGTCTGGAGATTTTTCCCTTTCGCTTCACGATGCGGTTGAGTCTTCGTATCCGCCATAAATCACCTAAAGGTTCAAATCCTTCGCAAAGGCCCGTCTTGAAACTGAATCTCGCTTTCTGCTTTTTATTTAATGCAAGAGATGTGCCGACGGATCGGCTGCGGTTTTCGAATGACCACCCGATTGCCGCGGAAAGGGGCCTGCTTTCGACCTTAAAGACCGCCAGTCAATAGGATGCGAGGGAACGGGGCGCGTCAGAATGAAGGGATCGGCGGTGTCGCGCGAATGGAAGGAGAAAGACCGACATGGTCTTTGACGGGTCGGGCACCGGAAAATCTGACGGCCAAACGGATTTTTTTTATCCGCGCAAGCTGGTTTCCGCTCGTTCGCCCGCCGCCGAAAGAGCCCGGCTTACGGTTCCTCTTCGAACAGGTCTTTGAGCTGCTTGTTGGCTTCGTCGCCGAGCTGATGGGCATTCTCGCGGCCGGCATGTTGCAGGAGATACCAGAGATCCCCCGTGATCTGTTCGCGGACGTGCGGCAAGTCCCGCAGGCCGTCGACGATGAGCCGCTGCGACTCCCGATAGTTCTTCTGCAGGCTGGCGACGACCGCCTTGCCCGCGATGCCGGCCACGTGCGCGTTGGGGTTCTCGCGACCCATCGATTCCAAATCGTCGAACAGTTTTTTCGCCTCGTCGAGGCGGCGCGTTTTCAGATACAGGACGGCCAGCCGTTCCTTGGCCTCGGGCGTGTAGGTGCGATCCTCGGGAAAATACTGCACCACGGCCTGCCAGGCATTTTCATCCGACTGCAATCCATTGCAGGCCCGATCGAACTGCTCCTTGGCCGTGCGAAGTTTCGGAACCCGATCCTGTCGCGTGGAGGGGACCGCCAGCGGATCAACCGGGCGGAGCCACCAGCCGAGTGCCGCTGAAGCACCCGCCACGACAATGGCCGCCGCGATCAGCAGAACCGCGTGACGCTTGGGCGACCATTCGAAAAATGTTTTTCCCCAGACGCGCGTCGACGGAACGGACAGAATTTTTGACGAGGACCCCGCCAGCGTCGGCTCCGCATCGTCGACTTTGTGCTCGTCCTTCAGGATGCGGGCCACGCGTTTCAGGTCCTGCGTGATCTCCCGCGCGTGCTGATAACGGTCGGCCGGCTGGCGGGCCATCATCTTATGCACGATCTCGGCCATCACCGGCGGCAGGTCGCTCCGCAACGTTCCCAGCGGCTCGGGCGTTTTAGTCAGGTGCTGCATCGCCAGGGTGAGCGACGTCTCGCCCCGGAAGGGGGGCCGTCCCGACAGCATGCGATAACACGTCACGCCGAAGGAATAGATGTCGCTGCGGTGATCAACGGAATCCCCGTTGATCTGCTCGGGGCTCATGTAGAGCGGCGTCCCCATCGTGATGCCGACCTGGGTGAGCTGCACGCGCTGTTCGGACTCGGTTAGCTGGGCCAGCCCGAAATCGGTGACCTTCGCTTCGCCTTTGCGCGTGATGAGGATGTTTTCGGGCTTGATGTCGCGATGGACAATGCCCGCGTCGCCGGCGACCGCCAGGGCGGCGGCCACTTGCCGCATCACGTGATACGCGATCAGGAGCTCCGGCGGTCCCTTGCGATTGAGGAATTGCCGCAGGTTGAGCCCCTGCACGTATTCCTGTGCGATGTAGTGCACGCCGTCCTGCTGGCCGAACGCGTAGACCTGCACGATGTTTGGGTGAATCAAGCCGGCGGCCGCCTTCGCTTCCTGCTCGAAGCGTTTCACGATCGTGCGATCCGTCAGCAGCTCCGGACGCAAGACCTTGATGGCGACGGAACGGTGCAGCGAGGTCTGCTCGGCGAGGTAAACTTCCGCCATTCCGCCGCGGCCCAGCGGGCGGATGATGCGGAATTCCCCCAAATGCTTGATGGTCGGTTCGGGAGACGCGATCGAGACGTTTCCCGTCGCATTGGTCCCTACCGGAGGGGGTGATGGCCCGATTCGCGACGGGTTAGGTCGTGGATCGTTGGCCGGCGGAGGCGAGGACATCCGAAATCCGTTCCACGACAAGATTCGGGAATGATTAAATCATCGGAAGGGCGGCAGCTACTGTTTTACCTCGCCGCGGGAACGCGTCGCAAGCTGTTGGCCGCTGGACGCATGTCGGTTCCATGATGTATCATCGTTTGTTGAAGTGTCGAAGACCTGCCGAGCGCTTTGGCCCGCCTGAGAGACGAGAGATGCTGGTGCCGACGATGCGATGGGTTTCTCTGGGCGGACGTCTGGTCGGCAGCATGGCAATCGGACTTGCGCTCCTGGCGGCCGTGGGCTTTGCGGCCGATCAGAAGGGGGCGGCGAAACAGACCGGCCCCGTCAGCTTTTATCGCCAGGTCCGTCCCATCTTGCAGCGGTCGTGCAGCGGCTGCCATCAGCCGGCAAAACGGGGCGGTAAGCTCCTGTTGACCACGTACGACGGCTTCAAGAAAGGGGGCGAAAACGGCCCCGCGTTTGTTGTCGGCAAGCCCGACGAGAGCCTCGTGGTCCAATACATCTCAGGTACAAAGCCCGAGATGCCCAAGAATAACGAGCCGCTCAAGCCGCCGCAGGTCGAACTGATCGGCAAGTGGATTCAACAAGGGGCCAAGGACGACACGCCGTCGAGCGTGCAGGATCCCGTCACGGCCGAGAATCCTCCGAAGTATTCCAGCCCGCCCGTCATTCCGGCGCTGGCTTATTCGCCCGACAGCTCGCTGCTGGCCGTTTCGGGCTTCCACGAAGTGCTGCTGCATAAATCCGACGGCTCGGGCCTCGTCGGCCGGCTGATCGGACAGGCGCAGCGGATCGAATCGGTCGCCTTTTCACCCGACGGCAAGATCCTCGGTGCGGTCGGCGGAACGCCGGCGCTCTTGGGAGAGGCACAGTTCTGGAGCGTGGCCGATCGCAAACTCGTCCGCGAGATCCCGGTGACGTACGACTCGCTCTACGGCGCGTCGTTCAGCAACGACGGCAAGCTCTTCGCGTTCGGGGGTGCCGACAACCGCGCTCGCGTGCTTCGCGTGAGCGACGGTAAACAGGTGATGCGGTTCGACGCTCACTCGGACTATGTGCTCGGCACGACGTTCTCGCTCAAGCAGGACCATCTGATCACTGTCAGCCGCGATATGTCGATGAAACTCGTCATCGTCGAGAACGGCCAGTTCGTCGATAACATCACCAGCATCACACCCGGTGCGTTGAAGGGTGGGTTGGTGGTTGTGGAGCGTCATCCGTCGCGGGAAGAGGTCCTCACGGGCGGGGCCGACGGCGAGCCGAAGCTCTACCAGATTTACCGCACCAAGCCCCGCGTCATCGGCGACGACTTCAACCGCATCCGCGGATATGAGGCTCTTCCCGGCCGGATCTTCAGCCTGCAGTTCAATAAGGATGGAAGCCGCTTCGTCGTCGGCGCGAGCACGGCGACGGGCGGAACGGCCCGCATTTACAACACCGACAGCGGCACCCTGTTGCACGAGCTGGCCGGGATCGGCGGTCCGATCTACGCCGTCGCCTTCCGGCCCGACGGAAAGCAGGTCGCTGTCGCCGGCTTCGAAGGAAAAGTCCGCCTGTATGACGCGGAGAGTGGAAAGTTGGTGACGGAGTTCGTTCCTGTTAAAATCACGCCTGTACAAACCGCCGCCCGCTAACGCCTGCCTCGCCCGCCAAGACGCCTGCCATCGGTCCGCAAGGACCAACTGTTCGTGACCAGCCCGTTGCCAGGAGAGGGATCATGAGAACGCGGAAATTTTCTCGCACCGTCGTTTTGGGGACCGCTCTCGTTGCCGGCTTCGCAACCGCCGCAACGGCCGCATCGATCACCCCCGCGGTCGCCACGAAACATCCTGGCACTCCGGCCGCGAAACAGAAGCTCGTCTCGATCGAGGTCTTTCCGTCGAAGCTCGAATTGAGTTCGATCCGCGACAGCCGCCGCTTGATCGTCACCGCCACCGACGAGCGCGGCTTGCACCGCGACGTGACGGAAGAGGCAAAGCTGACCACGACGTCCCCGCACATTGCCATCGAAAGCGACGGCTTTGTTGTGCCGAAGTCGAAAGGGGACGCCGAGATTGCCGTCTCGGTCGCCGGACTCGAGGCCAAGGTTCCGGTTCACGTGGCCGATGCCTCGGCGCAACCGGTCGATTTCGTCCGCGAGGTCGTCCCGATCCTGGGAAAGGTCGGCTGCAATCAGGGGACGTGCCACGGCTCGCAAAAGGGCCGGGCCGGTTTCAAGCTCTCGCTGCGGGGGTACGACCCGCTCTTCGATTACCGGGCACTCGTCGACGACGTCTCGGGACGGCGGTTCAATCGGGCGCTGCCGGCACAAAGCTTGATGCTGCTCAAACCGACGCAGGGCGTCCCGCATGAAGGGGGTTTTCTCTTCAGCGAGGATTCGCGGTATTACAAGACGCTCTACCAATGGATCGCCGAAGGCTGCACGTACAAAGACACCACCCGCGTGACGCACCTGGAGGTTTTTCCGTCGTCCCCCGTGCTGCAAAACCCCAAAGACACGCAACAACTGATCGTGATCGCGCATTACCCCGACGGCACCACGCGCGACGTGACGCGTGACGCCGTCTGCGAGACCAGCAACTTCGAAGTTGCCGTTGTCAGCTCGACGGGGCGCATCGAGGCGGTCCGCCGCGGCGAAGCGGCGGCCCTCGTCCGCTACGAAGGGCAATATGGCGTCGCTCCCATCACGGTCATCGGCACGCGCGAGGGGTACGCCTGGAAAGAGAGCCCCGAGTTCAATTTCGTGGATACGCACGTCAACGCCAAGCTGCGAAAGATGAAGCTGTGGGCCTCGGAGCTCTGCTCCGATGCCGAGTTCCTCCGCCGCATCTCGCTCGACCTGACCGGGCTGCCGCCGAACATCGATCAGTCACGCGCCTTCGTGGCCGATCCGCGCGACTCGGTTTTGAAGCGTCACGAGAAGATCGAGGAACTCCTGTCAAGTTCCGCCTTCGTCGATCACTGGACCCTGAAGTGGAGCGACCTGCTCCTCAACAAGCGAAAGTACGTCAAGGAGAAAGGCGTCTGGGCCTTCCGCAACTGGATCCGCCAGGCCCTGGCTCAGGACAAGCCGTACGACAAGTTCGTCGCCGAACTGATGACGGCAAGCGGCCGCTCCCTGGAAAATCCGGCGGCCAACTATTACCGCATCGCCCGCGAGCCGCAATGCGGTGATGGAGAACATGACCCAGGTCTTCCTGGGCATCCGCTTCAACTGCAACAAGTGCCACGACCATCCGTTTGAACGCTGGACGCAGCAGCAGTATTACGAACTGTCGGCTTACTTCTCGGCGGTCGGTCGTGCGCAAGGCTCAACGGCCGACGACGAGATCGTCTACACGCTCCCGTCGCCCGAGGCGGTCATCAATCCGCGGACGAATACGGCAGTGAAAGCCGTCTTCCCGTTCACGTACAAGGGCATGAAAGTCTCCTCGGAGGACCGCCGCGTCGAACTGGTCGGAATGGCTCACCTCGAAGGACAACCCGTACTTCGCCAAGAGCCTCGTCAACCGGTATTGGAGCTATTTCCTCGGCCGCGGCATTATCGACCCGGTCGACGATATCCGCGCCGGGCAATCCGCCGTCGAATGCCGAGCTGCTCGACGCGCTCACGGCCGACTTTATCAATCACGGCTTTGACCTGAAGCACTTGATTCGCACGATCACCGCGTCGCACACGTATCAGCGCAGCTATCGGACGAACGCCTGGAACACCGACGACCAGGTCAACTTCTCGCACGCGTATCCCCGCCGTCTGACGGCCGAAGAGCTGTTCGACGCGACCATGGTGGCGACCGGCTCTCCGTTCGAGATTCCCGGCGCTCCTCCCGGTTTCCGGGCCGCGCAGCTTCCCGATCCCCAGATCGACGTGAGCTTTCTCGACATGTTCGGGCGAGCGCCGCGCGAAGCTCCATGCGAATGCGAGCGGACGAGCGCCGTGAGCCTCGGGCAGACGCTCAACCTGATCAACGGCCCGACGATCGCCAACGCGATCGCCAATCCGCGGGGACTGATCGCCCGCCGCATCGCCGCCGGGGCGAAGCCGAAGGAGCTGGTGAACGACGTTTATCTCTCCGTCCTCTGCCGGACTCCGACGCCGGACGAAGCGAAACGGGCCGACGCCTACATGGCCGAGGTCAAGAATCCGTCCGATGCCGCGCAGGACCTGATGTGGGCCTTGATCAACAGCCCAGCCTTCCTCTTCAATCGGTAAAGGGCTTGTCGAAGAGTTCGGTGCGGCCACCGACCCGCAGCACGCTTTCGGCCAGCTCGACCACCGACGGCGCGAGGCCCGATTCGCGCATTTGGCGGACCGTGGCGTCGATGTCGTAGCGGACGCGGCGGAGCGAGACCTGGCCGTCTTCGATGACCGCGTACGCGCACCGCGGATCGCCGTCGCGGGGCTGCCCCACGCTGCCGGGATTGACCACCTGCACGTTCCCCAGATCGAGGTGGAATTGCACGTGGGTGTGCCCCACGCAGACGAAATCGGCGTTGATGGTTTCCAATCGCTGCCGCCAGGCCGCCGGATCCGCCAGCAGGTATTCGTCGAGCGGATCGCGCGGCGTGCCATGCACCATGTACAGCGTCTTGCCGTCCAGCACGATTCGCCGCGTGAGCGGGAGCCGCGCGAGATACTTCACGCGGGACGGATTGAGGACGCGCCAATGGATGAGTCGTGTCGCGGCCGCCAGCCCGCGAAAGCCGCCTCCCGGCTTGGCGGGAATCCGCTGGGCGACCGCGTGGTCGTGGTTTCCGCGGATGGCGGCCGTCGCCCGCGCGTGGACCCAATCGATGCAGGGAATCGGATCGGTCGCGTACTCGACCAGGTCGCCGAGAAAGAGACACGCGTCGAACGTCTCATTGATCGCGGCGAGCGCCGGCCAGTTCGAATGAATATCGGCCAGGAGCAAAATCTTCATGCAACAAGATCAACGACCGGAGAGGACTCCCTCGCATCAGGGCGGAGAGGATGCGATTTGATTCTGTGGCCGGCGGTTGGCGTATTCAAGCGACGGCCCTCCGCGGGGCACTTGGCCTTGACCGGGGCGGCGCCCGCCGGATGTAATGGGGGCGGTTTCTTCGGGCGAGGAATTGACATGGTTGAACGCTCCGCGCAGCAAATGACTTTGCGTGAGATGCTCACCGAGGCCGAGCGCTTGACGCGCGAATTGGGCGAGCATCTCGACCAGTCCTTCATTCCGAAATGCCATGAGTTGTCCCGGCTGCTTCGTCCCATTAACGGAGAGCCACCCGATCTGCGCCATCGAGGACGTCACGGTCCGCACGCAGACCGCCCGCATTCTCGAAACCGAAAACTTCACCGAGTCGCTTTTCGGGAGACTCGCCGAATACAGCCGCGCGATCGACGAAGCCGTCGGACGGATTACGACGGAGGGCTGAAAACCCTGTAGGGGACTCTCGTACAGCAAGCAGGATCCCCAGGGGCGATTGCCTCTTGTCAGGGGATCGTTTGTCCTCTACCCTGAAGTAGGCGGCCGCGTTTCCGGCACGGCCTCGATTCGAAACATCCTGTCTTTTTTAACGTCGCACACCGGTCCTTCTCAAACCGGCGACGTTTGCAGCGAAGAACAGAGTGGCGGCGGGCTCCAACCTGTTGCCGCGGAGCGATTGGCGTCTTGGCACGATGCAGAGGGCCATAGATTGGCCCGGCATCGAGAGCTGCCGGACAATTCAGTCGCTTGATGGGGCGTGGACAGGGACGGAGACCTGTTTTTCCCGAAGGCCGAGATCAGCCGTCAATGACTCAGAATCCGACCAACAGCGGCTCTTCCCATTCGGGACAAGCCGGCTCGCAGTCCGCCTTTCCCAAGAGCGGCGTTGCGTTCGACGGTCCGGAAACGGTGATTAATCCGGAGCGCCGCGGCAACAGCAGGCGCCGGGCGGCGGCGTGCCGCGCTCGGCCGGATCCTCGATTTGGACCCGGCTGTTTCCGGACGAATCGTCCGGCGCTCTGGAATTCGCTCCCGGTTCGGTTGATCGCCGTCTGGGTCATTTCGTGATCGAAGCGATGATCGGCAAGGGGGGGATGGGGGCCGTCTTTCGCGCCGTCGACGAACGATTGGAACGCATCGTCGCGCTCAAGGTTTTGTCGCCGTCGATGTCGCGCGACCAGGCCTCGATCCAGCGGTTCGTCAACGAGGCGCGGGCCGCCGCCCGACTCGATCACGACAACATCGCCCGCGTCTTCTACGTCGGTGAAGACCAGGGGCTGCATTTCATCGCGCACGAGTTCGTCACCGGGCGTAACATCCGCGACATCATCCGTGCCGAAGGGCCGCTCTCTCCGCGGCAAGCCGTCAATTACACGCTGCAAATCGCCACGGCGCTGCGGCACACGGCGGCGGCGGGGGTCGTCCATCGCGACATCAAACCCTCGAACCTGATCGTCACGCCGCGCGGCCGCGTGAAACTCGTCGACCTGGGCCTGGCAAAGAAAGTGGCCTCGGAATCGTTCGGTGACCTCACGATTGCCGGCACGACGCTCGGCACGTTCGATTACATCTCGCCCGAACAGGCGAAGGACCCGCGCAATGTCGACGTGCGGAGCGACATCTACTCGCTCGGCTGCACGCTGTATCACATGCTCGCCGGCGAGCCCCCGTATCCCGAGGGGACCGTCCTGCAGAAGCTGCTCGACCATCAGGCGAAGGATATTCCCGACCCGGCGCGGAAGAACCCGCACTTGCCTCCGCAACTTTCCGCCGTGGTCCGCCGGATGATGGCCCCCGATCCGCGCGACCGTTACGCAACGCCGGACGACGTGATTCTCGACCTGTTGCCGATCGCCGCTGAGATGGGGCTCCGCGGCATCAATCCGGAAGGGCTCGTCTGGACATCGCAGCCGATGGGGACGCGCTCGTTCATCGAACGCAACGTGACGTGGATCGTCGCCGCGGCGGCTCTGTTGGTGGTTGCCGTCCTCTTCGACCGCTTCTCCGAACGGGCGCGTGGCCCGCGCGTCGTCGAGAATACAAGTCTCCCCGCGACGAATAACCCGGCTCCCACTCCGGCTAGCGCCGGCAAGACACTCGCCGCCAGCGTGGCGAGCCGCGAACACGCGACGAATGACACGGCCGTCTCCAAGTCGCCGGCCGCTTCGACAACGAAGTCGCACGAGAATGCGGGCGGCGACACGTCGATGCAGACGGTTTCGACCAATCCGTCCAAACAATTCCAGGAACCGGGCTCCGAACCGACGATTCAATCGTTCGTGCCGCCTGTGGTCCCGCTCCCACCGACGCTGCGCACCCAGCCGCCGGAGGAAGTGAAGCCGCCGCTTCAGGCGCAGGACAACGCGGTCGAGACGGCGAAGCAGAAACCGGCCGCCGTCGCCGTGCCGGAAATCTCGATCACCGACGGCGGCACGACGACGTCGTACGCGACGCTCGAGGCGGCCGTCGCCGATGCCAAGGACGGCAGCACCATCGAGCTCAAGTACAACGGCCGCCGCGCCGTCTCCGAAAAGCCGTTTCGCGTCTCGGGCCGCCGGCTCACGATCCGCGGCAGCAAAGGCTTCCATCCGGTGATCTCGTTCCTGCCCCGCGAGCTGCCCGCCATCGGCTTTGAGAGCCGCATGATCTCGATCGCCAACGCCAGCCTGGAACTGAACGATCTCGACATCCAGGCGACCGTGCCGGAGACGTCCGCGTCGGACCACTGGTCGCTCGTCTCGCTCGGCGGTCCCGACCACGTGCGGTGGCATGGCGTCAACGTCACGATCACCAATCCCGGCAATCGGCCGGCCGAAGCGGTCGACGTCTCGTCCACGCGCGACCCGATGGTCGATCGCATCCCCGGGCGGCAAACGGGGCCGATGGGCTCGCCGCCGGAGTTCGAGATCCGCTTCGAGCATTGCTTCATTCGCGGCGGCTGCAACCTGTGCACGGTCCGTACGACCGAGGCCGGCCGCCTCGACGTCAGCCAGTCGGTCGTGGCCTTGCAGGGTCCGCTGTTGTCGAATTGGGGAGGTGACGAATCGCCCGGCGACAACCGCCGCCTGGCCGTCCAGCTCGAGCATGTGACCTGCTTTTTGTGGGGCGGATTGATCCAGATGGATGGGGGCGACGTGCCGCGGTACCTGGTCCCCGTCTCGGTCGACGCCCGCAATAACATTTTCGCCGCCAACTCGAGCACCACGCCGCTCATCTCCCTTGCGGGCAAGACGAGCGGAGATGATTTCGCACGGCTCATCCGCTGGGAAGGGACCCGCAACTTTTACGATCGCTTCTCGAATTATTGGGCGGTCGGCGCCTCGAGCGGCGTCGCCGACTCGGGGATGCCACCCCGTGCACTCTCGTTTGATGATTGGAAGCACCTGCTCGGCGATACCGAGGTCGAATCGAATAACGGCGGCATCACCTGGAAACAGGCGGGATCGCGCCCTGGCAATCGAAGCCGGCGACCGCCATCCGCATCGGCGATTTCGAGCTGGCCAACGTCAACCTGGCGGTCTCCGGAGCGACCGATAACACGGATGTCGGCGCCGACCTTTCCACGATCCGGCCCGTGTCTGAACCCCCCGTGCCGGCGACCCCCGACCCGACGCAGGCCGGCATCATTCCTCCGCGCAGCGACACGCCCTGAGGCCCGCCGAGTCCGGTCGGGCTCGTCTCGTCGGCGTCGGCACGACTCAGGAGGACCTCGGCATCGCCCCAGTTGGAAACCTCCCGCAGTCCCTCGACCGCCGTGGCGATTTGCGCGACCAATTCCTCGGCCCGCGAAGCCGGCGCCCCGCTGAACTTGGCCAGATGAATCATCGTCACCAATTCGCGGACCCAAGCCAGCGTGGCCAACAGGTCGTCGAACATGCGGCGGCGCAACTGGTCGAGCCGCCGGAGATTTTCCAATCGGCCCTGTTCGCTCTTCTGCCGGCGCTCGCTGGCGGGGCCGGTCGCGTCATTCTTCGTCGCGGCGAACGTTTCGACGGCGCCAGCCTCGGGCTGTGCGAGGAAGCGGTCCAGCTCGCGGACCCGCGCCGCCTGGCTCCTCCAGGCCGAGCGCAATTCGTCCAACCGCGGTCGCTCGTCGACCAGCACGCCTTCCGCCCATCCGTCGAGGCTGCCCAAAGCCGCGTCGAGTTCGCTCTCGACCTGGCCGATTGCCTGGGCCAGAGCATCGGACGGATCGACCGGCGACGCCGGTTCGCGTTCGGCATCGCGATTTGTGCCGCGCTCGAGCAGCAGCGGGAGATAAAGGGGCCAGAAGAGCAGGGCGGCCGCCGCGCGACCGAGCCGCTTTCCGGCCATTCGCTCCGCATCGCGGAGCGCGACGGCCGCCGCCACTCCCGCTCCGAACGTCAGATAGAACACCAGGGTCGTCGTGAAGCTCATGATGAACCTCCACGATTTGACGCGTGAGGATCGTTGATTGCGGCACTCTGCTGTTTGAGAGTCGCCAGTTCCGCTTCGACATGCGGATCGAGGCCCGCGTCGTCGAAGTCGGCTCCCTGCAGTTCGCATCGCGCATCGACCTCCGCCTCGGTCTCGTCGATGCGCTCCGACAAATTCTCGAAGCGGCGGAACGCCTCCAGATCCGCGTCGAAATGTCCGATCGCCTGCACGAATTGCCGGCGCGCTTCGGCCGCGCGCTGCCGCGCCACGAGCGCCGCCAGGTGCCGCTTCGCGTCGGCCAGCCGTCCGCGGAGGAGGTCGAGCTGCCGCCGCAACTGGCCTGTCGTCGCTTCGGATTGCAGCAGTTCGCGGCCGAGCGACTCGGCCAGTTTCTGCTTTTCTGCCTTGCGAGCCAGGGCTTGCCGGGCGCTGGCATCCTCCTCCCTTTGAACGAGCTGGGCGGCCCGTCCGTGCCACGTCTCTGCCTGGGCTTGGGCATCGGCCCGTTCGCGCCTGAGGCGTTTTTCCGCGGCAATGGCCTTGGCGGTCGATTCGATGGCCGATTCGAGCGCCACTTCCATTTCCCGGATCGCCTGCTTGAGCATCCGTTCCGGCTTCTCGAACGTGTCGACGATGTCGTTGAGTTGTGCCGTCAGAATCGCGTTGACTCGCTTGATCAGTCGCATGTTAACCTCCCAGGTTTTGCCAGACGGTGGCGATCATCACCGGCGCGACGGCCGTGTAACAGCCGCACCACGCCAACACCAGACGACGCAGAAAACAGGCACGGTTGGCGCGGAACTCGGCCGGCATGAGGTCGCACCGCTGCGCGAAGCCGACGTACAGCGACCGCGTCCCCCACAGCCCGGCCAGGAACGGCAGGCACAGCCCGATCAGCAGCGTTGACTTCACGACGTTACGGTCAATTGGAAAAACGACCGCTGCCAGGATCACCGCCACATAAATCGGCAGAATCCCCACGAGCGCCACCGCGGAGACGGCTTTAGCCTTGAGCGTGTGAAGCACGACCTCGGGAAACGGCATCCGCAACCCCGACAGGAGTCCGTAGAAATAGAGGCTGGGCAGGCAGACGCCCGAGGCGGCGATCAGGCCGAACGCGTAAGCGATCACGATCCGCTCCGCCCGGCCCGAGAGCCAGCTTTGGAAGAACCGCGTCGAACCGGTTGTCACCCGATACGTCACAAAATCGGCCGACGAATCGGCCAGCCATTTGGCCGTCGGCGTCAGCTGCGGCCAGAGACCGGCCGCGTCACAGGCGAGCGCCATGGCGACGCCAAACAGCGCAAACGACGCCAGCGAAATGCCCAGAAGCCGCGTCGCCAGCTCGGTTTTGTGCCGCGTCGTGAACACCAGGCGGTGCAGCGCCTCGCGATCCTTGAGGATCAATTCCACGATTTGCGGGACGCCGCTCGTTGCCGACACGGCACCATCGAGATTCGCCGCCGCCGCCGCTCCGGCGAGCGGCTCATTCGGCGCAAGGGGTGTGGGAAATGCGGTGGAAACAGCCATCGGAAGACTCCTCATCGAGTATGTGTGAAGCCATGCGGCGGAACGTCGGTTCAAACGCTGAAGGCAAAGAGCCCGAAGTGAAAGAAGAGCTCGCAGCCGATGGCCCCCACCAGACACAGCCACCAGGCCGGATAAATGCCTTCGCGCTCCGGCTCCAACCGGCACATCACGCGTCGGAAGACGTCAATCATGGAGACGCCGACGCCGGCAAACACGACCAGATTGACGAGGCGCACGAAGCCGGGATGGGGAATGGCCGTCGTAAAGAACCAGTTGATGGGAATCGACGCCAGCATGGCGAGTCCCCCCAGCTCACCGTGACGAGCGATGCCAGAATGGTCGTGCTGATCGAAAGCTTGGAACCGGCCAGGCTGTTGAGCACGTAGAGTGCGGGCAACGGGATGGCCCACGCCAGGCCGGCCGCGAAGGTGCAGATGAAGCCTTTGGTGAACACCTGGCCCGGCCCGCCGAGCAGGCCCATCGTCATGCCGTACGTCGTCGTGCCCAGAATGGCCGTCGCCAACAGCGCGCCCCAAACCCAGGCACTGTAGTACACGGCCCCGGTCCGCCAGCGTTCGGCAAAATCCTCCGGTTCACGCAGCGCCGGCCGACGTGCACAATTCCCAATCGAATTTGCTCTCGCATCGTCCGGTCCTTTCCATCTGGAACGTGATTGAAATGAGCTGCCACCAGATCCGAACCGCAAGGCGGTCCGCCAGTTAACGGACGTTTTGCCTCCTGCCGCGAGAAACGGGGAAACGCGCGGCGTCCGTCGCGGGTAATTTTCAGGGGGACGGCAGCCTTGAATCTCGTCGGATGCGGCCCCTATCCTTCAGGAAGTACCGTTGTCACCCAGAAATCGGCTTGCCTATGCATATCGCGATCGTGACCGCCGGCGGGGCGGGGATGTTCTGCGGATCGTGCATGCATGACAACACCTGGGCGCGGTCGCTCAAGAAACTGGGCGCACAGGTCACCCTCCTGCCGACCTACACGCCGTTGCGCCTCGACGAGCACGACGAGAGTACGCGTCCCGTGTTTCTCGGCGGGATCAATGTCTATCTCGATTTCCGGGCCCGCTTCTGGCGGACCCTGCCGCGCGTCTTCACGCGGTGGCTCGACCGTCCGGGCGTGATCCAGTTGGCGACCCGATTCGGGGTCAGCAACAACGCCCAGGAACTGGGCGAATTGACGCTGGCCATGCTGGCCGGAGAGGCCGGCCCCCAATCCCGCGAGATTGCCGAACTCGCCTCCTTCCTCGGGGAGACGTTAAAGCCGGACACCGTCTGCTTCAGCAACGCGCTTCTGGTGGGGGCCGTCCGCACGCTCAAGCAGAAGTTCAAGGGCCGGGTTTTCTGCATCCTGCAGGGGGACGACATTTTTCTCGAAGGACTGTTGGAACCACATCGCACGAACGCACTGACGGCGATCCGCGAGCGGGCCCGCGACTTCGACGGGTTCTTTGTCCATTCGGCCTATTACCGCGACTTCATGTCGGCTTACCTCGCCTTGCCGCCGGAAAAATTCCACATCATTCCTCTCGGCATCGACCTGTCGGGCCACGACGGCACGCCGAGCGAAAAGAAGGCCGACCTGTTTCAGGTCGGCTATTTCGCCCGCGTCTGCCCCGAGAAGGGGCTGCATCAGCTCGTGGATGGATTTCGCCTGTTTCACAAGCGGCATCCGAACAGCCGGCTGCGGGCGGCCGGTTATCTCGGCTCACGCGACCGCGACTATTTCGAGAAGCTCCGCCAGGATGCCCGCGACCTGGGGACCGCGTTCGAGTACGCCGGCAGTCCCAAAACGCACGAAGAAAAGGTCGAATTCCTCAAGACGCTCGACGTCCTCTCGGTTCCGACCGTTTATCGGGAGCCGAAGGGACTCTACGTCTTGGAGGCGCTCGCCAACGGCGTGCCGGTTGTCCAACCCCGGCACGGGGCCTTTCCCGAAATGCTCGAAGCCACCGGCGGAGGCCTGCTCGTCGAGCCGGGCGATCCCGAGGATCTCGCCCGCGCCCTCGAGGAACTCATGAAGGATTCGACAGGCCGCATGCAATTCGCCCGAGGCGGCCGCAGTGCCGTTCACTCGCAATACGACGATGCGACAATGGCCCGCCGCACGCTGGAGATTCTCTCCAACTCCAAACCGGCGTAGCTCACTCAGTCGGGCAAAAAGGCAAAAAAAACACCCAGGTCCCTCCGAAGACCTGGGTGCACTCGCAGGAGACGCTGCTGCTCCATCAGCTACATCCCATGCTGTTCCCGCAATTATGGCACAAGTAGCAGTTGCCATTCCGGACCGTGATTGCGCCACAATTGTCGCAAGCAGGGGCATCGGTCTGAAAACTGGCGAACTGCTGGCTGCGGATTGCGGGACCATCAGGATCCTGCAGAGCTTCGACGTGCGCGTGCCCCTTGCCGTTTCCGTTGCCGTTCGAATGCGGAACGGCCGTTTTGGGTGCCGGCGTCACGGTGGCGGCCGACGCCGTGCTCGCCGAGGCGCCGTTCTTGGCCTCGACCTTGGCGTCTGCGTTACCGTTCTCGGCGGGGCGGTGCGGCGTGTTGGCTTCGCGATAGCCGGGGATGAACTGGATCCCCAGCCAGCGGAAGATGTAATCGACGACGCTCTTGGCGATGCGGAATGTCCGGGTTCTTCGTGAGCCCGATCGGCTCGAACCGGGTGTGCGAGAACTTGTTGACATACACCTCGCAGCGGCACGCCGTATTGCAGGCTCATCGAGACGTCTCGGTGCCGATAGGAATCCATCAGGCCGCCGATGGTGCTTCCTTCCTTGGCCATGGTGATGAACAGCTCGCCGGGCCGGCCGTCCTCGAACAGGCCGACCGTGATGTAGCCTTCGTGGCCGGCGACGTTGAACTTGTGCGTCATCGATTGCCGCGTGTCGGGCAGCCGGCGGCGCGCCGGCGTGCCACTCGCTCGCCTTCTTCTTGCGGTCGCCTTCTTTGCTGGTCGACAGCGGCTGGCTTTCCTTCGAGCCGTCGCGATAGATGGCCAGGGCCTTGAGGCCCAGCCGCCAGCCTTCGAGGTAGGCGTTCGGCGATGTCCTCGACGCGTCGTTTCCGCGGCATGTTGACCGTCTTGGAGATCGCGCCCGACAGGAACGGCTGGGCGGCCGCCATCATCTGCACGTGGGCCTCGCCAGGCGATCGAGCGCGTGCCGTTCCGCGGCTGGAACGCACAGTCGAAGACCGGCAGATGCTCGTCCTTCAGATCCGGCGCGCCCTCGATCGTGTCGTGCTGGTCGATGTAGGCCAGGATCGACTCGATCTGCGGCTGCGTCGTAGCCCAGCGTCCGCAAGGCCAGCGGCACCGTCTGGTTGACGATCTTCAGCATGCCGCCGCCGGCCAGTTGCTTGTACTTGACCAGCGCGATGTCGGGCTCGATGCCGGTCGTGTCGCAATCCATCAGGAAGCGATCGTGCCGGTCGGGGCCAGCACCGTGGCCTGGGCATTGCGGATAGCCGTAGCGGCGGCCGCTCGCCAGCACTTCGTCCCAGACCTTGCCGGGCCGCTTCGCGGAGATAGTGCCGGGCAGGCCTCGTCGATCTCGTCGACCGCGTCGCGATGCATCTGCATCACGCGGAGCATCGGCTCGCCGATTGTCGTCGTAGCCGGCGAACGGGCCGACGGCGGCGGCCAGATCGGGGCTGGACAGTCGTGTACGCCTGCCCGTGCAACAGGGCCGTCAGCGCACCGCACATGCCGCGGCCTGCGTCGCGAATCGTAGGGCATGGCCATCGACATGATCAGGCTGCCCAGGTTCGAGTAGCCCAGTCCCAGCGGGCGGAAGCGATGGCTGTTCTCGGCGATCGCCGGCGTCGGATAGCTGGCGTGATCGACCAGGATTTCCTGGGCGATGAAGAAGATGCGGCAGGCCGCCTGGCGGAACCGCTCGACGTCGAACGTGCCGTCCGCCTCGCTGGAACTTCATCAGGTTGATGCTGGCCAGGTTGCAGGCCGTGTCGTCGAGGAACATGTACTCCGAGCACGGATTCGAGGCGTTGATCCGGCCCGAGTTCGGGCAGGTGTGCCAGCGGTTGATCGTCGTGTCGTATTGCACGCCCGGATCGCCGCAGCCCCAGGCCCCCTCGGCCATTTGCCGCAGCAGGTACTTCGCGCGCCGGCCAGCTCGGGACCGGCCTTCTTCGGATCGGTCACCCAGTGCGTGCGTCCACGTCTCGTCGGCCATCGACGGCCTGCATGAACTCGTCGCTGAGACGCGGACCGAGAGGTTCGCGTTCTGGAACATGATCGAGCTGTAGGCTTCGCCGTTGAAGTTGGCGTCGTAGCCGCCGCTTTCGATCAGCAGGCGGGCCTTCTTCTCTTCCTTGGCCTTGCACTCGATGAACTCCATGACGTCGGGATGCCAGTCCTTGAGCGATCTGCATCTTGGCCGCGCGGCGGGTCTTGCCGCCGCTCTTCACCACCGCCGCGATCTGGTCGTAGACCCGCATGAACGACAGCGGGCCCGACGGCATGCCGCCGCCGGAGAGCTTCTCGCGGTGCGAGCGGAGCGTCGACAGATCGGTGCCCGTGCCCGAGCCGAACTTGAACAGCATGGCCTCGCTGCGGGCGAGCTCCATGATGTCTTCCATGTTGTCTTCGACGCTCTGGATGAAGCAGGCCGAGCCTTGCGGATATTCGTACGGGTTCTCGGGCTGCTTGACCTCGCCGGTCTTCGGCGTCCCAGTGCCAGTTGCACTGCGCGCCCTTGATGCCGTACTGGTGGATACAGGCCGACGTTGAACCAGACCGGCGAATTGAACGCGCCGTGCTGATGCAGGCAGAGCCAGGTCAGATCGCGGTAGAAGTTCTCGCCGTCGTCGCGGCGTGGCGAAGTAGCCGTCGCTGATGCCCCAGTCGGCGATCGTGCGGCTGACGCGGTGGATCAACTGCCGCACGCTCGTCTCGCGCTCCGGCGTGTCGACCTCGCCGTAGAAATACTTGCTGACGACGACGTTCGTCGCCAGCTGGCTCCACGTCGTGGGGATTTCGCAGTCGGTCTGCTCGAACAGGACCTCGCCGGCTTCGCCCTTGATGGCGGCGGTGCGCATGTCCCACTCGACGGTGTCGAACGGGTCCGATCCCGGGAGGACAGAACTGAGGCGTTATTTGCATGGGGCTCGCCCCATCCGCGATGGCCGTTTCCGTTGGTGCTTCCCTTCGAAATCCGGGCCAAACGATCCTGAACGACTCCCTTACCATCGTGCATCGTGCACACTCCTGCTCAAAGGATGAAAGACGAGGTCCGTAGCCGCGCATCCTGCGACTACTCAAGAGAAATCCGACAGCGACCGATCAAATCCTATGAGGTCCCGAATTGAACTTCCGTACACTAAATTGTATCGCCTTTTTTCCTCGATTGCGACCACAATTTGTTGGGGATTCCAGAGAATTATACGCAAGATGTTGTGAAATCGGTCGATTCGCACTATAAACCGACGGCCCGGTTTGTCAATACGAACGGCTCTCAAAAAAGTGACGCCAAATGACCCCCGGCGCACGAAACTCCCGGTGCAAGTGGGACTTAAAGCGTAAAAAAATTGTGAACGGATTGTGAATCTCTGAGTAAAGCTGCGCAAGTAAAAAAACCGAGGCAGCTTCACCTCTCCAAAACAGTTATCGCCGCCACAATACGACGACCAATTCGACGAGTGAGATGATCTCCGTCCACGAACTCACCAAGACATTTTCCAACCATCACCACGAGATTGTGGCGGTCGATCATCTCACGTTTCGCGTGAGCGCGGGCGAAGTTTTCGGCCTGCTCGGGCCCAACGGCGCGGGCAAGACGACCACCGTCCGCATGATTCTCGGTCTTCTGACGCCGACGAGCGGTTACGCCGAGGTCGAGGGACTCCGCTCGTCCGAATTTCCCGACGAGGTGAAACGCCGCGTCGGACTCGTCTCCGCGAGCGCCGGGCTCTACCAGTGGCTCACGTCGCGGGAGATGCTGCTGTTCTTCGCCGACCTCTACGGACTCGATCCCGATCGGGCCGAGGAGCGGCTCGGCCAATTGAGCGAGTTGATGGATCTCCGCCCGTTTCTCGACCAGCGGTGTTCCACGCTGAGCACCGGGACAGCGGCAGCGCGTGCAGTTGGCCCGCGCCCTGATTCACGATCCGCCCATCATGCTGCTCGACGAGCCGACCCGCGGCCTCGACGTCTTCGGCAGCCAGGCGATTTTCGAATACATCGGCCAACTGCGGCAGCAAGGCCGCGCGGTCATCGTGACGACGCACCGACTCGACGAGGCCCAGCGGCTGTGCGATCGCTTCGGCCTGATGCACCGCGGACGGTTCGTGCTCGAGGGGACGCTGGAGGAACTTCGCCAGAAGAGCGGCCGCGAGACGCTGGTCGACATGTTCATTCAGTTCGCCCGCGCCGGCGATGAGGCGGCCTCTTCCGGTTTCTCTGACGAGGTGCCGCGCGTCGATTCTGCCGGTGCAGGAGGATCGCGGTGAGCGCGGAAGGCTCGACAGCGCCGCAGCGCAGGCTCCCCGCCCCGAGCGCCGCCGCACGCCTCTGCCGCGGATCGTGCGGCTCGCCCTCAAGGAGCTCCGCGAAACGCTGCGGGACCGGCGGACGATCGCCACGCTGCTCCTGATGCCGATCCTCGTCTATCCGCTGTTGAGCGTCGCCTTCGAGCGGTTTTTGATGTCGAATATGAAAACGGTGCCCGGGCACAGCGACTACGTCCTGGGCCTGCGCACGCAGACCGACGCCGAGAAGCTGGGCCGCTACATCTATCGCGGCGTGACGCTCCTCAGAGAGCGCGAAAAGGCGCGGCGCCACGGGGTGCCGACTTCTTCCAAAAATGCGGCTCCGTCCAAAGATGCGACGCGGGGACCGAAACCGCCGCAAAAAACGCCGCAAAAACAAACGGCCCTGCAACCGACGCCGGGCAATCCGCCCGCCGACGCGTTCACCCCCACGCCGGTCCTCTACGACCTGGTCCCTGATCCGATCCAATCGATCGCGGAGGGCCGGGTCGACGTCGCCATCGATATCAAGAAGACGGAGCCCTTTCCGCCCGCGGGGGGCATCGACCGGTCGATCGATTGCGAACTCTTTTTCGATCCACAGTCGCCGGCCAGCCGCGACGCGCTCCACTGGCTGGAAGGCTGCCTGAACGCGGTGAACCAGCAGAGCCTCGAGCATCAACTGCGGGCGAAAGGGGTGAAGTCGCGCGTCGTTCCCGTGCAATCCCTCTCACGTCCCGTCGAGGCCAGCCCCGAGACAAATCGCCGAGCGGGTTCACCCTCCCTGGCGACGCTCGTTCCCCTCATCCTGATTCTGATGACGATCACCGGGGCCGTTTACCCGGCCATCGACCTGACGGCCGGCGAGCGCGAGCGGGGGACGCTGGAAACGCTCATCGCCTCGCCCGTCCCCCGCATGCAGCTTCTGCTGGCCAAGTACGCGGCCGTGGTGACGGTGGCCCTGCTCACCGCCGTCGTCAACCTGGCCGCCATGATCGCCACCGTGTCGAGCATCGGCCTGGGAAAGATCCTCTTCGGCGAGGCGGGCGTTTCGCTCAAGACGCTGGCGGAGATCGCCGGCCTGCTCGTGCTTTTCGCGGCTTTCTTTTCGGCCGTGCTCCTGGCCGTCACCAGTTTCGCCCGTAGTTTCAAGGAGGCGCAAGCCTACTTGATCCCGCTGATGCTCCTGTCGTTTGCCCCCGGCATGCTGTCGATGATTCCCGGAATCAAGCTGCAGGGGCCGATCGTCGTCGCGCCCTTGCTCAATATCGTCCTCTTGGCCCGCGACCTCCTCGAACCGGGATCCCATGTCGACCCGGCGACCGCCGTGTGGGTGGTTCTCTCGACGGCCCTGTTCGCGGTGGCGGCGATCGGAGTGGCGGCCCGCATCTTCGGAACCGACGCGATTCTGTACGGCAGCTACGGAACGTGGTCCGACCTGTTCCACCGCCCGTACCGTTCGTCGCCCGCCCCCACGCCGACGAGCGCCCTGTTGTGCCTGGCCGTGATGTTCCCCGCCTATTTCCTGGCGTCGAACCTGTTGGCCCGCTCCTCGCTGGTTTCGATCGACGGCCGCCTGATCCTGGCGGCCCTCGTCACCATCCTGATCTTTCTGCAAATCCCGCTGGCGGCCGCCGTCCTCAACCGGGTCGATCTGGCCTCGGGCTTCCAGTTGCGGCCCGCCGGGCCGATTGTCTTCGCGGGAGCCGCCGTGCTCGGCATCTCGCTGTGGCCCTTCGCGCACGAGGCGCTGGTCCTGCTCAACCGGTGGGATTTCGTGACCTTCGACGAACGGGCCCTCGAGGCGGCCCGCCAACTGGTCGAAAAAATCCGCGGCGTCTCGCCGATCCTCGTCGTTGGCACCCTGGCCGTCGTGCCGGCGATGTGCGAAGAATTTTTCTTCCGCGGATACCTGCTGAGTGCCCTGGAGCGTTCGATGTCCGGCACGCGAGCCGTCCTGCTGTCGAGCATCCTCTTCGGCCTGTTCCACCTCGTGGCCATCGAGCAACTGCACTTCGAGCGGCTCGTCCCCAGCACGTGCCTGGGCCTAGTGCTCGGCTGGGTCTGCCTCCGCTCGGGGAGCGTCCTGCCCGGGATGCTGCTCCACGCCAGCCACAACGCGCTCTTGCTGATGGCGGCCTATTATCAAGAGCGGCTAGTCTCGTGGGGCTGGGGCCTCGACCAATCGGTCAACGTGGACACGGCCTCGCTTCCGGCAAGCTGGCTCGTTACCGCGACGATCGGCGCGGCCATCGGTTTCGCACTCGTCGCCTTGGCGACGCGCCGCCGCGTCGGCAAATCTTCCTAATACGACAGCGCCGGTACGCTTCGTTACGAGCCGCCGGCTTTACGCCGGCGGTTTCGGGTGCCACTGGCGGGGCCCGGCCATCGAGGCCGGCTCATGAAGCCGGCGGCCCGCCAGTGTCTTTGTTCGCTGACCAAGCGGCATTCGCACTGGCGGCCCAAAGCTGCCGCCAGTGGCACCCAGCGCGGCGAGCGCCGCTGGGAAAACCGCCGGCGTAAAGCCGGCGGCTCGTCAGGCCAGTAGGACCGAGCGCTGGAGTGCCAGAAGCGCGAGCTACGGCTCGACGTTGCGACGCATCGGCGGTTTTCGGGGCGGTGCCGGTTTGGCGCGCACGTCGCCGAGGTCTTTCGTCTCCCGCGACTTGAGCGTCATGTCGGTAAAGATCGGCACCACGCGCGGCACCCTCGCGTTGCCCCGTTGTCGCGCGATGATGAATCGCGCCGTGTACTTCAAGCCGGGAATGAGACCTTTGATCTCGAACCGTCCGTTTTCGTCGGTCGTGGCACGCCGCTCGGCAACCGGGACGGGGCCGACATCTCGCTTCATCTCGGCCAGGTGTCCCACCACAGCCCGCAGCGTCATGAATTCGGAGATTAAGTACGCACCTTCGACGGGATGACCCTCCGCGTCCAGCAGGCGGCCGATGACCGACGCTCCCGGCCGCAGGCGAATCTCCATCGGCTCCGGCGGCACGCCCGTCACGTCCGCAGAGGCGACCAGATTCCGCTCCGGCTGATACAAGAACAAGCGCCGCGTCTCCTCGGGGAAACATCCGACAATCGTGAAGCGATCCTCGTTTTCCTCCATCCAAGCATTCTCTCCCCGCGACCCCAACACGTAGTACGTGCCGACCGGCCGGCCGTCGATCGTCCGCACGCGTGCGGTCACCTCGACCCCCGAACGCAGCTTCAAGTCGACCGTGATGTCCTGAGCCTCGGGCCGCGGATCAACAGGCACGAGCAGATTGAAGACCTCGGACTGGCAGAGGGCGGGCACCGTCCGGAACACTTTCCCCCCGCGGGCGAATGCTCGCGTTTCGAGCGTCGGACAGTCGATTCGCTCCGCACCGACGCCGAAATGAAACTCGGCTCCCGCCCGAAAAGCGAGAATTCCCGGCCCGGCCAGCACGGGAATCGCGAACCGCCCTTCCGCATCGGTTTGCACGTTCTGCAGACGGCCACGGTAACTCATGCCTTCCGCCTTGTGAGCCTCCGGATTTGACTGATAGGCAAAATAGCTGACGCGTCCCGCGATGGGCTTGCCCGTCCGTTCGTCGATTGCCCGGCCCTGCACGAGGACCGCGGCCGGCACGGCAATGTCCCGCCGCACCACCGCCATGCCGAGGGCCGTCGACACATTGACATCGGCGGGCAGGTTCCGCGTGCCGCTCGGCGGAATGACCTCCAGCGTCGTGCCCCCGAGAGGAACTCCCTCCAATCGGTAATGCCCTTGTGCGTCCGTCACGGTGCGGACCGTCAAGGCCGAAGTCGAGACGACGCGCACGCCGGCAAGTTCTCGTCCTGTCCCTGATTCGACAACTTGACCTTGAATCGGCACCGACGGGCCCAACTCGAACGTGCACTTGCTCGGCGCGACTTGGCCCATGCTGCGTGCGAATTGATCGCGAATCTCAATCGTCTCGCCCGCCCGCGTGCGGGCAGATTTGATCGCCGTCTCATAACCGGCGGCCCGAATCAGCAGCTCGACCAGCCGTTCCCGCCCAATCCCCTTGAGCGTGAAGCGTCCCGCGGCGTCGGTTTTGACACTTTCCATCGGCACGGCGCGCATGTCCCACAGCCCGCTTTCGGCTCCGAACCGGCGCCTGCCGCCGATATACGCCATCGCCCCCGCCCCGTTGTATCTCCCAAAGAGGGCTGAAACATGCTGCCAATAGGGTTGTTTCTTCATGCCCGCTTCCCACGCGTCGAGAGTTCCCGTTCTCGCCGACCCAAACGGAGAGGACTTCGATCGTCGCGCCGGCCACCGGCCGACCGTCGCTGTTGAGGATCGCTCCTTGCAGCGGCACGTCGTCGAGCGCGAGCCTCAACACGCGGTCTTCTTTCCCGCCCTCACGCTTCATGCGGCCGAAGGCACGCCGGACGAGTTTCGGCCGATCGACCGCCAGGCGACCGGTCGTTTCAAACCGGTCGGCCGGCCCGGCAGCGAAGCCGAAACTCTCCTTCGTCGCCACCAGCACGCCGATCGTCGGGTAGGGCGACTCGAGCACGTCGGCAAGGCTGCTCTTGGCCCGCGAGAACTGAAACTTCCCCTCCGCATCGCTCACCGCGTCGGCAGGCGCCGATTGAGCCGGCGGCCGGGCGAGCGCGTAATCAAACCACACCTTCGCCCCGGCCACCGGTTTCCCGTTTGGATCGACAACGGTGCCGGCAAAAGCATAAGCCGGCGCATCCGCCGCGGCCCGTACCGCCGGCTCGACACAAACGCAGAGCATGACCGCGGCCACGCCCGCCACCGCCAAACGTGCGGCTCCCTGGCGAATCGAGCCGCGCCGCGCAAGACCAAACCGTGACGTTGCGACCCACGAGGAACCCTCCCAACACAGCGACCGCGAACGGCCCAGCGGGGCCGTCAAGAGATGTGCCCAATCACGCGGCCCTGCCAACTTACTACCCGCCCGTCGCTAGATCAAGCACCTGCCCGACACGGCCGCGGCCTCGAAGCCGCGAACCGCCCTCGGCGCCGGCCCCACCGCTAGGCAAACGATTCGACGCCCGCGATGGCCATATTAAAATCGGAACCCTCGATTACTCTCGCGAGGCAGACGCCGCGTCCGCGCCGGCCGTCCTGACGCTGCACCACGATCGACGTTTCCGGATCGGCACTGTTGTCGACGAGAAATTGGCGGTCGGCCTGCTTGTGCGTGATTTGCGCGAATCCATGCCAAAACGTTAACGGCAGTCCGCGAAATTTCACGTGCATTTCGCGAATCTTGATGACTCCCTCAAACGGGGCCCCGAACGTCTTGCCTCTCCGGGCGAACTGGAACCTGGCAATATATTGCGACGTGCTCACATGGCCTCCCAAATCGGTTGCCAATTCCCAGCGATAAAATCGTTGGGCTATTTTCTCTCGCCCGGAGGGTTTTCAATTTTGCTCTTTCCGACACTCAGCCATCCTACCGCATCCCGATCCTGATCCGCATTCGCGAACCGCAACGGTCTACCGCTCGGCAGCGGGTTCGCCACGCGAATGGCGACGATCGTCTTGTCGGAAACGAGGGAGCCCAAATCGACCGTCGTCTGCCACCGGCGAGGCGGGTCGCCTGGAAGCAGGCCGGTGAGTTTCCAGTCGGTCGGCCAGGTGTGGACGATTTTCCCGCCCGGCGACAAAAAGCCGAGTTCAACTCGCCAATCGCGATAGAACGGGGCGACCCCTTGGTTCACGACTTCGAGGGTGACGGACATTTTTTTCGGGCTTGGCTGTGAGATTTCGGCCGACTGCACGTAGAAATCGTAACCCATGCGGCGGACAAGCGCGATGGCGCGGTCGTAGCGCTCGCGGGGGCCTTGTTCGCTCCCCCGGAACATGCCGCTGTCCATGAGCCAGGTGACGTGCGATTGGCGGACGCACTCGGCGAAGTCCTGGGCGTGCGGGTGGGCGGGGTGCGCGTCAAAAATCTGGCCCCACAGCTCGGGGCGGATTTCGCCGCCGATGGGGTGGGTCTTCCACTTGTCGAGCGCCGCAGGGCCGGCCGTCTGCATGCGGGTGAGGAAGTGCCAGCCGTCGCGACGCTTCGGCGGGCGCTTGCGACGGCGGCGCGACGACGTTCCGGGCGAGCCGGCGGTGTCAGCCGCCGGGCCCCTCGCGGACGGAACGGGTTCGGGCGTCGGCAGCGTGCCCCAGGCGAACGAGTCGTCGTGATAGCCGAAGGGGAGCGAGGCGTTGGCCGCGTTGTAGCGGTCGTTTTCGCCCGTCGGATACCGCACGAGGATCGGCGTCTCTTGGAACGCCTGTGCGTAGGCCCGCATCACGCGCTCTTGGGTGGCGAGGCTGGCGAAGAGTTCTTTGCGGGGCGCGTCGTGCCATTCGCCCCACTTGCCGAGCAGGCCGGCCGTGATGTAGCCGACGCGGGCGTCGTGGTCGTAGCGGCGGCCGAGGGCGGCGATGAACGTCTCGAGGGCGCGTACCAGCCGTTCGTCGGAGTAGTCAGGCGTGTGATCGTGCGACGGCGGATGCTCGTTGCGGTCGGACCACTCGGCGATTTTGACTCCCTGATCGATGAGGAAGCGGGGGACGCCGCTCGGGGCCGTGGGGAATTCGAGCCACACGCGAAACACAGCCTGATGCCCGCGCCCGGCCACCGCGCTTAAGAACGTGTCGAGCCGCTGCCAGTTGAACTCGGCCGGCCCCGTCATCAAGTCGGCCAGCGGAAGGTACGTGAATTCCATGCTGTGCGGAAAAGACCGCGGCTTGGAAGTCGCGTAGGGGACCAGCCCCTTGAGCGGATTGTCGACGGGGCTCAAACCAGGCGCGAGCCGCACCGGGCCGTCGGCCCGAGCCGAGGCGACGGCGAATGCCGATACGAAGGCGAGAATCAGCAGGCACGAGCGCGTGGGTCTTTCGGTCATCAGGGCAGGCTCGAATAATTTGGTAACGGCGTGCGAGTCGCGAGGTGTTCATCATAGGGATGTGACAGCGTGAGCGGGAATGACGGGGAGTTGACGGGGATAGAGCGAGTCGTGCTGGCGATTCTCGAGTGCTGCCGCACGGGAGACGTGTCGGGGCGAGATCTGCGGTCGCTGGTGCGACGAGCCGGCCGGTCACTCGGCGAAGTCAGCACGATTTACGAGCCGCCAGGTTCACCCTGGCAGTCTTGGATCGCGCACCGAGCGCCCTGCAAAGACCGCGACTCGACTGGGGGCACCCATTTCGATGGGGCCGCCAAAGTCCGGCGTGAAGCCGGCGGCTCGTCAGGACGTCGCGCGGCGTGAAGGGGGAGCACGCGAGAGCCGATTTACGTCCCTGAAAGGGACGCACTCGACAGCCCGGGGCGCAGCCTCGCAGCCCCGGGATCTCGCTGGAGGGCTCGCCAACTGGCTCGGGTGCCACGGGCGGGGGGCGTCGCCCGCCCGTGCTCTTCGCGTTGCATCGCTCCATGATCAGCAACAGACTCGTGCCGTTGACGCGGTGCGTCAATCAAGATGAAAGGCAGCACTGCGCGACGGGTGCATAGAATGACGTTTGCAGGTGGTCCTGGTAGTGTGGTTACACATTCAGAGTCGTCAGACAGGCAGCGACCGCACCCCTCTTTCACCATCCCCCTCAGAATTGCCTCCCGATGGATTCCAGAAGATCGAATCAGCAAGGCCGGTCCATGCAAACGCGGAAACTGCTGCCGTGGTTTGTGGTCGTTTGCTCATTGGCGACGTCGGCTTCCGCTCAACAGGTGGGCGATCGAGTCGTCGTGATTACTGAAAACGCACCTTTGTACTCCCGGGAGACCGCAACTGCGATCGCTCCCAAAGGAGCCATCCTCATCGTCCAAGACGTCACCGGCGACCGGTTTTCCGTGATGCAAGCCAGCGGTGTGAAGGGGGCGGTCAAAGGCTGGGTCGCCCGCTCGGACGTGCTCCCGATCTCACAGGCCCTCGATTTCTTCAACGCAGAATTGAAACGGAGCCAAGAGCGCTCCTGCGTACGCCACTCGGGCAGCGATTTGGGGTGTGCAGGGCGAATTCGACAAAGGCATTGCCGATTGCAACGAGGCCATTCGGCTCGATCCCAAAAACGCCCGGGCCTATTACAACCGTGGCAACGGCTGGTTCAAGAAGGGAGAGGACGACAAAGCCATCTCCGACTTCAACGCAGCGATTCGGCTCGATCCTTATCCCAAAATGCTCTACTACGTCCTCCGAGCCGAGGTGCGGTGGAACAAGAGGGAATACGACAAGGCCATGTCCGACTTCAACGAAGCGCTTCGGCTCGATCCCACATACGCAGCCGCCTACGTCGGCCGCGCTTACGTGTGGCGTTCCCGAGGCGACTCTGACAAGGCGATGGACGACTGCAACAAAGCACTTCGGCTCGATCCGAAGTTCGCGCCGGCCTACACGGGCCGTGCCGCCGTGTGGAGTGCCAAGGGGGACTACAACAAGATGATCTCCGACTCCACGGAGGCCGTTCGACTCGATCCAAAATTTGTCCTGGCGTACGCCGGCCGCGGCTACGCCTGGTATTTCAAAGGGGAATACGAGAAGGCGATCTCAGACTACACCAAGGCGATTCGGCTCGATCCGAAATACGCAATGGCGTACACAAGCCGCGGTCACGCACGGGAGGCCAAGGCCGAATACCGCCAGGCCCTCTCGGATTACGGCGAGGCCGTTCGCATTCATCCGCAGTATGCCGCGTCATGGGGTGCCCGAGCCTGGCTGGAAGCCACTTGCCCCAATGCGAAATACCGTGACGGGAAGAAAGCTGTCGAAGACGCGACAAAGGGGTCGCAATTGAGCGACGGGAAGGACGTCCGCATTCTCGAAACCCTGGCCGCCGCCTACGCCGAAGCGGGAGATTTTCCGAATGCCGTGATGTGGCAGGAAAAGGCGATGGAGCTTGCCCCCGAGAAATTGAGACCCAGCGTGCGATTTCGACTCGATCTGTACAACTCTCATAGACCGTACCACCAGAAAGCGGCGACGCGGTAAGCGGACGATCTCGGCCGCGGGTCATTACAACGCGTTCAGCAAAGACCGCAGCTTTTCCCGGTTCAGCGACGCACCGTGCCGTCGCTCGGTCACCATTGCGACCGCGTTCTCGGGTGTCGCGGCAATTCGAGCGGCAAGCTCTGCAGCCCGCGTTTGGTACATGGCTTGCACTTGTTGAGCCTTCCGCACTGTGCGCACGCAGATCAGCCTACGCTGGTGGCCGGACGGGCAGACTAAGGGAGTTGGGCGGCACGTCGGACCGGCCTATTGATGATCAAGTGTTCACAGGCGCAGCGGTTCGTTTTGCGACGGGCAAAAGGCGATGTGTGGCGACGGTGATAATCGTTCGGATCGTAGTTTTTTGAGAAAGCGAGAAACGAAGATGAAGCATATGCGTAACCTTCGGGACGGCCTGATGTTTTGCGCGTTCACGACTTTCGTGATGGGAGCGGGCAGTCAGGCCATCGCTCAGAATCAACCATCCACGGAAAATCCATCCAGTCCACCCGCGGCAACCGAGTCGAAGACGGAAGGAGCCGAGCAAGCAACTCGCCAAAACGGCGAGCACCAGCATGTGGGACTCGGATTCCATTTTGAGCAGCAGGACACCGCAGGCCACGGGCTCGAAATCGAGCGCGTCGATCCGAACAGTCCCGCGGCCCAAGCCGGTCTGCAACCGCACGACCGGGTGATTTCGATCGATGGTCGCCCGTTTAAGCACCATCGCCACGCAAAGGCCTATTTGAGCGCGCAGACGGGACGACCCGTGCCGCTCATGATCGAACGAAACGGCCGTCAGCTGTTGCTGCATTTTGTTCCCGGCCAACCGGAAGGGGACAGCGGCTGGGTGGGCATTCTGCTGTTTGGAGAGAATGAAGTGCCTCCCAACGCTCAGAGCGCACCATCGGCACAGCCGAACACTGCGGAAGGCAACCAGAACGCTCCCAACGCAGCGGGCGGCAACCCGGGCCCACCGGGCACAACCCTGAGCCCATCAGGCACGACACCCCGAGCCCATCAGGCACAACCCCGAGCCCATCAGGCACAACCCCGAGCCCATCAGGCACAACCCCGAGCCCATCAGGCACAACGCAGTACAGCGGGCAAAATGCGCAGGGCCAAAGAGGGGCGCGCGTGGCCCAGATTTATCCCGGAAGCCCGGCCGCCCGCGCCGGCTTGCAGCCCGGTGATCTCGTAACCGAGATCAACGGAACGAAAATCGATGACCCGGCCGAGCTGATCGCTCTCGTTCACGAGATGAAGCCGCAGGCGAAAGCCGATTTTGAAGTGCTGCGGGACAATCAGCCGCAAAAGATCCCGGTCACGATCGGCAGCCGTCACGACGACTACACCGAAAGCCAGGCGGGCCCCGCCGAGGGGCAGGCCGGTCCCGATTCGAACGCGTTGCAGCGGCTCGAAGAAGAGGTGCACCAGCTGCGTGAAGAGATCCACCAATTGCGTGAGCAATTGCAGAAGAAGTAATTCACCGATTTTCGGAAAAACCGGAGCACGAATCATGAGACGAAGCGTTTGGACTTTAGCGTTCGGCGCCTTGCTTGGTGTCGCGGCCCTCACGTCTTGGACGGCCACGGCCCAATCCGCGGACAGACGCGGAGAGGTCCGCGGTAATGGAGTACGTGGTAATGGAGTACGCGGTAATGCAGTACGTGGTAATGGAGTACGCGGCGATGCCTGGCGGGGCGACGCAGCACGGCGAGGGTGGGATGGCGGCTATGGCTACCGCGGCAATGGTTACCGCGGAAACGGCTTTGGATATCCCGCGTACGGTTACGGATATCCCGCGTACGGCTACGGATCGGGATATTACGGGGACGGTTACGTCAGCCCCGGCTATTACAACGGCTACTACACCGCGACGCCCGGCGCTTATATCGGCGTTGGCCCCGTCGGCGTGGGTGTGGGCGCCAACGGTGCCGGAGTCGGCGTAGGCGGTGCCGGTTTTGGGTATGGATGGTGGTGAGAGGCACAGCTTATCCGTCGACCGGCCTGTTGTAGGCACCGGTCGCCACGACGTGGACGGAAACAGGCAAACGGAGGCGCGCAAGCGCCTCCGTTTTTTTGCGCCGTCTCTCTTTGCAGTTTCGTAGGGCATGCTGTGCATGCCGGCTTTTCGCGGCTCGACGACACGTCATTGAGGAGCGGCATGCACAGCATGCCCAGCGCCACCCAGCCGGCGAGGAACGGAAAAAGCGTGTGTGTGAAAAATGCGCATCTCCTTGCTCGGGCGTTCCGATCGGAGTACGCTCGGCAACGACGCCCGTCGGGCGTGTCGAGGTCCAATTGCAACCGTCCATCAAAACGGGGGGCGCACGATGTTTTTCCAAGGATTCGTGCCGCGGTGCGTTTGGTGCCGACCGATGCTCGCTCTCGCCATCGTCACCGGGTCGATTGGGACTGTGATGATTGGACTTGGGACGCTGCCTCGCACAGCGGCACAGTCGACAGCGAAAGGCGACCAGCCCGAAAAGCAACCCGACTGGCCGGCCCGCGCTCGCGTCACCGGACGCGTTGTGGATCACGAGGGGCGTGCGTGTGCCGATGCCGAGGTGCTGTTGCTCGGCCCGCAGCACATTATCGTCGACGCCGAGCGGCGGAAATGGTTCGTGCTCGACGCAGAACTGCGGGATGAGCGGGTGCCCAGCACGCAGACCGACGAGCAGGGCGCGTTCACGCTTCGCGGCGGCGACGAGTCGGCCGACCGCATCGCCGTCATCTCGCCGGAGGTCTTGCTCTGGGTGGCCTCGCGCAAGGACCTGGGACGAGCCGACGACGTGCTGATCAAGCTCCCGCAGCCGGGCCGACTGGCCGTGAAGATGGATTTGCCGGAAAAGCCCAAAAAGCACGCGATTCACATCGAGCTGCGGACCTTCGACGATATCGACTGGTCGCCCGATCGCCTGCGGTTTCATATGTCGACCTTTCGCGTTGATAATCCGGGCGAGACGGTCTTCGAGCACCTGCCCCCCGCGCGTTACGTGGTCGAACGCGTCGAAGAGACGCGGATGGGCGAGCGCAGCATCAATATGACAATGTGTGAACGGCAGCTCGTCGCCGTTCAAAGCGGCAAGCAGGCGAGCGTCCGTTTCGATCACTCGGTGGGAACCATGGTCGAGGGGCATGTGAAGGGGCTCGAAGAGGTCAAGCTGCGCTATGCCACCGTCACCATCGGCTATTGGGGCCCGGAAGAAAGCCGGGCCGAAAGGGGAAGCGAGTCCGCTTCGGGACGAATTTCGACGTCATCCCGATCAAGTCGGACGGCCACTTTTTGACGGAACTGATGCCGCCAGGCGAGTACGACTTCCGGCTGTTCGCGGTCCGCGAGACGACGCCCGAGGCGGCGATTCAAAGCTCAGAATTCGAGGGGCAGGCGAAAATCACGATTTCCGGAAAGGCCGGCACCCAGAAGTTGGACATCGTCGCGGCGCCACCCGGCACCCGGCGGGCTAAACGAAAGGGCGCGCGGCCGGGAGCGGCCAAGTCGGCCAAGTCGGCGAACTAATTGCGGTAAGTCGCGGAAGGCTTCGCTCCGCTGCGCCCTTTGCTATAGAGTGTCGCCCCGGTTGGGGCTCAATTGCATCGGCCCGCGAGTCGATCGGCTGGCAAACGGCCTTCGTGGCGAGAGTGCGCGAGCCAGAGTCTGTTCGCGCGACGGAAATCGTGTTGAGCCCCGCGAGGGGCGGCGGTCTTCTTGCCATTGGCGCAAGCCAGTGGTTTCGTGGCTCCCGCGCGATTCCCAAAGCCCCGCGAGGGGCGACACTCTTTCGCTCGTCTGTGCCGCCCCCTCTCGGGGGCTTTAAAGGCGCGAGGAGGAATCGGGCTCCACTGGCTTGCGCCAGTGGCAACAAGACTACCGCCCGGGTACTCGTTGAAACGCGTGCGGGGCTGAACGGGCGACACGGCCTCGTCCGATCCGCGGCGCGGTTTCATGAACCAGCGTCGATAATGATATAAACGTAGGGCAGGGCCTGCCGTTTTCGGTCGCGGGAGGGCCACCGTTATTGCAACCCACCGCGCAACACCTCGGAACGACGATGCGTATCGCCAGCGGCATTCGCGGTGAAGACGTAAGAGTCGGGGAGGGCGCGGTCGCCGAGCGCGGCCGCCTCGCCACGATCCGCTTTGAGTGCCGTCTGCATCGCGGCGACCCTGTCCGTAGCGGAACGCAAACGTTCCGCATCGGCAAACGCGAGGTCATCGCCGGCCTGGAACGCGGCGTGATCGGCATGCGCGTCGGCGGCATTCGCAAACTTCACATCAGCCCGCATCTGGCCTATCGCAGCGAGGGAGCCCCCGGAATTCCGCCAAACGCGGTGCTTGAATTTGAGGTTGAGCTGCTGGCTCTTGCCGAGTGACCCTGCCAAATGATTCGTATTGAGCCCCCAGGGCGACAGAAAATAGCCCAGCGATTTCATCGCTGGGACTTGACCCGCGTTCGACGCCGCGAGTCCCGGCAGGGACGAAAGACAACTTTGGGGATGTTTGTCATGCTACGTGCAGAAGGCTCTGCCGCCCCGCTTGGGGCTTGAAGAAATTGCTTGGGCATCGCAACCCAGCGTTTGAAACGCTGGGCTATTGTCGGTCGCCCCATCCGGGGCTTTAATCCGACGGCGGGCACGTGAATCCCGCGATTGGTGAAAACCAATCGTGTTCGGTCGTGCTGTTCAATCGGCAGCCGTCTGTGAACAAAACGTCTGGGCAATTGTCTAAACTGGAATGTCAATCGGAGGGCCATCTCTCAATGACTGTGACTAAGGCAGCCTCAATCAGGCATTTCCAAGACGTCGTTCGTCGGATTCGCAAAAACTCGTGGTTTGCAGACACCGTGCTGCGCAACAACTTCAAATTCAATATCTCCTTCAAAGACGGGGCAATTTCAATCACGGAGGTTCCTGCCGAACCGTTCGATTCGCTTCTCTTAAACGTCCGCAAATTGACGCAGCAAAAGGAGCCGCAGAATCTGCTAAAAATCTATCGCGAATTGAAGCGCGGCGCGTCAGACCAGGACCGCGCACTGCTGGATGCTTGGCACGCGTACTGGCGGCTTGCGTTTATTAAAGAGCCATTTTTGATCACGATAAACGGCTCGCGTCGGGGTGTCCTGCCTCAGATGGAAATGGACTTCGGCTCCGGTTGGGTTAGCATAACCTGAACCGGAGGTCTTGTTCATGTCTCGTCCTCGCAGGAACTTCACCGCGGAGCAAAAGGCGGAGATCGTCCGCAGGCATGTCGCAGGCAAAGAGCCTGTCTCCAAGCTGGCTGAGGAATTCGAGCTGCTACCAACCCAGATCCACACCTGGGTCAACCAGGTGCTGGCGCAAGCCGCTCGGGCATTTGAGCGGTCGGCGGGCAACGGCCGCGTCGAGAGCACCAAGGAGGCCCGCATCGAGCACCTGGAAGCCAAACTGGCACAGAAGAACGAAGTCATCGCCGAGCTGTTGGAGGCCAACGTCCGCGAAAAAAAACGCAATGGGGTGCTCTGAACGGGCGTTGGGTTCCCCACGACACGCGCGACCAGATCGTCGATTACATCGGCCACTGGACCGCGCGGCCCAACTGCCAGCCAAGAGGCTCTTGAGCTGGCTCGGCCTGGGCAAGAGCAAGTTCCACGCCTGGAAGGAGCGCTACGGCCATGCCAACGAGCACAACGGGAAGATCCCCCGCGACTTCTGGCTGGAAGACTGGGAGAAGCAGTCCATCCTCGACTTCCACGACCGTCATCCGCTAGAGGGCTATCGGAGACTCACCTTCATGATGCTCGATGACGACGTGGTGGCCGTCAGCCCAGCCAGCGCCTACCGCGTGCTCAAATCGGCCGGACGGCTGGACCGCAGGTGGCAAAAGCCCTCGAAGAAGGGGACCGGCTTCGTTCAACCGCTTCGGCCGCACGAGCACTGGCATATCGATATCTCCTATCTCAACCTGGAGGGAACGTTCTACTTCCTGATCAGCCTGCTCGATGGATCGAGCCGCTACCTGGTGCATTGGGAGCTGCGCGAAACCATGAAGGAATTCGATGTGCAGGTGATCGTGCAAAGGCGCTGGAGAAATATCCGGGTGCCCGACCGCGCATCATCTCCGACAATGGACCGCAGTTCGTCGCGCAGGGACTTCAAGGAGTTCATCCGCCTGGTGGGGCTGACGCACGTGCGCACCAGCCCCTATTACCCTCAGTCGAACGGCAAGAAAGAACGCTGGTACGGGTCACTGAAGGGCGAGTGTCTTCGGCCGGCTTGTCCCGCGACGGTCGAGGAAGCTCGTTGTCGTGTGTCTTCCTACGTGGACCACTACAACCACGCTCGCTTGCACTCGGCGTTGGGTTACATCACGCCGGCGGACAAACTCAATGGCCTGGAGGAGGTGATCTTCGCCGAACGCGATCGCAAGCTGGAACAAGCCCGCGAACGCCGGCGACACGCGCGTCAGGCGGCACGAGGAATTGCCTGATGGTTCCCACGGCGGCACAATCAAACGCGGCCTGGACGGAGGATAGGGCAACGCAGAGGTGCGACCCGAGCGCCGTTCCAGGGGCTGAGACCGAAGGCCGGGCGGCTTCACTGCCGCCCGCCTTCACTCCCCTTCGGGATCAGCATCCAAGCGAAAAACCTTCGCGGCACGAGGCCGCGACATCTTTCACAGGATGTGCTTCTCAACTCGCTAACGTCAACCGGCCCAAAGTCCAATTCCCGCTGAACCAGGACAGGGAGGTTATGACACCGTATCGAGTTTACGATCTATTCGTGAACGGCTGCCACTTTCACACAGATGAAGATTGTTACGAAATCCTGAGTTTTCGCGGCGATGTCGGCCCCCGAGGGTTCGCGGTAAATCCGTTTTTGGAGCATTGGTTCCACTGGACAACCTGTCATCTTGCCTTTGCCGCACTCGGGTTAGACCGTTACATCCAGAACGGATGTACGTTTGCGAACCTCCCGTTGCTAGGAGTAGGAATCGAGAGACCGACGGTCGTTATCGAGTTTCTACTTAATCGAAAGAGGATGGCTGAGATGAACCAACAATACCAAACATTTAGTAATTGGATTGAGCAGCACGGAAGCATAGACAATTGTCGATGGAAATGACCGCAAGTGATTCTTTTGCCAGGATGTGGCCGCCGCCTTTAGACTCGCAATGGCGAGAGGCACTGAGACCCGCGAGGGGCGGCACGGTGCCGGGAGACTTCGTCGCCGCTATCGGGGACTTGAAGGAGGCGAGGGTGAATCAAATCCCACTAGCTCGCCCCAATGGCGAAAAGACTGCTGTCGTTTGCGGGGCTGAAACAGGTCAAGGATCGCCGATGGAAACAAAGTCGCCTTCCGCTCTTAACTTGGTCTATCCCATGCTTCGATAAGCGCAAGGAGAATCCCTGGCCGCCGGCTCGGCGTCACCACTGGCTAGATTGGAGTCGTGCGACTGCCGAGGAGATCGTGGCGATCACTGCGGTCCTTGATTTCGAGCAACGCCAAAAACCGAGTCACTCTGCAGTGGGCCTCGAAGAATCGGTCATCACAATGTCGATGGGGCCGCGACCCTCGCGAGACTGGGTGCTCAAATTTCGTCATCTTTTCGTCGAGGTTCCTGACAATGATCTGGGTGCGTTTTTCAACCATCCGGATCGGCAGCCGTTCGGTCTTGATCAGGTGAGCCCGTCGAGTGAGTATTTTGAAGACGAGAACGGCAAACCGATCTCTATTTACGAGATGATCGGGCATAGTCGGGGCGAGGAGTTTCCGATCATTATCGGCGACCCAAAGAGCGTACTTCGACTTGGCCCCATCGCCCCCAGGGAAGTGGTGTCCTGGACCGTCGATAAAGCAAATGCGATGGGACAATTCCTCGACGTCGTTACACGGATTCATGCGAGTGCCTGGTTCCGTGAACCGCACTCGCTCACAACGGTCTCCACAAAGGATCAGGGGAGCGAACTGTTGGAGGCAATCTTTCCGAACGACGCCGCTACCATGTCCATCCTGGCCTACTTTCGCCAACTGCACGGTGGTGACAAACTTCTGCTGAAAGCGTGCGACGCTTATCTGGCGCACGTCAGCGACGGCCGCAAGTACTGGTGGATTGACGAACGGAAAAAAGCGTTTGCGAACTTGGTGGATTCCCCTCCGTTCGGCTTTAACTCGGTAAAACAGAGCCGGCGTGAAGTCGTTCGCGTGTTCATGTACGGTGGCGGATTGTTGCACAGCGAATCCGATCGGGGAGACGATATCGCGCTACAAACGTTCCTCACCGAGCACGGGAAGCACAAAGCAGTAACCATCTTTAACAGCTGCCTCATGGATTTCTTGCGGGTTGCCGCGGGAGTTAGTCGCGTCATCGAACAGGAATTCACGTATTGGATCAACGCGTGCGGGCTGGCGGCACCCACAAGAATCAATATTCCAGACCTGTTCAGCGGGTTTAAGTCACCTCCACGCGGTCAAAAAACATGACTGCGTAGCCAACATTGCGACGTCGTCCATCGGCACCTCCGCCGCCAGAAATTGTCCAAGCGTTCGGCCTCCGGCGCCGGTTTTCGATTTTGCGCTCTGTCATCTTGCCACCTTCACGTGAGTTCCGAGCCGGCGGGTTAATCCCGCCGGACGTCCGTGGGGATCAACCCCACGGCTCGTGGAATGCGTTTGGAGTGCGGACCGATGTCGCAGTTCGTGCTGTGGAAAGTCCGTTGATGAGACCGTTTTTTAGGAGTGCGGGGACATGGGCGGGTGTCCCCGGTTGTCGCCGCATCCGCGCGAGATGGAGGGCCGCTTGGGCCGCGCGGTGAGACGCTCTGTTGATGGTAAGGGGCTGAAGGTTTGAGACGAGGGGAATTTTTTAGAAAAATCCAATTTCGATTTTTCTGTGGTGGGAGGGGTCTTTTTTTACACCGCAGAAAAACCAGAAAAATGCCTCAAACCGCAGAAAAATCGGTCAGGAATTTTCGCGGCGCGAGCACGACACTTGGTCTGGTGCGCGTTCCGTCAGGGAAGCGACGCGATTTTGGCGACGAGAAGCTCGCGGACGACCTGCGGGTCGGCCCCTTTGGCTTGCCGCATCACCTGGCCGATCAAGGCGCCGACCGCCTGCTGCTTGCCCCCTTTGACGTCGGCCACGATCTTGGCGTTCTTGGCCAGGATCGCGTCGATGATCGGGGCCAGCTCGCCCGTGTCGGCCGTGATGGCGAGCGATTTTTCCGTGATGATCCGTTCGATGTCTGCGGCGGTTGCCGGAGTTGAGGTCGAACGCTCGAGGAGGTCGGCGAAGACGATGCGGCCGCTGTTGTTGGTGATGCGTCGTTCGCTGATTTTTTTGAGCAGGGCGCCTAGCACGTCGGCCGGGATGGGGAATTGCTCGATCGCGAGCTGCCGGTCCTTCATCTCGCGAAGGACGTCTTGCGTGGCCCAGTTGGCGGCTTGCTTTGCGTCGCCGGCGGCGGCGGCCACTTGCTCGAAATAGTCGGCGAACGGGCGGCCCTGTGCGACGATGACCGACGCGTCGTAGTGGGAGAGCTGGTGCTGGATCCCGAACCGCTCGCGTTTGGCGGCGGGGAATTCGCAGAACTGTTGGAGGATGCGGTCCTTCCACTCCTCGCTCACCGTGACGGGGACCAGGTCGGGATCGGGGAAGTAGCGGTAGTCGGCCGCCTCTTCCTTGCCCCGCTGGCCGAAGGTGACGCCACGCTCGGCATCCCAGCCGCGGGTCTCTTTAGCGACGTCGCCCAGCTTGTGGCCCGTGCGTTGCCACTCGTCGAACTGGCGTTTGGCCTCGTACTCGATGGCCGCGTCGACGCCGCGGAAGCTGTTGAGGTTTTTGATTTCGACGATGGGCGTGGCGACGGTGCGGCCGTCGTCGGTCTCGACGTGCAGGTTGACGTTGGCGTCGCAGCGGAGGCTGCCTTCCTGCATGTTGCAGTCGGAGACTTCGAGGTAGGTGAGCAGGAGTTTCAGCTCATCGAGGTAGGCGTGAGCCTCGGCCCCCGAGCGGAGGTCGGGCTGCGAGACGATTTCGAGCAGCGGGGTGCCGGCCCGGTTGAGGTCGACCTGGCTGTCGCCGCCGCGGCCCGATTCGTCGTGCAGGTTTTTGCCGGCGTCCTCTTCGAGGTGGGCCCGGATGATGCCGATCCTCTTTTTTGGTGCGTCGGGCGCGTCGATGAATATCTCGAGCCAGCCGTCGGAGCTGAAGGGGAGGTCGTACTGGCTGATCTGGTAGCCCTTGGGCAGGTCGGGGTAGTAGTACTGCTTGCGGTCCCACTTGGTGAGGGGCGGGATCGTGCAGTTGAGGGCCATGCCCGTCTTGAGGGCCAGCTCGAAGGCGTGGCGGTTCATCACGGGCAGGCTGCCGGGCAGGCCGAGGCAGACGGGGCAGGTCTGCACGTTAGGCTGCGTGGGGTTGAAGCGGTTGAGGCAGCCGCAGAAGAGTTTGGTCTGCGTGAGGAGCTGCACGTGGACTTCGAGTCCGACGACCGTGGTGTATTTCATGTGGCGTCTCCGAGCGTGGGACGCTTGGTGTGCCACAGCGTGCGTTGCTCGAACATGCGAGCGGCGCGGAGCAGCTTTTCTTCGGAGAAGGGGGGGCCGAGGAGCTGGAAACCGATCGGCAGGCCGGAGTCGCTCTGGCCGGCGGGGAGCGAGATGCCCGGCAGCCCGGCGAGGTTGGCACTGATCGTGTAAATGTCGGAGAGGTACATCGCCAGCGGGTCGTTGATCAATTCGCCGATTTTGAAGGCGGGCGTCGGCGTGACCGGCGAGAGGAGCATGTCGCACGTCTCGAAGGCCCGATTGAAATCGTTGCGGATGAGCCGGCGGACTTTGAGTGCCTTGAGATAATAGGCGTCGTAATAGCCGGCCGAGAGGGCGTAGTTGCCCAACATGATGCGGCGTTTGACTTCGTGGCCGAAGCCTTCGCCGCGCGAGGCGGCGTACATGTCGATCAGGCCATCGAACTGCTCGGCCCGGTGGCCGTAATGGACGCCGTCGTAGCGGGCCAGGTTGCTGGCCGCCTCGGACGGGGCAATGAGGTAGTACGCGGCGACCGAGTATTTCGAGTGGGGCAGCGTCACGTCGGTGAGCGTCGCGCCCCACGATTCATACAGGTCGGCCGCCTCCCGCACGACCGCGTCGACCTCGGGATCCAGGCCGGCCGCAAAATATTCGGTGGGAAGACCGATTCGCAGACCAGCGAGGGGCTGCTCGACCGACAGGCTGTAGGCGGACACGGGGCAATCGACGGAAGTCGAATCGCCCGGGTCGTGTCCGGCGATGACCTCGAGGAGCATGGCGGCTCCGGCCACGTCATTGGCCATCGGTCCCAACTGGTCGAGCGAGCTGGCGTAAGCGACGAGGCCGTAACGCGAGACGCGGCCGTAAGTCGGTTTCATGCCGACGATACCGCAGAAGCCGGCCGGCTGCCGGATCGAACCGCCCGTGTCGCTGCCGATGGCGAGGGGCACCATTCCCGCGGCCACGGCGGCGGCGGAACCTCCGCTCGAGCCGCCCGCCGCCCGCTCGGTGTCCCAGGGGTTGCGGGTCGTCTGGAAGGCCGAGTTTTCGGTCGACGAGCCCATGGCGAATTCGTCCATGTTCGTCTTGCCGATCAGGACGGCGTCGGCTTCGCGGAGCCGGCGGACGATTTCCGCATCGTACGGGGGGACGAAGTTCTGCAGGATGCGACTGCCGCAGCTCGTCGGCTGCCCCTTCGTGCAGACGACGTCTTTGAGCGCGACGGGAAGTCCGGCCAGGCGGCCCAGCGGCTGTCCCTGGCGACGTTTTTTTTCTACAGCTTCTGCTTGCCGGAGAGTTTCCGAACGGTCGACGTGCAGGAAGGCCTTGATCTGCTCGTCGTGCGTTTGGATCTGGTCGAGAAAGGCCGTCGCCACATCGACGGCCGTGTATTGGCCCGCCTCCATTCCTGAGAGGAGCTGCGAAGCGGTGGCACCGATGATCGCGCTCGACATGCCGTTTTCGTCCGGATGCGACCTGCTCTGGGAACGTGCGCGGGGTGCGGTTGGTTATGTGCCTTCGAGGATTTGCGGCACCAGGAAACAACGTCCGTCGGTCTTCGGTGCGTTGGACAAGGCGTCTTCCCGCGTTAGCGACGGAACCGGGACATCCTCCCGAAAGACGTCGTGAAGTTCGATGGCGTGGGCCATCGGCTCGACGTTTTCGGTGTCGACTTCGTTCAGGATCTCGACGTATTCGAGGATGCGGGCCAACTGGTCGGTCATCCGGTCCAGCTCTTCGGCGGAGAGTTTCAGCCGCCCCAGCAGGGCGACCTTGGCGACCTCGTCGCGGGTGAGCCGGCCGGTCATCGTCTCAGTTCAGCGTGGTGGGGAGCGTGAAGGGTTTCCGCACGACGGCTTTCGTGATGCGCCCGCTGCGGATGCATTGCGTGCAGACACGGCGGGTCACGGCCGAGCCGCCTTCCTGTATCTGAATCCGCTGCAGGTTCGGGCGGAATTGCCGACGCGAAATGCCCGTCGTCTTTCGACCGTTACCACCCAAGTACTTGGCTTTGCCGCGCTGCGTGATCTGGTTGCCAAGGACTGCGGACTTGCCGCAAATATCGCATTGCCGAGACATCTGCCGACCTCACTGAAACGAATGCCGGCCACGAAGCGGTTGCGTTTTCGCTCCCGGGGGCCGGCGACTGCGAACGGGTAAGTATAGTGAGACCGGCGGGGAATGCAAGTGACATAAAACGGGCCGCCGAAAGCGGTTTCGGCGGCCCGGGGGGTCAATCACTCACGTTGCGTTAGTTGTAGAACGGGCTCTCCAATTCGTTGTCGCGGTCTCGGTTGTACCGGTCGGACGCACCCTGATCGTAGCCGCGGCGAGGAGCCGGTGCGTTCGACCAGTTCGCCGGCGAATATCGCGGGGCCGGCGGGGAATAATCGGGCCGCGAGTACCTCGACGGAAGCGGATCATCTTGCGAACCGCTGAAATCGTGGTTGCGACCCGGCGTGCATTGGCCGTTCGGGCAATTGGCCGAACAGTTCCCCGATTGGCAGGCTCCCGGCGGGCACGTGCCGCAGCGTCCATTCGCGCAGCAGCCATTTGGCCCGCAGGAACTGCAAGATCCGTTGCGGCACGAGCCGCAGGACCCGTTCGGGCACGAGCTACACGAACCGTTCGGACAATTCGGGCAGCTATTGGACGGATAGGTCGCCACTGCCGGGATGGCCGTTCCCGGGTAGTAGCTCGAATACGAATAAGACGGTGCATAGGAATACGACGGCACGGCAGCGCTGGTCCCGCATTGGCCGGATGGGCAATTGGAATTGCCGACGGGATAGCTGCTGTAAGTCGGGGTGTAGGGATAGCCATAGGCGTCACCGCGCACCTGGCTGCCGGCCGCGGCCGCTGTGATCGCCACGGCCGCGATGGTGGCCAGTTTGAAGGTCCTCATGTTTTTCTCCTGAGGCGAATGCTCGTTGTGTTCTCGACGGGGCTGTCGTGCCGATCCGCGGCGGATTTGCACCGCAGTCGACTTGAGATCAGGAACGCAACACTCGTGCCGACGCTGCACATGGCTGTCAGGAGTCACTGGGCATGACTGGGGTGCCAAGTGGCTAAATTGTGACGCTATAAAAGAGTGCGATTGGTCGCGGCCAGAGGACATTTTTGCAACACGCGTGTATCATTTTTACAAAAATGGCCGCCGTTACAAATCATTTTGCCATATCGTCGCGCCCGACTCTTTGACAAAGCTTACCTTGATTACCTTGCAAAGCTGTCCACCGGCCACCTGCAAACAGGCCCTCCCGCGGCACACGCAGTATTTAATTATCTCATTATTTTGCAAATGTTTACGTCTATTCTAGGTTGATGAAAGAGGCCGTTTGTCTCCGATTTGGCACACTGTTCGCAAACTGTCCGGCTCGGATTGAGTCACTGATCTGGCTCATCGGTAATAAATGGCTCGGGAAGGACAGTTGAACGAGCCATGTTTTGATAAACAGGGAGCTGAAAGGAATCAACAATGTTGGTACTGACACGGAAAAAATCAGAAGCGATTCGAATCGGAAACGATGTTTTTATCAAAGTGATTCGGACGGGACGCAGCACCGTGAAGATCGGCATCGACGCGCCGGCCAATGTTCGCGTTGTCCGCGGGGAACTGGTGATCACTCACCCCATGGAAACGACCGGGAATGGGAAGGACGTTTCGGCCGCCGTCGTCGCTGACGAGGACGTCTTGGATGCCACGTGTTCCGATCAATTTCCCGAACCGCACATCGCTTTGCCGACGGGCGTGTGAGAGTGCACAAGCCGAGGCAGGAAGCACTTTCCGCCCAAGGAACGGAGGACCAAGGATATGTTCCGCAAAACGCACGAATCGCTGAAACAGAAACTTCATCAATTGCATTTGGGCTGGGGGACCCTGGCTGCGTCGCTCGGGGCTGTGGTGATCGCTGCGCCCCTGCTGCTCTTGGCGGCGGGCACCGCCGCCGCCGAGCCGACGCGCTCAGCCTGGCGGACCGACTCGTCGCCCTATTCGGACGAACCGGAGATTTTGTCGCCCCCGCGGCTCCCGAAGCCGCCGGTCGACAACAACATCAACAACAACTTTCCGGGGAATCCGAACGACGAGACGGCTCCGCCCGTTCCGGAGCGGCTTCGCTCGCGCGATCCCGAGTTGCGCGCTCGGCACCATCTGCGGCACGAGCGGCGGGCTCCCCGCCACGATGAGGAACTTCCCGAGCGGGAATTGATCCAGCGCAAGCTGACGATTCACTACGGCAATCCTGCCGTGCTTCGCCTGCTCCACTCGCTCTCGGCTCAGCAGAGTCTCGAGCTCTATCTCGAGGTGTCGGGGCTGATCGATGCACGGCACCTCAAGCCGTCGACTTACGATGCCCGCGTGAAGCAGGCCGTGAAAAACTTGTGTGCGGCACTCGACAACCCATCCTTCCTGCGGGCCAACGAATTGGGCGACGATCCAGGCCGTCTCGACAGCCTGCGTCGCGATTTCGTGCGAGCGTCCGAAGGGCAACCCATCAAGGGAGCCGATGACGCATACCAAGCCTTGCAGTGGACCATGCAGACGGCAGAGCGCGACGCCGGTTTGCGGCCGACGGCGGTGGCGCTCGAATTCATCTTCGCCGCGACTGACTCGCTCGACAAATATTCGGCCTTCGTTCCCGCCATGACGGGCCGGGGCTCTCCGAGCGCCGAGCTGGAAGACCATGTCGTCGGGATCGGCGTCGAAATCAAGGCGGACGAGCGGGGTATGTTGATCGCCAACGCACTTCCCGGCGGTCCGGCGGCCGAGGCCGGGCTGCGAGGGGGAGACGTTATTGAGTCGATCAACGGCCAGCGCGTAAGCGGAGGAACACTCGACGCGGCGGTCGACCTGATTACCGGCCCGGCCGGCAGCCAGGTGACACTCAGCGTGAGACGGGATGACCGCGTGGCCGAGGTGAAGCTCGTGCGGCGCCGCGTGGAAGTCCACAGCGTCAGCGAAGTCAAAATGCTCGACAACGGCGTCGGCTATATCAAACTGGAGAAATTCGCCCAGAACAGCTCCGAGGAGTGCGATAAGGCCCTGTGGGACCTGTACCGCCAGGGGATGAATTCGGTCGTCGTCGACGTGCGGGGGAACCCGGGTGGACTGTTAACAACGGCCATTCAAATGTCGAACAAGTTTGTCCCTTCGGGAACCATCGTGTCGACTCGCGGCCGGGACGCCACCGACAACACGGTCGAGTACGCTCATCGTGACCGGACGTGGAAGCTTCCGCTCGTCGTGCTCGTCGATGAGAACAGTGCGAGTGCCAGCGAAATCTTCGCGGCCGCCGTGCAGGAAAACGGTCGCGGGGTGATTGTCGGTCGGAAGACGTACGGGAAGGGGACCGTGCAGACGCACTTCCCGTTGCAGACGATTCCCGGTGTCCTGCGACTGACGACGGCACAATTTTTCTCTCCGACCGGCCGCACGATGGCCGGAGCCGGTGTGGAACCGGACGTCCACGTCGACGCGGAACAATCCGGCCAGCAGGCCTATTACGAGCATGAGGCTCCGTATCGCCATGATGAGTACGCACACGAACGGTTTGACGACCACGACGGATATCACCAGCACGAGGCTGCCTATCGTCACGGTGCCGCCTATCGGCACGGAGGATCTGGCGGGCCCGACCGCGACATCGCGACCGCGATTGACGTGGCGACGAGCAAACAAGCCTTCGACCTGGCCCAAGCGGCGGGAAACTGTCGCGACGGCAGCGCGCAAGCATCGCCGATGGGCCGCTAAGCGAAGGCGAATACCGAACACCTGTGCCCTGCAACTGAGGAGATGTCCGAACGACTCCCCGTGTGTGAGATGGCTGAAGCGCCTGCTGCCTCAAGACCCCGAACCCGCCCGCACCGCAGCAGCAGACCTTCAGCCTCTCACCGCGGGGAGTTTTATTGGGAAGGATGAATTGGGAAGGATGAAGGATGAATAAGGGCAAAGCGCTCTTATTCATCCTTCATCCTTCCAATTCATCCTTACGGCAGCAGGTGGCCCATCTTGTCGCGTTTGGTCGCGAGGTATTTCTCGCGATGTTCCTCGTGGGGCGCGATGATGGGGACTTGCTCGACGATCTCCAGGTCAACGCCGTGGAAGACGGCCGAGTCGGTCTTTTTGGGATTGTTCGTCAGCACGCGAATCTTGGTGAGTCCCAAATCTTTGAGGATCTGCGCGCCGACCATGTAGTCGCGCTGGTCGGCCTTGAAGCCGAGGCGGTGGTTGGCTTCGACCGTGTCGAGCCCTTCGTCTTGCAACTTGTACGCTTTGAGCTTCGAGAGCAGGCCGATCCCGCGACCTTCCTGAGGCAGGTAGACGACGGCTCCCACTCCCTCCTTGTGGATCATCTCCATGGCGATTTGAAGTTGATCGCCGCAATCGCAACGGAGCGAACCGAGCACGTCGCCCGTGAAGCACGACGAGTGCATCCGCACGAGCGGGGGCCGCGTCGCCGATTGCAGATCACCCCACACGAGGGCCAGCGGTTCCTGATCCTCGTGCGCGACGCTGTAGCCGATTAGCTTTGGCATGCCGAAGTCGCGCGTCTGAATGGCAACTTCGACCTCGCGTTGGATCAGCTGCTCGCGCAGCCGCCGGTAGCGGATCAACTCCTCGATCGAGATGATGGGAATATCGTGCTTGGCGGCCAGTTCCTCCAACTCGGCGAAACTGGCCATGCCGAAGTGGCGTTGGCTGCAGACTTCGATCAGCACGCCGACGGGCCGAAACCCGGCCATCCGCACGAGGTCGACGGTCGCCTCGGTATGGCCGGCACGTCGCAGCACGCCGCCGTCCTTGGCCAGGAGGGGCGACACGTGGCCCGGCTGCACAAAATCGTTGGGAGCCGAGTGGGGCTCGGCCAGGGCGCGGATCGTTTTGCGCGGCTGGACGGGCTGACGCCGGTGCCGCTTTCCCGGTGATCGACCTGCACGAGAAATTGCGTCTGATGCGGGGCGGTGTTGCGCTCGCTGGAAACCGCATGCGTCAGTTGGAGCCGCTCGGCCGTTTCGTGGGTGAGAGGCACGCAGAGCACGCCGCGGCCGATCCGCAACATGAAATCGACGATTTCCGGCGTAATCGTCTCGGCGGCGCAGATCAGGTCACCTTCGTTTTCGCGGTCAAGGGCGTCGACCACGATCACCAGCCCGCCGCCGCGAAGCGCGGCGAGGGCGGGATCAATTCCGCTTGCGGTCATCGAGTTTTTCCGTCGGCTTGAAAGTCGGTCGCCAGTCGATTTTTGCGTCGAAAATGCGTGCCCGTCAAAACAGTCTGAATTTTACGCGATCGCCGAATGATGCGGGAATGCCCAGCAGAGGTTTGATCCCCGGTTAAACCGCAGTTTTCCCCGGGGGGGACGTGCAGGGATGCTGTTTTCCACAAGGTTTCAGGGGGTTTCACATCTCGCACGACACCTCGCGGTGATTTAGGATTGAGACCACGTCTGTTCCGACGGGATTTCGATCGTTAAATAAGTGCGATGGCCAAAACTCTCATCGAATATGCGGAGTGGCTCGATGACCGCAAGCTCATCTGGCCGGCGCCGCCTAAGCGGGTGCCCATTGCCGCCAGGCCCTCCATCGGGCCGCTGGCCGGGATTCGAGCGGTGGCCTTCAGCGTCTATGGAACGCTGCTGCGGATTACCGACGGCCAGCTGCTCCTGCAGCATCCGCAGGCGGTACGGATGGAGATCGCGCTGGACAAGACGATCAAAGAATTCAACATGTGGAACAGCATGACGCGGAAACCGGGCAAGCCCTCGGAAGTGATGATCATCCGCTACATGCGGGTCCTCGACGAACAGCGAATGGCTGTTACGGCCGCGCCGGGCGAGGTGCCGGAGGTCGATGCGGCCGCGCTGTGGATGAAATTAATCCGCCAATTGCAGCAGAAAGACTATACCTACGAGACGTCGAAATACGGTGAGTTGGAACAGTTTGCCGAAAAGGTGGCCTACTTTTTTCACTCGTCGCTGCAAGGACTTGAGGCGGAGGAGGGGGCGCTCGAACTGCTGCGTGGCCTGCCGGTGGCCGGCAAACGAGTGGGCATCGTGGCCGACGGACAGCGCTTCACGTCGGTTCAGATGTTGCGGGCGTTTCGCCGTCAGGGTACACTCCGCTCGCTGGACGAACTGTTCGATCCGGCGCTCGTCACGTTCTCGTTTCGAGAAGGAATCCGCAAGCCGTCGAAGTCGCTTTACGTGCGTGCCCTAGACCGGTTCCGGAGAGCCGGCGTGGCCCCTCACCAGGTGCTGTATGTGGGAACGCGATTGTGCGATGACGTGGCAATCGCCAAACAAGCCGGGATGCGGACGGCCCTGCTGGCCGTCGACCAGACGAGCCTGGTTGCCTCGCGAGAAGAGCTTGCCAACCCGGAATTGCGGCCCGAACGCCTGCTGACGAGTCTCACACAGATCCGCGACGTCGTCGGTCACTGACCTGCGCCATCAGGACGACCGGCAACGATTCGTTTGATGTCCCGAGCATTCGTTTTCCTGCAAAAAGCCGAGACTGATGCCTGCACCTCCAATGTATGACCATACGAAGTTCAACTTCGACAAGCCGGTGTTCACGATCGAGGATATCCGGCGCGTGAATCCCCAGCGGGATGAGATGGAGCAACTTACCGCCATTGTCCACGTCGACCGCGAAAAGAATGGCGTCGTCGGCTACAAGGACGTCACGCCGCGGGAATTCTGGACGCAGGGACATATGCCCGGATATCCGATCATGCCGGGCGTGATCCTCTGCGAATGTGCGGCCCAGGTGGCCAGCTTTTATGCGCGCAAGTTCAATATTTTGGCCGGCGATTTCCTTGGCTTCGGCGGGATGGACGATGTCCGTTTCCGCAGCCCTGTGATCCCGCCCTGTCGGCTGATTCTGATGGCTCAACTCACAGACCAACGCCCGGGACGCCGCGCGGAATTCGCGTTCCAGGGATTCGTGAAAGACAAGATGGTCTTCAACGGCACGATGATCGGAGTTCCGATTCACGTGGGAGATCTTGTCGGGCCGGCGGCCGACGGCTGACGCATGCGCCGCGAGCCAACCGTTGATCTCAAACCGTATTTCCTCACGCTGAACGACCTCGCCGGGCCCCTCGACTGGAAGGCCTTCTTCGGCAACGACCAGCCGGTCGAACTGGACGTCGGCTGCGGCCGCGGACTGTTCCTGTTCAATGCGTCGAGTGCGCATCCTGAAGCGAACTACCTGGGGCTCGAACTCGACTACAAAGAAGGGCGACGGGCCGCGCGGCGCCTTTTGAAGCGATCGCAACCGAACGCGCGCGTGCTCGGCGGAGATGCCCGCGTCGCTTTGGCGACGCTCATTCCCAGCCAGTCGGTTCATGCTGTCCACGTTTATTTCCCAGATCCCTGGTGGAAACGGAAGCACAAGCGACGGCGGCTCTTCACCGATGAGTTTGTCGATCTCGCCGCAGGAGTCCTTCAATCGGGGGGGCTGCTTCACTCGTGGACCGACGTGGAAGATTATTTCGAGGTGATCCGCGCGCTCATGGACCATCATGCAGCCTTCGAGACGCTTCCGCCGCCTGCCGAACAGGAGCCGAGCCACGACCTCGATTACCAGACGAGCTTCGAGCGCCGGCGGCGACAGGATGGCGCGACGATTTATCGCGGGTTGTGGCGGAAGCGCTGAGAGCGGCACATGCTCGCGACCGTGCGTATTGGCCCTTTGCGGCATCGCAGCGATAGAATTGGACCGGCCGGCGTCTCTGTGTTAATTCCTCCCCCTCGACGGCGTGAGCGGTGACTTCGAATACGACTGCCGTACTCGGCGAACAAGGACGCATTGCCAAGCGGCTGCGAACGTACGAAGAGCGGCCGCAACAGCTCGAAATGGCGGCCGCGGTCGAGCGCGCCATCGCGGAGGAAACACACCTGATCGTGGAAGCGGGGACGGGCGTCGGAAAAAGCTTCGCGTATCTCGTTCCGGCAATCCTCGCCGTTGCCGGCGAGGGCGAAATCGGCACCAAACCGCGCAAGCCGCTCATCATCTCGACGCACACCATCAGTCTGCAGGAGCAACTCTTCACGCGGGACATTCCCTTTCTGAAGTCGGTGCTCCCCGTTGAATTCTCGTTCGTGCTCGCCAAGGGGCGATCGAACTACATCAGCCTGCGGCGATTGGCGGCCGCGGTTGATCGGGCCCAGTCGACGTTTTTTCAGGAGAAAGAATTCGAGCAGCTGCGCTCGATCCTCGACTGGTCCAAAGAGACAAACGACGGCAGCCGCAGCGATCTCGACTTCAAGCCGTTGCCGAATGTGTGGGACGAGGTCGCCAGCGATCGCGGCAACTGCCTGGGAAAGAAGTGTCCGACGTATAACAAGTGCTTCTATTACCAGGCGCGGCGCGCGCGTGGAACGCGGACGTCTTGATCGTCAATCATGCCTTGTTCCTGTCGGATCTCGCCCTGCGCCGCGCGGGAGCCAGCCTGCTCCCCGATTACGACGTTGTCATTATCGACGAAGCGCATACGCTCGAGGCGGTCGCCGGCGAGCACCTGGGCATTTCGCTCACGAGTGGGCAGTTCGATTATCTGCTGTCAAAGCTGTACAACGACCGGACCCAGCGGGGATTACTGGTTCACCACAAGCTGGCCGACGCCATGAAACTTGTCGACCGGGTCCGGTATGCTGTCCGCTCGTTATTCGAGGACATTCACGATTGGCAGCGGCAGTACGGCAAGGAGAACGGCCGACTGCGGGCGCCTCTGGGAATCGAAAACAAGGTGACTCCGGTTCTGGACGAGCTGGCGGCGGCAATTGCGGACGCCGCCAAACGAATTCCCATCGAAGAACAAGCGATTGAGTTGACGGCCGCTTCGGTGCGCTCAATCGAGTTGGGGCAAACGTTGTCGGCCTGGCTCAAACAGGCACTCAGCGACTCGGTCTATTGGATTGAAATCATTGCGGGCAAAAGACCGCGCACGGAGCTGCACTGTGCGCCGATCGAGGTGGGACCGGTCCTGCAGGCGGAGCTTTTCGATCGCGTGAAAACGGCCGTGCTGACGAGCGCCACACTCGCCGTCGGGAAACGCAGCTTTGATTTTGTGAAGAATCGGCTCGGCGTCGGACGAGCGATCGAACAGCGACTGGGAAGTCCCTTCGACTACAAGCGGCAGGCCCGGCTGATTCTTCCGCGGGACATGCCCGACCCGGCTGAGCGGCCGGCTGACTACGAGCGGGCCGTTTGCGAACGCATCAAACACTACGTGGCGCAGACGCGGGGTCGGGCCTTTGTGCTCTTCACAAGCTACAAGATGCTCAAAGGGTGCGCACAGACGCTTTCCAAATGGTTTGCCGAGAACGGCTACACCCTGCATTGCCAGGCGGACGGACTCCCCAATTCGTTGATGCTCGAGCGATTTCGCAAGGACCAGGCGGGCGTGCTGTTTGGCACCGACAGTTTCTGGCAGGGGGTCGACGTTCCCGGCGACGCGCTGCAAAACGTGATCATCACCAAGCTTCCCTTCAGCGTTCCGGACCATCCCTTGCTCGAGGCGCGCTTGGAAGCGATTCGCGAGCGGGGCGGGAATCCGTTTATCGAGTACCAGGTTCCCGAGGCGGTGATCAAGTTGAAGCAGGGCTTCGGTCGGCTCATCCGACACAAGGACGACACCGGGCAAGTTGCCATTCTCGATCCACGAATTCGCACGAAGCCATACGGCAGGCAGTTTTTAGACAGCCTTCCCGAAACCACGGTCGTCATTGATGCGACCTGAGTGCGCAACTTTCCTGGTGCCGCGAGAGGTGCCAAGCCTGAAAGTTTGAAGTTATTGTTAAGTCCTGAATCGTCGGGCGGGTTGCGGATTTTTTCCTGTTCATTGTTGACAGGCCTGCGCCGATCAGACACGATTAAGGGTGAAAGAACATTCCTCACAGCATTTCTCTCGTCTGCGTGCGATCGGAACGCACCACGGCAACCCTAACTCACAATGGATTGTTGATCACTCGTTTTCCTCATTCAGCCCATCGCCGCTTGGTCCGTGTCAGATCACACGCACATTCCCGTTATCGGAATTGTCGGAGGGATCGGTTCGGGAAAGAGTTCGGTGGCCCGCTGGGTGGCGACGCGTAATCCCGACGTGGTTTTGATCAACGGAGACGAGGTAGGGCACGAGGTCTTGACGCTCGACACGGTGCAAGAGGCCGTTCGTCGGCGTTTTGGCAAAGATGTTTTTGACGCGGCCGGGCAGATTGATCGACGTTCCGTGGGTCAACGGGTCTTCGGACCGAACGACGATCAAAAACTCGCCCGGCACGATCTGGAACGAATTGTTCATCCTCGAATTCGGGAGACGTTTGAAAAACGAATCGCGGAAGCAGCCCTCGCGGGTAAACGAGCAGTCTTGCTCGATGCGGCCGTCCTGTTTGAAGCAGGATGGAATGATTTATGCCACGCGATCGTGTTCATTGACGTGCCGCGGGCGGAACGTCTCGGTCGGCTGCATGCCGGCCGGGGCTGGGACGAAGCAGAGGTCGAGCGTCGGGAAGCCAGTCAGGTTTCTTTGGAGACAAAACGAAACCGGTCTCAGTTTGCAATTGACAACGCGCGGTCAATTGACGAGGCAGGCCGGGAATTAGAACAGCGACTTTCGCAGATCAATGCGCAAAAACCTTCCGATCCAAACCGCTCATAATTTCGGCAATTCGTCTGCTCCGTTGAGCGTCTTCCATCTTCGACGCGGCTTCGCCGCCCAGACCCAGAATTCGTTCTGAGTTTCTTGGTTTTGAGAAAGAGCCCGCCATGGCCAAACTGACTCGCCCGCGCCTTCCCCAGGACGATGCGCAGGAGAATTTCGAGCAGGACGGCGCCGGATTCGAAGAATCCGGCGACGAACTTCCTCCCGATGCATTTCCGGGAAATGACCGCTACGAGGAAATCAAGCGCAGCGATATCCACATCGCCGAGCTGCAACGGCTCACGATGAAGGATTTGTTGCTCTTGGCCCGCAAAGAGCAGGTCAGCGACTATACGGGACTGAAAAAGCAGGACCTCATCTTCAAGATCCTCAAAGAGCGGACGAAGATGAACGGCCTGATGTTCGGCGAGGGGACGCTGGAGATCCTGCCGGACGGCTTCGGCTTCCTGCGGAGCCCCGACTATCACTATCTCCCGTGCCCGGACGACATTTACGTCAGCCCGAGCCAGATCCGCCGCTTTGGCCTTCGCACAGGGGCGACGGTCGCCGGCCAGATCCGTCCGCCCAAAGAGAACGAGCGGTATTTCGCTCTGCTGCGCGTCGAGGCGATCAACGGCCAGGATCCGAATCTGCTCGCCGAGCGCGTTTCGTTCGACGATTTGACGCCGCTGCATCCGTCGAAGCGGCTCCGCCTGTCGGCCGATCCGCTCGAGTTGAGCACGCGGATTGTCGACATCGTCGCTCCGATCGGCATGGGCCAGCGCGGTTTGATCGTCTCGCCGCCGCGTGCCGGCAAGACGATTCTCCTCTCGCAGCTGGCCAAGGCGACGCTGAAGAATCATCCCGACGCATACGTGATCGTCCTGTTGATTGACGAGCGGCCGGAAGAAGTGACCGAGATGGAGCGGCAGGTGAAAAGCCGCAACAGCGAAGTCATCAGCAGCACGTTCGACGAGCCGCCCAGCCGCCATATCCAGGTTTCGGAAATGGTGATCGAGAAGGCCAAACGCATGGTCGAATACGGCCAGGACGTGGTGATCTTCCTCGACTCGATCACGCGTCTGGCCCGGGCGTGGAATACGGAAGTGCCGCACTCCGGCAAGATCCTGTCGGGCGGCGTCGACGCCAACGCCTTGCAGCATCCCAAGCGATTCTTCGGAGCGGCCCGCGCGGTGGAGGAGGGGGGCAGCCTGACGATCATCGCCACGGCCCTCGTCGACACGGGCAGCCGCATGGACGAGGTGATCTTCGAGGAGTTCAAGGGGACCGGCAACACCGAGTTGCACCTCGATCGCCGGATGGTCGAAAAACGCATCTGGCCGGCGATCGACGTCAACAAGTCGGGCACACGCCGCGAAGAGCTGCTCATGGATGAAGAGGAACTCCGCCGCGTCTGGATCCTCCGCCGGGTCCTCAACGACATGAATCCGGTCGAAGCGATGGAGCTGCTTGGTCAACCGGATGCGGCGGCACAAGACGAATGAAGAATTCCTGATGAGCATGAACCTGGGTTGAGCGTGATTCCGGCCGCCGGTCGCCCGTGTCTTTCCGGTTCCGCGGCCTCACGGTGAATGCGTCTCGTCATGGGCAAAGACCTCGAAGGCGAAGTTTCGACCGCGGGCGAGTCGTTTGCCATCGTCGTGTCGCGGTACAATGAAATGGTGACACGGCGACTCCTGAACGGAGCGCTGGAAACGTTCAAACAGCACGGCGTGCCGGACGAGCGGATCGTCGTGGCCTGGGTCCCCGGCGCTTTCGAGATTCCGATTGTCGCGGATCGCCTGGCGCGTAGCGGCCGGTTCGCGGGGGTCTGCTGCCTGGGCGCGGTGATTCAGGGCGAGACGAGCCATCACGAATACATCAATCAGCAGGTGTCCCGATCCATCATGGAAACGGCCGTGTCGAGCGGAGTTCCGGTCCTGTTCGGCGTGCTGACGTGTCCGTCGATGGAGTTGGCGCTCGATCGGGCCGGCGGAAAGGCCGGTAACAAAGGGAACGAGGCGGCACTGGCCGCAATCGAAATGGCGAATTTGCTGAAGAAATTGCCGGCGGCCGAGACTCGCACAAACGTGCGCGGGGCGTAACGACGATGGCGCGGCGCAGCAAAGCACGCGAAGTCGTGCTGCAGATGCTTTATCAGATCGACGTCAATCCCGACGTCGCCGCGGGCGCGGTTCGCGAAATGATCCGCGAGCAGTTGCCCGACGAGGACCTCCGCGCCTTTGCCTGGTCCCTGTTTGCCGGCGTGCGCGAAAACCGCGCCTCGCTCGATGCGCGGATCTCGGCGGCCGCCGAGAACTGGACGATGGCCCGCATGGCGCCGACCGATCGCAACGCGCTCCGCTTGGGCGCGTTTGAGCTCTTGTTAACCGATACGCCGCATCGCGTGGTGATCGACGAGACGATCGAGCTGGCCCGCCGCTTCGGAACCGCGCAATCGCCGCAGTTCGTCAATGGCATTCTCGACAAGCTCGTTCCGCCCGAAAAACGGAACGAGGAAAAGCCGGACGAGCCGACCCCCGAGCTTACGTAACGGCACCGTCGGCCGGACAAATCGCTTTCAGCCGGCCTTTGGCAGAAACCGTCCGCCGCTCATGAACATGCCGTTTTCGCACGGCGTGCACCACTCGATCAGCACGCGGTACTCGAACGTCTGCGAGTCGCCCGCCATCCGCACGGTCACCTCACCGAGCGACACCGAGCCGCGATGCAAGATACCGATGCCCGAGCGGCTGATTTCGCGCGTCATGGCGGCCACCGTATTGCCGCGCGACGTGACGATCTCGGCCGGAACCGACAGCTCGAGACGGTCCACGTTCCGCCGGTTCTCGGTGTCCGGCTTCTGGATGTGCTCGAGAATCTCCTGCAGGTCCTTGAGAGTCGGCCGGCTCCAGGGGTCGTCGTCTGACATCGCTTCTCCTCCGTCGAATAGCGGGCACTTCGGGTGCACCGTGTGGCACACAACTATAGTGCACGCTTGGCGCCGCTCGGCGTACGCCTCAGAAATCCAGGCGTCCGGGAGGTCGATTCCGCTCGATTCCGGCCGAAACCGGGCGAAAATTGCCGAACCTCCGGCAGAGCCGACAAATTCGGCAGAATTGCGACGGGCAGCCTCGACAGAGGTGCGGTGGTTTGTGGCTCGGTTCCGAGCGCGTTCCTCCCGATGTCGCGGTCACGCGGAACGAGGCGTCGGCGCTAGGCGGCCGCTTTCAAGCTCTCATCGTCATCCGACGAAGAGGTGCCGGGCTTCGCCCTGAGACGCATCCACAGGACCAGGCCAGCGGCCAGCCCGACTCCAATTCCCAATCCCATGGCGAACCAGGTTTCCGTCGCAACTCCGGCACTCTCGTGCGGTGGATCGGGCGCCGTCGCGGGCTCGGGGGTGGCTGCCACGACCTGGCTCGCCGACGGCCCGAAAGGCGGCTCATCACCGGCATGCAGCGGCGGCAGACCGTCGGCTTTCGGCGGAGCGTGGCTCGCGGCGGGACTGGCCCGTTCGTCAACTTTATTGTCGACCGTCTGCTCCAAGGCAAACGGGTCGAGCGCGGGCGACGACGGGCCGTCTTGCTGAGCCACCGCGTTGACAACGGCGCTGGCGGGCCTGGCCGGTGCGCGTGACGTTTGATCGGCGGCTTTCGCATCCGGAACGGCGTGAGGCGCGGGTTTCACGGCGTCGGCACTCGGCATTGGCGCACGTCGCTCAGGTGCCTTGGGTGCAGCCTCTTTGGGGGGCGCCGATGCAGCGTGCGGTGCCGGCGCGGCGGGAACCGACACGGGTGCGGACTCGTTGAAGAGAGGTTCTACGTGCGACGTCGCCTTGTCCGACGCGTGACCGATTCCGGTAAAGCGTCCACGCACGGTCTTGGAGTCACAGATCATTGAAGTCCCGCTGGCGGCATCGGCGTGAACGACCGGTTCCGCCGATTCCGCTTCGCTATGTGCGGCGTCGGCCGCTTTGGCCACAGAGACTCTCTGCACGCTCGCGACGGCTGCCTTGTGCGTGCCTGCACTCGCGAGCTTGGGAGTCTGCGCCGCCTTGACGGACGGGATGACAACTTGAACGGTCTCCGGAGCGGTGGCCACCGCTTCGGTCGGCGTCACTGGCTCGGCAGTGGCGGGAGCCCGGGTCGGCGTCCATGCGGGCGATTGCACGTGTTTTGCCCCTGATGGATCGGCAGGTCCGGCTTGAGCGGCGACAGCCGTTTGGGACTGAGGAATCGCCCTGGCCGCCGGAGCGGCGCAAGTCGGATGCGTGTCCGCAGCTTCGACGGGTGCAGGATCCATCGGCGCCTTGGCACGTGCCGATGGCACCGGATCGCCGAATGCGTCGTAGCTTCCGTTGGTGTGAGCCTCCGCCGCTGCCACAGGCATCGATTTCGGCGGCGCCGCTGGCGCTGTCTTTGGAGGCGCTTGAGACTGGTCAACCGGATTCGACTGTGCCGACGGCTCGAGTTCAGGAGAAGCGGGCGGCGTCTGCACGGCCGAGGCAGGAGAGGAGGGCGCGGCCGGCGACATCGTAAACGGTGACGCAGAGGCCGCTGGCGGCGCGGGAGTCGCCGGTGGCGCTGGCAAAGAAGCGACGCTGGCCCCGGGCTGCGCGCTCGGCGGAGGTTGAGTGCCCGTCGTGAATACGGGATTCTCCGTATTGAGGAAGGGATTCGCATTCGGATTGATTTTGGGCGACGTCGTCGGTGTCGCGGCAGGCGACGCGCTCACAACAGGAGTCATCGTTCCCACGGAGACTGCCGGCGACGCAGACGGGTCGGCAAAGGGATCGCTCGCTTTGCCTGGCGCTGTGCTCTGGGCTGCAACAGTCTTCGGAGAGGAAGTGCTCGCCGTCGTCGTTGTGGCCGCTACGTTGCCGGTTCCCTTGAGAGGAACTCTCGGACCAAAGCCGTCGTCGAACGCGTCGGAGGCGGGAGCCGATTTGGCCGCGGGAGCCGGCTGCGAGTCAGACGCCGACGCCACTTGAGTGCTGGGGGACGCATCCGGGAAATCGAAGGCCGACACGGGACCGGAAGCCGGGTCAGCAGGCGTCGTATGATCAGCGGCGACGACCGTGGGCGCGACGACAGCAGCTGCGGGAGTGGCGGCTGTCGCGGTCGGATTTGCATTCGGTTGAGTCCCGTTCGCGTCGGCTACGGTGGTGCCGTCTTCCTTGTCCCAGAATCGCGGCTTGTGGGTGGAGGCACATCCGCCGAGCAGTGATCCAATCAAAGCGGCGCTACACGCTCCTCGAGCAATGCGGCGATAGAGGCGAAAGTCGACATTCATCGTCTGTTTCCTCGGAATCAGTCGGAAACGACAGGGCGCTAGGATTGCGCCGTGTTTCCATCAGATCGACGATTCCAAAGAATGGACGTGATCCGCATTCGCCCAAGGCAACACCTTTACCAGTTCAAAGGACAATTACGGTCGGTCCACGGAACATGACCTTGATCGCAGAGGTGCGACGAACTTTAACGTCTTTTCCGGTTGTAGGAGGGCTTGCGTGTACTCCCGGCAAGTCTGCGCAGAATCGCCAGATTCTGAGCATCCAAACTGCGTCCATTGACAACTCCTTTGGGCGTTTCCAGATACATCGGAAGGCCGGCAAAGCGCGGGTCAGTGAGGATGTTGCGGAATGCTTCACGGCCCAGATGGCCTTTCCCGATGTGCTCGTGGCGGTCGACGCGGCTGCCCAACTCGCGCTTGCTGTCATTGAGGTGAAAGGCCCGAATGCGATCGATGCCCACGATTTCGTCCAACTGCTGCATGGTGGCGGCGTAATCGGCTGGCTCGGTCAGCGGATACCCCGCGGCCAACAGATGACAACTGTCCACACAAACGCCGACTCGCGGGTGCATGGCCAGCCCGTCGAGGATCGCCCGCAGGTGCTCGAAGCGGTGGCCTAAGTTCGAGCCTTGGCCGGCAGTCGTCTCCAGCCAGATTTCGACGGAGAAGCCTTTTGTCTTTTCAAGTGCCCGTTCGAGTGCCGTCACGATCCGCGCGAGGGCTTCCTCTTCGCTCGCGCCGACGCTGGCACCCGGGTGCATGACCACCCCGACCAGTCCGAGTGCCTCGGCCCGTTCCAGTTCGATAATGAACGCCTCGAGTGATTTGCCCCACAGCGCGTCGTCGGGGCTCGCCAGATTGATGAGGTAACTGTCGTGGCGCAGGGCATGCGGATTCCGGTGCGGACGATGGCCTCGCGAAAGCGGCTGATATCGTCGTCGGCGAGCGGCTTCCCTTTCCATTGGTTGTTGTTCTTGGTGAAGATCTGCACGCAATCCATCCGCAGTTCGGCAGCCATTTCAACGGCCTTGTAATAGCCGCCGGCAATCGACAGATGCGATCCAAGCAATGCCATCGGGGTCTCTCTGCGTGAACGATTGAACTCTGCCCGGTCTCGATCTTGCACGGTTTTAACCGGCCCGTCCATCGTCGAGCGAAAGGCGACCTTGCCGCTTCCGTGCGGGCTGCTCTAAGATGGGAATGAGGCGGACCATCGCCGCAAATGGCCGCCCGCGACCGATTTACTCCCAGAAGTTACGCCCGATGCAGGGAATTGCGCTTTATTGGCCGATCGCGGCGGCCGTCCTGCTCGTTCTCGTGGTCGCTGTGGCCGTCGGCCGGCCCCTGCTGATTTCGTATCGCAAGCGGCGGGCGGCCCGCGCCGTGAAGCAGTTCCGGCTCCAGCGCGAGCAATTGGAAGCGCATTTCTTTCACCGTGCCGGCTCGCTGGGAAAACCGCGCGGCTTGCGGTGGCTGGAATGCGACTGGCAAAACAGCGTCACCTTTGGCCGCGATGTCCAAACGGGAATGCTCACCGCGTTCGTCGGCGTCAATATCCGCTTCGAGTCGCTCGAGGGGGGCGACATGGAAGGCGTGGAAGCCGTCGGCATGGTGCGCGATGCGGCGGCCCTGTTCCACTATCACCGCGGTCGCTGGGGGACGGGCGGCCGGGCCCTCTTCAACATGAACCCCTCGGACGCCCTCGTCCACTTCAAGGGACAGATCGAGCCGATCGAAACGGCCTAGGTCGGCGTTCGCTCGTTCCGTGCCAAGGAGGTTTGCCGGACCCAACTGTGTGATTGACCTGTGAATTCGCCGTGGTCAACAATCAGTCACAGGCAAAACATGGCGGCACAGCGGAAACCGAGCAGGGCAGGGCGCAAATTCGAGCGGGCGGGCTCGACTCGCGCCCCTTCCGTCGCGGACACGGAGGGATCGAATCAATCCGGCCTGGCCGCGCGGTTGGCGGCCCGGACCGGAATCACGACATCCGGCATGCTGCTCCTGACGCTGACCGCCGTGACACTGGCCGTCTACGGACAGGTTTGGCGATTCGAGTTCATCACACTCGACGATCCGGTCTATGTGAGCACCAATCCCCATGTCCTTTCCGGCTTGACGGTCGCCGGAATCAAGTGGGCCTTCAACCGGTTCTACATCGCCAACTGGTTTCCTCTCACCTGGCTCTCTTTGATGATCGACGGGACCGCGTACGAGGCGTGGGCCGGCGGTTACCATCTCACCAATCTTTTGCTGCACCTGGCCAATGTGCTGCTCGTGTTCGTGGTCTTCCGCAAGGCGACGGGACAAGAATTCCTGAGCGCCTTCGTCGCCGCGTTGTTCGCGGTCCATCCCGTCCATGCCGAGTCGGTGGCCTGGGTCTCCGAACGCAAAGACGTCTTGAGCATGTTCTTCGGTCTGCTGACTTTATGGGCGTACGTCAATTACGCACAACGAGGTCGCCTCTCGTCGTTCCTGCTCGCCCTCACGTTTTACGCGTTGAGCCTGATGTCGAAGCAGACGCTCGTCACGCTGCCCTTTGTGATGCTGCTCTTGGATTCCTGGCCCCTCAAACGGCTCAATCGGCGGGCCATTTTGGAAAAGATTCCGTTCCTGGTCCTCTCGGCCGTTTTCTGCGTCGTTGCCGTCCTCGCCCAGGCCAGTGGCTTAAGCGTTCGCTCGCTCGAGGCCGCGCCGCTGGCGATTCGCCTGGCGAACGCGGCGATTGCTTACGTGTCTTATTTGCAAAAGGCGATTGTTCCCTGGAACCTGGGGGTCTATTACCCGTTTTCAACCGACTTGAGCCTGCCGCTGGTGGCATTCTCCCTTGCGCTGCTGGTTGCCCTCACCGCTCTCGCCTTTGAATTCCGTCGCCGCTATCCGTATTTCACGATCGGCTGGTTCTGGTACCTCGGCACGCTGGTACCGATGATCGGATTGGTGCAGGTCGGCTTGCAGCAAATGGCCGATCGCTATGCTTACTTCCCGTTCCTCGGCCTGTATCTCGCCCTCGGCGGATTTGTGACGTCGCGCCGTGCGGCAGTCGGCCGTCGTCGGGGTTTACGGCATTCTGGGTTTTGTCCAAACCGGTTACTGGCACGACACGCTGACCCTGCTCGATCACACGGCCAGCGTCACTCGCGATAATTCGTTTGTGCGTCTGTGCGATCGGCGACGGTCTCCTGGCGGACGGGCGTCTCGACGAAGCTCTGGAGCAATATCGTAAAGCCGTTACTCTTGCGCCGGCGGATCCCGGCATGCACTGCAAATGGGCGGAGGTTCTCTTTCGATACGACACCCCCGAAAGTGCGCGTCGCGAGTATGAAATCGCGCTGGCCCTGGACGACAAAACGGGAGAGGCCCATCGGGGCCTGGGCCTGTACTATCTGGGCCGGAAAGACCTGGCCGCGGCGAAACGGGAGTTCCAACTGGCTCTGGCCGCTGATCCCGGCGACCAGGAGAACCATTTGAACCTGGCCCGGTTGGACCGAACCTTGGGCGATTTCCAGGGATCGATCGATCATTGCCGCGGGGCGCTGGCAATCAACGATAACCTGCTCGAAGGCGCACCACTTGCTCGCCCAAAATCTCGAATCGCTGGGCCGCTGGGACGAGGCGGCCGATCGGCTCCGCGACATCCTCTCGATTGAACCCCGCGACGACGAAGCCAGGCAAAAACTCGAAGCGGCGATTCGCATGTCGAAACACCGCTGAGCGGGCTGACGGCTGGGCGGTGCAACGCGAGCGACTGCCTCGCGGTCGCATCGTACTCAACTGACCGGTTGGACGTGGAGCTCGCGGCGGAACTGGTTGAAGTGCATGTATTCCCAGTGCCGGAAGAGGGACGAGCTCTTCACCAGCTCGTGATAGGTTCCCTGGGCTTCGACTTTGCCCCGATGCAGGAAGACGACGGTTCTCGGAGCGGCGGAGGGTCGAGAGGCGGTTGGGCAGAAAGATCACCGTTCGCCCGCGGACGATCCGGTTATAGCGAGTCGTCCAGCAGCGACTTCGTGTCATCGTCGAGCGCATCGGTCGGTTCTTCGATGATCAACAGAGACGGATTGCGGAGGATCGGCCCGGGCGAGTCCCAAGCGGAAACCCTGTCCCGGCGTCGAGCCGTTCGCCGTGCTCGCCGATGACCGTTTCGTAGCCCTGCGGCAGCTTGAGGATGAAGTTGTGGCGCGTGGGCCGTTTTCGCAGCCTCGGTCACGTCGGACAACGTGTATCCCGAGTGGCTGCAAACGATGTTCTCGACGACGGTGCCGGTGAAGAACGGGTCGCTCCCGCCGACGTAGACGGTTTCGGCCCGCAGCGATTCGAGCGTGCCCCAGGCGATGTCTTCGCCGTCGAAGAGAATCCGGCCCGACTGCGGCTCGATAAATCGCGGCAAGAGGCACGCCATCGCCCGCGCTTCGAGCGGCTCAAAGGCGACCAGGGCGATCACCTCGCCGGCGGTAAGCGTCAGATCGATGCCGTCGAGCAGCCGCCGTTTGTTGGGCAGCGTATAGGAGACGGCCTCGAAGCCGATCGTCCGCGAGACGGGCTCGAGGAATTTCGCGCCGACGGCCTGGCTGACGGCCGGGATTTGGTTCAAGTAGCGATAAATACGGTCGGCGGCCTGCGAACTGCGTAGCCGCTGCTCCGGAAGTTCCCACAACTCGGCCAGGGGACGCGGCATGCCCGCCACGATGGCCAGCATCAACAGGGCCGTCGAAAACCAGATGTGTGGCACGTCGGGCACGAAGGGGGGCTGAAGCACCTTGCTTCCGACCAGATAGAGCACCGCGGCCACGCACGCCAGCACGAGAAAGCCGACGGCCAGCCGCAGGTAATGCTGCATGTTGAGCACGTGCAGCACGTTCGTGCGAAACTTGTCGAGATGATGCTGAAAGTGCTCGTGCTCGAAATCTTCCATCCCGTAGCCGCGGACAATGCGGGTTTTCCGCAGGCCCTCCGCCAGGAGGCGCAATCGCGAGTCGGCCCGCGATTCTTCGAGCTTCTCGGCCGCGGCAAAACGGAGCCGCTGCCGCTGCACGAGGAACCAGCAGGCGCCCAAGAGGATCAGACACTGCAGGGCGATCCGCCACTGCACGGCCAGACCCAGCAGCGAGCAGAAATGCCAATTGCGACGGATTGCAACCGAGCCGATAGACCCAGGTTTGAATGCTGTCCTGGACCTGATCGACTTCATGGGTAAAGAGGCCGATGACCTGCGTTCCCTCGGGGTCGGTGAGGTCGCCGGGACCCAACCGCAGCGTTTGCCGGTGCAGCGTCCGCCGCAGGCGGGTGGCGGCCTCCAGCGACGCGCCCGTGCTCAGCGTTTTCGCCCGCCACAGGCACAAGCCGCGAAGCGACGCAATCGCGACGCCGATCAGCACCAGCAGCGTCAAGCACTTGATATTTTCGCGAAACCACGAAATGCGGCGGTAGGCGAACGCGAGAACGGGCCCAGCACGGGCACATCGCGCTGCCGCAACACGGCCGGACGAAGGCCCGCTTCTTCCTGCTGAATCCGCGCAATGGCCGATCCGACGCCACGCGTCCGGGCGGGATTCCGTCGGCGGCCGATTCGCGTGGACTTCCTGTGGAAAGAGGCGCTGTAGCGAAGGGCCTCGCTCTCCTCGACCAGCCGGCCCCGCGTTTCGAGGAGTTCGGCAATCAGGAACACGTCGACCAGCAACAGGCACAGGGCCAGGGACGCGAAAACGCCCCAGATCAGCGCCTGCAGGGACTTGCCCCGAAAGAGATCGCGTCTGGAAAAGACCCGCTCGAGCGAATTGAATTGCGTGGCTGCCACGAGTCGTGCCGTTCATCCGCGTTGACCTGCCGTCCCTGAATGCGGTCGTCTTTCTCGTCGCTCCTCATCGTTGCTTCAAAAGGGACGGCAGACCATCGCAGGTGCGACGAGATCGGGCCGTCACGCCAGGTCGCGATCCTCAAACAAAATGAAGGCCAGCAAAATCGCCGCCGCGCTGAACGCCGCGCAATACAGCGCGGCAAAACCGAGGTAAGCCGGCGGCACCAGGGTCCCGGTCGCGACCGCCGCCTGCGTGTTGAAATGCTCCAGGTTGGGAAGGGCCGTGGCGATCAACCGTGCCACGAACTGCACCATTTCCAGTCCGCGCACGTTCCGCTCGACCAGCAGCGACGTCAGATGGCCGACCACAAAGATCGTGAAGCAGGTGACCATATTGACGACCATCGGCACGCGGGTCGAGATGGCAACGCTCAGCGCCGTCAGCACGGAAATCTCGCAAAAGATCAGGATCAGGCCGGGGATCGCACGAAAGGTCACGGCCAGCTTGTAAGCCGGTGTCCGGATCGGGAGCCGGCCGTCTCGCGGAAATCGTATCCGACCTTGTAATAGATCAGGCCCAGGAAGCAGACCATCACGGGCAAGAGCAGCCAGAAGACGGCCGACATGATCCCGGCGTATTTTCCGACGACGAACTGGCGGCGATTGATGGGCTTCGACAGCAGGGTCATCGCCGTTTTGCCTTCGATCTCGTCGGCAATGCTGGTGCTGGAGGTCCAGACGGCCAACAGCAGCCCGCAAATGAGGATGGTCGCCAGGCCGCAGTCCATCAACATCTTGAAGTCTTCGCCGAACGAGAAGAACGGCAGGAAGGTGTTCATCACCAGCGTGATGAGGGCAATCGCCATCAACAGCGAAAACAGCGGCTGGCGGATGGCCTCTTTTGTGGTCGCGCGAGCGATGATGCCGGCACGCGTCAGATAGCAGAAGAGCGTCCAACCAGCGACGACCGCGACGACGACGGCGAACGTCACCAGCCAGTTTCGCGACAGCGAGCTGAGAAACGGGACTCGGCCAGCAACGGGTGTGTCGACACAACTTCCAACATTTTTCAACCTTACGACGATTAAGAGGAGATGTGCGGATGCGATCGCGCTGGGGCGATCCGGCCGATCGGCGACAACCCTCCTACGTGGCCCGCACCCAAAGCGTTGGCGGGCCTTCCCCTCAGTCCGCCAATTTCTCGCTAAAACTTGAACGCACGCCGATTTCGTGCGGCGATTGCTCAACTATTTAATCTAGCCGCTGGCCAAGCTGAAGAGAAGTGGTTGCCCGGCAGATTGGAGACTAACGCCGGATCTCGAAGCCCCGCAGCGGTTCAGACTGCGCGATTTCCTCAACCGTTTGACCTGCGATGTTGCCGCGCGAACGTTTGGCTCAGACTCTCCAGCAGACGTTCGACGTTGCGGCGACGGGCCTTCGGCCACGAGTTCGACCGTGCCGTCGGCGCAGTTCCGCACGTAACCATTGACGTGGCAAGTTTTTGCGGCTGAAGCCGTCGTGAAGCGAAAACCGACTCCCTGCACGCGTCCTTCGTAGATGACGCGGCAACAGCGACGGGGCTCGGGCTGCAGTGGCTCGTTCATGGCGACTTGGCAACCACGCGCAGGGCGATCGGCAGCGACGTTTGACCCCCTTCGCGATCGGCCACCGCGTGAATCAGCCGCGTCGTGGGGCGCACCCATTTGGCGGCGGTCAGAAAGACCTGGCGGCGATTCTCGCCCGCGCGGACCATGATGCCGTTCAAGCCGATATTGTCCACAATCACGCCGTGCGGCAGATCCTCGACCTCGAACCGCAATTCTCCCTGATAGCCGTGTCGTTCGATTTCGAGCATCGCCGTCACCGATTCGCCCGGTTCGATCACGATCTCGGACCCCGATTGGCTGGCCGGGGTATCGGGCGATTCGCCGGCCGCCTTGTCCGATCCGAGGTCGGGATGCAGATGAACGACGAACTTGGGAGGCGGCCCGAGATGCACCTCGCGAAGACCGGGAACCGATTTGACGACCTCGCGGCCGTTAATGGTCGCCGTCGCCGTCACGTGCATCGACTTCCATGCCTCGGGGGGAATCGGTTTCGCCCCGGCGTCGGCGTTCACGCTCCCCTCGGCGTTGTTCAGGCCTTTTTCGATCACGAGGGGAGTCGTCACGTGATAGCCCTGCGGCACGCCGGAAATCTCGATGCGAACCGGCCCCTCGAAATTGTCCATGCGGTCGACTGCGACGGAAAAGCGTTGTCCGCCGCCGGCCGCGACCGACAACTTGTCCGGGCTGAACGCAGCGGTAAAGTCCGGTTTCGGTTCGCGGATCGTCAATGAATACTTGAAATTCGGCCCGCCGTAGCCGCGGACGTCGGTGACGCGAACCAGATAGGTGCCGTCGGCCGGCGCCGTGAAGGTCAGCCGCGAATCGTGGCCCAGTTTCCGCGATCCGTCGTCATCGTTCGTGTAAAACACGGGAAAAATGGGCAGGCCGTTGTCGGCCAGCCGCGTGCCGGGCGGCGTACGGCTCGACGATATAAATCGTCTCGTTGAGCGTATGGCTCACGGCACTCGTATCGAAGTAACACCGCCGCGCACCGTTTTGCGTGTAGAGGTCGTATTCAGAATCGGGACCGCGCGGCGCTCGGAAGAGCCGGCAGACTTCGCCCGACATATACAAGAACTGGTCGAGATCCATCTCCTGCCAGTTTTCCACTCGCACTCCCCCTTGCCGCGAATCGATCGGGCGGAACGTCACGGCCGAATCGCGGACCGCCCGCAGCAGGCACCGCACCACGGGCGAACCGTCGGCGTGCAGCACGTCGATCCGCGTGTCGGCCGGCGAATTCTTGCGGGCCGCCTCTGTCTCGAGGATCCACGTCTGGCCGGCTTTCGCGTGGAAGCGAAAGAAATCGGCGTCGACGAGTCCGTCTTTCCCGAGCGACAGGACCCCGTTCACACGGACCGGCAGCGTGAGATCCATCGGATGAGCCGGTGAGTCGTTCGGTTCGACCTCCGCTCGAGTCGCAATCTTGGTGGAGGGCGTGTCTTCAAGCTGGGGCGGTTTTGCGTAATCGAGGGGTGTCGCCGTGTCGGTCGTCGCCGCGGTCCGTCCGCCGAACGAGCTGATCGACAGGCTGCCGTCCATGCGGCCCGCGGCAATCGTCCTGTTGTCCGGTGCGATCGCCAAGGCCGTCGTCCAGTCCGACTGATCCGCCAGTTTCTCGACCTGCGTGAAGCGGGCCGCGTCCCAAATCTTGATCGTGCGGTCTTCCGACGAGGAGGCGATCCAGCGGCCGTCGCGCGAGACGGCCAGCCGCACGATCGGGCCGTCGTGCGCGAAGAGCGACTCGATCAACGTTGGTCCCCTCCTTGGCCGTGGGGCTGATTTGCCAGACGCGAATCCGGCTGTCGACGCCTCCCGCGATGACGTGCTGTCCGTCCGGGCTGAAGGCGACGGCGTATTGGTCCTTCGTCGGCTGGCTGAACGTGTCGAGCCGCTCGCCGGTGGCGACGTCCCACAACTTGACCGTGCGGTCGCCGCTGGCACTGGCCAGCAGGCGGCTCGTGGGATCGAAGGCCACGTCGAAGACGGGGCCGTTATGTCCCTTGAGCACGCGCAGCTCTTTTCCGGTCGCCACGCTCCACAAGCGGATGGTCTGATCGTAACTCGCCGTCGCCACGAGTTTTGCCGTCGGGGCTCAGCGCGGCTCCCAAGAGCGCATCGCGATGACCTCGCAGGGTGAGCCGCCGGCTCCAGTCGGCCGTGTTCCACAGCGACAGTTCGCCGAACAGGCCCGCCTCGCCGGCCGCCGCGAAGAGCAACGTGCCGTCCGTGGAGAAGCCGACGCCGTTCACGTTCCCGGCGATTCCCGACAGCGTCTTCAAGAGGACCGGCTTGCCGAACGTGGAGCTTCCCGAGCCCGGCGAAGTCCGTTGAGGAGCCGAGAGAATTTCGACACAACCGTACCGCGCGGCAGCGATCCAACGTCCGTCGGGAGAAAACGCGACAGCGGAGATGGGGTTCCGCGGCTTTGCCCATCGGGCTCGATTTTCGGCGCCACGATTTCGGCAACGGCCGGCGAATTTGCCGCCGGCCCGTGAGCTCCGGCTTGAATCCACGCTTTCAGGACGCCGATCTCGGCCGCGGCGGGGCCCTTGTTGCCCTCCGGGGGCATCGCGGGCTCGATCCGTTTTTCCAGGACGAGGATCAGCCGGCTCTTTCGGCGTTGCCCGCGACGACGATGGCACCATGTTCGCCGCCGTGCAGCACTTGGGTGTGGCTTTCGAGCACCAGACCGCCTTGCGCTTCCTGTGCGTTGTGACAGCCGAGGCAATATTTGCGGAAGAGAGGGGCGACATCGCGCGCATAGTCGGGCGCGCGCTGCGTCGCGCCCTTCATTGCGGCTTCGCGGCCACGCCGCTCGGCGGCGTTCGGCCGGCGAGCTGCCGGGAGCGCGACGAACAGGCTGTAAGCGACGGCGCAGGCGCGGCCAAGACCCCTGCCCTTCGGACCGATGGCCGGTCGTTTCATCGTCCGCAATTGTCCAATCGCCGCGCTGAACTGTTGCACGGCAATCGCTGTTGTTAGTGGTTAAACAGAAATTCTTTGCTGCTCAGCACGCTCCAATAGAGGTCCTCGATCGCCTTCCGCCGCGCGGCGGCGCCTTTCGGGGATCTCGCGCATCGCCGCGTCGAGCCGTGCCAGGGCGTCCTTGCGACGAGCGGCGTCCTTGATCGCCAGCGCCTCGGCAATGCGCTTTTGCAAACTGACCAGCGGCGCCTGGCGATCGCTGGTTTCCACATCGGCCAGGCGGCGGTCAGGCGTCCTTCTTCTCGGGCAGTCGGCAACCGCGCAAGGGCGGCCAGATAGAGATCTTCCACGATGGCCCGATCGTCCGCGTGGCTGCAGCAGTCGCTCGATGCGGTTGTGCTCGCTTCGATCTTGGCGTTGAGCGTGTCGCCGTTGGTGATGTGCAGCACCTGCGACATGCTCGGCTCGTTGGACCGCTCGCATCGCAAGTGATCAACCGCTCCGGCCGGCCAAAGACGTTCAGGAAGTACGAATCGGTGTCCGCGTCGGGCAGCTGCAACGGCCCGCGTGCCGGCCGGATGTCCCTTGAACGTGGTCGGCGACTCCGGTGACTTGCGAGATGGCGTCCAGCAGCACTTCGGCCTTGAGCCGCCGCGGCATAGAAGTGCGAATAGAACCGCTCGTCCTCTTCGTTTCCGGGCAGCGTCGCGCTCGAGCGTTGATAGGTGGCCGAGTGCAGGATCGGCCGCATCAGCGATTTCAGGTCGTAACCGTTATGAGCCAGATCGTCGGCGAGCGCCGTCAGCAGCTTCGATTGCTGGCCGGGTTGGTGAGCCGCATGTCGTCGACCGTTTCGACCAGTCCCGCGCCCAAGAAAGTTGGCCCACACGCGATTGATGATCGCCCGGCTGAAGTACGGATTCTTCGGGTCGGTCAGCCAGTCGGCCAAGGCGTCGCGGCGATCGGCCGTCGGAATCGAAGGCGATCGGCCTTGCCGTCGAGCGGCCGCGGCGGCTGCGGCTGGCCCGTCCGCGGCTGAATCAGTTCGCCGCTGTCGGCGACGAAGATCATGCGGTCGCCGTCGCCGCTGTCGTCTCGCCGCCCCATCCCTTGCCGCGGACCCGCGAAGAGGTTGGCCATGCCGTAATATTGGTCGTTGGTCCACTTTTCCAGCGGATGGTCGTGGCAGCGGGCGCAGTTGATCGACATGCCGCAGGAAGGCCATCGAGACGGTTTCGGCCATGTCCTGCGGGTCTTCGTGCATGGCGAAAAAATTGGCGGCCCCGTTTTCCAGCGTGCTGCCGCGGGCGGTGACCAGCTCGCGGACGAAGCTGTCCCACGGCTCGTTGTCCGCCACGTGCTTGCGGATCCACTTGGAGAACGACTTCGACGGCCTTCGGCCGCAGCCGGGCGCTGGACACCAGCAGCAGGTCGGACCACTTGTAGGACCAGTAATCGACGAACTCCGGCCGGTTGAGCAGCCGATCGATCAGCCGCTCGCGTTTGTCGGGCCGCGATCGGCCAGAAACGCCCGCACCTCGTCGGCCGTGGGCAACACGCCGATCGTGTCGAGGTCGCCCGGCGGAGGAATTCGCCGTCCGAGCAAGCCGGCGACGGGGGGACGTTCAGGCTGCAGTTTCTCCAGGACAACTCGTCGATGAAATTGCGACGGTCGGCCTTGGCGAACGTCTCGGCCGGCAGCCGGTTCTCGTAAGGGGCCGTGATCGTGGCCACGACGTTCTTGCTCAGGTACCAGGCGACGATCGAGCCTTCGCCGTTGCCCGTGACCTTCACCTTGCCGACGTCGTCGACCTGGCAGACCGTTTGGTTGGTCGAGTGAACTTGGCCCAGGTCGTGACGTCTTCGCTGTGGCCGTCGTGAAATGGGCCCGCACGAGGAACTGCTGCTCGGCCCCCTTTTTGAGCACGCGTGCTCGGGGAGAATTTCGAGCCGTTCGATCCGCGGATCGCTCGGCCTGGGGGCCGGCTGCCCGGCGGCGATCCATTCGGCCAGCACGCGATACTCGTGCGAGTCGACGTCGAACCGCAAGCCCCCCTTGTGCGGAACCGCACCCGTCGGCTTGGTCAGCAACAGGCTGCGGCCCGGATCGCTCGGCACGATCCGCCGGCCGCGCGGCTTGCCGCGTGATCGTCAGGAAATCGGCCTCGGGATCGTAACCGCGCAGCGAGAGCTTGAAGCCGTTCTTGCCCGCGGCCGCTCCGTGGCAGGCCCCCGAGTTGCAGCCGGCTTTCGTCAGCACCGACTGGACGTGATTGCGAAAGCTCCAGGACGCGTCACTTCGTGATTGCTCGACGGTCACTTCGCACGCTGGCGGTCTGCCCCTGCCAGCGTGGCGCGAACGTCGGCTTTGCCGTCGCCGACGGGAATCGCCACCGAGTTGCTGATGCGGACGACCTTCGGGTCGCTCGATTCGAACGCGACGCCTTTGCGTCGACCTGCCCGATGAACTGCCCGCCCGTCTGCTCGCTCGACGACCAGCGCCTGCCGCGCCTTCGGGCCGCGCAGCACGATCGAATCGCGGCAAAATCGCCAGCGACTCGTCGCTGCGGCTCGCGGCGAGGTAGGCCGCACCGCAGGGCGCGCCAAACCGCAAGCGGCCGCGAGCAGGACCGTCACCGATCGCCCGAGACCGAACATTGGGCCGCGTCCATCGAGCCGAGATACAGCACTCATGGGAACTCTTGCCTTTCGGCCGAACCGGCGGGAAAGCGAAGAGCGCGTGGGAGACCACGGTCGTCGACTTGCGCTTCGTGCGATATCTGGCAGGTCAAAACAGTTCGGTGATCGGCCTCGTGCCCGAATCGACCAAGGCGAACGGACGGCCCGCCGGACCGGGCAGGTTCGTTTCGAGATTCAAGCCCAGGCTGTGGAAAATCGTGGCCACGACTTCGTCGGCGCGACCGGCCGCTCGGCCGGGAAGCCGCCGATCGCGTCGCTGCGGCCGACGACGCGGCCCCCTTGCACGCCGCCGCCGGCGAAGTAACTCGTCCAGCACTGCGGCCAATGGTCGCGGCCGCCGGCCGGATTGACGCGCGGCGTGCGGCCGAACTCGGCCAGGTTGCAGACCAGCGTGTTGTCGAGCATGCCGCGCTGGTCCAGATCTTCGATCAAGCGCGCTATACGCCTGGTCGTACATCGGCACGACGATGTCGTTCATGCCCTCGATCGACGTGAACGGCTTCGTGCCGTGGATGTCCCAGGTGATTTCGTTGAACACGGTCAGGAACGTGTTGACCGTGACGAACCGCACGCCGGCTTCGATCAGCCGCCGGGCCAGCAGGCAGCACTGGCCGAAGCGGTTGCTGCCGTAGCGCTCGCGGACCGGCTCGCGGCTCTTGTCGACAGGTCGAACGCCGCGCGGGCCTGTGCGCTGGTCATCATGCCGGAACGCCGCCTCGAAATTGCTGTCCAGCAGCTGCGCGTTCTCGCTCGCCTCGAAATCGCTCGACCGTCTGCGTCGACGATCGTCGCGCAGCTTGCGGCGGCGGTCCAGCCGGACTTCGCCGATTTCTTGGCGGCGGCAGCAGGTCGGGAACTTGAAAGTTCGGCTGCGACGGATCGGCGTTCAGCACGAACGGATCGTACGCCTTGCCCAGAAAGCCGGCGTCCTGCCCGTGCGGCATGTTGCCGCCGGTCGGCCCATCGGCTTGGGCAAGCAGCACGTGGGCCGGCAGATCGGTCCGCCGGCCGCGCAGATAGCTCAGACACGCAGCCGGCGTGCGGCGTGTTGATGCCGCCGGTGAACAGCCGGCCCGTCTGCATCATCTGGTGGCCCGTGTCGTGCACGGCCGCGGCCGTGTGATAGCAACTGCGGACGAGCGAAAACTTGTCGGCGAGCTTGGCGTGCAGGGGCAGAATCTCGCGAGATCCGAATGCCGGGCGACGGCGGTGGGGATCGGCTTGAACGGGCCGCGGATTTCGGCCGGCGCCTCGGGCTTCATGTCGAACGATGTCGAGCTGGCTGGCAGCGCCGAGGTTGAAGATCATGATGACCGAGCGCTCGTCGGCATCCTTGGAGACGGCCCCTGCCGCCTTGAGGGCGGCGTAATCGGCGAGCGACAAGCCGATGGCGCCGAGGGCGCCGGCCTGCAGAAAGTCGCGCCGCGTCAGGCCGTCGCAGGTGTGGGCTGTTCCCTCGCCGATCAGATGCAGCATGCTTGCCGACTCCGCATTGCCGAAGCATCAGGGCAAGTTCGCCCGACCGGCCGAGCGAAATCGCGAGGGGGCCACAACTGGCGCGGGCGACGACCCGGCCCTGACACTCAAGCAACCGTTGATCTGATTCTACTTCTCAAACAGGCCTGAAACAAGAATCCAGCGGTCATCGCGTTTTCGATCCGGTCGCTGGCTTTGGGGCACGATCGGACCGGGCTGGCTTGCGTGCGGAAATAAAAAACGGCCGGTATTTCCCGGCCTTTGGTCAGCTTGTAGCCGCACCCTCGCACGAGGGTCGTCAGCGCGGTTCTCTGTCTAACTCGACGTTACGGGTGGACGACGGCGGGGTCCGCGCTTTTGCGAGGATCACTCGCCAACGGCTCATGCGGGCACAGCTCTTCGCGCACGATGTTGAGATCGCGCGGCGCTTCGATGCCCAGCCGGACATTATTCGGACCGATCCGCACGATCGTCACGGTCACATTGTCCCCGATGCGAATTCTCTCGCCTGTCTTTCGCGATAGCACGAGCATTCCCTGGACTCCTTGGTTCGGTATTCCGCAGCTTCCTTGATGCACCCGTCAGCCGCGATCGAAACGCGCGAGAGGAAACTGACTCGAGCGTTTCGAACCAGCTCGCTCCTAGTTCCGTCGTTGTCGAGCGGCGAACTTTCGATCCCGCCGCTGGAGAAACCGCGCGGCTGTCATCAATCCGAATACGTGCTCACAAAGATAACAACAAGATTAGCGGAAAATCCAGATCGAACTGTGTGAAATTCGAGCATCCGAGCGCCTGCCGACGCACGTCGTGCGCAGAGTTAAAATGGGTAATATGCGATGATTTGATAATCTGTGTGTTGCGACCAGTTTTGTGGCTGCGTAATTCTTGGGCAGGCAGTGTGCTCAAGATTCTGGCGGCTCCGCTTGCTTGGGTGCAGGAGGCGGCCATGCAGGTCGAATGCGGCGGGGTCGGAAGCGAGTTCGCAGCCGTTGCTTGACGGCGTGCCGACTCGCCCAGCATGCTACGTATCTTTTCTTTTTTGCTTACCGAATCGCTGGGACGTCGGCAGCTATGTTGCGTATCGGAATCGTCGGCATCGGCTTCATGGGGTACACCCATTTCGAGGGGGCCCGGGCTCTCAAAGGAGCAAAGGTCACGGCGATCGCCACCCGTGACCCGAAAAAGCTCGCCGGCGATTGGACCGCCATCCAGGGCAACTTTGGCCCCCGCGGCGGCCATGTCGATTTGTCGAAAGTGAAACGATACGCCGACTACCGCGAGCTGCTGGCCGATCCCGAAATTGACTTAGTCGACATTTGTCTGCCCACCGATATGCACGAAACGGCCGTGCTCGAGTCAATCGCGGCAGGCAAGCCGACGTTTGTCGAAAAGCCGATCGCGCTCGACCTCAAGGCGGCCGACCGCGTGGTGAAGGCCGCCAAAAAGGCGCGGGTCCCCTTGTTGGTCGCCCATGTGCTCCCTTTCTTTCCGGAATTTCGCTTCGCTCGCGAGTGCGTCGCAGGGGGCAAATACGGGCGGCTGCTGGCTGCCCACTTTCGCCGCGTGATCACTCCGCCCAAATGGTCCCGGCACATCGAGAACTTCCGCAAGCTGGGCGGCTGGGGCATCGACCTGCACATTCACGACAACCACTTCATCCTCGTGTTGTGCGGCAAGCCTCAAAAGGTCTTCTCCCGCGGGATCGTCTCCGATGGCTTCGTGAACCATGTGCACTCTCAGTACGTCTATCCCGATGCGCAACTGGCCGTCAGTTGCGTGAGCGGCGGCATCGCCGCGACGGGGCTGCAGTTCATTCACGGGTTCGAGTTGTACTTGGAGCGGGCGACTCTCGTTTATTCGGCCGGGACGATCGGCGGGCAGTGGCAGGCCGAACGCCCGCTGACCTTGATCACAAATAACGGCAAGGCCGTCTGTGCCCAAGCTCAAGGGAGACGCGAAGTGGTGCGATCCCTTTACGGCGGAGCTGCAAAGTGCGGTCGACGCCGTCCGGGAAGGAAAGGAATCGCCCCTTTTGAGCGGCGCTATGGCCCGCGATGCCCTGCGAGCTCTGTTATGCTGAAGCCAAGAGCATTACCAGCTGCCAAGCCGATTGCCGCTCGCCTGATCCCGATGATTGAAAACCTTCCCGTCAAAACGCTTTCCTTCAAAGGACTGACGATCGAGGGCTACTCGCGCGCGGCGGTGCAGAGCTATTGGCGGATCCAGGAGCTGAAGCTCGGTTTTGAGCTCGGGGGCAGCCCGTGGTCGTTCACCGGCACGCCGACGTTTTTCGTCACGCACTCACACCTCGATCATCTGGCGTCGATCCCGGTCTTTGTCGCCCGCCGGCGGATGATGAAGATGGAGCCGCCGACGATTTACCTCCCCGAGGAGTCGGTGGACAACGTGCACCGGCTGCTCCACGTCTGGCAACGGCTCGACCGCGGGCCGAATGGCCGTCGAGCTGGTCGGGATGAATCCCGGGAAGGAGATCGAACTGTCTCGCGAACACGTGGTGACGGCGTTCCCCACCAAGCACACGGTCCCGTCGTTGGGCTATGTCGTCTGGGAGCGCCGCAAGAAACTGAAGCCCGAGTACCAGGGGCTCGAAGGGGACCAGATCCGCGATATTCGCCTCTCCGGCACAGGAGGTGAGCCACGAAGTGCGGATGCCGTTGGTCTGCTTTGTGGGCGATAGCGCCCCGGCCGGGCTCGATGCGTATCCCCCCGTCTACGAGGCGCAGATCCTGATCACCGAGATGACCTTCTTCCGCCCCGAGCACCGCAAGGAAAAAATCCACAAATTCGGCCACACGCACTTGGACGACATCATCGAGCGGGCCGATCGCTTCCAGAACGAGTTGATCATCCTGGCCCACTTCAGCACGCGCTACCACGAGCGGCAGATCAAGAGTGCCGTCGAGCGCCGCATGCCCCCGTCGTTGGCCTCGCGCGTCCATTTGTGGATGTGACGCGAGGCCGGATCGACGTCGGCACGACTCATGCTCCGCTCCACACAGGATTGTTGCAGCGCCGAGCGGGTTGCTATTTTGGAGCTTGAGGACGCGTTTCCTCGCCGTCCCGGAATTCATCCGACAAATCTTCTCGAGTGTCGTGGCTCCACGCACCCATCGGAGGATTCGATGAAACTGGCTCCGCTTATCGTCCTCTTTGCTTTGGCTGGTTCCACGGCCTCGGCGGACGCGACGGCTTCAGACTCCGACGCACCGAAGTCGACGGCACCGAATGCATCTCAGAACAAACCTCGGCCGACTCGCCGCCAGCCCGACTCCAACACCGTACCGCTCGATGTGTGCGTGGTGTTGAAATCAGAATCCGAAGAAACACGTTGCCGCTCAGGTCGCCGGGTTGCCGCTCGCACTGACGCAACCCAGTATCGCTTTTCTCCGAGTTGAGACGCACAAAGAGGGGGACGTGCAGACCACGCGATCGGCCTGCCCGATGATCGTGCGCGCCGAGACGAAAGACGAGCGGCTGGGGGGCATCGTCCAGATTACGTCCGACGAGACACGGGTCGTGATTCCCGTCGGTCCGACGGCCACGCTTCGCGGCCGGCTGGTCGATCAGTCAACCGGTCAGCCGATCGCCAAACAACGAATCAACTATGGCGTGAAGCTCATCTTTCCACCCAACGGGTTCAGCATCTGGGCCTTTAACGCGAGTGCGCTCACGGATCATGACGGCAAGTTCACGCTCCCCGGCCTGGTCCCGCGTTGGAAATTCGATCTCACGACCTGGACGAAACCGGAGAATGGGCCCGCGAAATCGTGGAACCTTGGCGCGGTCACACCCCGTTATCCCGGCATCGTCGATCTCGGCGACATCAAGCTGGGTGCTCCGGACGAACGGCCGCGGCGGGGCCAGCGCCGGCCGACGCGCGAGCCGATCTTCAATCCCCACGCCGATGCGCAGGCGGAACTTGCCAAGGCGCTCAAGATCGCCGGCGAAGAGAATAAGCGCGTGCTCGTCCTGTTCGGCGGCAATTGGAGCGAATGGTGCTTCAAGCTGAACGAGTTGTTGACGGCGAATGCGGAAATCGAGCCGCTCGCCAAAAAAGGTTTTGTCGTTGTCCTGCTCGACGCCAACGCCAATCGCAAGCTGCTCGAATCGTATGCCGTCCACGATTCGTGCCGAGGGTTTCCGTTCGTCGTGATTCTGGATGCCAGCGGAAACGTGCTCACGAAGCAAAACACCGACGAGTTGGAAGCCGGGCCCAAGCACGACGCAAAGAAGGTCAAGGCGTTCCTCGCAAAATGGTCGCTCGTCCGCTGATCGCGGCGGCCACCTTCAACGAGACGGACCCGGCGCCACTCTTACGAGCGTCACTTTGTTCAACCCTCGGTTTGAGACGCGCCACACTTCCACTGGCACGCGCATTGCGCAACAACTTGCTGATGGCCAGCTTGCATTCCGATTGATCCTCTTTGTCTCCTGTTCCGTTTTCAATCCAACGTACATGGCGCGCACGAAGCGCGAAAACTCCAGTGGGGAGGGACATCGATGGATTTCCTGTCTTCCAATTGGCTCGGCCTGGCATTGTTTGTCGGCGTTCCTCTGGCTGCCTGTTTCCTTGTGAACTGTGCGGTCCGCCACATCCCCAACAATTGCGTGGGAATCGTGGAAAAGCTCTGGTCATCGACCGGCTCGCTGGGCGAGGGAAACCTCATCGCCACTGACGGCAAAGCCGGATACCAGGCCCGTCTGCTGCGCGGTGGCGTGCACGTCGGCTATTGGCGGTGGCAATACCGCATCCACAAGGTGCCCCTCGTCACAGTGAAGCAAGGCTGCATCGCCTATGTCTTCGCTCGCGACGGCCTGCCGCTCGATTCGGGGCAGACGCTGGGACGCGTCGTCGACTCCAATAATTTCCAGGATGCCGAGAAGTTTCTGGTGAACGACGGTCAAAAGGGACGGCAGCGGGCCATCCTCCGCGAGGGCGTGTACCCCATCAACCTGGCGCAGTTCAACGTCATCACGCAGGACGGCGTGTTTCATCTGGGACACGAACGTCAGACACTCGAAGGCTGGCAGAGCGCGCTCAAGGAAATCGGCGGCTTTTACCCCGTCGTGATCGCGGCCCAGCAAGACAACATCGGCATCGTTACCTGCCACGACGGCCCGTCGCTCGCGTCCGGGGAAATCATCGCGCCCCCCGTCAGCACGAACCCGGAAGATGCCAATTTCCACAACAACTTTCAGGATCCCGAAGCATTCTTGCGGGCCGGTGGACGTCGTGGCCGACAGTATACGCCGCTCACCGACGGCACGTACTTCATCAACCGTTGGTTCGCGACCGTCGAACTGATCGACAAGAAGATCGTTCCGATCGGCTTTGTCGGCGTCGTGGTTTCGTATTACGGTCTGGCCGGTCGCGACCTATCGGGGACCAATTTCCGTCACGGCGAACGCGTGCAGGAAGGCGAGCGGGGCGTGTGGGCCAAGTGCCTCGGTCCCGGGAAATATCCGTTCAATACCTATGCGGGTTCGGTGGTCCTCGTGCCGACCACGAACTTCGTGCTTCACTGGATCACGGGGAAGTCGGAGGGGCACCACTACGACGATAACCTGAAGTCGATCGACCTCGTCACCAAAGACGCCTACGAGCCGACGCTTCCCTTGAGTGTGGTGGTCCATATCGACTACGAGAAAGCGCCGAGCGTGATCCAGCGGTTCGGCGACGTGAAGCAGCTCATCACGCAGACGCTCGACCCGATGCTCTCGGCGTATTTCCGCGACGTGGCGCATCGCCGTTCGATGCTCGAACTGATTCACGAGCGCGACCGCATCCAGGTCGAGGCCCGCGAAGAGTTGCGGCGCAAATTCTCCGCGTTCGATATCGAATGCGTCGACGTCCTGATCGGCAAGCCGGAGACGGCCTCGGAGAATGGGGCGATCGAGACCTTGCTCGATCAGCTCCGCCAACGGCAACTGGCGACCGAACAGATGGAAACATTCGCCCGCCAGCAACAGGCGGCCGCCAAGCTGCAGGAGCTCAACGACGCGCAGACCAAGGCCGAGCTGCAAATCGAGCTGTCGCGGTCGAAGGTCCGCATCGCCGTGATCACCAACAACGCCGAGGCGAACCTGTCGAAATCGCGAAAGGAGGCCGAACAGACGATCATTCTGGCGGAGGCCGAGTCGCGCCGCCGCTCGCTCGAAGGGGAGGGCGAAGGCGAACGCGTCCGCAAGATCGGACAGGCCGAGGCGCAGGTCCTGCTCAAGAAAGTCGCCTCGTTCGGCGACCCGCGGCTCTACGCCATGTCGCTGGTCTCGGAGATTCTCTCCAAGAGCCAGCAGCCGATCGTCCCGCGACAGGTCTTCAGCTCGGGCAACGGGGACGCCAGCCTGGTCGGCACCTTGCTCAAGCTCGTGACGGCCGAAAAGATCGGCCAGCTCGATCTCGACAAGGCGCAACAGGTCGTCGACGAAGAACCGCCGTCCGCGTGAGCCTTGGGACTCCCGATTGCGCCCCAGGGAGCCAGAGCGCGTCGCCTGCATGACCGATGCGCCTGGCTTCACGCGGGCGACTGGCTCCGGTATGGTGAATCTCCACGGGCACATTTACGTTTGCTCGAGGTGATTCATGCTTCTGTGCCAATCCGTTCGGCAACCCGCGGCGAGAACGCTTCGCCGGTGCCCCGCTGTGTTCTTGGCAATTATGTTCTGCGGGGCGAGTCTGCTCCGCGGGGGCGAAACGGCCCTCGATCGCTACATCGCCAAGCCCGACAACTCGTATTCGTGGAAGGTCGTGCGGAAGACACACGAAGGGGACGCGACCCGATTCATCGTCGACTTGAAATCGCAGACCTGGCGGACGACCAAAGACGTCGATCGGCCCGTGTGGCAGCACTGGCTCACCATCGTCAAACCGGACAAACCGATCTCGACCATCCCCTACTTGTTCATCACGGGCGGCTCGAACCTCGACGCTCCGCCGGGCAAACTCGACCCGCTCATGGCCATGACGGCCAAAGCGACCCATGGCATCATTTGCGAATTGAAAATGGTCCCCAACCAGCCGCTCGTGTTTCACAACGATGGGCACCTGCGGAAGGAAGACGACTTCATCGCCTACACCTGGGGCCAGTTTCTGAAAGGGGGCGACGACGAATGGCCTGCCCGATTGCCGATGGTCAAAAGCGCGGTCCGCGCGATGGATTGCATCCAGGAATTTCTCGCCAGCGATGAGGGCGGGAAGCTGAAAGTCGAGAAGTTCGTCGTCGCCGGGGGATCGAAGCGCGGCTGGACGACCTGGTGCACGGCGGCCGTCGACAAACGGGTCGCCGCGATCGTTCCCTCGTCGATCGACTGCCTCAATAACGCCCTCTCGATGCGGCACCACGTCGCCGTCTACGGCTTCTACACGCTGGCCGTCGGCGACTATTACCGACAGCACATCATGCAGCAGACCGCCAACCCGCGGATGAAACTGCTCTACGACATCGAGGATCCCTACTCGTACCGCGATCGCCTGACGATGCCCAAATACATCGTCAACGCGTCGGGCGACCAGTATTTCTGTCCCGATTCGTCGCAGTTCTATTTCGACGCGCTGCCGGGCGAGAAATACCTCCGCTACGTGCCCAACGTCGCGCACAACCTGAAAGGCTCCGACGCCCGTGAGAGCGTCGCCGCCTTCTATTACACCGTGATCACCGGCGCGCGGCGGCCCAAGTATTCGTGGACGTTCGAAAAAGACGGCTCGATCCGCGTGAAGGCCACCGACATGGTTCCGAAGGCGGTCACGCTCTGGCAGGCCAACAATCCCAAGGCCCGCGACTTCCGACTGATGACGATCGGCAAAGCGTACAAGCCGCAAGCGCTCAAAGACGAAGGGGACGGAACCTACGTGGCCCACATCGAGAAACCGGAGCACGGCTGGACCGCCTCGTTTGTCGAGCTGACCTATGACGTCGGCGCACCGTTCCCGTTCCAGGTCTCCACGGCCGTGCGGATCACGCCCGATACGTTGCCACACGAAGATCTGGATCCGGCGAAAGCTCCCTCCGAGGCGAGAATGCGTCGTCGCGGCAATCCTCTCTAAGTCCGCAGAGGCGAGGTCCTGATGCCGGCGATCCGCCCCTTCGATGAGTCGGGAATCGTCCGCGGCCCCGACGGCGTCGCGCACTATCAAGGCCTGCACCCGTCGCTCGTGGCCATGCTCCGCGCCGGTCGAAGAGTCGCCCGACGCCGAGGCGCTCGTCGAGGCCGGCGGCGAGCGGGTCACGTATCGCGAGCTGTGGGACCGCGCGGCCCGCATAGCCGGCGGCTTGCGGAACCTCGGCATCGAGCGGGGCGATCGTGTGGCCATTCGCCTCGGCAACGGGCTCGAGTGGTGTCTGGCGTTTTTCGGCATCCAACTCGCGGGCGCGGTGGCCGTGCCGGTCAACACGCGGTTCAGCGAGTCGGAAGCCGAATACGTCATCACCGATTCGGGGAGCAAATTCGTCTGCCTCCCCGACTCCCCGCTGCCGCACGGGCCGAGCCTCGTCGTCGACGACCTCGGGCCCGAGGATCTCTCGGCCATCTTCTACACCAGCGGCACGACCGGCTTCCCCAAAGGGGCCATGACCACGCACGAAGGATTCTTGTCGAACGTCGAAACGTGCCGCCGCGTCTTTCCCCTGCCGTTCGACGGCAGCATGCGGACGCTCGTCTCGGTGCCGCTGTTTCACGTGACGGGCTGCAACAGCCAGTTGCTCCCGGCCTGCGCCAGCGGCGGCACGACGGTCATCATGCCGCAGTTCGACGTGCAGCATTTCCTCAAGCTGATTCCGGCGGAGCGGATCAATTCGCTCGTCTCGGTGCCGGCAATTTACTGGCTGGCCCTGAATCAACCGAATTTTGCCGAGATCGATACGTCGGGAGTGCGCTGGCTCTGTTACGGCGGCGCACCGATGGCGCCCGATCTCATCCTGCGAATCCTCGAGGCCTTTCCGACCTCCCGCGTCGGGAACGGCTTCGGCCTCACGGAGACGACCTCGGTCGCCACGTTTCTGCCGCACGAGTACGCCCGCCTGCGGCCGGAGACGGTCGGTTTCGCCGCACCGGTGGTGGACCTGCAGCTCGACACGGCCGGCCACGAGCCGGGCGTCGGCGAGCTTCTGATTCGCGGCCCCAATATCGTGAAAGGCTATTGGAACAAGCCCGAGGCGACCGCGGAGACCTTCGCCGGCGGCTGGCTGCGTTCCGGCGACCTGGCCCGGCTCGACGAGCAGGGTTTCGTGCAAATCGTCGATCGCAAGAAGGACATGGTCAACCGCGGCGGCGAAAACGTGTATTGCGTCGAAGTCGAGAACGCGCTGGCGGCCCATCCGGCCGTCTTCGAAGTCGCCGTCTTGGGCGTGCCCGACGAGATGATGGGCGAAAAGGTCGGCGCGGTGATCGTGCTCAAGCCGCAAAAACAGGCCAACGAGCTGCACGACCTGCTCGATTTCGCGCAGCAGCGACTGGCCGACTTCAAGGTGCCGCAGTACGTCGTGATTCGCCCCGAGCCCCTGCCGCGGAATCCAGGTGGAAAAATCTTGAAGAAGCGGCTCCGCGATGAGGTTAAGTGGGGATCGGCCCTCCAGTAAGACATCGCGATCACTTGCCGGACGGACGCAGCGATCAACGCCGCGAACCGATGCGGCTCCCGTCGCCCGGCTGGGATTGTTCCAGGTTCGGTTGGTAGTCCGGATCGATGCCCATCCCAATTTTTGCCATGCGTTCGCGGTGTTGAATGAACGAACGGGTCACCGATCGCACGCCAAAGAGGGCGATGGCGGCCAAGGGGATCAACACCCACACGACGGCCGGATCTAAAAGCTGTTGGACGACGGACATAACGGCTCTCCCGGAACCCTCTTGAAGGCACGGCCTTCCCGTTCGATGTTGCTGGGCGGCGCCGACAGCAAGGGATGTCGCCGGGCAATCCCGCCGCATCCTATGACGTTCTTCGCCGAGCGGAGTGAAATCTTGGCCCCGTAGCGTCGCGATTCCGTCCGGGATACGATGGCCAGCTTGGCGGAACCTTGTATTTCTGTCGCTCCAACTCAAATCTTCACCATGAAACTCGCAACTATTGCTGCCGTCACGCTGCTGGCCCTCCTGTCTTTCGCACAACCGGCCCGTGCCCAGCATCGGCTCGTGTTGCAGGGGAACGGCAAGCTCGCCATCGTGGCCCGCGACGGCCATATCGAATGGCACATGCCCTGGGACGGAATCCACGACGTGCACGCGCTGTCCGACGTTCGAGTCGGACATTCGGAACAGCCAAGCGGCAGGCTGATGGTCCAGCAGGGGTCCAGCAAAATCGCCGAGATCGACATGGCCCAGCGAAAAGTTGTGTGGTCCTACGATTCGGCCACGTCGAACGGCAACAAGGGCAAGCGGGTCGAGGTCCACGCGTTTCAGCCGCTCGACGGGGGCCGCGTGATGATCGCCGAGAGCGGGCCGGCCCGCATCATCGAAGTCGATCGAGCGGGCAAAATGTTGCACCAGATCAAACTCAAGGTCGAACATCCCCATCCGCACACGGACACGCGGTTGGCCCGCGAGTTGGAGAACGGGCACTATCTCGTCTGCCACGAGGGGGACGGTACTGTGCGCGAGTACGACCACGACGGCCAGGTCACGTGGGAATATCCCGTCCCGCTGTTCGGCCTCGCGCCCAAACCGGGCCACGGCCCCGAGGCCTACGGCAACAAGTGCTTCGCGGCCGTGCGGTTGCCGAGCGGCAACACGCTGATCAGCACGGGGAACGGCCACCGCGTGCTCGAAGTCACGCCGGAGAAAAAAATCGTCTGGCAAATCCAGCAGCGCGAGCTGCCCGGGATCACGCTCGCGTGGGTCACGACGCTCGAGGTCTTGCCCAACGGCCACTACGTCATCGGCAACTGCCACGCCGGTCCGGGCCAGCCGCTGGTGATCGAGCTCGATCCGAAAACGAAACGAGTCGTCTGGACGCTCGATCAATACGACACGTTCGGCAATGCTGTGTCGAATTCCCAAGTCCTCGACGCCGACGGGCCCGTGCTGCGATGACGCGGGCCCCGCTGATGAATGCGGCCGGGATGGCATGTTTGTGCCGTCTCGGCCCAGCCGTGGAGCGGAGCGCGAGCGTGAATAAGTCGTTGATTCACCGGCCCGAGCGGTGTACCTTCGGTATTGACCGCGACTGCCGGCGAATCGGAATGCACCTGCGAGCTGTCGACTCAGAACTGTCCGTTGAGGAATTCACCCGTTTTGAGACCGGCCCATGAAGCCCGCCTGTCAAATCTCGCATTCGCAAATCTTGGCGGGGAACTGTCCCTGGTGTGATTGCCAGGTCGGTGACCCCGAACTCCTGCGGGATTCTACGGACCCGATGTGGAACATCGCGGCCATGACAGCGGCCCTCGACGACTCCGACGAAGAGGTTCGATCGATCACGCTTACGAACCTGATGTGCAATGGCCCGTCCATGGATCAGGCCCTTCCCCTTCTCTCCAAGGCGCTGCGAGACCGTTCCGACGAGATCCGGAGGATGGCCGAGCAAGCCATTTCAGACGCGGGAAACGAACTGGCCGCCGAAGATGCGAAGCGTATCGAGGCGCAGATCGTCGACTCCCCCCACGAGCTCGCACTGCGGATTCTCGCACTTGGCTATTACTTTCTCGGACAACGTGAGTCCGATGCGGCACGCACCGCACGGCATAACCACATCTTCTGGTTGATCGAGCACGCCCCCGAATCCGACACGGCTGGGACACCCCAAGCGTCAATCTTCAATTGGGACGATCCACAGGCATACGTCGAGGCCAAAAAGCTGTGGCTCGACCAGGTCGGCTCCCACCCTAGCAACACAAACATTCTGGGCAACGCGGCTCAATTCTTTGTTCTCAACGATTTCGAGCAAAGCGAAAAACTTCTCAAACAAGCCCGCACATTGGAACCCAACAATCCGGAATGGCCCGAGCGTCTCGGCCAGCTCTATTCGCTGCACGGCGGCCAGGACGCAGTCGCCCAGAGAGCATCGGCCGCTAGCGCGTTGCGAGAATTCCAGGCGGCGGAGCGATTGCAGTCGCAAGCCGACCCGCAGCCCCCCGCCGACGGCGATCCAGAGGCGATCGAAGAGGCTAAGGTCACGAAGCTTCTGATGCTGATTGACAAGCTCCCCAAGCTGGCCAAAGCGGCTTTCGATGCCGGCGAATTCGAGCACGCCCGCAATTATGCGACCCAACTGCTGGAAAAAGCCGCCAGCACCGACGTGCCGGAGTTCTTCCGCAATGACGTCAATGCCCTCCATCAGGGAAACTTGATCCTCGGTCGTGTCGCCTTGCGCTCCGGTGACCTGGAGCAGGCCAAGCGGCACCTCGTTGCCGCGGCGAAGGTTTCAGGCTCGCCGCAGCTTGATTCGTTTGGCCCCAACATGTCGCTCGCCCTGGAATTGCTCGAACAGGGCGAGCGGGACGTGGTGCTGGAATACTTCAAGCGATGCGGCTCGTTCTGGAAACATGGGGCCGATTGCCTGCAGGAATGGACGAGCCAGGTCCAACAGGGCGTGATCCCCGACTTTGGCCCAAACCTGCGTTATTGACGGACGAAGTGTTTCCCCGCCGCGTCGGTCGCCGATGCTTCCATCGTGCCGCCGTTACCTTTCCGCTCGCCGGCGAATCAGCTGATACAGCGAGTGCTACAGCGCGACGTCGCGCAGTTCTTACGAGCCGCCGGCTTTACGCCGGCGGTCTTCCGAGTGCGCGACGTGTGCGGTTCGAAGACCGCCGGCGTAAAGCCGGCGGCTCGTCTCGAAACTGCACTCGCACGCTGACTCAGGCGAGCTTCTTGTCGTTCAGCCGACTCTGATCGGACTGGGACTTTGCGTCGGCTCGTGAGCCGCTTTCCCGCGAACCTCTGCGGATTGGGCAATGGTCGACAGCAGGTTGCGCCGCAGGACCGCCGACGCCGTCAGCACGCCGCCGAACAGGGCACCGGCCACGCCGCAGGTGGCGATATCTTGCCCGGTGAGAAACAGGCCGGGGATCGGCGTCTGCGGTCGCAGCCACTTCTGGCGGAAGCGGCTCGGCGTGTGGTCGATGCCGTAGATCTCGCCGTGCGGCTGGTTGGCAAAGTGCCGCGTCGACAGCGGAGTCGAGAGTTCGCACACGTCGACCTTGCCGCGGACTTGCGGCACGTGCCGATACAGCATTTCCAGCATCTTCGTCGCCAAACGCTCTTTGAGCAGCTCGTATTCGGCGGGGCGTTTTTTCCACTGGCTCTCTTCCCAGCGGGAAAAGGCGTCGTAGGAGACGAACGTGATCACATCGATCGTGGCCCGCCCGGGGCAGCGCTCGGTGAAATCGGGATCCTTGGCGGAGGGGAACGAAAGATACGCCGAGAGACAGGCTGCCTCGGGGTCTTTGAGTCCCTCCGCGTAGCAGCGGTCGATCTCTTCATCCGGGTAGATCCACAGATTGTGCTTGGCCAAACCAAGCTCGGCCGCCGTTGCCGCCAGGCCAATATAGAGACACAAGTGCGCCCCGGACGGCCGCGCCGTTTTGAGCCGCCGAGCCAGACCGTATTGTTGAGCGACGGACGGTGGCAGCAGCCGCCCGAACGTGTTGGCCACGCCGGCGTCGCTGACCACGATAGGCGCCCGCAGGACGCGACCGTCGAGCGCCATCCGCACGCCGACCGCGCGGCCGTTCTCGACGACAATCTCGGCGACTTCGGCCCGCGACAGGACCTTCCCGCCGGCCGCCTCGATCACGGGACTAATCGTGTCGGCAATCCGCGCGGCTCCGCCGATCGGATAGTAGCCCCCCTCGAAATAGTGACTGGCGACCATGGCATGGATCGCAAAACTCCCCTCGCTCGGCGGCAGCCCATAATCGCCGCACTGCGCACTGAGCACGGCCATCAGTTTTTTGTTCCGCGTCAGGCTCTCGAGCACCTCGCGCAGCGTCTTGTCGGAATACCGCAAAAAGGGCCAACGCAGAAACGGCCCGAGCAACATCGAAACAAACGGCGGCAGCGCCTTCTCCAGGAAATAACGCGGCAGGCACGATTGCACGCGGCGGACGAGTTCAAAGTACCGCTCGATGGCGGCGGCCTCGTCGGGAAAGCGGCCGATAAGGGCGGCCTTGAGCTGGTCTTCGCCCTTGGGAAAGTCGAACGTCTCGTCACCGATGATCACGCGGTCGTAGACAGGGCCCATGTCGGCCCATTCGAGCTGTGCGTCGGAAACCTCATCGAACACCGACCGCAGCAGCCCGCCCGGCTGCAAATCGCCCAGGTAGTGCACACCGACGTCCCATTCGTAGCCGGGACGATGAAAGGTGTGCGTGAAACCGCCGATGGCGTAGTGCCGTTCAAGCACCAGCACGCGTTTTTTGCCGTACTTCGCTAGAAGAGCGGCGGCACCGAGGCCGCCGATGCCGGACCCAACGACGATCGCGTCGAACGAATCCGCGCCCGTCCAGCGTTTGTACGACTGAGGGATCGGTTTGAATTGCGTTGCCGACATGGCGACTCAAATAACGGGTGCTTTTACGCAGGTGTGTATTCCGCCTCGTGGGGTAAGCTGCCAGCTTGCCCTGTCTTAATAAACACTGAAGGGCAAGTTACCGGCCCTTCTGCTCTCAGTCCATTCGGAAGCCTCATCCCTCTATCGCCTCGCGCGATGCTGCTTCCCAATGAAAACTGAAAATTTGCCAACTTGTTGACCGTCGAACCGATTTGCGGTATTGCTCAATTCCGTTCGCCGCGAAAAGTGTTGGAATCACGAGCTGGTCGCGTTCGAGCGGCCGGCCGTCGGTAACCATCCTCCGCCTCTTGCGATCGAGGAGACCGAAATGGCCGCACTCTTTGCCCGATCCGTCTTCGTCGCGCACTGCGTGTTCCCCTTATCGGCCGTGGTGGCGCTTTGCGGTTTGGTGCCCGCTCAAGCGACGGCCCAGACTTCGGGAGGTGCTCGGTCCGCGGTGCCACCGCCAGCAAAAGTCCCGGTCACAGCAAAAAAATCGACTCTCACCCTCCACTGTTTCGCAGGCCGAAGCCGTCAGCCGCTCGACGGCGTCGAGATCGAATCCCGTACTCGCTTCACAGGTGACTCGAAGCAGCAATGGGTCCGCGCCGACGCGCACGGAGTCGCGGTGCTCGAGTGGCCCGCGGACAAGAAAGTGCAGGGCCTTTGGTTCACCGCCCGCAAGCCGAAGTTCGTCCCCATGGAATACTGGTGGGATAGCCAGAACGGCGAGCCAAAAATCCCGTCGCAGATGGATTTGCAATTCGAGCGCGGTCATCAGATCGGCGGAGTCGTCCGCGACGAATCGGGCCGCCCCGTCGTCGGCGTGCGGTTGCAGTTCAACATGCCCGTCGCGGGAGTGGACCACCCGAACGGTGCCTTCACGGCCGGCGACGCTTTCACCAATGATCAGGGCCGCTGGATCTGGTCCGAAGCCCCCGCGGACTGTTCCGACGTGAACATCCAGATTCGCCATTTCGACTATCTGACCGAGTGGACCCAAGCCAGCCGAAGCCGCGAGATGGTTTTCGTCCTCAAACGCGGCCTCGCGATCTCGGGCCGCGTCGTCGGGCCGACGAGAAAGCCGGTCACCGGCGCCCGGGTCGCTCTCGGATTCGAACGTTGGAGCTCGGACGAGGGGGGCCAGACCCGCACGGCTCCCGATGGCGAGTTCACTTTGAGGAACTGCAAACCCGGTCGAGCGCTCGTCACCGTGCAAGCGGCCGGATTCGCCCCGAGCATGCAGGATGTCGAAGTCGCCAAGGAGACGAAACCTCTCGAATTCCGGCTGGAACCGGGCCACACCGTCAAAATCCGCGTCGTCGATGCGCACGGCAAGCCGTTGGCCAATGCCAACGTGTGGGTCGGCACGTGGCGTGGCAACCGCACACTCAACCTCGACATCCAGACCGACGCCAAGGGAGAAACCGTCTGGGACTCGGCCCCGCCCGACACAATTCTGTGCAATGCCCATAAAGAAGGGTACATGTCGACCGGCCTGGTGCCGGTCAGGCCGTCCAACGATTTCCAGGTGATCACGCTCACGCCCGAGCTATTCATTAGCGGCCGCGTGACCGACGCCTCGACCGGGCGGCCGATCGAAAGTTTTCGGATCCGCCAGGGCCTCGTGTTCGCCAACGCCCGCTCGCAGATGTTTTGGCAGCGCCCAGGCCCGGCGTATCAGAACGGCCGCTACCGTTTCAAAGTGCGCCAACCGGAGTACGGCGTGGCCCTGCAAGTGATCGCGAAGGGCTACAAGCCGGCACGTTCGCGGACGTTTCAAGTGACCGAGGGGTCACAGACGTACGACTTTGCCCTCGAGCCGGGCAAAGGACCGACGGGCGTCGTCGTGCGTCCCGACGGCACGCCCATCTCGGGGGTCGACGTCGTCCTGTCAACGGAAAACGGGCGGGTATTCTTCTCGAAAGGCCGCCTCAACCGCAGGCAAAACAGCGCCGAAACGACGAAGACCGACGCGCGGGGACGCTTCGAATTCTTGCCGCAGGAAAACGAGCCGTATGCCGTGATCGCTCTCTCGGACCTCGGGTTCGCACAGGCGACGGCGGAACAGATCGAGAAAGGGATGCCTCTCAGGCTGCGGCCGTGGGGCCGCCTCAAGGGGCACGTGCTGGTGGGACACAAACCCGACGTCGGTCGCCAAGTCTATTACTCGCTGTCGCAACCGCGACAATCGAACCCTCTCTTTGTCTGGAACTTCGGCTACAGGACCGACACCGATCAGGAGCGGCGTTTCGAATTCGACCGCGTGCTGCCGGGACCGGGGTCGGTCTCGCGCGTGGTCATGACCGAATTCGGCAATCGCTTGCAGCAATCATTCGGGTGGACCGTGCCGGTCGATATCCGCGAGGGAAGGACGACGGAGGTCACGCTCGGCGGCACGGGCCGCCTCGTCGTCGGCAAGGCCCGAGTGCAGGGAACGCTCGAGCGTCCGGTGAGCTGGTCGACCAACGAACCGGTCATGATTACCGCGTGGGACAAAACCCGAAACACGCAGGCGCAGCCGTCGCGGCAGTACGTGGGCACCTTTCTCGCATCGGGCGAGTTCCGCGCCGGACGTCCCCGCTGGCGACTACAGGCTCACGGTCCAGGTCGACGGTCCGCGCCTTGCCGGCGCTTTTGCCGGGGCCCAAGTGATCGGGGAGGGGGCACGGGAATTCACGGTTCCGCCCGCCCCCAACGCCGCCGCCCCCGAAACCGAAAGCGAGACCCCGTTCGACGTGGGCGAGGTCACGGCCACCCTGTATCACACGCTCGGTCCGGGAGAATGGGCCCCCGATTTCGTAGCCGAACGAGTTGACCGCGGCGTGGTGCGGCTGGCGGACTTCCGCGGCAAGCTCCTGCTCATGATCTTCTGGGCGGCCTGGAACAATCCCACCCTGAAACAATGGCAACCGCCGTTTCAGGCGGTCCACGATCGGTTCGGCAAGAACCCGCGATTCGCCCAACTCGGCCTCGCCTGTGGCATCACCGCCGCCGACTTGCAGCCGATGCTCGAAAAGCAGAAGGGCATCCACTGGCCCCAGGCCCGCGTCGGCTACCTGAGGTCGCGCGTCCCCCGCGATTACACCGTGCGAACCGTTCCGACCACGTTCCTGATCGGCCCCGACGGCCACGTGCTGGCAAAGGACCTCAAAGGAGAAAAACTCGAGCAGGCGATTACCGCGGCGCTCAAAGACGACAAGTTATTCGCGGCAGTCACAACGGAGCGCCCTGCGCGGTTTCCCGTCGTCCCATCGACCGACGCCCCCGACCCCAACGCCACCGTGTCGCCTCGATTGGCGGCACCAAACAATACAGTGCCCCCGCGACTGGCGGCGCCTCCGGCGGTCGTCGCACTCTGCGACACCGATCCAAGTTTCGGGAAGGATCGACCGCACGACGATCAGTTGCGACTGTTGACCGCGTCCGGAAGCCAGCTTTGGTCGCACGGTGGCCTCGCCACCGCGCAGGCGAATGGCGGTGGCCATGGCGTTGTCATCGACCGCGCCCGCGACCGCGTTTACGTCGGCGAAAGTGTGGCCGACCGCATCACGGCCTTCAACCTGGCCGGAAAAAAGCTGTGGCAGATCGCACAGATTCCGGTCAACACGCTGGCGATCGACCCGCAGACGGGCAACCTCTGGACGAGCGGCGGCGAGGACTTCAGCGAGGACGGCATCGTCGTCTTCGACCCGCACGGCCGCGAAGTCACCGACTTTCCGTACGCGGCCCGCGACATCGCCTACAGCCCGCACGATGACTCGTTCTGGCTCGCCGGCAGGCGAATCCTCAAGCTCAACCGCAAGGGCGACGTGCTCTTCCAAAAACCGCTCGACGGCTGGGGCTGCACGTCGGTCGCCACCAATCCGACCGACGGCACCGTCTGGTTCGCGGAAGGCGGGCGTCCTCAATTTCGCCAAATCAAAAACCGGCTGTGGCACCTGGCACCCGACGGCGCCGTACGACAAAAAATCGAGCTGGCCGACTACCGCATCCTGACTGTCGCCTGCTCCGCCAAAACCGGCGACGCCTGGATCGCCGCCGACAACCAGGGAATCCGCCGCATCTCCGCCGACGGTGTCCTCGGCCCGCCTCTGCCGGTCGAAGGCCAAAGCCTCTCGATCAGCCCGACCACCGGCGAAATCTGGCTGGGCAACAAAGAGGCGCTCTTACGCCTCGACTCGACTGGCAAAGTTCTGGCGAAATCCCCGTTCGCCAAACCGTGTCCGCGATCGTCGCTCGAGGCGTTTTAGTCTTGTCGTATCGTAGGGCATGCTGTGCATGCCGATTCAATGGCGAGTCGTCCGATGCACAAAAAAACCGGCAGGCACAGCCTGCCCTACGGAACTAACGTTGGCGCCTATTTGGTGTAGATGGCGAAGAGGGACGAGGGAAAAGGCACGGCAAAAAATACGCTTCGCGTGTTGGGTGGGTGTGTTAGAATTGCGTCATGGCCAATGCGCCCAATACGACAGAATCAGACATACTCTCCGACGTAATCGCCGCGAACCGCGGGGATTTCACCCCGGACGTCGCAAAGTCCGTCCTCAAGTGGAAATTCAAGGCGGTCGCCGTTCGGCGCATGAACACGCTGGCTGAGAAAAACCGCAAAGGAACGATCACCGAGGCCGAGCGGGAGCAACTGCACCGCTATCTCCGCGTGGGCAGTCTGATTAACTTGATTCAAGCCAAGGCACGTCTCTCGCTGCATTCGCAATGCCGGACCGAGTCCTGAAGGATGCCGAAAAGCAATCGGGAGCTTGTCCGGATCCGCGCGGCCAACCGCTGCGAATATTGTCAGATGCCGCAATCTCTCGATGCCCAACCGTTTCAGTTGGACCACATTCGCGCGGAAAAGCATGGCGGGCGCACGACGCTGCGGAATTTGGCGCTCGCCTGTCTGCCTTGCAACACCTACAAAGGGCCAAACATCGCGGGTTACGACCCCCTCACGAAAAGCCTGCAACGCTTGTTTCATCCTCGACGCGACCAGTGGAGTGATCATTTCGTTTGGAAAGGGCCGATCCTTGCGGGCAAGACACCAATCGGCCGAACGACGATTTTCGTGCTTGCAATGAACGCCGATGATCGCGTCGAGCATCGACGCCTGCTGATCGAAGCCGGTCTATTTCCGCCAACGCTCCCCCGAGCAAACTGAGTCCACGATCACTCCGGCATCGCAAGCAGTTCCGGCACGCCATTACCACTCAGCCGCCCGCTGCGTAGAATTTAGCAGCGTCCATCCGCCGTTCCTCTGCAAATTCTTCCCGCAGCGCCTCCATGAAGACCAGGCCTCGTCCTCTCGCGATCCTGCTTGGCGTGCTGATCTGCATCATCACGGGACTGATCGGTCTCTTCTCCTGGCCCTATCTGGCTATGTGGGAAAGAAGCATCGAGATCGATGCTGAACTCGCTCGCCTGCCCGATCACGATTGGGCGGGCCATTACGTCGGGCAGTGTTGGGACTTGAGCCTGGCCCCTAAAAGCGGCTTCGCCGTCGAGTTCCTTCCGCCGTTTCATCACGGCAGCACTCCAGACTATGGCTCCGTCGAGCAGCACGGCGACGAGATCCAATTAAACTGGCGAGGCTCGCATTCGAGCTTTCATATCGTTCGCTGGGGAAAACGTCGCTACCTCATACAACCCGTAAAGCTGCTCCCCTTCTGCGTCGAAATACGAGCAGACCGTGAAATCGGCGGCGAGCCGCGCACGAAGCAAAATGGTTGGTACCTGCTGCGAGTTGGTGACGAACAGATTCCGGTGACCGGATACCCGGACTTGCCGAAGCCCTATCAAGCGCTTCTGCACTCAATGACGATCAAGCCACAGTGAAGTCCATCGACAAAGCTCGTGGGGCGAGCTGCTAGCTTGCCCGTTTTTAAAGAAAACTAAGTCACTGAATGGCAAACGAACCGCTCGCCCCAAGATGTCATGGCAGTTCGAATCGATGCAGCACCGAATGTTTGCCGTCAAAAACGCCCAGCTCGCGGCCTCCGGCCAGAATGTGAGGAGAATAGCCGCTGTCTTTCTCCACGATCGGCGGTCGGGGCGCGTGCTGCTGGAGGCGTCCAGACCGGTCGAAAATGGAGATGCCGTCGTCGGCCGCCACGACCACCCGACGGCCGTCGTACGCCATGCGCGGAAACCAGTCGCTTATCTCTGAAAGAGCGATCGTCCACAACGATTCGCCGGTCGCCGTGTAAAGATTCACCGTGGCCGGCTCGTCATCGTGGCGGCGGGCCAGGACGGCGATTGATCCGTCGGCCGCCAGGGCGACGCAATGCGGCTCGGCCAGCCATTTGCCGTCCGATCGCCTTTGAATTCTTGCCGCGACGCGGCCCGTGGGTTCGATCAAGTCGACCTCGTCCAGAGCTTGCGCCACGAGGCGACCAGTCCCCGGCTGAATCTGGCACTTTTCATTCGGCCAGATCACGTCGCCCAACCGCGTGCCGTCGGGCGCGAAATGGGCGAACGTACGCGACTCGTTTGGGGACCGGTAGTTTCTGTCCAACCCCAGGTAGATGTCCCCGTGTTCGGTGACTGTCAGTGCGGGATCCCATATCGGCTCTTTCACATCCGTCGGCTTTGCGCGGCAGACTCGAAGAAGTCGTCCTGAGGGGTCGAAAATGTGGATCGAGCCCGAGCGGGCATCGACGGCATCGATGTGCCCTTGTTTGTCAACGAGGATACCGGCAATCGATTGGAGCATTTCGCTCTGCGGCGGCTGGCCCAAGACCAAGTCGGCCACGCCGGCCTCGTTCAGCCTCACGATGCAGTGACCGTCGTTCGACCAGAGCCGGCTATCCGGGGCGAGGACGATTCCGCGCGAGTCGATCGCGCGGCCGTCGGCCAACTTGGGCGTTAGGCCGGCGCGAACCCGCCCGTCGGCCGTCATGCGGACAAACGGGGACCGGCCACCGAAATCTTCGACGAGAAAGCCGCCGTCCACGTCTGCTGTGACGTGCGCCAAATAATTCGGCTCTCGTCCCCACGCCTTGACGATGTCGATCGTGCGCAGATAGTGACCGCCGCGGTCAAAACATTTGATGCTGGGACGGCTGGATTCCAAAATGAGGACTTCGTTGCGCGTCGTCGCGGCAATGTCCCAGACGTTGAAGATCGCGCCCGGTTCCCGGCCGGTGTCATCGGATTTGAGCGTCCAGGTTTGCCGGCCCTGGTTGTCGAACGCGATCACGTTCGAATCGAGGACCACAAAACCGCCGTCGGAAAACCGGCTCCAACTTCGAAATCGCGAGCAATTAAATCCGGGAATCGACATGACATTTCCGGTGTCGGCGTCGATCCACCAGGCGCGCGAGTGGGGATCGGTGCCGTTATCGACATTGGCGACGATAAACCGCGAGCCCTGCAACCAACACGGACCCTCCCACCGGTAGGCCCATTTTGAATCGGTTGCCAACGCGACCTCGCGGAGCACGTGACCGGCCTGATCGACGATCACGAAGTTCGCGTGGTTTACGTCGGCCGTCCGTAGGAAGGCAATCCGGCCCCGGTCGTCGAGAACGACTCCACCAATGTCATGGAATAGTGAACCGGCGTCCATGCGACGCGAACTCGGACCGTCCGAGTTCAGCGCAAGTGGCTTCAGGGCTTTGAGCGGACGATCATTCGCGTGAGACGGCTTGGGCTGGTCGGATGCCAGCAAGGTGCTGGGCGTGCGAGAAATCTCGGTAACAGTCCAACCATCGGCACACGTCCGCGTCACAGAGAAGGTCGCCCGTTTCGAGTCCGCAACGAGGGGCAGGTTAATCCGGCACGGTGCTTCGCTGCCGATGAGAGAAGGCCGGCTCCAGATTCGTTTCCAAAATCCTTCCGCGGCCGGCTTGTCGCCCGGGAACATGTAGTCCGTGGGCAGGTCCAGTTCCCAGAGGGGTTTTGCCGTCTCGTCAACCAACGTAAATGTCGCTCCGTTTTTCATCGCTAGCAGAGGGCCCTCTGATCGCGACCAATGCACGAATAGGAGCGGTGTTCCACGAACGGGAATCACGCCCAAAATCGACCGCTGGGGCTTGCGATCGCCCATCAGCGCGACCGGCATTACCTTCCGCAACGGTGTCGCGGTAGAAAGTCGAGAGATCCACCATTTCTCACGCAAGATTCCGCCTTCAATGTCAGACAGCCGGACGATGACGCGGTCGTTGGGCTCATCGACGATCAGCCCGTCATCGATCGGCATTGGCCGCCCGTCGACGAAACCATTTTGCACCTCTTGCGATTCTTTGAGCCGCAGTTTTCCGTCGGCGTCGAGCAGGACGACGAGAAACTCGCCCATTCCTTCGCCTTCGCCGCGCTTCCAAAAGCCGCCTGGGCTCTTGGTGTAGCCATAGCCCACGATCAGGCCGCGGTCCGTGACCGCAGCGCGGCAAAGCGTGTAGGGAAGCGTTTTCGACCAGCGTTCTTTGCCGTCGGCTTTGAATTGATACTTCGCTTGGCCGCACCCGTAGAGATCGCTCGGATCGACTATGAGTTCGAACCGGCCGTTCGAAGATCGGTACGTGTGAGTGTCGAGCACGCGCGGCATGTAAAACGCGAGAGCGTAGTGCTGCCACAGCAGGAGCAAAAGAAACACGACGGTGCACGCCGAAAGCGATCGAGAGCAGTTAAACATTCGACCTCCAGGATCACGTTGCGCGACCGCCGGCCTAGCAATCTGCCTTCTCTGAGGGAATCGTATTTCACTCGCTGAAATATTGCCACGGGAACTGAGCATCAACGAGGCCGACGATTTTTCCGTCGCGGGGTAAGCTGTCAGCTTGCCCTCATTTGGATCAAAGCCTGACGGGCACGCTAGCAGCGTGCCCCACGATCAATCCGGCATCGCGAACAGTTCCGTCACGCCGATGCGGAAGTTGGCGAAGATCGGTGAGCCGGAGACTGATTGGCTGCCGGCGAATTGGCGGGGCGGGCGGCCGGTTTGCAGGACGTGGACGTGTTTCTCGTGCGGGTCGGCCACCCACACGCTGCGGACGCCCCAGTCGAGGTACGATTCGACCCGCTCCCGCATCGCGCGGCGGCGGTCGTTGGTCGAGGCGATTTCGAGGATCAGGGCGGGACGCGTTTCGGTGAGGCGGCTGTCGAGCTCGGCGAACCGCTCGCCCGTGACGAAGAAACTGCCCGGCGGCCGGCGGACCGTGTCGGGGTTGCGGGCGACCAGGAGGCCCGTCTCGAATGCGGCGTAGCCCTTTTCGTCGTGGGCTTGCTGCAAGTATTTGGCGATGGCCTTGGCGAAATTGAGGACGATCGCGCCGTGCTCGAGAGCGGGGGGCTCGAGCGAGACGATTTTGCCGCCGACCAGCTCGCTCCACCGCGTCTCGAAATCGTCCTCACTCTCGCGGGCCGCAAACTCTTCGGCCGTCAACAAGCGAGCAGGATCCATGGCCGCACCGATTGAAATCGAGGTGACGAAGTCCTCCGGCCCGTCGGGCGGACTGCCGACGCGAAAGGCTGCCGGGGGCAATTATAGGCGTCTGAGAGGGGGGATGAAACTCGCCGGGAGGGCGTGAGGAGTTAGCGGGAAGCAGGCGTGCGATTGGCGGAGAATCACTGTGGCGGCGTTGGCCGTCGGCGTGGAATGTCTCTCGCGAGGCCGACTTTTTGGCCCCTTTTTTGGTCTCGGTTCCTTCCAGTGCCATTATCGCCTCGAATGGCGAGTCGTTCACGATCAGTTTTACAGCTCCTGTAAAAGACAGGTCGGAAGTCAGTCGCCACGAATCGCTTCGGACTTGCGGATTTTTATCCACTCGCTCTTCTCTCAAGCGCAGCGCCCATTTTTCTGTGGTGGCGTCGATTTTTCTGTGGCGGAGTGGCCCCTTTTTTACGCCGCAGAAAAACCAGAAAAATCGCGCGGGTTGGCGTTTTGCCGGCGATTTTCGGGGGTGACCGATCGCGGGATGCGGCGATCGTTTCGGTTTTTGCCCCTCATGCGGGTTTCTGAGGCGAGTTTGGGGCCGCAGGCCTGGGAAAATCGGCCCCTTCCCATAGAGAAGGTCGGTTTTCCCGTGTAGAATCAGGACGCTCCGCTCGGAGAGATCGTCGTTCGCCACAGGAACGTGCCATGAAGCATTGTGCCATTCGCCGACTGGTTGCCGGTTTGGTTGTCCTCGCCACGGTTGCAGACGGGGCGTTTGCCGCCCAGGCGACGGTCCCCGTGGGGCAGAACGTCGGCAAGCTGGCGTTCAAGGATATTCGGTATTTGCCGCGGTCTTTGGCCGATTTCTCGGGCAAGAAGGCATTTGTCATCGTCTGCACGAACACAACTTGCCCGCTGGTGCAGCGGTATATGCCGAAGCTGAATCGGCTGGATGCGAAATACCGCGGGCGCGGCGTGCAGTTTTTGTCGCTCAACGTGGGCCCCGGCGATTCGATTCGCGAAATGGCCGCCCACGCCGTCAGTTACGACTTGGCCTTTCCGACGGTGAAGGACATTAACGGCGAGACGGTCGCGGCCCTGGGCGTGACCCGCACTCCCGAGGTCGTGGTCATCGGGGCTGATTCTGTGCTTCGCTATCGGGGCCGCATTGACGACCAGTATCGGTTGAGCGGGGCCAATCAGACGGCGGCTCACAACGACCTGGAAAACGCCCTCGAAGCCGTGCTTGCCGGCAAGCCGGTTGCGGTTGCCGAGACGACCGTCGACGGCTGCCTGATCACGCACGCGGCCGCGCCGGATCGCAAATCCAATGTCACCTACCACAAAGACGTGGCTCCCATCTTGCGGAAGCACTGCGTCGAATGCCATCAGCCGAACACCGAGGCGCCCTTCTCCCTGTTGACCTACGAGGACGCGAAAAGACAGGGGGCGACGATGGCCGAGGTCGTCGGCGACGAAGCGATGCCCCCTTGGTACGCCGCGTCGGCACACGACGATTTTATGAATCGCCGCGAGATGTCGGCGACCGAGCGGGAGACGATCGCGTCGTGGGTGCAGGCCGGCATGCCGGCCGGAGAACCCGTGGCCGACGCGACGCCCCTTCCTTTGCGCAAAGTCGTGGGCGACGGCTGGCTGATCGGCAAGCCGGACCTCGTTCTCCACACGAAGTTGCACAGCGTCCCCGCGGAAGGATTCGTCGCGTACCGCTATGAGCCTCTGCCGTATGTCTTTTCGCAAGACACCTGGATCGACCGCATCCAGATCCTGCCCGACAATCCGAAGGTCGTGCACCACTGCAACCTGATCCTGGTGCCGGCTTTTGGCGATAAGGTGAAAAACGCCCTGTTCGTCACCGGCAAGGTTCCCGGCGGAATCCCCATGGTGCTGGAAGACGGCATCGCCGTGCGGGCACCGAAGATGTATATCCCGTTGTTGCAGATTCATTTCACGACGAACGGCCACCCGGAAAAGTGTCGCATCGCCCTGGGCATCCGCTATGCCAGGGACAAAGTCCAGAAAGAGCTGCACCTCGAGCGAGATCTCCAATCACAGCTTCGCGATCGCCGCCGGCGATCCGCATTACAAAGTGACCGAGACGTGGCAGACGAAGAAGGACATCATCGGCGTCGGACTCTTCAGCCACATGCACGTCCGCGGGACCGACATGACGTACTTGGCCCACTATCCGGACGGCAAGACCGAGACCTTGCTCGTCGTCCCGAATTACAGCTTCGACTGGCAGATCGGTTACGCCTGGCCGGCCAACACGCGGAAGTTCCCCGCGGGGACGCGGTTCGAGGTCGTGGCCCACTACGACAATTCGGCGTTTAATCCGTTCAATCCCGATCCCAAAAAGACCGTCCGCGAAGGGGACCAGACGACCGAGGAAATGATGTACGGCTTCATGTTTTACACAGTCGCCAACGAGCATCTGAACCTCGACATCGATCCCAAGACGGGCTTCGCCCTTCCGTCACAAAAGCTCAGCAGCCGGTAGCGAGCGGCGCGCCTCATGAAACGCTTCGAGGGAAAAGTCGCCGTCGTCACGGGGGGCGGCTCCGGTATCGGTCGCGCGACGGCCCTGCGCTTCGCCGAAGAGGGGGCTGCGGTCGCGGTCGCCGAAATCAACGAGGCCAACGGGCAGGCGGTCGCCGATGAAATTGGCCGGTCCGGAGGGAAGGCCCTCTTCGTGCGGACCGACGTTTCCGACGAAAAAAGCGTGCGGTCGACCGTCTCCCGCGTGGCCGATACGTTCGGGCGGATCGACGTCCTGGTCAACAACGCGGCCGTCTTCGTGCTCAAAGGGATCGACGCCACCGTCGAGGAGTGGCGGAAGATCCTCGACGTCAACGTGATGGGCCCGGCCCTCATGGCCAAGCACGTCGTCCCCGTGATGCAAAAATCGGGGGGCGGGGCGATCGTCAACCTGGGTTCGATTTCGAGCTTCATCGCCCAGCCGCAATTCGTGACGTACAACACCACGAAGACGGCCATGCTGGGGATGACGCGGTGCATGGCGCTCGATCTGGCTCCGCTCAATATTCGCGTGAACGCCGTCTGTCCCGGCGCGGTGTGGACGCCCGTGGTGCGGGACCTGGCGGCCGGGCAGGGGCTCGACCGGAAGGCGGCCGACTCCGATCCGAAGTGGGGCGCCGCCCACATGATCAAGCGGGTCGCCGACCCGCGCGAGATTGCCAACGCGATCCTGTTTCTCGCCTCGGACGACGCGTCGTTCGTCACGGCCGAATCGTTGATGGTCGACGGCGGCTACATCCACCAATAGATGCCGGCCCGAGCGGGAGCCGGTCCTTCCCGATGAACGCTCTCGACTACACGTGCGACCTTGTGGCCTTCGGCTCGATCAGCTCGCGGAGCAACGCCGACGTCAGCGACTACGTCGCGGCCGTGCTCAAACGACTCGAATTCGACACCGAGCGCGTCGAGTACACGGACGCGGCCGGCGTTCGCAAGGTGAACATCGTTGGCAAGAAGGGGGTCGGAACGGGGGGCCTGGCTTATTTCGGACACACCGACGTCGTGCCGGCCGATCCCTGGTTCACGACCGAGCATGGGCCGTTTGCCCCGACCGTCAAAGGGGATCGCCTTTACGGCCGCGGGTCGTGCGACATGAAAGGCTCGATCGGCTGCATCCTCGCGGCTGCCGAGTGCTTCGCCCGCTCGTCGCTGCGGTTTCCCCTCTACGTGACGTGCACGGCCGACGAAGAGGTCGGCTACGGCGGAGCCGCCGAGGTCGCCCGCCGCTCGGAACTCTTCCGCGAAATGGTGACGGGCGGCACCCGCGGCATCGTGGGAGAGCCGACCGAGCTCAAGGTGGTCTACGCCCACAAGGGGACGTACGGATTCCGCGCCGTCTCGCACGGCCGAGCGGGCCACTCGAGCACGCGGCAGGGTCTCAACGCCAATCTGGCCATGATCCCGTTTCTGGTCGAGATGAAGGCCATTCACGACGAGACAGAATCTGACCCGGCGTGGCAGGATGACCGGTTCAACCCGCCGACGCCGAGCTGGAACATCGGCATCAACGACCACACGACGGCCGTGAATATCACCGCGCCGCAGAGCATTTGCACAGTTTATTTCCGCCCCATGCCGGGACAGAACCCGGCTGCCCTGCTCGAACGGGCTCGCGCGGCGGCCGGGCGCTGATGGTCTCGAGTTTGAGGTGATGGGGGCCGCGCCCCCTTTGTTTATCGATCCGAAATCTGAACTTGTTTCGGACCTCTTGGAAATCGTGGGGCAGCAGGCGCCCACGACCGTCACGTACGGCACCGACGGAACGCAGTTCACGGCCCTGAAGAACCTCGCCGTTTTCGGGCCCGGAAGCATCTCCCAGGCCCACACCTTCGACGAGTGGATCGCTCTCGACCAGCTCGAACGCGGCACCCAACTTTACGAGCGAGCCATCCAACACTGGTGCGGCTGAGGGCAGGGATCAGGGAAGAGGGATCAGGGAAGAGGGATCAGGGATCAGAGAAGAGGACCTTTTTCTGACTCCTGTGACCTGAGGCCTATCTCGAATTGAATCGAGCCGGGTCGAATGGATCCGTGAGCGGGCCTAACTGTTTGGGCGCGCTGACCGGGCTGCGGAAGGCCGGAGGAGCGTCGGAGGGTGGAGTCAGTGAGTTGGCAGGCTCCGCGTCGTTCGCGCCCTCTTCGTTCGCCGAAGCCGACACGACGTTCGGATCGCGGAGTGTCGGCGGTTTTCGCGACTGGGCGAATCGATTGACGAAGGCCCGCGACGCCTGCTCGCGTCTGAGCCGGTTTCTCTCGGGCGAAATGGCGTCGATCCATCTTCGCAAACGCATCTCTTGCGCCCGGCCGGCTGGCCCGTCGAGGGGAGCCCGCATCACGAGTCCGCCGTGCGGCTGCAATCCTTTCTGAAAGAGCACGCTCTGCGATGGAAATTGCGAATCGATCAGGTTCAAGACGGCGTCGAGATTGCGGGCCGTTGCGGCCCGATTGCTCCCTTGCGACAACCGCACATGTTCCAGGTGAAATGATCCGGGACCGAACGTCTGAGAACTTCCTCCCGTATGGCATTTCACGCCGCCGCAGCGGGAGAGCAGGATCGGCTGAATGCCGATCACAAACTCCCGCACGGCCGAGCCGGAAAGTCGCGAAAGCGAGTCGGTCAGTTGCGAGTCGCCTTGGCCCGACGCGGTTTGGCTGAGAGTTCATCGGCGGACTCGTCCGACCGGCTTTGCTCGAGCCGGGCGAGGGTATGCCGCGCTTCGTGGTTGCCCGGCTCGATGGCGAGCACCTTCTTGAAATGATCGGCCGCCTCCGGCCGCAGGTCGTTCTCGAGACACCAGCGTCCCAACAGCACCTCGCGGTGAAACGACGAACCGCCGACGGAGTCGCACATCTTGGCGTGCGCCTCTTGCAGATCGGCCGCGATGAACCGCACATACGGAAAGGGGAAATACAAGCTCGAGCGCGGCGCGTCGACAAAATAGCCGCGCGAATCGCTACGGATCGTTCCTTGCAGAACCCGGCCGCTTTTGAGCACCAGGACTTTGGCACTCGCGGTCGAGGGGACGGCCGCGGCTGCGGGCGGATTCACTTTAGCGGACCGGTCGACGGGCGCACCCGACTGGCCGAAGACGTGGAATGGGTCGGAGGAGTTACCCAGGCTCGAATTTTGGGGCACGGCCCCGCCGCTTGCCGGCGACGGGCCCGGCAGAATCGGCACGCCCATCGCCGACAGCTTTTGGGCGAGCGGCGGAAGGGGCAGATTCTGCTGAGCACGGGCCTCATGGTTGGCGAGGCCCACAATCACGGATGCGGCCCAAAAAGGCGCTTGTCGCAGCAGGGCGCAGAGCAAAGAATTCCTCGCGCAGTGTTCCATGGGAAACCCGGTCCGCCGGGATGCGGCCATTGGGAGAAAACTGGCTCGTGAAGTGACTGGCACGGTGGAACAGGGAGGGAGGTCGGGACAATAACTCCGCACGGAAACCAGGTCAAGGTGTTTCCCAACCTTCGGCCACTTAGGAGGTTGCGTAGGAGTCTGCCAATTCGCGGATCTCTGTCACCGTCAATCGGACTCAGGAAGCGTAAACTTAATCACCGCACAAGCGAGGTTGTGTTTCGCCTGGCCATCGCGCAAACTCAAAGGGAGGCCGGGCCTGTTTTGTTACTCCATTCGCATCGCCAAAACCCGTCGCTCATGAGCACCGCCCAAACGGAATTGGCGCCCGCCGGGGGGTCGCCTGTTTTCCCGGCCGCCGGCCCTGCCATCTCGCCGGTCGCGGTTCCTGCCGCGCATTCGACGATCCCCGTGCCGACCCGCGGAATGGAACGCGGCCGGTTTGTCGCTCGTCATTCATTTGCTGTTGCTGCTCGTGTTGGCCGCTTTGCTGATCCCGGTGCAAACGGCCCAGAACGGGACGTCGATCGACGGCGGCATCGGCACGGACGAGGGGGACGGCGAGCTGGTCGACAGCGTGACCATCGGAACTCCCGACCCCGGAAAGGGAACCGATGTCGAGAAAACGGCCACCACGACCGTCGATGCCGTTCCAGCGGTCGAAGGGGCGCTTGCCGGCAGCTCGGGCTCCGGAACCGGGGCCGGCCATTTCGACGCGGTCGCCTCGCTCGGCACGGGGGGCGGTGGATCCGGCAAAGGGGTTGGCTTTTTTGGCACGCGGGCCCGGGCCGACACGGTCGTGTTCGTGGTCGATATGTCGGGCAGCATGAACGACGGCCGGCGTTTCGACCGGGCCGTCGACGAGTTGGTCCGTTCTCTCAATTCGCTCGTGCCGACCCAGAAATTCTTTGTTTATTTCTTCAACGGCGTGACCTATCCGATGCTCGACTTGCGAGCCGGCAAGCTGATGCCGGCGACGCCGGGCAACCGGACGAAGGTCATCAAGTGGATCAAGACATTGCAGCCCGACGGCGACACGGCGCCCGACGACGCGATTGAGCGGGCGCTCAAGATGAAGCCGCAAGTCGTGTATTTTTTGACTGACGGCGAAATCCCGGAAACCACCCGCGACACGGCCAAGAAATACAACCGCGACCACAAGACGGTGATCCACACGATCGCCTTTGTGACCGAGGAAGGGGCGGCAATGCTGAAGGGCATCGCCAAGGACCACAAGGGCAAATACCGCTTCGTTCCTTGATACAAACGCCGTTTCCACTGGGGCGGAGGTTCGCGCGACGATGGCAGGGGCATCGGTCCTCGAATCGCTGTTCGGGCAAGTTGTCGTGCTCGACCTCACCAGCCCGTACGTGATCCTCGGCACGTACCGCGGCACCGACGGCCCCTATTACATCGTCGAAGAGGCCGACATCCACGACCTGCGCGACACGGCCACGACGCGCGATCTTTACGTCCTCGACGCCAAACGGCACGGCGTTAACTGCAACCGCCGGCGTGCCTTCGTGCGGTGCGACGGCGTGGTCGGCATCTCGCACCTGGCGGATGTGGTCGAGTGAGGCCGGTCACTGGAATTGGCCCCGGTGACTCCGGGCCTCGATCCGGCGTTGCTGAAAGTTTGTCGCCTGATAGAATCAGTGCCGCGGTGGACCAGCTCGAACGTCGGGCAGCCGCCGCGAAAACATTTTTTAGGGATGTGACCAGAATGCCTCAGGGCACGATCAAGAAAAAGACTGACAAGGGATTCGGATTCATCAAGACCGAATCAGGCGCCGATTTGTTCTTCCATTCCTCGAATGTCGAGGGCTCGGGGTACGAATCGCTACGGGAAGGGCAGAAGGTGTCTTACACCGAAGGACGCGGACCGAAGGGACCGCGTGCCGAAAACGTCCGCCCTCTGTAAACCACACAACGGCCCTAGCAGGCTTCAAGCCGACGTATCCCGTCGGCTTTTTTCATCGATAGTTAAGGAACGCGCGATGGCAGACACGGCTCCGCAACTCATGAGGCAGCTCATTGCCGGTTATTGGCACTCGCAGTGCGTTTACGTTGCCGCCAAACTGGGAATTGCCGACCTCTTGAAGGACGGCCCGCTCTCATCGGACGACCTGGCCAAGAAGACCAAGACGCATCCGCATGCGCTGTACCGGCTCTTGCGGGGCCTCGCGAGCCTGGGCGTTTTCGCCGAAGAGGGCGAGCGTCGCTTCACGCTCACGCCGGCCGCCGCTCTGCTTCAGGACGATATTCCCGGCTCGCAACGGGCGATGGCCATCATGATGGGAGAGGAGCATTACAAGTCCTGGGGAGAGCTCTTATACAGCGTGCAGACGGGCAAGCCCGCGTTCGAGAAAATCTTCCGCAAGCCCGTCTTCGAGTTTCTCTCCGAGCGTCCCGAACAGGCGGCCATTTTCGACCGGGCCATGGTCGGCGTCCACGGCCGCGAAACGAGCGCCGTTCTCGATGCCTACGATTTCTCGGCCTTCTCTTCCATCGCCGACATCGGCGGCGGCAACGGCAGCACCCTCTCGGGCATCCTCAAGCGGCATTCGGCTCTGCACGGCACGCTGTTCGACTTGCCGGGCGTCATCGGGCGGGCCCGCCAAAATGCCGAACAGGCCGGCCTGTCGGACCGCCTGCACCTCGTGGCGGGCGATTTCTTCGAATCGGTTCCCAGCGGAGCCGACGCTTATTTTTTGCGGCACATCATCCATGACTGGGACGATGAGAAGGCGCTCTGGATCCTCGAAAACGTGCGGCGGGCGATGGGCGAGGAAGGGCGGGTGTTGGTCGTCGAAAGCGTGATCCCGCCCGGCAACGATCCGTGCTTCGGCAAGCTGCTCGATCTGACCATGCTCGTCATCCCGGGCGGCCAGGAACGCACGGAAGACGAGTACCGCACCCTCTTCGGCAAGGCCGGCTTCCGCCTCGCGCGGATCGTCCCGACTCAGGCCGAGGTGAGCGTCATCGAGGGCGTGCCGGAGTGAGGCGGCTCAGAACTCTCGTCACCGCCGGAGTGAAGGCGGCGCGTTTCCAGAGGACGAAATTGCCCGGCAAGGATTCGAACCTTGACTAAGTGATCCAGAGTCACTCGTGCTACCGTTACACTACCAGGCAAGAGGGGCCTTGAGGCGGCTGCCACGCTCCGCGCTGGCGGAGCGGCCGACGGGTCGGAGACGGCGACCTCAGAGGGACGCGGCGGTTCCTGCGTTCGGCTTTGGCGCTGGTTAGTATAGGAGCGCAAGTCCCGATCGCCAAGGCTGTTTAGCTGCCCAGATTTCCGTCGCTTGACGACCCTCTACCCGATGATTTTTCGGTGATCAATCCTGCAGCTCGGCCGGTTTTTCCTGCCTCAAAAGGTGCAGCCGGAGCAGGTTGAGGGCGATTTTCGCGGCCCGGCTTTTGTTGAGCGTCAGGTCGCCAAGGAACGTGTAGTCGACGACGCGTGAGACCGCGTCGCCCGCCAACGCGACTTGCGAACTGGGTGCGGTGCTCGTCGCGTCCTCGGGGTCGTACTTGGGAAAAGGGCCGACGAAGAGCACGAAATCGGTGCGAAACCGCCCGCGGCAACCGTTTGCCAAAGCGGCAATTCGGGCGTGCTCTTTGCTCTTGGTTGGCGCATCGGCACCCGGTTCCGTGATCGTTTCAGAGAGCGCGATGGCGGCAGCGAGGGCTTCGATTGATGGCGCCACGATTCCTCCGCGGAAGCAGTTTTCCTGGCCGGCGACTTCGGTGATGCGGCGTGTCAGCAGGCCGCCCGTGCCGATTTCCGCGGTGGCGAACGTGAGACGGCGTTCGTTCAGCATTCGCACGACGACGTGCTCGAGTTCCTCGTCTTCCTCGCCGAAGACCTGCTCGCCCATCCGCTCGCGAATGGCGGCTTTGGCGGTTTCGATTTTGGCCCGGCACTCGTCGGCCGATTTGCCGTGAGCCACGACTCGCAGAGTGATGGTCGCCTCATGAACGGTGATGCCGATTTCCGGATCGCGGCCGCGGGCCGTCAGGTCGCCCAGCATCTCTTCGGCCTTCGATTCACCGACGCCGAAGCAGTTGAGGCGGGCCCGCTGAATGACGAGGTTTCCGCCCGGGAGCCGCGGCACGACCTCTTTGAGGAACATGCGTTTCATTTCGTGCGGCACGCCGGGCATGGCGGCGAACAGGGAGGCCGGGCGGTCCTCGCCGCGCGGGATTTTCGCCCAGATTCCCGGCGCGGTGCCGCGCGGATTGGCGATCGGTTCGCTGCCTGAGGGGAAATAGGCCTGGATGGCGTTCCGCTCCGGCATCTCGCGATTATGGCGGGCGAAAATCGAGCGGATGAAATCGAGCGATTTTTCATCGAGAACCAGCTCGGTAGCCAGGACGATCGCCAACGCCTGCCGGGTGAGGTCGTCGAGCGTCGGCCCCAATCCGCCGGTGAGCAGGACAAGGTCGGAGCGGTCGGCGGCCGCCCGCAGGACGCCCGCCATCGCATCGAGATTGTCGGCCACGGTGGTATGAAAGTGGACAGGGATGCCGATCGCCGCCAACTCGAGGCTGAGCCATTGGCTGTTGGTGTCGAGCATCGCGCCCGTCGTCAATTCGGTTCCGACAGAGATGATTTCGGCATGCATGGAGCCAGCCTACGCCAATCGCTTTCGATTTGGTAGGCGTCGCAAGGGGAGGCGTGGAAGGGAATTGACGGTCGGGCAGGCGCTAAACGACGACGGTCGGCGCGGCGATGCGTTCGGAAGCCAGGATCTCTCGATAGAGTTCGGCCGTCTGAGCCACCATCCGCTCGACGCCGAACTCCTCCCGCACGAGTTGCCGGCCCGCTTCGCCGATGGCGCGTGCGCGGACGGGGTCGTGCAAGAGTTCCAGGATGCGCTCGGCCAGGGCTGTGTTGTCCGAAGGGGGGACGACGAGGCCCGTCTCGTTGTTACGGATGACGCTGTAGATGCCCCCCACTCCGCTGGCGATGACGGGCCGGCCCAAGGCCATCGCTTCGAGCATGATCGTACCCAGCCCTTGTCGCAGCGAGGGGAGACAGAAAATATCCATCGCCGCCAGCGACGTGGAAAAATCGTAGAGGTTGTAGGCGAACGTGACGTTGTGATTGATGCCCAGTTCCCGCGCGAGTCGCCGGAGATTCTCCTCTTCGGGCCCGGCCCCCGCGACGAGGAATTCGGTCTCCGGCTGGGCGGCCGCCACGCGTTGGGCCGCGCCCAGGAAAAAGACGTGACCTTTCACGGCTTCCAGCGGCCCGGCGGTTCCCACGACGGGGAGCCGGCCCGGGGTCAGCACGGCGGGCAGAGCAGGGGAGTCAGGAACGTCGACTCCCGCATGGATCACGTTCACCAACTCTTGGGGGATCGACGTTCGGCTCAAGAGTTCGGATTTCACGCTCTGGCTCACGGCGATGATCCGCCGGCCCCACTGTCGGTTGAAGTGAACGCGGACGTGCGGCGGAAGGTGGACGTGAACGCCCAGGACATAGGGCCGACCCAGCCGCCGCGCCAGCCAGGAGCCGAAGCGGTACATGCTCCAAGATTGGACATGGACCAAATCCGGCGGATTGGCCGCCAACTCGCGGAGAATCGATTCTCGAATCACCCGGCCCCAGATGGGAAAGGTGAGCCGCGGATAGACCGAGACGGCCAGACGCTCCCTTCGGCAGGGGGCGATGCGGTCGGCGTTGGGCGTGATGATGGCCGCCTCGATCTGGTGGGAGGCCAGCCCTTCGGCCAGTCGCAGCGTGTTGGCGGACAAACCGCGGACTTCAAACGGTCCCGCGACCAAGAGTACCTTCAACCACGGCTCCGCCATGAGATTTGTCTCGGGCGATCAGGTATTTCGGCGGAGGCACCGCGGCCGCTCAAGGATTTCGTTCACAACGATCGCCGCTCGCACGCCGGCCGGATCGCGCAAGAGCGCCACGACTGACGTAGCGGGATCGGCGGCCGCTTGCGGGGCAGCTTGATCCGCGGTGCCGGCCGTCGTCGTCGTTCCCATATGGTCGCGGACCGCGCGTTCCACGGCACTCCCGAGATCGGCCCTCGCGCGCTGCGACATCCGCGACGAGTCGAGATACTGAGTCAAATGGGCGCGGACCTGGGCACCGAGGTCATCCGAGACGGGCGCCTTGCGCTGGGCGAGCTCCGTTCCGGGCCGAGGTGGCAGAGTTTGAGGTGCGGCCGTCGCGGGTGCCTTGGGCGGCTCAGACTTCGGGCGGAGCGGGCTGCCGGTGTTGCGCTGCATCGGCGTTGGCGTGCGCGGCACAGATTGCTGCAGCGGAACCGGACGCGGCATCGCGGGAGCCGCGGTTCGCCGCTCATTGCTGGCGGGCTGTGGTGCGCCGGCGGCAGGACGGCGTCGCCCGACCTCTTCGAGAAACTGCTCGATTTCATTGCGGAACGGATTCTCCCGGCGGGGAGTCGCCGGCGCTTCCGCAGCATTCGCATTCCAAGTCGCGTCGGCATCGCGAACGCTGTTTTCACGGCGAGGAGGAACCGCGGGCGGTTTCACACCGGGGGGCTTTCCTTTCTTGGCCCGTTCCGCCTGCTCGCGCGCGTCCGTGATCTTTTTCAACAGCGGCCCCCCCAACATGATCAGCGCGATCAGGATGAACTTGTAAAATTCGACCGGGAGTGCAGCGAAGAGCGGAATCAGCGTGAGCGAAGTCATGTTTCACGATCCGATGGTGGAAGGGCGAATGAGGAACGAGCGGATCGTCCGTTCCCGTGGTTTTGCATGCTTCGCACCCCGGTCAGGTTGAGTTTTGTCCCGTGGGCGGCTCAGGGACAGCCGAGCCGGCGCCTGCAATCGACATTCGCATCCGCGTGTCGGCCTGCACGTTTTTGAGTTCGTAGTAGTCGAGCAGTCCCAGCTTGCCCGTGCGGAAAGACTCGGCGATTGCCAGGGGAACCTGGGCTTCGGCGGCGACGACTTTCGCCCGATTTTCCTGGATATGGGCAATCTCCTCCTGCTCGCGCGCCCGTGCGGCCGCCCGTCGCTGTTCGGCCTTGGCCTGGGCGACGCGCATATCGGCCTCGGCCTGGTCGGCCAACAGCCGGGCACCGATGTTTTCGCCGACATCGATGTCGGCGATGTCGATGGAAACGATTTCATAAGCCGTTTGAGCCTCGAGGCCCTGGCCCAAGACGGTCTCGGAAATGCGTTCCGGATTTTCCAGCACGGCTTTGTAGGAACGCGTCGAGCCGATTGCCTGAACGATGCCCTGGCCCACGCGGGCGATGATGGTTTCCTCCGTCGCCCCGCCGACCAGTTGCCGGATGTTGGTGCGGACGGTCACGCGAGCCCGCGACTTGAGCCGAATGCCGTCGCCCGCGACGGCATCCAAGGCACCGGCCGATCGCTTGGGATCCGGGCAGTCGATGACTTTCGGATACACGCTCGTGCGAACGGCTTCGAGCACGTCGCGCCCCGCCAGGTCGATCGCCTGGGCCGTCTGCCAGTCGAGATCGATATGGGCGCGATGGGCGGCGATCAGTGCCCGCACGACATTCGGAACGTTTCCGCCGGCCAGGTAATGGGCCTCGAGCGCACGCGTGGTGATCGGATAGACCCGCGTCAGACCGGCCTGCACGGCCATGATCTTGCTGCGGACGATTACCGTCGGATTCACCTTGCGGATCGACATCATCATCAGTTGCCAGATGTTGATGTCGGCCCGGGTGAAAATGCACTGGATCCAGAGGTTGAAGTACCGTGCCAAAACGGCGATGAACACGATCGCCGCGACAATGACGAGCAACGCGCCCAGCATGATCCACGGGCCGAGCGACTGTTCGAGATCTGCCAAAATCATCGGATTCTCGAGTATAGGTATTTCTTCGTGGCGGTTTAGCTTTGCGGCAGGTCAAAGTCAAGCGGCGTCTCGCCCAGCGGTTGACGAGGCTCCAGCTCGGAAATCGTTTCGGGGGCCGAAGCATCCACCGGCCGGACGACAACGCGATTGCCTTTCACGGCGACGATCTCCACGGGCGTTCCCGCTTCAAGCAGGAGCCCCTCACTTTCGCAATGTTGCCGGGTGCCATCGACCAGGACCAACCCCCCGGGATTGAGCAGCGTGAGCGTTTTACCGATCTGCCCGACGAGCCGTTGCAGTTGGCGCTGCTCTTCCTGATAGGGCGTCACCTCGTCGAGGGCCGGGGCTTCGAGCAGGACCTGCCGGCCGAATTCGGTCCGCGGCAGGAGATACAGGGCACTGCTCAAGGCGGACGGGATCAGGACTAGCAGGGCGATGGCATAAATCGCGAAATAACCCGGCTTGTCGTACCACCACGCCTGCCAGGCCGCCACGACCGACGCCGCAAAGCACAATGTCGCGAAGGCCGCGATCAATCCCGCCGAGGGAATGAAGACTTCGCAGACGATGAGCGTCAAGCCGAGGACCAGGAAGGCGACCGCCAGGTAGGCAGGTTCCATCGCTTCAAACCACAAACGGGAAAATTGACCAGCGGCATCCGCTGACGCCGAGTCCACCGGGCGGCCAAAGACTTGCCGCCCGGCTACCTCCAGTTTACCTGTGCCCCCCGTCCAGGCAATAGCCGCTCCCGCGTCCGCAAGTGGGTCGGCGCCTTCGAACGAGCCGAAGATTCAGATAATGTGAAGCGGTGATTTGATTTTCCCAAGTTCGCTGACGTCCGAGGTTTTCTCATGGTGATCCGAGGTGTGTCGATCGTCGTTTTGCTCGTGGCGGCCGCCCTGTTTTCGGGTTCTCCCGCGAATGCCGGAAACGCTCCGGAGTCGCTTCCGAGAACGGCAAAGCTCGAGTTGGACCGGCCGCTCGACGAGGTGATGGTCGACGGGATCAACCGCTTTGCCCTCCGTGCCTTGGACGAGTCGGCGAAAAACCGCCCGCACCATTGGAAACGAGACTTCACCTCCGCGGCCTCCTACGAAGCCGGCGTCGCGCCGAATCGGGAGCAATTGCGGACGATCGTGGGCGCGGTCGATCCCCGCATCGCGGGGAGCGCGTTTGAATTGATCGCCACGACGGCCGCCAGTGCCGAGCTGGCGCGGACCAAGTCGTACAAAGTCGAAGCCGTGCGCTGGCACGTTCTTCCCGGCGTGACGGCCGAAGGCCTGTTGCTTTCGCCCCTCGCACGTCCGAAAGCACGTGTCATCGTCCTGCCCGATGCGGACTGGACGCCGGAAGCGTTTGCCGGTCTGGTTGGCGGAGTCGATCGCCGTGCGCAACTTCCGCGGCGGCTCGCAGAGAACGGTGTGCAGGTCGTCGTCCCCACGCTCATCAGCCGCGACGACACCTGGTCAGGGAATCCGGCCATTCGCTTCACGAATCAGCCGCACCGCGAGTTCATCTATCGGATGGCGTTCGAACTGGGCCGGCACGTCATCGGCTACGAGATTCAAAAGGTCCTCGCGGCTGTGGATGTCTTTTCGCGGATGAATGAGGCCGACGGCAGCCACGTCCCGATCGGCGTGGCGGGAGTCAGCGAGGGAGGACTTATCTCGCTCGATGCGGCGGCACTCGATCGGCGGATCAAATCAGCTCTCGTCAGCGGTTACTTCCAGCCGCGGGAGCAGGTGTGGCAAGAACCGATTTATCGCAATGTCTGGTCCCTCTTGAGCGAGTTCGGCGATGCCGAGATTGCGTCGCTTGTCGCGCCGCGGACGCTCGTGGTCGAGGCGGCCGACGTTCCGCACGTGACGGGGCCGCCCACGCCGCGAGCGGGCCGTTCCGGAGGTGCCGCACCGGGTCGAATCGAGACAGCCGACGTCAACCAGGTCCGCCGCGAATTTGGACGCGTGGCCGGTCTTCTGCCAGACGGTTTTCGCGAGCATCTCAAACTCGTCGAGAATGCGGACGGGCACGGTCCTCCGGGATCGAATGCGGCCCTGATCGGCTTTCTCGAGGGACTGGGAATTCGCGGCGGCTTGAGTCCGGAAAGCGATCCGCCACAAACGGTTCGCTCGCCCGGCGACGCCGACGAGCGTCAGCACCGTCAGGTCGACGAACTCGTCGATTTCACGCAGAAGCTGCTGGAACAAAGTGCCAAGGTCCGCGATCGAAAATGGGCGCAGGCCGATCGCTCGAGCCCGGCGACTTGGGCAAAGTCGGCCGAGAAATACCGCGATTTCGTCTGGCGAACTTTGATCGGAAAGCTCCCCGAGCCGGCCCTGCCGCCCAACGTGCGGACCCGCAAGGTCCTCGAAGACCCGGCGTACACGGGCTACGAAGTGATGATCGACGTCTATCCGGACGTGGTTGCCGGCGGAATCCTGTTGTTGCCCACCGATCTCAAGCCGGGCGAGAAGCGGCCGGTCGTCGTGTGCCAGCACGGGCTCGAAGGAGTGCCGATGGATACGATCAGCACCACCAGGGACGGCTACAAATATTACAAGGGATTCACGGCCGAGCTGGCTAAGCGCGGCTTCATTACCTACGCGCCGCAAAACCCCTACCGGGGCATGGACCGCTTCCGCACGATCCAGCGGAAGAGCAATCCGCTGGGCCGGTCGCTTTTCAGTTACATCATCCCGCAGCACCAGCGCACGCTCGAATGGCTGGCGACACTCCCCAATGTCGACCCGAAGCGGATCGGCTTCTACGGCCTGTCTTACGGAGGAAAGACCGCCGTTCGCGTACCGACCATGTTGCCGCAATACGCCCTTTCAATCTGCTCCGGCGACTTCAACGAATGGGTGCGTAAAAACGCCACGAACTCCGATCGCTACAGCTACGTCTTCACGCCCGAATACGAGATGTTCGAGTGGAACATGGGACACGTGGCCAATTACGCGGAGCTGGCCTCACTCATGGCGCCGCGTCCCTTCATGGTCGAGCGCGGCCATGATGACGGCGTCGCTCCGGACGAATGGGTCGCCTGGGAGTATGCGAAAGTCCGCCGGCTGTATGACAAGCTCGGCTTGGGGGACCGCACGGAGATCGAGTTCTTCAACGGTCCGCACACGATCCATGGCCAGGGGACGTTCGCCTTTCTGCACAAGCACCTCAACTGGCCGGTGCCCAAGCGTGGCGAGTGAATCGAGCGATGGCTTAGTCGTTCAACGTAGCTCGCCACAGCTCGGCGAGTTCGCGCACCGCTTTGTCGATCGGGAATCGTTCGACAATCCTCTCTCGAGCAGCGTGCGCGAGGCGATGGCGGAGCAGCGGGTCGCCGCGCAAGCGGAGAATCGCCGCGGCGAGAGCATCCGGCTGGTCGGCGGGAACCAGAAGCGCCGACTCACCGTCGACAAGCATCTCGGCCGTTCCGCCGACATTGGTGGCGACGATCGGACAGCCGACGGCGGCCGCTTCCAAAAGCACGCGGCCAAACGGCTCCTGTCGTGCGCAATGCACGAGCAGATCGATCTCACCCAGAATTCGGCTGACGTCATTTCGATAGCCCAGCCGATGCAATCGATCGGCCAGTCCTGCGTTTACAAACTCCTGACAAATCGATTCCTCAAAAGCGATGCTTTCCGGCTTAGCCGAATATCGCTCGCCGACGATCAAAAAATGTGAGTCGGACATTTCTCGAGCGACTCGCACCGCTGCCTGCGAAAAAACGTCCTGTCCCTTCCGCAGGCTAATCTGGCCGATCGTCGCCATGAGAGACACGTCAGCGGGCAGCCCCAATTCGGCTTTGAGCCAGCCCGTCGGCGAAAGCGGAAATACGTTGCGACCGTCGATTCCGTTGTAGATGACGTGCAAACGGCTCTGATCGATCCCCTGCGCGACATGAAAGTCACGGACCGCCTTCGATACGGCGACGAGTGCCTGATTGGCGTTGAGCTGTTCGACGGCAGCCGCACTCAGGCCGACAATATCGCGCAAATGAGCCGTGCAGACCAGGCCCGTTTGGCGGGCGAGGGATCCCGTCAGTCGCCCCGTCGACAGGCTGTTGCCGTGTACCAAATCCGGAACGACGTGTCTCACTTTGGCCTGAAAATCCTCGAGAATTCGCTCGGCAGGACGCCGATTTCCCGCTTCATCGCGGACGTCAAACGGAACGACGGGAATCCCAATCGCTTGCAGCGCGCCGACCATGGCCCCCCTCGGCGGTGCGAGCGCGACGAACTCGAAATCCGTGCCGACGAACTGAGGCAGGACGGCCTCGATCGACCGTTCGCCTCCGTTGATCGTCGCGAACTCGAAGACCAGCAAGACCCGCGCGATGGGAGAACTCCGCTTGGGACTCGATTCGCTGGACTCAATAACGCGCGAGGTCGCTCGCCTGGGGCTTCAAGTCGAGAGCCGTCACGAACCGCTGGGCTTCGGCGACCATCATCCGGAGATCACTGCCGAGCGCGAGGAACTGCCAGCCTTCGGCGATTCGCTTTTTGACGGCTTCCACCGACTGCACGTGCAAGCCGACCGGCGTGCCGACCTTCTTTCCGATCGCCAGCACGCGCTGCAGCATGGCTTCGAGTTCTTCGTGAGTGGGATCTTTCCCGACTCGTCCCGCATTTGGGCGGTCAGATCATTGGGCCCGACGAAAATCGCGTCGACCCCTTTCAAGCTGTAAATCGCCTCGGCATTGTGGACGCCGCGAGGCGATTCGGTCTGCAGCACGACGAGGATTTCCTCGTTGGCGTGCTTGTAATAGTCGGCCGCCGCCGCGCCGAAATTGATGGCGTGCAACGATCCGCCGACCGACCGGTTGCCGACGGGAGGATACTTGGCCGCGGCGATGGCCGCTTTGGCCTCTTCCACCGTGTCGACCATCGGCACGACGATGCCCCAAGCGCCGGCGTCGAGCACGCGTTTGATGTGGTCATGGTCGCCGCGGGGAACCCGGGCCAGAGGGACGCAGCCGGCGTCGGCAATCGCGCCGAACAGGACGCTCGCGTCGCTCCAGTCGATGGGCGAATGCTCCAAGTCGACAGTGAGCCACGGAAATCCGACCCGCGCCATGCAGCCGCGTCGCCAGCACGTTTCCGAACGACAGCCACGTGCCGACTTGTGGCTTTCCCGCTTTGAGGGCCGCTTTCACCGGGTTCCGCTTCATCCGACCGACTCCAAGTGTCGGGCACCTCGCGGCCGATGGAAAATCGTACGGTTGGCCGCATTTTCAACGGCAAACCGGCCGCTTGGCCCCAGATGCCTGTGTGCGACTACAATATCTTGCTTTCCTGCTGACGTCCAACCGCGGTGCCGTCTTCCTCCCACAAGCTGAAATGGCCGAATTTCAAACCATCGCCAAAGTCGGTGAGATTCCCGAAGGCGAGGGTCGCGCGTACCCCATCGACGGCACGATCGTCGCCGTGTTCAACGTTGGTGGCGAATATACGGCGATCAACGACGTCTGCCCGCACATGGGCGCGTCGCTTGCCGGCGGATACGTCGACGGAACTTCGGTAACGTGTCCCTGGCACGCCTGGCGCTTCTCCGTGAAGGACGGCACCTGGCTCGACAATCCCCGGTCGAAGATCGCCAACGCTTGGTATCCGGTGCGCGTTGTCGGAGACGAGATTCAGGTACTTATGAAGGACCAGAGCGCGACCTGAATGGATTCCGCTCAGTTTCTCTTCAAGGTTCCATGAGCCCCGGTCTCGTGCCGATATCGAGCGGCGGTTCGGCAGGCGGAACGGTGGCTTGGACCGTTTGCAGGTAGGCGATCAGGTCGGCCATGTCCTGATGCGTGAGCTTTTTCTCGAGTCCTTCCGGCATCAGGGACTTGCCCGTGCTCGACAACTCTTCAATGTTCGAGCGGAGGAGCGTATCGACGGCATCCTTTTCGCGTTTGAGTGAAATGCTCGTCGACGTCTGGTCCGCGAGAATTCCCGTGTAGGTGCGTCCCTTGTGATCGACGGCGACGTATTGCACGTATTGCGGCGGCACGTAGAAATTCGGGTCGAGCACGTGCGTCAACAGGGCCTCGGGCTCGCGAGCATTGGTCGCCGCCGCCAGGCTCGGCCCGATGGCATGGCCCGTGGTCCCGATCTGATGGCAGATCGAGCACTCGCGTTCGTAAATCTTGCGGCCCGCCGCGGCTCGGCCTCTCAGCGAGAGGCACGACTTGTACTCGGCAATCACGGCCGATCGCGGACTGGCCGTTTGATGGCCCAAGACTTCCTTGGCCAGGTTCCGCACCGTCGCATTCTTGTGGGCCAGGAGCCGCGTCCGCTCCAGGGGTTTCAGCAAAGCACCTGCCGCCGAGTCGGATTTGACCAGACGCAGGTAGGCGAGCGTCCACGGCTCGCGCGAGAGGAGCGCGCGCACGATCTCCGTCCGCACGGCCGGTGTCGATTCTTTCCAGTGTTCCAAAAGCACGCTCGCGATATCGTCATCGCCATAGCCCGACAAGGCGGCGACGGCAGACGTCTCAACCCCTTCCGGGCTGGCCGGAGAGAGGAGTTCGGTCAGCGCGGGGCCCGCTCCCGTGCGCGGATAACAGGCCAGCAGACGAACGGCGGAGATCCGTTCGCCGTCCTCTTGCCGTGGATCGGCGACAGTCGATTTTGATTTTGTTAAGAGCGATTGCAGCAGGTGGTCGCCCGGTCCGTTGGAGTTGCTTTTCGGCTGCAGGAAGCCGTTGACCTGCTTAAGTCCGTCGCCAATGCCCTGCACGATTTGAGCTTGCAGAGAGACGTTCTCTGGGTGGAGGAGCGTGGCGACCGCGTCGAGCAACCGTGCCATCTCGTCGGGCCGATTGCGAACGCCGACGATATAGGCCAGCCTCTCGGCGATGCCGGCCCCCGTCCCGGAGGCGACGAATCCCGGCTCGGCCAAGAGGCGGATCAGCAATTCGTGCGACGTCTCGGCAACCGAGCTGAGGACGGCCGTGCGAATCCACGGGTCTCCGCCGTCACGGCGGGCAATCCGCGCGATGGCGTCAACGGCGCGGGGGTCTTTCGTTTCGCCGAGCGAATAGGCGACCTGCATTCGCACACGCGGATTCTCATCGTCGGCCAGCGCGACCACGCGATTGAGGAGGACCGCATTGTCGTTCAGGTGCCGCTCGGCCAATCGCACCGCGTGCTCGCGCAAAGCCGGATGCGTGTCGCCCAGCGCCACTTCGAGGTCGGCCGGCTCCAGCGCCTTGAGACCCTCCAGCGACCACAGAGCGTACAACCGAGCTTGCGGCATCGCGCTTTTGCGAAGAAGTGCCGCAAGCAGCGGCACCGCCGACTTGTCCTGCCGTTCAAAGAGGAGCCGATGGGCCGTGTCGCGATGCCAGCCGTTGGGATGTTCGAGCAGCCGCACAAGCTCGGCCGTGGTTGCGGAGTCCAGGTGAGGTTCGCCGGGAAAGTGAAAACCGTCCGGCGCGATTCGATAGAGACGGCCGGAGTCTCGCCCGGCCTTCAGGTCGATGAACTTGAGCACGTCGAACGGGATGTGGATCGATTCGAGGATCTCGCGGCTCATATCGAGGCAGTAGAGCGTTCCGTCCGGCGCGTTGACGAAATTCACGGGGCGGAACCAGTTGTCCGACGAGCGGACAAACTCGGTCCCCTGATCGGCGCGGCGCTGGCGGAACGTGACGCCGTCCGGCGTGAGCAGCATGCGATGCACGAGGTTGTTCTGCGCATCACCGATGACGGCGTTGCCATAGAACGCTTTGGGGTATGCGTTGCCGCGATAGATCGTGACTCCCGCGCCGGCATCGATCACGTGGTGGCTCACGCCGGCGCCGAGCGGCTTGCGAGTACTGTGCGCAATGCGTCGACTGGAGCGAATGTGCCGCCAGCGCTCGATGGGGCTGATCCGATAGATGGGCACGCTGCCGCCACCGATGTTGAACACGCCCCGGCCGGCCGGGAGATAGGGGTTCCGTGCCAGGTAATGCAGGTCGACCATCGACTGGTAGAGCGGCTCTGATTCATCGCACATGAACCGGTTGCCCCAATCGTCGAACGAATTGCCGAACTGAATCGTGCCGGCAATCGGCTCAAACTGTTCCGTGACGGGATCGAATCGGAAATCGTGGCGCTCGACGGAAATCGGCTTGGCGTCGGGCTTGTCTCCCAGTCGGATCTCGCCGCCGTTGCCGGCCGTCGATCCGTAAATCTTGTGATCCATGCCCCACTTCAAGTTGTTGAGCATGTACTGTTGGCTCTTGGTGCCGAAGCCCGTGAAGACCTTCCGCTTGATGTCGGCTTTGTGATCGCCGTTCGTGTCCTTGAAGTACCAGATGTCGGGCGGAGCGGCGACGAACACGCCCCCTTTCCAGCAGGCGACACCGCCAGCCCAGAGGAGATGGTCGGCGAAAACCGTGCTCTCGTCATAGCGGCCGTCGCCGTCGGTGTCCCGCAGCATGCGGACCGTTCCCAGCGGCTTCTCGCCCGGCTTGGGGTAATACGGATAATCGATCATCTCCGTGACGTAGAGGTTGCCGTTCTCGTCGATGTCGGCGGCGATCGGACTGTGCACACCCGGCTCCGACGCCAGCAGCTCCATGTGAAAGCCGGGAATCGTCTCGAACGTCTTGAGCGCCTCGGACGGAGTTTTGGGCGGGACCGGCTTGAGGAAGGCCTTCAGCTCGGCATCGGTGTGCGTTCGCGCTCCGGGATCTTTGAGGACAGGAAGCTCTTCCTCAGCAATCTTGTGGACATCCTCGCCCGCGTGCAGCCCGCCGTCTTCACGAATCTTGAGCAGGATGTCGCGGGACCGCTCGAAGTAGTCAACCAGCATGGTCTTCTCGTCAAATTTGCGTTTCTTCTGCGCGACCAACTGCTTGTCGAGCTTCGCCAAGAGCGCGTCGAGTGACCCGCGGTCGTAAGGCGCGTGGCCGTCGACGCGGACATAAACCGGATTGGTGTGCGCGTCGGCGTCGGCACTCCCTGACGGGGCCGTGGAGAACGCGCGGGCCGCAATCCACGACGGTCCCGCCAGCGAGAGCCGTTTCTCGAATTCGAGCCACCGGCCGGTCGATTGCTCGGCGGGGATTTTGAATTTCGCGACGCTCTTGCCATTCACGATTAGATGCACGTCGGTGACCGGCGCGACCTCACTGCGAACGCGGATGCGTGCCGTCACGACGTGCGGCCCCGGTCCCTTGAATTCGAGGCGATCGCCGGGCGGATGTCCGTCGACGGTGAGAAAAAGCAGGGGCCCGGTCGTCACGAAGCTGTGGCCGGCTGCCGCTCCCTGGAACCAGCCCTTCATGCCGGGCGCTCCGTCGACCTTAACATACGTGCGGCAATCACCCAGCCAGCGGCAGGCTGGATAATCGCTGGCCCCGAGAATCGGGAACTGATAACCGACGTTCAAAAACCGGTACCAATCGGCCAGCCCCATTTCGCGGTAGATGCCGAACTGCAACAGCTCGACTCCGTCGACGTTCCCTTGAATGGCGTCGGCATAAATCTCAGCGTAGGGGTTCGTCTGCGCGTAACCGCCGTGGCAATAGAACGCGAACCCTCCCTTGTCGCGCGTCTCGCGGGCCACGACACCATAGAGGGGACCGTTATTCGCATTGACCTTTTGGTTCTGGAGGGCCAGGTTGTCGCGGAAATAAAGGTTCAGGTGCCCGTACGTGGAACTGCGGTACTCCTGGCCGGAGAGGACGTGATACGTGCCGCGGTCCTTGAGCGAATGCGTCCCCAGGCCGCGGAACTGCGGTGCCGCGAGATTCTGCATGAAACCCGCGTAGGGTCCGGCCGGTTCGTTGTAGGCCAGGATGCTCGCGAAATGGATGTCCTCGGCCTCCAAGAGGTCGAAGACGGTCTGATCATCGGTGTCGGTCTGCCGGGGAAAGTGGAGATGCGAATCGCCCGAGTAGTAACCGCTCTGGGCGATCGACGGGTCGCGGGTCAGTTTCACTTCGACGGCGCGGGACTCGTCCTTGCCGATCTGACTCGTCGCGACCTGCGGGCGATATTCAAGTCCTTTCCAAACCTCGACACGCACTAATCCCGGGGGAACCTCGATCTCGTTCTGTCCCCACGAATAAAAGAAGCGGCCCAGATAACGGATCGGCGCCTTGCCGACGCGGTTGCCCAGCGCCATGTTGGGCGGCTTCCCCGTCCATTGTCCGGTGAGAGCGAAGCGCGAGAGGTAATTGTGCTTCGGGTAATAGTAGTTGCCGTCCGACCCGACGACGTTCACGCGGCAGAAGGTCGGCTCGCCAGTGGCCGCGTCGCGAATTGTCAGTTTCAAATGGCCGCTCGGGTTCGGCGGCGTCAGCTCGGCCTGGCCCGGATGGCTGTGGCCGGCAGGCGTAAAGAGATACGCCTCGTCATCCGCACCAGCCGATTCGAGCCCTCCAACAAGGACGAAAGCGGCCAAACCAAACGCGAAAAGGACCGGGCGCGAATCGAACATGGCGGGTTCCTGATGCGGGCTCTGGGCGGGTGGCACACAGCGCAGGGACGCGCAACGAAGACCGCCGTCGGTCAGCGGTCAAGCGAAATTGCGCGAAACCCTAATCTAGCATCCCGGCGGCTCAGCGGAACAGCCGCGAGGGGAGTGCGCGTATCTTCTTGGAAATCCGGCGAACGCGGATTTCCGGGCGCTGGGCTTCGTTCTCTTCGATCCGGCGGCGATACGCCGAGAGAATGTCGCTCCGCGTCACAATCCCGACCAGCCGCGGCGGCTGAGCCCGATCCACGACCGGAAGCCGGCCAATATCGTGGTTCACCATGTGGTTGGCGGCCTGGCGGGCAGTACTGTCGTCGTAGACGAATTTGGGCGGGCGGCACAGGATCTCGCGCAGCTCGCGACCGCCGCCGACGCGGGGATCCAGAATGTCCCGCCGCGTGAGAACGCCGACCAGGCGGCCCGCGGGATCGACGACGGGGAAGCCCTGGTGCCGGTTCCCGTCCGCTCCGACGGAAAGCCAGCGCCGCGCGCTCTCGACGGTTTGCGTGGAGGAAAGTGTCACGACCGGTTTGGTCGCGATGTCGGCGACGATCACCTGCTCCAGCGGATCGGCCACGAATTCGGACGGCGTGCGGATTCCGCGACGGGCGATTTTCTCCGTCATAATCGAGTTCTTGTCCAAGAGGCTGGCGACAAGGTAACTTGCCGCGCACCCCGCCAGCAGGGGCAAGAGCCCGTAGGCTTGGAACGTCGTCTCAAAGGCGAACACGGCCGACGCGAGAAACGCCCGCGAGGCACCCGCAAACAACGCGGCCATTCCCACGAGCGCCGCGACGCGGATGTCGATCCCCGCGTGCGGCAAGAGCCAAATCGCCGCCGCGCCCAGCGTCTGGCCGACCCCCGCTCCGATCGTTAACAAGGGGGCCAGCGTTCCGCCGGAGGTCCCGCTCGACAGCGAAATCGACCACGACACGAACTTCATCAGGCACAGAAAGAAGACGATTTTGATTGTCAGACTGCCTGAAAGGATCGCCGTGATGTTGTAATAGCCGACTCCCAGTGTGTCAGGGGCGAAATAGCCGATTACGCCGACCGCCACGGCTCCCAGGGCCGGCCACCACATCCAGTGAATGGGAAGATGATCGAAGGCGTCTTCGATCGCATAGACGGCACGTGTGACGCCGACGGCGATGAAACCCAACAACACGCCCAGGCAGACATAAAAGGCCAGGCCGGAGAGCGAGACCGGCATCACGTCGTTCATCTCGAAAATCGGCCGCGTGCCGGCCAGCAGCAGCCGCAGTCCGGCCGCCGTCGCGCTGGCCATGGCGACCGGAATGATCGAGCGCGGGCGGAATTCAAACAACAGCAACTCGACCGCCAATAACACAGCCGAGACCGGGCTGCCGAAGGTCGCCGCCATGCCGGCCGCCGCTCCCGCCGCGAGTAGCGTTTTCCGCTCGGCCGGCGTGGTGTACGTCAACTGCCCGAAGACCGAGCCGAACGCGCCTCCCGTCGCGATAATGGGGCCTTCGGCGCCGAAGGGGCCTCCCGTCCCGATCGAAATGGCCGCGGAGACTGGCTTGAGAAAGGTCAATCGAGCCGGGATGCGGCTATCGTTGACGAGGACCTGCTCCATCGCCTCCGGAATGCCGTGGCCGCGGATCGCCTGCGAACCGTAACGGGCCATGAAGCCGACGATCAAACCGCCGACAACGGGGACAAACACGACCCAAATCCCCATGCTGTTCTGGGCCGGAGCGACGTCGAGGAGCGAGAACCGGTGGAAAAACGCGAGGTTCGTGACAAACGCGATCAGCCGGATCAAGACGTAAGCGGCCACCGAGGCGGTGGCCCCCAAAAGAATGGCCACGCCACAGAGTTTCACCACGCGGCGATCGACAATCGAAGTTTCGGCCGGAACATGCGCCGCCTCGGTCACCAGATCGAGCGAAGGAGAAATGGTGAGTCCGTCCGTCGTGGCGGAGTGCGCGTTATCGATCATGTTTTTGCCAGAGTAATTATCGCAGGTGGGAAGCTGTCAGGCAGGATCACAGAAGGCACGACGTGCTTTCCGGACGGCAGTCCAATCATCCGCACGAGTGGCACAGCCAAATCAATTCCAACAACTTGATTCCATTAGATTTCTGTAAGCGTGTATCTTAAGGTGTGGGGACCTTTTTTCGGAATGGATCTCTCAGCAAGTGGCCCAGAGGCGAGAAGATGAGCGGGGTGCGAGTCCTGGTTGGAACTCGGAAAGGGGCGTTCGTCCTGACGGCGGACGCCAAACGCCAGACCTGGAACGTCGCCGGCCCCCTTTTCGGCGGATGGGAGATCTATCATCTTAAAGGCTCGCCTGTCGATCCGAATCGGATTTACGCCTCCCAGTCGACCGGCTGGTTTGGACAGTTGATCCAGCGCCTCCGACGACGGAGGCAAGACCTGGACGCCGGTCGGCAATCAGTTCGCCTACGACGGCGTGCCGGGAACCCATTTATGGTATGACGGCACGCCCCATCCCTGGGAATTCAAGCGGGTTTGGCACCTCGAACCGTCGCTCACCGATGCCGACACGATCTACGCCGGCGTCGAAGACGCCGCCCTGTTTCGCTCCGTCGACGCCGGGAAAACCTGGGAGGAGTTGCCCGGGCTCCGCTGCCATACGTCGGGCCCGAAGTGGCAACCGGGGGCTGGCGGGATGTGCCTGCATACCGTTCTCTTGGATCCAAAAGATCCAGAGCGGATCTTCATCGCCATTTCGTCTGCCGGCGCCTTTCGCACAGACGACGCCGGCAAGACCTGGCGGCCGATCAATCGGGGTCTGCGGTCAGAGCACCTTCCCGATCCGTGCGCCGAGGTGGGGCACTGCGTCCACCATATCACCATGCACCACTCGCGGCCCGACGTCCTCTTTATGCAGAAGCACTGGGACGTGATGCGCAGCGACGATGCGGGGGACTCGTGGCAAGAGGTCAGCGGGAACCTTCCCACGGACTTTGGATTTACGATCGACGTCCATGCGCACGAGCCCGAGACGATCTACGTCGTCCCGATCAAGAGCGACTCGGAACACTACCCGCTCGACGGCAAGCTCCGCGTCTACCGCAGCCGCACCGGCGGCAACGACTGGGAAGAACTCGCCAACGGCCTGCCGCAAAAGGACTGCTACGTCAACGTCCTCCGCGATGCGATGGCGGTCGACTCGCTCGATGCGTGCGGCATCTATTTCGGCACGACCGGGGGTCAGGTCTACCTGTCGGCCGACGCGGGAGACAACTGGGCTCCCATCGTCCACGACCTGCCGGCCGTCCTCTCGGTCGAGGTGCAGACGCTGCCATGATCCGGGTTGTCCTTCCCATGCACCTGCGGACGCTGGCCCAGGTCGGCCCCGAGGTGACGCTCGAGATCAAGGGGAACGCCACGCAAGCCTCCGTGCTCGACGCGCTCGAGGAACGTTATCCCATGCTCCGCGGCACCATCCGCGATCATGTCACTCACCAGCGGCGACCCCTGCTGAGGTTCTTTGCGTGCGGCGAGGATCTCTCATTCGAGCCGCCCGACGCGCCTCTTCCTCACGCCGTCGCGAATGGGGACGAGCCCTTCCTGATCTGGGGTGCCGTCGCCGGCGGCTAAAGCAATTTTGCCTCCGCTCCGTGCCTGCCAGTCGTGTCTGCCAGAATGACAGTTTGTCTCATTCACCCAAGTGTCCAGTCCGCGCTGCCTGGACTATTTTTGCACAGTTTCCCCGATTTTTCTGGTTTTTCTGCGGCGCTAAAAAAAGGAAATCACCACAGAAAAATTGCGCGGCCCGATCGGCCCCCTTGACCCGCGTAGAATAATTGGTGATTGCGCGAATTGCGCCCACTGTCGGGCGCGGCGCCGCAGGGGCTGCCCACGCGACCTCATCGCGCTGACGGCGAGATCGTGCCCGTCTCGGGGCTGCTGGCCGTCGCGTAAAGCTTCTTGGCGATTCGCCCGGCGAGAGATGCCTTGCGACCGGCGAGACACGCGAGGCGCATGGCCTCGGCCATCGTGAACGGATCGCGGGCCCCCGCGATTCCCGTATTGAGCAACACGCCGTCGCAGCCCAACTCCATGGCGAAACTGACGTCGCTGGCGGTCCCTACGCCCGCGTCGACGATCACCGGGTAGTCGGGATCGTTCTCTTTCAGATATTCGAGGCAGATGCGGATGTTGTTCGGGTTCAACACACCCTGTCCGCTGCCGATCGGGCTTCCCGCCGGCATGACCGACGTGGCTCCCGCCTCTTTCAGCCGCCGGGCCGTGATCGGGTCGTCGGTCGTGTAGCACAGGACCTGAAAGCCCTCCTTGACGAGCTGCCCGGTCGCTTCGAGCGTGGCGACCGGATCGGGGAGCAGCGTCTTCTTGTCGCCGAGGACTTCGAGCTTCACCCAATCGGCGCCGGGATTCTCGAGACCCAGCAGAATCTCCCGGCCCAGGCGGGCGACGCGGACCGCATCGTCGGCCGAGAAGCAGCCGGCCGTGTTGGGCAGGATCGTGTACCGCGACAGATCGATAAAATCGAGGATGCTCCGCCCCTGCGCGTCGATCAACCGTTCGCGCCGCACGGCGACCGTCACGACTTCGGCGCCGGCCGCGTCGAGGCAGTCGCGCATCAGCTCGTACGTGGCGTATTTTCCCGTCCCCACGATGAGCCGCGACTCGAACGAGTGCGAGCCGAGGACGAGAGGCGAATTACACTCGGTGGCCGTCACGGTTGGTCCTCGCGTGGTGTTCTTTAAGCTCCAGCACCCCGGCGGCTCGTCAGACGGCGCAACCTGGCGCTGTCCTCTTAGCCGCCCCCGACCAGCGTCACAATCTCCAGTTGATCGCCCGTTTCCAGGAGGCACGCCGCATGCTCGGACCGCGGGACCAGGTTCCGGTTCCGCTCGACGGCGACATGCCGCGGCTTGAGCCGCAGCCCGTCCAGGAGCGCGGCGACGGTTGTCCCCGCCGCGATTTCCTTGGGCTCCCCGTTGACAAAGACGCTGATGCTGACGGCCGGCATTCCGCGCAGTTTAGGGGCAAGCCGCAACGAGGGTCAAGCACCGGACGCGCATGGGATCAGGCGAAGATTTCGAGTCCGTTGGGGGCCGGCACCGCGAATTCCTCGCCGCAATGGACGCAGGCATCCCGGTCGCGCGGGGCCGGTTCGCCGCACGACTCGCAGGGAAGCTGTGCCGGCCGGCGCCGCGCGAGAACGTAGCCAAAGTACGCCGGCAAGCCCCACAGGGCGATCAACACGATCCACGCGGCCCGCCGCTGTTCGCCGTACCGGGCGGTGCGGCGAACATAGAGTCCCAGGGCGATCGCCACGAGCACGGCCGAGACGATGAGCGCCGGCGTCATCGCGGGGATCTCGCTCCAGACCGCTTCGCGGTAGGTGCGCGGCCCCCACTCGTCATCGACCGTCAACGGAATGGACAGCGCCGCGCCGACCGGTGTCAGCGGCGTCGGAATCGCAAAGGTCACAAGCAATGTCGTCGATTGCTCCGACGTGCGCCAACTCGGCGCCGCCAACACTTTGTCCGCGCGGTTGGTGATTGTTCCCTCCTTCGTGAACCACAAGAGATCCGTGCCGCTGGTCTTTCCGTCGTCGCGGCTCGGCATGGCAAAGCCGCTCCGGTCGGACATCTGGAAAAAGTTGAACGGCCGGTCCGCCAGCTCGGCGGGAAGGCGGAAAACCGTTTCCTGCCGCCCCGAGGCGTCAAGCACGATCACGGATCCCTCTTGCCGCACGGCCAGCGCCTGGTCGAGGGCCGTGTCGGACGCGGGTGGAGCGAGGCGCGGCGGCCATCGGGGCGGGCTTGCGCATGCGCGTGATGACCGCGATGTCAACCAGTCCGGCGCTTCGAGAACGCTCTTGACTGTGCGTGCGCGGAGATCGATGCGATACGTCCGGTCTCTGGAGACGAGGTAGAGGGTCGCCGGCGGAAACTTCCGGACGGGTGCGGCCGCAGGCAGATCGGGCGATGCCTCGGACAGCGCGTCGAAAGCATTTTCCACGTAACTCTGCTGCGGAGTGCTGCCGTTGCTCGTTCCGGGAGGCGCGATCAGTGCGGAAACACCCCACGATCCGTCATGGATCCGCGAAATTGGAAACACCTGCTCGACGGTCGGCTCCGCCAATTGGAACCCGCTTCGGCCCAGATAGCCAACTCGCTGCTGGGAGATGCGATCGTAACCGACAAAGTAGCCGAAAGACTCCGTCTGGCGAAATTGCACAAAAAACCAATCGACCGGGGCGGGGCGACCATCGGTAAATCCCTCGATCCGCGGCGCGACCGGCCGGGTCACGCTCAAGTGGCCTTGCGGTGACTCGATGGAAAGGTTTGCTCCTTGCAGCCAGGCGGTCTTCTCGTTGACCGGATAGGGTTGGCCGCCCAGGGTCGTGTTTTCGGGCGCACGGCCGTCCGCAAATCGGCGCACACGGACGGGGGTGCCGTCGGCCTCCATCAGGATCTGCACGTACGGCTGGTCCGTTTGCGTGACGCTCGAAATCACCATGATCGCCCACGCGAGTCCCACGCCCCACACGATGTTGAGGCCGGCCGCCAACACGATCGCCAGGCAGAAGCGCCGCGTCAGCGAGCGTTCGCGTCGTAAAACAGAAGCGATTGGAGACATCGCGTGCCTCGAGTTCACTCAGGGATAGTCACGGGATTGGAGGACTTGATAGATGGCCGCCAGTCCCAGGCCGTCGATCACGAGCACGAACGCAATCCGCGCGAGAACCGGCAACTCCGCCGACGCGACCACCAGCGGGATGATGGCCGCGATCAGCGGGAGGGGACGGCTGCCGAAGATCCGGCCCGGCCGGATTCCCGCGGCAAACGCGCCCAAATAAACCGTTGTCATCGCCAGCCACATCACGGCGGTGTCGATCGCCATCGACCAGTAAAAGGGATTGGCATGCGTGCCCGGATGGTCCGCCCACAGCGCGTAGGCCAGAATCGCCAGGCCGCTCGTTCCCAACAGCAGCCCCAGTCCCAGCGCCAGTTTGACGGCAAAGATCCGGCCCCGCGCGACGGGTCGCCACAACAGGAAGACCGACGTCCCCCGCAGCGACTCCCAGGCCGATTGCCGCAGGCCCAGCACGACGGCGAACACCGCGGCGGTCCACTCGAATTCGCCAAGGAATTGGCCGTCGGCAAAGGGAATGCTCTCCACCCGCTGCGTGGACCCGGTCAGGAATCCGTGCCCGGTCAGGCCCATCCAGCCGTAGGCGAAGGCGCCGGCCGCCAGGAGCACGATCCAGCCCGTCTCGCGGAGCTCCTTGATCACGAGCGCCTTAGACATACGGCTCCTCCTCGGCGAAGATCGGCACCGAGCGTTTCGGGCTGCGAGTGTATTCGATGAACGCGTCTTCGAGATTCAGCTCGGCGACGTCGATCGTCCGGGCGCCGGCGTCAGCCCTTCGGCGATCCGCCGCTCTTCGTCGCCGAAACCGACGAAGATCAGCTCGCGGCGGCGGCCGATCACCCGGCTGCTCACGAGGCCTTTGCACGGCGGGAATTCGGGCGGCGGCCCGGAGAAGTCGAGCATCACTGCGCGGATCGACTCCTTGAACTCGTCGGTGGGACAGTCGACGCGCAACACTCCGTCGACCAGGACGCCGATGCGGTCGGCCACGCGCTCGACGTCTCCCAGGATGTGCGAGCTGAACAAGATCGTCCGACCCCGGCGCTGAATGATCTGGATCAGCGACTCGAGAAAATCCCGGCGGACGACCGTGTCGAGGCCGAGCGTGGGATCATCGAGAATCAACAGCTCGGGATCCGGGGCGATCGCCAAGGCCAGCGAGACCTGAGCACGCTGGCCGTTGGAGAGCCGCCGCAGTTTGGTTTTCCGCGACAGCTCGAAGTGGTCGAGGATCCGCTCGAGCAGCCCGTCGTTCCACCGGCTGTAGAAGGCCCGCGTGAAGCGGACTGCTTCGCCCACCGTCATCCAGTTGTAGAGGGGATGGCCTTCGGCGAGATAAGCGATGCGGGCTCGTGTCTCGGGTCTGAGCGCTTCCGAGTCTTCGCCCAGCAGGCGGGCCGTTCCGCTGTCCGGGTGAACCATCCCCGTGAGCATCTTGATCGTGGTCGATTTGCCCGCCCCGTTGCGGCCGACGAAACCGTAGACCGAGCCTTTCGGCACGGTCAGGTTGAGGCAATTGACGACCGCTTTGGTGCCGTAGTATTTCGTCAGCCGCTCGGTGACGATCGGCTCGTTCGGCGAGAGCGGGCGGCCAATTGCCGTCGGCTGAGTCAGCGTCTGTTCGGTCGTCATGAGGCCGATTCCGTGGGAGCCCATTGAAAGCGTTTGACGCGATCATCGACGGCCGCGGCGACCTCGTCGGCCGTGAAGCCGAGACAGACCGCCTCCGTGAGCAGACGGTCGAGTATTTCGAGGAGCCGCTCTTTGCGGGCTTTCTTAGTGAGCTCAATCTTCGGGGCCGCGACAAACACACCCAGGCCCTGCCGCGTATTGAGGATGCCTTCCCGCTCCAGCTCCGAATAGGCCCGGGCGACCGTGTTGGGATTGACGACGAGCGTGCGGGACAGCTCGCGGACCGAGGGGAGCCGCTCTTCGGGCGCCACCCGCCCGCGGGCGACCGCCTCGCGGACCTGCTCGACGATCTGCCGATAGATCGGCTGTCGTGCGGCGGCGTCGATGCGGAATTCCATGTTGGTTCCCGTATAACTGTACTAGCAATACTAATACAGTTGGGAGGAGTCAAGAGGAATTGTGGAGAAAGTGGACTGCGCCGAGCGAGAGGGCGGACGGTTCCGTGCGGCGGATCCGGAACCAGGGGCCGGAAAAAAGCATGTTTTTACCACCAAGTCGCAGATCCGCCGCGGCGGGACACCAAGGAAAGGCAAAGACAATTTTTAACAGGAGGTAACAGAGGCAACAGAGGTTGGCACAGCCTTTCTCCGTTGCCCCTGCTACCTCCTGTTCAAATCCTGCCTTTTCCTTGGCTTTTCTTGGTGCCTTGGTTTGCAGCCCATACGGCTGCGTGTCTAGCCGGTGCAAGACCGGTCACAGGAATTGACTGTTGCCTGTGTAGTCATAACCGACGGCGGACGGAGTGATCCGCACGCCGAAAGCTCGGTCGTAAACGTTCTTGTTGGTGAAGGGCTAGCAACCGTGCGGGCCGTAGCGCAAGCGAACCTGAGACAGCCTCGTGACACCTCCCACGCGAGAACCAACCGGCGTGGGGTTCGTGGATGTCGAGCCTCTGCCAAGATGGCGAAGACCAGTGCGGTCGGGGAAGCCACAGTCACATGCACCCGATCGGTCCACCGGGGTCCTGGGGATGGCACGTACGGAAAAACGCGCAGCTTAAATTGGGGACCCACTCGGCGTCCTAGGATCGGACGGACGAAGAAAATAAGCCGTCCGATGACTCCGAGTGGCTCGGATGAGGCCATAGTAAGCCGTGACCCGACCGGACAGCACAACCGGTCGGCGAGCCAAGGGCCTCTGGACAGGATTGCATCGGGGAGCGGGAGGGGCCAAACCGCAAGGTGCTTGCCCTTCGGGGCCATTAATCCTCTCTCGACGAGCGATGCTCTAGCCATGTCAAAGCGCTACGGCGTGAAGGGCCTGGTTGAATTCCTGTTTGAAGCCGTACTGGGGAAAACCCACCGTACGGAATTTCAGAGGGGGTGGAGAAAACACAGCGGCTCGCAGCGCGCGTCGCATGCGCTTAATGGACTGCGTTACCCAGCTACGGACCTGCTGTGCGTCTCCACTCTACTCGACGTCCCGCCGCGGCGGATCTGCGACTTGGTGGTAAATCTCTTCCTGGCAAGTGCCTCGCGGTCAGGCCAATATCGGGCGGATCACGCGGGCTTCGTTTGTGGGGCCGATCAGGCGCTGGTCGAGGCCCTGGAACGGATACGACAGGTGGAACGGATCGAGGCCCAACTGCGTCAGCACGGTCGCCTGCAGGTCGTGGACGGTGACCTTGTCCTTGGCGATGAAGTAGCCGAGATCGTCCGTCTCGCCGAGCGTGATGCCCCGGCTTGATGCCGCCGCCGGCCAGCCACATCGAGAAGCAGTGGGGATGATGGTCGCGGCCCAAGAGCTTCGAACCGTTGCGGGCTTCGTTCATCGAGGTGCGGCCGAATTCGCCGCCCCAGATCACGAGCGTCTCGTCCAGCAGGCCGCGCTGTTTCAGATCGCGTAAGAGCGCGGCGATCGGCCGGTCGACCTGCCGGCACTTCATGGGGAGGCCCGTGATGAGATCGTTGTCGCGGGCCGTGCCGTGCATGTCCCAGCCCCAGTCGAAAAGCTGCACGTAGCGCACGCCACGCTCGACCAGCCGCCGGGCCAGGAGGCAGTTGTTGGCGAAGGCGGTCACGCCCGGCTGCGTGCCGTACGCGGCGTGCACGTGGGCCGGCTCGCGCGCGATGTCCATCACGTCGGGGACGGAGATCTGCATGCGGTAGGCCAGCTCGTACTGGCTGATCCGCGTGACCGTTTCGGGATCGCCGAACTCGGCGACTTCCATTTGGTTGAGGCGGCGAAGCGCGTCGAGGCTGCGGCGGCGGACGTCGCGGGACATGCCGGCCGGGTCGTGAACGTACAGAATCGGATCGCCCGACGTGCGGCACTGCACGCCCTGGTAGACCGACGGCAAGAAGCCGCTGCCCCAGACGCTCTTGCCGGCGCTCGGGTCGCTGTCGCCGCTGACTAAGACGACGAAGCCGGGCAGGTTCTGGTTCTCGGAACCCAGGCCGTAGGTGATCCACGAGCCCATCGAGGCGTTGCCGAAGCGCGGCGAGCCGGTGTGCAACAAGCAGCTCGGCCGGGGCGTGGTTGAATTGATCGGTCCACATCGAGCGGATGAGGGCGATCTCGTCGACCACCGAACCGAGGCCGGGCAACAGCTCGCTCAGCACCGTGCCGCACTCGCCGTAGGGGCGGAAGCGGTAGGGCGTGCCCAGCAGATTCGGATGCCCCTTGATGAAGGGGAACCGCTGTCCCTTGAGCAGCTCGTCGGGGCAGGGCTGCATGTTGAACTGGACGAGTTTCGGCTTGTAGTCGAACAGGTCCTGCTGCGGCGGCGAGCCCGACATGTGCAGATAAATCACCGAGCGAGCTTTGGGAACCGCCTTGGGCTCGCGCTCGGTGAGGGCACTCTCTTCAACGGCGGCCTGTGCCGGCTTCGCCCGGCCGAGCAGACTCGAAAAAGCCAGTGCGCCGAGGCCGATCTGCGACTGCCGCAGGAAATGGCGGCGTGTCAGAAACCGCACGCGCTCGAGTTGGAGTTCTTCAGAGATTGGTCGCACGCTTCTCCTCCGTCAGCCCTTTGTGAGAACGCCGTCGAGGTTCAGTAGCACATTGGCCACGACGGTCCAGGCCGCCAGCTCGGTCTCGTCGAGGCCCGGCGGAACTTTGCCCAAAGGCTCCGTCGCCAGGGCATGGGCCGCCTGGGCATCCTCGCGGTAGTGCTTCCGCTCGGCCAACAAGAGCGAGATCAGCTCGTCGACCTGCCGTTGTTGCGGCGGCGTGGCAACGCAGAGTCGCAGCGCATAGCGGCAACGTTCCTCGGGCGAGGCGCCCCCTTCGTGCACGATGCGGCGGGCCAGTGCCTGGGCCGCTTCGACGTAGACCGGATCATTGAGCGTCACGAACGCCTGCAGCGGCGTATTCGTGCGGATGCGGCGGACCGAGCAGACTTCGCGGCTGGGCGCGTCGAACGTCGTCATCGAGGGATACGGGATCGTTCTTCGCCAGAACGTGTACAGGCCGCGGCGATAGCGGTCTTCCCCCCTGCTCGTGGTCCAGGCGCGGTCGCGTCCGTTGAAGGCGGCCCGCCACAGGCCGCCCGGCTGCGGTGGAAAGACCGAGGGGCCTTTCATCTTTTGGCTCAAGAGGCCCGACAGGGCCAACGCCTGGTCGCGAACCATTTCGGCCTCGAGACGGAACCGCGGCGCCCGCGCGAGGAGCTTGTTTCCCGGATCTTTCTTGAGCCCTTCCGGCGTGATCCGCGACGATTCGCGATACGTCGCCGAGGTCACGAGCAGGCGGACGAGCCATTTCGTATCCCAGCCGTGGTCCATGTAGCTCACCGCCAGCCAGTCAAGCAGTTCCGGATGGCTCGGCGGTTTGCCCTGCGTGCCGAAGTCCTCTTCGGTTTCCACCAGACCCTGGCCGAAGAGCTGCGACCAGACGCGATTGACGGCGACCCGCGCGGTGAGCGGGTTCTCGCGATCGACGAGCCAGCGGGCCAGCGCCAGCCGGTCGGCCGGGACGTTTTTAGGAAGCGAGCCGAAGAAGGCGGGAACGCCGGGGCCCACTTCATCCGTGGTGACGAGGAAATTTCCCTTGATCATCACGTGCGTTTTGCGGTGTTTGGCCGCCGGCAGCTCGCGCATCACGGGGACGGTGGTGACGGGCGATCGGGCCCGCTCCAAGTCGGCGATTTGCCGCTTGAGTTTTTTCTTGTCCTTGACCGCGGCCAGCCGCTTTTTGAGCGCGGAGATGCGTGCGTTGATCGCCGCCACCTGTCGATCGTGCATCGGCGAGGGAATCGAGAGCGTGGGCGATTCGTTGGGCTGATCGTTGTCGGCCGTCTGATTGAAGAGGGCGAAGAACTGGTAGTATTCCTTCTGCGTGATGGGGTCGAACTTATGGCTGTGGCATTTCGCGCAGCCGATGGTGAGGCCCATCCACACGTCCATGGTCGTGTCGACCCGGTCTTTAATCGCCGCGACGCGAAATTCTTCGTCGTCGGTTCCCCCTTCGGTGTTGGTCATCGTGTTGCGGTTGAAGGCGGTGGCGATCAGCTCTTCGGTTTTGGGCTTCGGCAACAGGTCGCCGGCGATCTGCTCGATCGTGAACTGATCGAACGGCATGTCGGCGTTCAAGGCGTCGATCACCCAATCGCGATAGAGCCAGATCGTCCGCAGCGGGTCCGACGCGTACCCGGCCGAGTCGGCATAACGGGCCAGGTCGAGCCACGGCCGGGCCGAGCGCTCGCCAAAACCGGGGTCGGCCAGAAAGCGGTCGACCATCCGTTCGTAGGCCACCGGACTGGGGTCTTGCACGAATTCATCGACGTCAGCGGGCGTCGGGGGCAGGCCGCGCAAGTCGAGGCTCAGCCGGCGGGCGAGCGTGTGCGGATCGGCCATCGGGGAGGGAGCCATGCTGGCTCGATCGAGCCGGGCCAGCACGAACCGGTCGACCGCATTGGCGGGCCAGTCGGGACGGCTCACGGAGGGGAGGGGAGGACGGACTGGTTTCTCGAACGACCAGTGCAGGCTGTAGCGGGCTCCCTCGGCGACCCAACGCGTCAAGAGGCCGATTTGATCTTTGGTGAGAGTCGCATTCGCGTCGGCCGGCGGCATGCGGTCGTCGGCCTTCGCCGCGGTGATGCGGCGGACGAGTTCGCTCCGCTCGGCATGTCCCGGCACGATGGCCGTTTTGCCGTCTTCGAGTTTCTTGATGGCCGCATCCCGCAGGTCGAGTCGCAGGCCACCCTCGCGGTGCGTTTCGTCGGTCCCGTGACAGGCGAAGCAGTTCTTGGCCAGGATGGGCCGGACGTCCTTGGCAAAGTCGAGCGGACGTGTCGGCGCATCCGCAGCGCTCAGCGGGACGGCGGCCAGGAGCAGGCCGGCAAGGGCGGCGGCGATCGTCAGGCTGTGCTTCATGCCCACCTCGGAGTGAGAACGGCGAACAAACCGCCATTCTAACACCTTCGAGGGGGCATGTCCGCCGTCGGAGGGGATCCCGTCGAACGGCTTTAGTTACTCGGCCGCACTTCGATGACCAGGCCCAACTCGGGCCGTTTGGCCGGAGCGCTGCTCACCGTCTTGTCGCCCGGCTCGGCGAACGTGACGGAGCCGACGAGGACCGGCGAGTTGAGCGGGATCGAGGCCGAGGTCGACAACTCTTGCGTTCCCAAATTCACGCGGTCGATCGTGGCCAGATTCATGACGAGAGTCCCTTTGGCGTCGGTGTCGTGCGACCCGGCGAAGCTTTGGCTGGCCACTTTCAGCGGCTCACCCGGCGCTCCCCATTGAGTCGCCACGCTGTGCAGATCGATATAGGCCATGTGGCGTTCGCGCGAGATGGCGGGAGTCACTTCCAACACGACGCCCACGTTCACGACGTCCGTCTTCAGCATGTAGGCACTGGCTCCCACCCCCACGGTCGGCTGAGCGCCGCTGGAGATGACGCGACGCTCTCCCGTTGCGAAGTGGACGGTTTGGCCATTGAGGCAGGTGATTTGTCCGGCGAACGCGCCGGAGTTTTGCAGAAGCGCTCGCATGGCTGTGGCGTCCGTCGTCGAGTTGGCGGTTGTTCGCAGAGCTTCGCGCTTCTGGGCATCCAACCAGATCCACGTCGCCTCGACTGTTACCGAGTGCGGCGCATTTCCCGATCGCAGCGCCTCGAGCAGCGCGGTGATCTGATGCTGGCCTTCCTCGGTCTGCCGCACGATCAGGTTGTTGCCGAAAACGATACATCGGTCGGCCGAGTCGGAATTTTCGTGCCAGTCTCCTTTGACGACGGCCTCCAGCAGATTCACTAATTGAGCCATCCGCCGGCCTCCTCCCGGTTGGCTGTTGAGGGCGAGTCGCCGGCCCATGCCGCCACCCATGCCGCCGCCTGCGCCCCCGCCGCCAACCCCCCCGCCGTAACCGCCAACGAGACCGCGGCGCGAGTTACCTTCGCTCTGCGCGAAGGGGGCGGCTGTCGGCAAGTTTGCCTCGAATGGATAATCGCTGGGCGCCAAAACCAGGTCGTCTACGAGATAGACCTTGACCACGCGTTTAGGCTCGTCGCCCGAGCGTGACTTCTCCCTTCCGCGGGCTGCCCCGTCACTGCCGACGGACAAGGCGGGAGCGGCAAGCAGGGCAGAAAACAGGACGCAGGCGGCAATGCAACGAGTGGTCAAAGTCAGTGCGCGAGGCATCATCAACTCCTTGGCTGGGAATCGTGGGAGAGGAGGACGCTGGCCGCCTGCAGCAGGGTGGCCAACGTCGGGTTTGTGCGGGCATTCGACACGAAGTTGGCGGCTTCCTCGCCGCGGCTGCTTAACAGAGCCACGCAGGCTTCCTGGCGGCTTTGGCCCTCTTCGAAGAGCGCGATCAGCCGTTCGGTCGTTGCGGGACCGTCGATCCGGCCGAGGACACGCGCGGCGGCCAGACGTTCAAATTCGGACGTGCTGTGCAAGGTTGAAAACAACCGCTCCATCGGCGGATTGGAAACCAGTTCCGTGGCGGCCAAAGCCGTGGGACCGTACGTCTTGCTGTCGACGTAATTCAAATAGATTCCGAGTGCGACCGGTTCGTCGCGCCCGAGGAGGGCGGCCAGCAAGAGGCGTTGCAGGTCGGTGCTCGTCTCGTCCCGCACGAGGCGGTCGATCGTTTGAGCGTCGGCGATGCGGGACAAAGCGCCGATCGCCACGGCGTGCAGACTCTTCTCGCCGGCTGCCCGCAGCAGGGCGGGGACCGAGGCAGGGTCTCCCAATTCGGCCAGAAGCCGAATGGCGGCCGTTTGGTCAGGAACCGCGGCGGTTCCGAGCAGCATGAGCAGCCGCATTTCGTTTTCCACCGGCGCCGCCCGTAACTCGGCGACGACAACTGCGGGATCGGCTTTCGGATCGGCGACGAGGCGTGCCACGGCGCTTTCCACGAAGTCGTGCGTAGCGGCGGGATCGACCGCCTTTGTGCTGCGGAGGATCGACGAAGCGGCCCTCGAAGGCTCCTGCGTTGCGACCGGCTGCTTGGTCTCAGTGGCGGAACTCCGGCTTGTCTCGCGATTGCCAGTGTCTCCCGGCACGTCCCAGGCGGCGATCAGCAGTTCCTCAAACTTGTTGGGCGGACGCGAGAGGATCACCGTGTCGCGACCGTCGCTCGTTGTCGTCTGATGATCGAGCGACTGGGTTATCGCTTCGCCCGATGGCGTCGAGGAGACGGGCCGCTCGGCAATCCGCAGTACCTCGCGACTCTTTCAACACGGGCGTTTTCCTGCCCCGATTGGCGGGCGAACCGGTCTTTGCCGTCTCAGGCTGGCCGACCGGATTGTGGTGGCGGTGCAGCCAGCCCCAACCGACCGCGGCAGCAATCAGGAGTGACGCGGCGATTGCCACAACGGCCGATCGCCGGGCCAATCGTTCCCAGCGACGCTGAGCCGACCAGGCGTCCTGCCAGCGTTTGGCCAGCCGTGCTTGCGCTTTGGGCGACGCTTCCGGCCAGCGGGCTTCGCTCAGCAGTTGATCCAGCGGATCGTCGCCAATCGGCTCGGGGATTTTGTGGGTGGAATCGTTCATGTCAACGCTCGGCAAAATAGGGGGCCAATTCCTTCCGCAGTCGGTCGCGGGCCACGGAGAGTGCCGAATGAACGTTGGCCTGCGTCATGCCCAGGAGTTCGGCCGTTTCCTTCGGTGAGAGCCCCTCGAAGGCGGTCAAAACCATCACTTCCCGTTGTCGGGGAGGCAGGGCCGACACGCGGGCGGCGATCAGCTCGCCAAGTTCGCTCGTTTGCGCCTCGCGGGCCGGATCGGCGCCGCGACGGTCGGGCGGATCGTCCGGCAAGGGCCCATTCGGCAGTTGCTTGCGGGCCAGCCGGTCGCGGAAGACGTTGATGATGATGCGATAGAGCCAAGTCCGAAACTCCGCCTCTTTGCGAAAAGACTTCCAGCTTCGCGCCACTCGCACCAGCGCCTCCTGCAACACATCTTCCGCCGCGTCGGGCGTGCCGGTCAGCCGCGTGGCAAACCCGAGCGCCCACGGTAGATGCTGCGTCACCAACCGGTCGAGTTCAGGGGACGGGCTCGATCGGGCCATCAGCGAGAATGCCTTGTTCTGCCTGTTTAGACCGGGCCGGCCGACGAAACTAAAAAAGGATTTCGGCCCGAATTGAAGGATTTCCGAAAGGGCCAGTTGCGACGGGGACGAATTCGCCGAGCGGTCCGGGTTCGAAGGCCCGCGCAACGGTGACGCGTTTAGCAGCGAGACAAACAGCGAACAGCGGATTCTGGCTGCAAATACCTAAGTTTTTGTTGCTTCTGGCGGAAATTGAGCGATAAAATGAGAGTACCCCGAAGTTTGCGTTAAGTCGAAGTGGGCCCCCGAAAGGATCCCGTTCATGTCGCGTCGTGTCTGGTTGTCTCCCTTCTGCCGCGCCACCCTTGTGGCGCTTGCTGCGGCGTTGCTTCTGACATCGCAATCGTCGGCCGACCGTGCGGACGGCCCGGACAATCGTCTGAAGGACAAGAGCGCGACGGCGACCAAGCCCGAGAAGAAGACAACGGCGTCCTCGAGCCGGAAGAGAAAGAAACGGCTCCCGCCGATTACGAACTTGAAGGTCGATCCCAAGGCGCAGCACGTGGCGCTGTTCGACGGCCTGGCCGGCGGCACCCTCCACGTGAAGGTCGTCGCCCAGAGTTCGCTTTACGGCAGCCTCTACATCGAGAACACCTCGCAAAAACCACTCACGGTCGAGATGCCCGATTCGTTCGTCGCCGTGCAAGTGCTGCGGCAATTCGGCGGCGGCGGCGGCCGTGGCGGCGCGGGTGGCGCGGCGGGAGGAATGAACCAATCCATGGGGGGCGGCATGGGCGGCATGGGCGGCGGCATGGGTGGCGGCATGGGCGGTGGTGGCATGGGTGGCGGGATGTTTTCCGTCCCCGCCGAACGAACCGCCAAGGTCCCCTACCACTCGGTTTGCCTGGAGTACGGCAAGACCGACCCCGATCCCACGACTCGCTACAAATTGGTCCCCGTTGATGAATACACAAAGGACGACCAGTTGTCGGCCCTCCTCTCGCTCGTCGGCTCGAAATCGATCGATCCGCAAGTGGCTCAGGCGGCCGCGTGGCACCTGGCCAACAAGATGAGCTGGGAGGACCTTGCCGCCAAGCGTTCCAACGAGATCGCTGAAACCGACTTGCCGTATTTCGCGCCGCAGGCCGTTGCCCAGGCGCAGCAGCTCGTCATCGAGGTCCGCCGCGTGGCCCACGAACGGGCCGAAGAGCGGGCAAAGAATGCCAAGTCGGAGAAGAAGAAAGAGCCAGCCTCAGACTCGAACGTGATTAAGGGCCGCTGAGCGGTTCGCTCGTTCCGCGGAAGGGGCCAGCCGTCGATCGGCTTGTGACCGACCAACGAAAAAGGACTTGTCCTGGCGGACAAGTCCTTTTCGCGTTCCAAGGGATTGGTCGACTCTCGATGGAGATCATCTGCGGCCTTCCCGGCCGTCGGCAGACAGCCGAACCTCTGCTGCCGATGTCTGATCGATCGAGGGCCTAGAACGTTTCGCGCTCGTGTCTCTTTCTTGATCGGTCGCGTTTGCGGCCGGTCTCGCGTCGCCGGGCTCTAGCCCGGACAGGTCTTAGAAGTTGAATTCCATACCGACCGAGAAGCCCTGCACGATGAAGTCGCTGTGCGAGGGGCTCAAATTAATGTCGTTGGTAAACACGCCGCCGCTCGACTCGTTGATGTTGTAGTTGATCTGCTGTTGCGGGCGAGAAAGGTTGCCGGTCCCCATGAGGTTATACGCGACAAAGATTCGCGCCTGATCGTGGATCGGGATCTTGGCGTAGACGTCGAGGGCGCCGACGGCCGTAAACCGGGCGGCATCGAGTGTTTCGCCCGAATTGCCAAGCGTGGGGTCGGTCGAGAAAACGCTCGCGTTGAACTGGTTGACGCCCACCATCAAGCGAGGGTCGGCACCAATCGTGAACCACTGCGTGACGAGTTCAAACCGGACGCCGGCCTGCGGGCCGTAAATGTTGTTGATATCGCGGGACGTGATCGTCGACGTGGCGCCCGGATTTGACGCCACCACGTCGAACTCTTCCTGAATGCCCAAGTAGCGGAACCCGAGCATGGGACGGATCAAAAGGCCGTACTGCTTGGGCACAATCGGATTGAAGACGATGTTGAATTCGCCTCCGAAAACGAATGACGTGAATTCCGCGCCGAAGGACTGCGTAAAGAGTTCCAAAAAGCTCGAGGTCGTCCCATTGACCTTGACCGGAATGGCGGCGTAGAACAGGTTGTCTTCCGAGGCGCTTCCCTGCGGCAGACCGCCGAGATTCACCTGAGATTCGGCGTGCTGCAGCACAAAGCCGCTCAATTCCGCCGTTCCGAAGGTCAAGGGCAGGCTCAAGGTCGCCTGAATGCCCGAGTTCTCATAGAGAGAAATCGGAGCCGTGTTGTAGGCGCGGGCCGTTCCGGAGGCGGTCGGGAAGGGCTCGGTCGGATTCTTCAGAAGATCGCCGGCGATGATGAACGGGTAAATCGCGGAGGGGAGCTGCGCCAAAACCTGGTTGAGGGTGGCCAGCGTCGGCTGGGCCCCGATCAGTTCGACCTCGGGTTTGACGATGCCCCAGTTGATGTAGTCGACGTTAAATGTGACGTTGCGGGCCGCCCGACAGAGAGCCTCTTCGAAGGGCGTCTCGTCGTCGCCTGTTTCTCCGTCTCGAATGTCAGTCCGGGTCGTCAATCCGTTGGAATCGACATAGCTTTTGGGCTGCGGCGGCGGGGCCGGCGGTCCCGGCGGCGCCTGGAAGGCGGCTTGCGGCATCAGGCCGAACGGGCCGGCCTGTGGCGGATAACCTCCCGGAGCGGCATCCGAATTCCCCGGGGCATAATTGCCGACGGGCGTGCTGTACGCGGGATCGTAGAAGACCGCGCCGTTGGGCGCGGGCATGGTCATCGGAGCAGGCGTCCCGTACGATCCGGGCGGCCCTGCAGCGGACGCCGGACCTTGAGCGTAGAGGCTTCCTGGAATCAGGAAGCACGCCGCTATGGCAACGCCAATCGCCAATCGTCCAGCCATGCTCGCATTCCTGGCGGTCGAACTTTTCTTGCGAATCGTCGACGCCCCCCCAAACTTTCCTACGGGCGCGGATTTGCCGACTGTGCCGGTGGCATCAGTCGTAACAGGAGTATCGGCGCTGCGGGTTGTGCCACTTCAAAAAATGCAGCATGACGGGAAGTTTGTAGCGTCCGCACCGGTTTTAGCGGCCAACTTCCTGCAGTCTTGGCGGCGTCCGGGAGGCGCTGGGCGCTAGTGCGGGGAAGATGGGAGAAGTTTGCGGTCCGCCTGACGCTTGGGGACCCAGGGTGAGATCTGCAGCACGTGCAATTCGCCGTCGCGCTCGATTTGAACTTCAAACGGCGCGTGCTGCTCGGCCAATAGCGCGCGAAACTCCGGCAGCGTTCCAAAGGTCGTCCGGGCCACCTTCTCGATGCGGTCGTTCACGCGAACGCCGGCCCGCGCCGCAGGAGAGCCGGGAGAGATGCGCTTCACGATGGCGATCCCTGGCTCGGCATCGTCGGCGCGGCAGGAAATGCCGGTGGGATCAGGCGACCCGTGCAGATGAATGGTGAGCAACCGCGGTGCGGGCTGTCCCGCATGCGAAACGAGAGCGGTCGTCGGGTCGGCGGCCGACAGCACCGCCTCGCGCAGGTCTACGGCCGACGCGATCCGCGAGCCGTCGAACTGCACAATACGATCGCCCACCTGAATTCCGGCGGCCGCGGCCGCCGAATCGGAGTCGACCTCGGTCACCTCGATCGTCCGTTGCTTCGCGCGCGCTTCATCCCACGTCACGCCCAAACGGGGGGGAGGTTCGGGAAGGGGTGCTTCGGCCTCGGCCTGGGCCGGACCTGCTTCGCGAAATGCCGCGGGGCGGAACGGGGGCAGGGCCGGCTGTTGGGCGGCAGTGTAAACCGCCCGGAATAAAAGCCGCGTGATTCGTTCCATCCCGTTGACGTTGAGCTTGTCGACGTCGTCGTAGGGCGTGTGATATTCCGCGTGCTTGCCGGTAAAGATCATGAGGTAGGGGATTTGTTGCGCAAAGAAAGAATAGTGGTCGCTGTCGCGGTGCGTCTCCCAGGTGAAGGTCATGGCGAAGGGCGACTCGATATTCTGCGCCGTCAGGAACCGCCGCAGCCCCGGCGCTGCGCGTGCCGAAGACCTCGGCCCGGTTCTCGCGCAGCCGGCCGATCATGTCGATGTTGAAGACGAGCCGGATGCGGTCCAGCGGCACGGTTGGCGCGCCGATCCAGTACTGCGAGCCCAAAAGGCCTTTTTCCTCGCCGTCCCAAAAGGCGAATAACAGGGACCGCTTGGGGGCCACATCCAACGAGCAAAACGCGTCGATCAGTTCCAGCAGGGCGGAGGTGCCGCTGGCGTTGTCATCGGCCCCGTTATGAATAAAGCCGATCGGGCCGCGGCTGTTGCGCGAATTGCCGTAGCCGACGTGGTCGTAGTGCGCTCCGATCACGACATATTCGCGCGCGAGCGCTTTATCGCTTCCCGGCAATCGCACGAGGACATTGCGGCTGTTGGGCAAAAAGGGCTGGTAGTAGTCCCCGTCGACGCCCGCCGGTGAGACCCGCGTCTCTTTGCGGAGCAGGCTGACGATGTACGCCCCGGCCGCCTCGCCTCCGTGCGTTCCCGTCTCCCGCCCCTCCAAGGCGTCGCTGGCCAGGAATTCGCAATGATGAAGGAGGTCGCGTTTCTGGATCGTCTCCACGGCCGAGTTGAACGATCCCGCTAGCAGGAGCGGCGTTGCAGCCGCCAGGACGGCAAGCCATGCGGCGACCAATGTCGGTCGAATGATCGATCTCGCAGCAACGGGCCGGCGCTTGAGCATCAGCGTCACATTAGAAAAGAGGTCAGGCAGGGCAAACCAGGCGGTGACGATCATTATAACGGCCGCGTGACCTCTTTGTGCTCTCTGGCACGGAATCGCCACACGAGAAACGGGCGCGCAATAAAAAACACCCGAAGCGAAATAACTCACTTCAGGTGTTTTTGTGCTCCCGGAGGAGCATTTATTGTTTCGACGCTCGTGACCGGCCGATCATCAACGTCGTTTGACGTGGCTCGAACACTTTTCAAAGAATCGCAACTGGCGTGCCAAGCTGGGACTCCCGGAGAAATCCGGCCCGCGATCTCGTCTAAATTGCTTGTTCGTAATGTGTTAGAATCAGTGCTACAAAAAAGGCGGCGCGGCGAAGATCGGTCGAGCGCGATTCGTTTTGATGACGAAGTGTGGTCGTGTTGAGCGCACACAGGGCCGATTCGAGAACAACCACCGCACGCTGCGGCGACCGCCGATCGTTTCGCACCTCACGATTCATCGCCCGAAGGTCCGTAAAGTGCCGGCACGGGGATGTCGTTCATTCGCAAATACGCGCACAGGAAAGCCCGGTGGTGAATGCTGTGGCTGATCACCATGCTCTGAAGCACGGCAAGCCGCGGCATCTTGAAGATCGGATTGCCGCCGGCGAGCAGCGACCACTCCTTCATGAAGTCGCCGTCGGGAGCCGCGGCAATCGCTGCATGGGCGGAGGCCACGTTTTTATCGAAGAGCGCGACAATCTCCTTGCGGTTGGTGGGCCTTGCCGGCCGGTACGGCTGGCCGCCGACCGGGTTGACGTCGAACGAGTCGTGTTTCATCGTGATTTCAACCCAGCTCGGTATGTCCGCCAGGTGAGCGGCCACCCAGCCAATCGTGTTGCACTTGGGATGGGCCTTCCATTCGAGTTTGTCATCGGGAACGCGTTCGAGCGTCTTACGGGTGCCGGCCATCTCGTGATCGAACTGCGGCAAAATGGATTGCGCAATCGGCATGGGTCTCTCCTTTGTCCTTTAAGGATTCTTCACAGGCAGTCATTGATCCGAACAGCGGGTGGATCAGCGGCAAGCAGTATCATGCAAAACCGCGTGACACCACGGTAATACAGGAAATCTGTGCCGTAGGGTTTCAAATCGCCGAGAAAACGGGCACCGCGCGCGTCGTCGGCGCAATTCGCGTGACCGGCCGGCGAGTGACAGCAAACCGTCCGAGGAGGCGAAAACGATCGCGCCTCGCCCGACCCGTCGCACGAAAGATCTCCGCTAGAAGGCGAGTGCCACGCGCCGTTCCCCGAGGACGACCGTCCCCGGGGGCCGCCGGGGCAAACTCGCCCCTTTAGCAAGCGAGCCGCGGTCTGACTCTTTTCTCTTTCTGCCCGGACGGTATAGAATGCCGCGCTCTGGGGCGCCGGCACGGTTTTCGCTCGTAAACCTCGCCGCCGTCCAAAGTTGTCAGCGGGCAGAGACCAATCACTGCGATGCACCAGGCTGGTGCGACGCGCCCTTGTCGGGAGAGAATCAAATGCCGAACACCAACCGCATCATGACCTTCTTCGGCTTCACATTCGCCGTGGCGGCCCTCCTGTGGCAGCCGGCCGTCTCCAAAGCGGCCGACGACAAAGCCGAGCCGACCGCCTTCGTGATGCTCCCCGGCAGCGACGAGCTGATGGGCGGCGCCCACTACCTGTTGAACCTCACCAGCCCGACCGAGCAGAAGCAATGGCCGGTCCTCCAAAGCTACTTTGAAGTCTTTTTGATCGGCGTCGACTCCAAGCTCCCCACGCGCGTCGGCGTCATCTTTGGCAAGAAGGCCGACCGCCAAGTCTGGAGCGTGCCGGTCTCCAAGCTGTCGAAATTCCGCAAGGACAACGTCGCCTCGATCATCACCCCGCACATTAAAGAGGTTGGTAACAACCTGTTCAAGCTGGGGAACGGCCGCGCCAGCGACTTCAACGGCTACATGCTTTATACGGCCCCATATGCCCATATCGGAGAGACACAGAAAGACGTCACCGCCGTCCCGGCCGACCCGCGATCGGTGCTGCAGCCCCTGTTGGCGAAGAACTTCCTGGCCGCCGTCGTGTTCGACAACCAGCAGACCGACGCCGCCTCGCAAACCAAGCGGCACGAACTCTTCCAGGCGACGCGGAAGCAGTCGCTGGCAGCCCTGAAGAAGCAAAAGGGGGAAACGCAGGCCGACTTCGATCTGCGCAAAAAAGCCCTCGAGATCGAACTCGACGAGGCCGAGTGGTTCTTCTCCGAGAGCCAGCACACTCTCTTGGGCCTGACCCTCGATCAGAAGCAGGGGACCGGCCGGCTTGATATCGAGATGACGCCGATTGCCGGCACGCCGTTGGCCCAGTCGGTCGATCAGCTGCAGACCAAGGCCAGCCACTTCGCCAATATCGAGAAGAGTGCCGACCCGATCCTCTCGGCCCGGTTGAATCATCCGCTCAGCGAAATCCGCAAGAAGACCGCCTCGGCCATGGCGGCCCTTGCCAAAGACCGTGCGGCGGCCCGCATCGACGGCGATGAGAAACTCTCGGCCGACCAGAAACAGGCGAGCAAGCAGATTCTCGACCAGAGCTTCGCCCTGCTCGAAGCGGGTTTCAAGGCGGGATTGGCCGACGGGTTCCTCGACGTCCACAAGGGCGCCTCAGGCAAAAACGTGCTGTTGGGCGCGGTGTGGACGCCGGACGGAAGCAAAGTCCCCGAAATCCTGGCCCTCTTGCCCAAAGCCAGAGCGGGCGAAAATGTGAAGCTCAACGTGGCTGAGGAATCGGGCGTCAAAATCCACTCGGTCGACCTGGCGAAAGACCACGTCTACTGGAACGACTTTATCGGAGCGACGACGCTCTACGTCGGTGCCGGGAAAGAGGCGGTCTGGGTGGCGGCCGGTGAAGGGGCCCTCGACAACTTGAAGGCGGCCATCAAAAAGGCGGCCCAGCCGGCCCCCGCAGGTGCCGACAAGGCACCGTGGGCCGAGCTGCTCGTCCATGTGAAGCCGTTCGTCGACGAGGCCAACAGCCAGCCCCCGAAGCGCAAGGGGGAGGACAAGTACCGCAAGATGCTCCTCTCGTCTTTCGAGGGAGGAGACGATCAGCTTTCAGTCCGCATGACACGGCAAGAGCACAAGGTCGTGGGCGAGGTCACGTTGCAGAAAGGGCTCCTTCGCTTCGCCGGCAAAGCCGCCTCCGACTTCTCGCGCGAAAACCTCGACGAAACTTCGCAAAAGGGCTCAAAGCAAGCCCGCGAGCGCTAGGCATTTGCGGCTGAACTGATCTCGATCGAGTGCCACCCGATCCAGTTCCACCCGAATTGTGGCGATCGTCAGGCCTGCGTTTTGCCGCCCAGCAGGCGACTCCAGCCGCCCCGTGCCGCAAAGTTGAGTGGCCGCGTGAGGACGCGGGTCGTTTTCCAGCCGCCCAGTTTGCGAGTCGTCTGGCGGTCGAAGAGGTACGACTCGTCGCCGCGGCGGAAACCGTCGTGCAGCATGCGACCCAAAAGAACGGACGAGGCCGCGACCGCATGATCGGGCCGGGCGTGCAGTCGTTGCAGCTCGATCCGGCCGTCGCAGCGATAGCTGTAGATCCACGCGATCGGTTCGTTGTTGAGCCGCAACACGTTGAGGTCGACTCCGGCAATCGCCGTAGCCGTCACGTGCATGGCTTCAAGCGACGTGCGTCGGTCGGCACTTTTCGCCGAGTTGACCTTCCGCTTGAGAGCTTTCAAGAGGTCCCACCGCGGATTGTCGTCCCCGAGCGTCGTTCCTTCGGGACGATAGCGGACATATTCGAGTTTCCCGAGTTCGGCGAGCCTTCGCTCGGAGTGCTGGTACAACTCCCGCACCTCGGAGGGCAGGGCTCGCAGATAGCGGACCCAATCGCCGTTGCATTCGACAAGGGCTCGCGACTCGTCGGCCGCGGCCGAACCCTGCGGCCGATCGAGGCGCAGCGAGTCGGCCGCGCGAGGGGTTCCGCGGCGTTCGAGGTCTTCGAGTTCGAACAAATCGAAACGGCCCGTCACTTGAGCATGCGCGAGGGCCATGTCGAGTGTGAGCCGCGGTTCGGAACCGAGCGGCCCGCAACAGAATCCCTGCGGTGAGAGCGAATTGGTCAACACGCGCCGCCGGCGGAACGGGCCGCCGACGCGCTTCTCGACCCAGGGAACGAGTCCCACCGGGCGTCCGGCAACAGCGACGACAAAGACCCGCGGCTCAAGGCCGGCGGTCTGGCGGCAGTGCCGTTCAAACCATTCGAACGACTGGAAAAACGAGGCGCGGGGCGTCTTCCACCACAGGGGGCGCACAGGTCGCGGATGCCGGCCACAGCGGAGAGGTCGTGATATTCAGAAACAGTAATCATGGTGCCCCCGGTCGCAAGTCGCATGCCCGCCGCGGAGGCGAACTCGAATTCGATCAACTGCCTTGCACCACCTCCGCACCGAGACTCAAGGCGCAGTCCCGCTTTAGCGCCGTCGCCGCGAGGCGTAAAAGGCGCACCGCGATCGGCCGCGGCGCCCAGAGCGGGCAAATCGAAGTTGCCGTTTCGCAACGACGTTGACATTTGGCCTCAAAGGCTCGGCCTGTGACGGCTGAAAAGGGGATGGCCCGGCAAAGTGATCGATGCACTTTTTCAACGGCCCGATTTGGACCTCTCTCGATCGTGTGTGGGGTAAGCTTCCCCTGCGTCTCGTTTTCGCGCGTGAGCTGACACGTTCCGGTCCTGTCCAAGCCCCAGGCCAAAATCTGGTCAGGGCGAACAAATACTATCCTGGACGGTCTGTCAGAACGGAGGTGTCGGTTGATCCTTTGCGCCCGGGTTATGGCATAAGTCTTTGAAATTTAGAGACTTGGGGATTAAATGCCGCGTTTGGCCAACGAAGCGGTACGCCTCTTGCAAAAATTACATCTGTATCAGGCGAAAGATTCGAGGCCGCTTGAACGGGCAGTGTTGTTGGCCTCGGTTTCCTCGCCGGAATTTCCTGAAAATGAAGGGGCAGACGATGAGTCACTTTGTTCGCGGCATGATCGTCACGAGTGCGATCGGATTGGCGCTAGTCGGCATGAGCCCGTCGACTTCGCAAGCCGCACCGTACCGGGGCTATCGCCACGGTTACTACGGCGGCGGCTACTACGGCGGCGGCTATCGCCCGTACGTGGGAGTCGGAGTCTATCCGGGCTATTACGGCGGCGGATACGGGTACGGAGGGTACGGCTATGGCTATCCGGGATATGCCTATGCGTCTCCGGGTTACTACGGCGGATATTACCCCGGCTATTACGGCGGCTACTACGGCGGACCGAGCGTGTCGCTGGGTCTGGGCTACGGCGGCGGCCGGTATTGGGGTGGCCGCGGCGGTTACTACGGTCACTACGGCCACTGGCGCCGGTAACCCGATCGTTTCCACGGACGGTGAGCCCGATTGCGTCCTCTTCGGCGGGTGGCTTTGCACAACGGAAGCGTTTTGCACAACAGAACGCCCGGCTGCACAACAGAACGGTGGACGCTCAATGATCAGGTTGCGCGTGAGTTGCTTTCCGTCGTTCGCGTATCAATTCGTCATTAGTCACCTGCCACATCTTCGTCACAATGTCCCTGTCCCGCTCACTCTGGGTACGGACCGCCTGCAATTCGAGTTGATGCGCGGAGGATCGCATAGTCACGACGGCGATCAGAGCCATGATCGTAACCACCGAAAGCACTAAAAGAGCCGCCAGAACCATGCAAGTGCGCTTCCAAGATTTTGCGTCGTCATTCCATTCGCTCATCGGACGATCCCTCATTGGCGCGCTCATGCCGTCACCCTACCGTCGGTCCGCAGAAAACCGGGCCAGCGGCGTCACTAGCACCCGGGGGCCGGGCGATTAGGGAACGGGGTGATTTTAGCGACAACTGAAGGTGAACGCCCGTCCCGGCCAATCAAAAGCAAAACGGCGACCGCTTGCGAAAAGCGCTCGCCGTTAATATTGGCCGTAACTCTTTGCCGCTACTTCAGATCAGGATCAACCGGCATGTCCATTTCCCTCCACGGCTTCGTCGCCGGACTTCTTAACTTCTTCTTCGAATGATACGCCAAATATCGACCGGAAAGCCTCGGAAAACTGAGGCGTAGCCCTAAATTCTCGGAAAACCGGCCACCCAACATAGCCGTGCGGCGGAAATAATTCGCTTTTGCCGCCCACTTCTTTCATCAAGGCGGTCGCATTATCCCATTCTTCCCGGAGTGATGCAACGGCTAATCTAAACTCCGGAACGCTTCCCGACCAGTCTACCGCGTCCAAAATTGTCATCGAGGTCGCCTTGTCTCCGGACCATTTTGCGGCCTGCGCGTGGTTGATGATGATGATCCGCAGTGATCGCTCTTTTCGTGGCTGGCGGGTCTTTCGTTTTGCCAAGACGTCGCCGAATTCTCCAAGGCGAATTGTTAGGGGCCATTTTTCTAATTTTAGAAGTCGAAACATCGAGTCTCCGAGATGGGCATCAGCATTGTCGATTGCGTCGCTCGATTCTTCGCAGCTGATTCTCCAGAGCATCTGGCCCAATTTCACGCCGACTTCTTCGACGACGTCAATCGCTGTCAATAAATAGTCTCTCGAAACCTCAAGGTGAGTGCCGGGTTGGACGCCGGGCGGCAGCGAGACCTTCGCGTTTTTGCAGACGTCAAGGTATTGCTGTGTGACCAATCCGTCACAATGTGTAGTGAGATTGCGACGTTGAGAGCATTCAATGAACACGGTCCAATTTGCGAAATTCGTCAGCGTGCTCACCTCGAAGCGTTTGGCCAGTTTGTCGAAAAGATCGCTGTAGCTGTCTCGGCCAAGCGCATCAATGTCGGTCTCGATCAAAGCATTGGCAATGTCCTCCTTGCTATGCGCAAGCACGTCCGAGAATTGAACAGTTCTGCCACCAAAACTGAGAAGCAATCGCGGACTTCTCGCGTACAGATTGCGAAGCAAATGCTTTACGTACGCATCAAAGGCACTGAAAGTCGACGCGAAAATCGTCTCCGACAGCAAGGTTTCGTGGGAGAATCTTCGCAGGTCATTCACCTTCCTGACATTGTCGATGATCGCGTTTAGTGCGTGCGCCCTTTCGCGAGCGTTCAGATCGGGTTTTTGCAGTGTCTTGGTGTCCACCATCATGACACCAACCAGGCGATTAAGTTCTTGCTCTTGATTCTCGCCGGCATGCTTCAATTGTGACACGGCGAGCAACGACAGCGCGTGCATTTTGACCTGAAAATCGTCGATGATTTTCACCGTGCGCTGATCGTCTGTCGGCGGCTGCGGCTTGGATTTCTGTATCAGTGCGGGTTTATTCACGGCTAGACATCTCTCCTGAGAACCTATTTGGCGGGCGCAGTGTCCAATTCAGTGGCACCAAGACAAGGAGAGATGGATTCCGCTTTTGTTTGATTCGGGGGCCTCCGTGGCTGTAATCGGCTAACGGTGAACGCCCCGCGTCTTGGTTGGCGCAGCAGCTTTATACCTTGCCGGATGGGTCCGTGCACGCACGTACGTGACCGCGACCCCCTTTCTCCGCTTATTTCCGGCCCACAAGCCCACGGATTGCCTCCCTGACGGCTTCCGCGCGGTTCCAGCCATGTTTTGTCGCTGTAGCGTCCAGGCTCTCTAGCAGCGATTCGGGCAGGCTCAGCGCGATCGTCACGCTAGTGCTGTCCGGGTCGATAGGCTTACGGCCAGCTCCCGACCGCTTTCCTCCGTGTTTGGTTTTTGCCATTTTCCTCTCGTTTGATAAAATTATCGAATTTCAAGTTGACTTTCTCCACTTGAATAACGATAATGAATTCAACAAGAGAAGACAAGACGCAAACTGGGACGCGGCCATGACTGACTGGAAACTGCTCGACCGGGAACAGCGGGGCGTACTGCTGGCCGCGACGGTTCAGATCAAGCAAGACGGCAGCAAGTGGATTGTGCCGAGCCAGCAGGGCAACGGCCGCAAATACGTCGTGATCCCAGACGAGCATTCCCCCTTCTGCTCTTGCCCGGACCATGAAATCAACGGGCACACGTGCAAACACATTCTGGCGGTTCGTCTCGTGCGGCAACGGGAACTGTTTGAAGACGGCAGCGAAGTGGTCACGGAAAGCCTGACCATCGAAAAGACCACGCGCCGCACGTACCCGCAGCAGTGGACGGCGTACAACGCAGCCCAGACGACGGAGAAGGACGCTTTCCAGAAGTTGCTCGCGGCTCTCTGTGAGGGAATCCAAGAGCCCACGCAAGAGGGTCGCGGCCAACGTCGCCTCTCGCTATCCGATGCCGTGTTCTCTTGCTGCTTCAAAGTCTACAGCACCGTGTCCGGTCGACGCTTCATGTCCGACTTGCGTGACGCGCAGGCGAAGGGGCATATCGGCCATGCCTGCCACTTCAACTCGATTTTCAACTATCTTGACGACGAGAACATGACCGCCGTGCTCCGCGACCTGATCGCCCGGAGCAGCGAACCGCTGTCGATCATCGACCACGATTTCGCCTGCGACTCGACCGGCTTCATGGTCTCCCGGTTCCACCGCTGGTTTGACGAAAAGTACGGCAAGCTGCGGGAGAAGCATGATTGGGTCAAGGCCCATATCGCGGTTGGGACACGGACACACGTTGTCACGGCGGTTGAAATCAGCGAGCGGTATTCAAACGACAGCCCGATCATGCCCGCCCTCTTGGAAGAAACCGCCAAGCGGTTCCAGATCGTCGAAGTCTCAGCCGACAAAGCCTACGCGAGCGAGAACAACTTCCAGGCGATCGCCAAGGTCGGGGCGACAGCGTTCATCCCGTTCAAGTCGTACACAACCGGAGCGGTCGGGGGATTGTTCGCCAAGGCATTCCACTACTTCAACCTGCACCGCGAGACGTTCCTGGCGCACTACCACAAACGCTCAAACGTGGAATCGGCGATCATGTCCATCAAAACTAAGTTTGGCGATTCGGTGCGATCGAAAACCGACGTAGCGATGCGGAACGAGGTGCTGTGCAAGATTCTCTGTCACAACATTTGCTGCCTGATTGAAGCGATGCACGAATTCGGCATCCCGGTTGATTTCTCGGCGGGGCCGACCGTGATTGATGCTCGCCCACAATTGGCGGGATTGGGCTAGGCGGAGGATCTGGGGAGCGTAAAATAAAAGAGTCCAGCGGGTGTCAACTGCTGGTCTCTTGCCGTTTTTGTGAACCCCGTACCGCTTGGTGCGTGCGATGATTAACTCAGAATGCCTCGGTTCCCTTGAGAAAATGAATTACCGTTGTGCGGTTAATTTGCGATATCACCAGACGGTGCAATGGCGATGGGGACGGGCAGATCAACTTGTGCGTCTTTTTGTGGCGCTCTTTGCGATTTGGGATCTCTACTGTTTTCTGAAAAAAGACGAGCAATACGGTTTTTGGGCCGTGATCGGATCGTTGCTCTTGGCTCTTCTGTTGAACATCGTCCCGTTTGGCGAGCGCGAATTGTTTTACGGGCGACTTTTCAAAGGCTGGTCGGATATTAAGCGGGATTGCGAGGCGCTGATTATAAAACTGCGGACGCATGTCGTAGACGCCGAGACGACCCCAGATTGTCACGAACGACTGAGGGAGCTAAGCGACAGAATCTACGCTCTTGAATCAGAAGAGCCTGCGCCATGGAAGGGTCTTCTCAGCGATTGCCAAGGGGACGAAAACGAATCACGACACGGACCAGGAATGCGAACGTACCGCGAAATCGAGCGCGAACGCGAAAGACGAACAAGCACCGCTTCGCAAACCGCCCCTACCTCTTTGGTCGCTGCGGAAGTGGATCGGGCATAGGCTCCGGCGGAGTGTGGGCCGGCGGACGGTGATACGGCTGTGGCGACGGCTCCCGTGACGGCGACGGAGATGGCGACGGCGGTGATTTTGAAGGACGTGGTGCCGGCACGGGCCTCGGCGTGGGCCTACTTGGCTCTTTGGCCATTGTGGAATCGCTCCTCGTGGTATGGTCTCACGAGATGGGATGCACAACATACCGCATCTGAGGAGGATAATCCAAATAATTCCGAAAACTGCGGAAATTGCCGCCGCGCCCTCTGCACAACAAATCCCCAACTTGCACAACGAGACACTGGAAAACCGTTCTGTTGTGCAAAGCCTCGGCGGGTCGTAACGGGGCAGCATTACTCGAAGGGACCAGCCCCGCGGATGGTCCCTTTTTTCGTTGGCTGCGACAGTATTTTCCCTGCCGTTAACTTGTTCGTGTCCCCGCGCGAACGAGGAATTCGCGATGAAGAAGAAAGTCCGCGCGTTTTTTCTGTCGACTGCGGCCGTGGCCGGATTGTTTGGCGGGGCGCTCTCTCGTTTGCACGCGGATTCGGAGAACCTTGAGTCCGCCGGCGCTGCGGCCCGCGAGGCGGCCGTCTTTGCCATCCCGCCGAGCCAGAACCCAACCCCGCCGGGCAAATCCGAACGGCAGCGCCTGGTTCTGCGGGCGACATCGAGCCCGACCGGCCAACCGATCAAAGGAGTGGACATTCACTTCTACGGACGCATCGGTGGCGAACCCTTCCGCACCTCGGCCGCCACAGCCGACGACGGCACGGCGAACCTCTCCTGGCGCAAAGGGGTCGCCGTGCAGCATGTCTGGTTTACAGCTCGGGGCGCCGGCTACGTGCCGGTTGACTGCAACTGGGGAGACGACCATCACGCTGTCGAGATCCCGGAGTTCGTCGAGTTGCGGTTCGAGCCCGGCTACCCGATCGGCGGCGTCGTCCGCGACGAAGAGGGGAACCCAATCGCGGGCGTGCAGATCCAGGCGCAGCTGCCCCTCACCTGGCCTGCCAAGTCGGGACTCGTCTTTCTCGCCAATACGAGCAAGACCGACGCTGAAGGCCGCTGGACGTGGAACGAGGCGCCGGCCGATTGCTCGCAGGTGAAGATCCAGATCGACCATCCCCAGTACGAGCACTCGTGGGCCAAAGGGGTCCGCAGCATGCAGCTCGTCTACGTGCTCAAACGCCGCGCCGACAATTCGCCGGGATCACCCCACAGCGTCTCGTCGCTGAAAAAACTGTAAAGCCATTTCGCGCACCGCTGCCGAATGCCTGTTGCGCCAAGACTCCGGTCTACGCGGACGCTATCCTGAATTTGTCGAACTTTTGGACAACGGTCCTTCCGGCCACGGTCCGGCTGACATGGTGTGAATCAGCGTCGTCGTCGCAGTCGTTTGAGGCATGGCGGATGAAACTTGACTCCTTCCACGGCTCGGAGCGGTCCCCCCGTTGGAGCGTCTCGGAGTCGCAACTGTTGCCGACCGCGGAGGCTTGTCCCTTCTGCGAAGGAACGTCGCGGTCACCCGTGGCGACGGTTCAGCGGGATCCGGCCATCGTCTTGCTCAAGTGCCGCAACTGCCATCTCTGCTCCGTTTCGCGGATGCCGACCGAAGAAACGCTGCGCGAGTTTTATGCCCATTTCTACGACGCATGGGAAGGTCCCGGCGAATCGCGGATTACCTTCGACGAGCCCGGCCGACTTGCTCGCCGGATCGCCGTGGCGCTGCGTCACGTTCCGGAGCATCTCCGCATCCTCGATTTTGGAGGGGGTGACGCGACGGTTTCGCGAATGGTGGCGGAATATCTCATTCGTTGCGGCCGGTGCCGGAACGCGACCATCGATCTCATCGAGTGGAGCACGGTCGTGCCGCCGTCTCCCAAAGACATTCAAATTCGGGTGAAAGACGCCATTCCGGAAGGGGATTGTGCGTTCGACGTCGCCATCGCCAGCGCGATTCTCGAGCATCTTCCGCATCCGCGTCAGACGCTGACGGCCCTCTTGGATCGTTTGCAGCCGGGCGGGACATTTTATGCGCGCACGCCGTATGTGGCGCCTCTACTGCGGCTGCTGCCCGGCATGCGCAACGATCTCTTCCCGTTTCCCACGCATCTGCACGACATGGGCCAGCATTTCTGGAACAGAGTGTTGACGACGCTCGGCGTGGGAAGCAGCTACGTGCTCGCCAAGTCACGGCCGTCGATCGTCGAATTCAGTTGGAAACACCATCCGCCGCAATGGCTCGCATCCAACGTGATGAAGGCTCCCTGGTACCTGCTGCGAGGCTGCTACGGTCTGGTTGGCGGTTGGGAAGTCCTTATCCAGGCGAAGTAAGACCGATTGTCGTGCGGCCGATTCTCTTGGGCCGGTGACCGTGCCGCACTGTCGGGCGAGAAACGCGCCCTTCAGATATTGTGGGGCATGCTGTGCCTACCGATTCCACGCACGATGGCCTGCTGCAGGAAAAGCGGCAGGCACAGCCGGTCCTGCGGAACTAGCTTCCCCGTGCTGGGATTGATTCCCTAAAAGCAAATCGGAATCAGAGAAGCGGTCTCTGACTTCCAGCGAGGTCGAACGTCGCACCGTTGAGTCGCGAATTTATTTGCACGGGCAAGCTAGCAGCTTGCCCCACGAGAGGTCACCCCAACAAATCGAACACGGGCGTTCCCGGGCAATACACGACCGGGCGGCCTTGCGGGTCGGCGAGGGTCAGTTCGGACGAGACGCCGAGGCAGTGGTTCACCGTCGCCACGAGATCGACGGGATGGACCGCGTTGGAGGCTGGGTAGGCGGCGCTGCGGTCGGACGTGCCGTAGACCTGGCCGCCGCGGATGCCGCCGCCGGCCAGAACTGACGAGAAGCAGTTGGGCCAATGGTCGCGGCCGTCGCGGCCCGCTCCCGCGTCGCTGTTCCGCTGGCCGACGCGCGGCGTGCGGCCAAACTCGCCTGTCCAGACGACAAGCGTTTCGTCGAGCATCCGCCGGTCGGCGAGGTCATCCAAGAGAGCGGAAAACGCCTGGTCGGCTGCCGGCATCAGCCGCGTCTTCAAGTCGCGGAAATTGCGGCTATGAGTATCCCAATAAACACTCACGTTCTTGATGCCGTCGCTGGGCCAGAAGACGGTAACGAGCGGCACGCCCCGCTCGACGAGGCGGCGGGCCTGCAGCACCGATTGGCCGTGTGGGTTGCGGCCGTAGCGGTCGCGAAGCGCGGCGGGCTCTTGCGACAGGTCGAAGGCGCCGCTGCCCGAGGTCGAGTGCAGGAGTTCAAACGCGCGGCGGTAATAGCCGTCGAGCGCTCCGACCGAGGCCGCCTGTTCCATCGCTCGCCGTTGGTCGTCGATGTGGGCCAGCAGGCTTTGGCGATCCTCGAGGCGGCGGCCCGAGATTTCGGCCGGCAGCGAGAAATCGCCGACGCGGTAGTCGCTGCGGCTCGGGTCGGCGTCGATGATCAGGGGATCAAAACTCTGTCCCAGCCAGCCGGCCGTCTGGCCGTGGCTCTCTTCCACGAACCGCGGCACGTCGTTTTCGAGCTTGGGCCGCATCGTGACGTACGGCGGCAACGGCCCCCGCCCGCGGCCCAATTTGGCCAGCACCGAACCGAGCGACGGCCAGTCGTGCCGCAGGTCGGCCCCGAGCGGCGGCGAAGGCTGTCCGGTGAGGAGGTAGTGCGTGGCGGTCGTGTGGTTGACGTCGCCGTGCGTCATCGAGCGGATGATGGCCAGCTTGTCGGTCCGCCGCGCCAAAAGCGGAAAATGCTCGCCGATGTCGATGCCGGGCACGACGGTCGAAATGGGCTGAAACTCGCCGCGGATCTCGGCCGGCGCCTCGGGCTTCAAGTCCCACGTATCCTGATGGGCCGGCCCGCCCCACATGAAAAGCAGAATGCACGACCGGGCCCGCCCGAACGACTGCGTCCGTGGCACCGCACGGGCCGCCGCCTCTTCCCGCCCAAGTAACAGCCGCGGCATCGACAGGCCGAACAGGCTCAACGCCCCCGCGCAGCACATCGCGGCGAGTTTGACGGCCCAACGAACGGCAATCGGCACAGGCAGGCGACATGGGTGGGACCGCGATCAGGCGGGTGTATCGATCACGTGCTCAATTATCGTGCTGGCGTCTTGGGGTGTAAATGTTGAATTGAGGGAAGAGGGCAGAGGGAAGGGTGGGAAGGGGGGGGCGAGGCAAGGCGAACGCACGCTTTATGGGTCGGCCACTGCCTTTGGCGTCGGAGAGATCAATCAACGCGAATGCGCAATTCTTTTGAGAGTCCCTCTTCCCTCACCCCTGGCCCCGCCCCGCTCGCTCTCCATCGCTTCGCTCGGTACGCTGGGACTCACCGGGTATTTCACTAGCGCCGCTCGCCGGGCGTGGACGCTGCTCGCGACGGCCGGAGGGAAAATGTCATGCAGTCGTTGGCTTTGCACCGTCCACACTTCTTTATCGCGGCACTTGTTTGCGGGAGCATGCTGATGCAGCACGAGGCATCACGGGCGCAGGAGCCGGCGAAGGGCAAGTTGAAGCAGGTGAGCGAGTACGACCGGCCGGCGAAGATGCGGCATCAGAGCCGCTCGGCCACCGTTGCCAGCCACGGCATCGTCGCGGCCAGCGTGCCGCTGGCGGCGCAGGTCGGGCTCGACATTCTCAAGGCGGGCGGAACCGCCGCCGACGCGGCCATCGCCACCGACGCCATGCTGGGCCTCACCGAGCCGATGAGCTGCGGCATGGGAGGCGACCTGTTCTGCATTTATTGGGACAACAAGACGCAGAAACTCTATGGCCTCAACGCCAGCGGCCGCAGTCCCTACGCCGTCAATCGCGAAGTCTTCGAGAAGAAAGGGATGAAATTCATCCCCGGTGAAGGCGTGCTTTCGTGGTCGGTTCCCGGCTGCGTCGACGGTTGGGACCAGCTCCACTCGCGGTTCGGCGCGCTCAAGCTCTCGCAGCTTTTGGCTCCCGCGATTCAATATGCGGAAGAGGGCTTTCCCGTCACCGAGATCATTGCCGGCTTCTGGAAGCAGGGCGAGCGGATCGCGGCCCATTATCCCGAGGCGGCGGCCACGTATTATCCGAACGGCCGGGCGCCGCGAATGGGCGAGTTGTTTCACAATCCGAACCTCGCGCACAGCCTGCGGCTGGTGGCCGAGGGGGGCCGCGACGCGTTTTACCGCGGGCCGATCGCGCGGCAGATCGTCGAGTTCAGCCAGTCCCACGGCGGTTACTTCAGCATGAAGGACTTCGAGGACCATACCTCGACGTGGGTCGAGCCGGTCTCGACGAATTACCGCGGCTACGACGTGTGGGAGCTGCCGCCGAACGGGCAAGGGATCGCCGCTCTCGAGATCCTGAACATCCTCGAAGGGTACGACATCCGCTCGATGGGACGGCACAGCCCCGATTACCTGCACCTGTTCATCGAGGCGAAGAAACTGGCGTATGCCGACCGGGCCAAGTTCTATGCCGATCCCGCGTTCAACAAGCTGCCGGTCGCCCAACTGATTTCCAAAGAATACGCCGCCCGGCAGCGGAAGCGGATCGATCTGCATCACGCGGCGACCTCGGTCGATGCGGGCGATCCGCTGTTGGCTTTGGGGGGCGACACGATTTATTTGTCGGTCGTCGACAAGGATCGGAATTGCTGCTCGTTCATTCAGAGCAATTTCGCCGGTTTTGGCTCGCGCGTCGTGCCGGGGGCCGTCGGTTTCGTGATGCAAAACCGCGGCTCGCAGTTCTCGCTCGACCCCAAGCATTTCAACACGCTCGAGCCGCACAAGCGGCCCTTCCACACGATCATCCCCGCGATGGTCACGAAAAACGGCAAGCCATGGTTCTGCTTCGGCGTGATGGGGGGCGACATGCAGCCGCAGGGACACGTGCAGGTGCTCGTCAACATGATCGACTTCGATCTCGACGTGCAGGCGGCCGGCGATGAGGGGCGGGTGCGGCACGACGGCTCGCAGACGCCGACCGGCCATCCGATGGCCTCGGGGGGCGGGACGGTCGACGTCGAGTCGAGCATTCCGCAGGCCACGATCGACGAGCTGACACGCCGGGGCCACAACGTGGTCCACGGCTTCGGCGACGGCTTCGGCGGCTACCAGGGCATCCGCATCGACCAGGATCACGGCACCCTGCAAGGCGGCACCGAACCGCGGAAAGACGGCGCGGCGGTGGGGTATTGAGCCAGAGGGAAGGGGGAAGAGGGCAGAGGGGAGAGGGAAAATGCAAAACGGCACGCAACGCGTGCCCTTGTCTTCCGTTTTCCCTCTACCCTCTTCCCGCTGCCCTCTCCCCTCTCACAGCACATGCTCTTTCCGTTCTTCGATGACGCCGACTTTGGCGACTTTGATGCCGAAGTGTTCGCCGATTTTGATTGCCTCGCCCTTGCAATAGCGGTAGTTATTCACGAACAGGTCGAGGAGGTCTTCGCACGACTTGGTGAAGGGGACGAGCGCACCGGGAGCCAATGCAACGACCTGACCCAACGGCATCTTGCGCTCGGCCAGGCGCACGCTGACCGTCACCGGGACATTGAGAATCCGCAGCGCACGCAGCGCTTCATCGAGCGAGAGGCCGGTCGGGGGTGATGCGCCTTCGCGAGGTGCGGCGGTCTCTTTCTTTCCGCCGAGAGCGGCGTCGAGCACGTCGTCGTCCGGAAACGCGCCGATTTCCCCTTCCGGCGCGGCGTCTGCCAGCGGGGCCGACGGCTCCAGTTTGGGAATCGCGTCGACCGGCAGGACCAGGAGCAGAGTCGTGATCGGCGCGTCGGTCTCGGCGGCAGCGACGGCGAAGACCTTCACGTCGATCGCCTTGGCCGACGGATTGACGGCGGCCTGCTCGGCATATTCCTTCAAACTGGCGGCGAAGCCCGCCGCATAGCGGTCGGCCTGCAAGTCGGCCGGCAAAAGTTGCAGCGACAGTTCGTGCGCGAAGGTTTGCAGGCGATTGTTTTCAGACAATCCCGGCTGGCGATACCAGGAGGGCAACTGGATGGCCTCGGGGACCAGCAGCACGAGGCCCTGTTCACCCAAAGTGAATGAGAGGGCCAGCCCCGGCCCCGCAAACGCGGCCAGTGCCTCGGTGGTGTACGGATGCGGCTCTCCCGCTGTTAAGCGGACGTGGCAATCGAGGTTCGCGCGAAACGTCTCGCCCGTTTCAGCCAAAATCGTGCGGCACGTTTCGATGGTGCGGTCGATTTGGTCGGCGGTGAGTTGGGCCATTGGGGATCCGGATCGGAGAACGCGGCGCCCGGATTCAATTCGGAGCCCGGCGCGGAGCCTCTCTCTAATGATCGTCCCTTTGGCCGTTCCGACTTTGTCGGAACAACTGGCAGAATCAGTAAAGTTTGCCAAAAGCCCGCCCTCTTTAAGTAACACGGGCCGCTCGCCTCAGATATCGAAATACATGGCGAACTCCCACGGGTGGGGTCGCTCGCGGAGGGCTTCGACTTCGTGGACGGTTTTGTACCAGATCCACGTGTCGATCACGTCTTCGGTGAAGACGTCGCCGCGCAGAAGGAAGTCGTGATCGGTCCGCAGGCCTTGCAGGGCCTCTTCGAGCGACTGCGGCGTGCGGGCGACACCGGCTAGGTCTTCGGGAGCCAGGTCGTAGATGTCCTTGTCGAGCGGCTGGCCCGGGGAGATTTTGTTCTGGATGCCGTCGACGGCCGCCATCAGCACGGCCGCCATCGCCAGGTACGGATTCGACGACGAATCGGGGCAGCGGTACTCGATCCGCTTGTTGGCCCGCTCGGGGCGTGGACGGGAATGCGGATGGCTGCCGAGCGGTTGCGATAACTGTACGTCAGATTGATCGGCGCCTCGAAGCCGGGGACGAGCCGCTTGTAGCTGTTGGTCGTCGGGCAGCAGAAGGCGAACAGGGCGGCCGAATGCTTGAGGATGCCGCCGATGGCGTACAGCCCCATCGGGCTCAAGCCGCCGTAGCCCGAGCCGGCAAACAGCGGCTCGCCCTTCTTCCACAGCGAGAAATGCAGGTGCAGGCCCGAGCCGTTGTCGTTCCAGACCGGCTTGGGCATGAAGGTGACCGTCTTGCCGTGGCGGGTGGCCACGTTCTTGACGACGTATTTGTAGCGGATCAGGTTGTCGGCCGTCCGCAACAGCGGGGCGTACTTCATGTCGATTTCGCACTGCCCGGCGGTGGCCACTTCGTGGTGCTGGGCCTCGACCTCGACGCCGCACTCCTGCAGGGCGAGCATCATCTCGGTGCGGATGTCCTGCAGCGTGTCGGCCGGCGGCGTCGGGGAAGTAGCCCTCCTTGTAGCGGATCTTGTAGCCGGAGTTCGCGCCGTTGGCCTTCGTGCCGCGGGTCCACTGACCTTCGCTGCTGTCGATGTGGTAATACGATTCGTGCTCGTTCTGATCGAAGCGGACGCCGTCGAAGACGAAGAATTCCGCCTCAGGTCCGAAATGAGCGACGTCGGCGATGCCGGTCGACTTCATGTAGGCTTCCGCTTTGCGGGCAACGTTGCGCGGATCCTTGGCATAGTCTTCGCGCGTGATCGGATCCTGGATGTTGCAGGTCATCGCCAGCGTATGCAGCATGAACGGGTCAACGATGGCCGTTTCCGGCTGCGGCACGACGAGCATGTCGCTTTCGTTGATCGCCTGCCAACCCCGCATCGACGAGCCGTCGAAGCTGAAACCCTCTTCAAAACTCCGCTCGGTCAGGGTTTGGACGGGGATGGTGAAGTGCTTGGGCGTACCGGGAAAGTCCATGAAACGCAGATCAACGGCCCGGACTTCACGTTCGCGGCAAAGGGCCAGAACCTCTTTTGGCGTCATCAATTCTCGACTTGTGAAACGGTAAAACGGCGGGAATTGCGGAATGTCTGTTTGTTCATCATAAAGGGAGTGCAAACTGTGTTCCAGCGCCTCTTCAAAGCCGTTAGACCGACACTTCTTCGATGACCGCGCCGTTGGGCGGCGTCTCTTCGCCGTCCGCCTCGAGATAAAGTGGGATCGCCTCCATGATATTGGGGCGTGCCTCCTCCAGCGAATCGCCTTCGGAAATGCATCCGGGCAAAGCGGGGACGTACACCGTGAAGCCACCCTCTTCAGACGGCTCGTAAACGATTTTGAGTCGCATGTGATCCAACCGAAATTCGACGGAGCAGACCGTAAAAATTGACAAGTGGTGTACCCAGCGCGGATTCGCTTCCCATCGGCCGCCCCCCAAAAAAGACCAAGGCGACCACGGATTGCACGGATTTCCTGATAAGACAATGGCGGAAGCCGCGGAATTAGCCAACCGGATTGCGTGTGCTGGCTCTTTTTATCAGTGTCATCTGTGCAATCCGTGGTTAAATTCGCTTTCCCCGTACATCAACACTCTTCGTGCCAGGAGAGCAAACAAAAGCTTCGTGCTACGGAGTGTCGTTCGTCAACGGTTGCGTTCAAGTTCGGCAAAGTTCACATGCCCCGTTTCGTCGTCCTGACTCACGATCATCCGTTCCTGCATTGGGATCTGATGCTGGAACAGGCCGACGCTCTGCGCACGTGGCGCCTGAAGCAGCCACCCGATACGCAAGGGCCAATCGCCGCGGAGGCACTGCCCGATCACCGGCTTGCTTACCTCGACTACGAGGGGCCGGTCAGCGGCGATCGGGGCACGGTGACACGATGGGATGCCGGCACGTATGAAATGCTCGAGTCGACAAGCAACCGTATCGTTGTCCACTTCGCCGGAAAAAAGCTCGTCGGGGTCGCACCACTCAAGTGGTGGAGCGCCGCAGGTTGCCTGAGTAATCTTCCGGCGGAGACGCTTGCCAAGCTTGCAGGTCATTGGACCTTTTGGAGACTTCCTCCAAAGGGCTCCGATCGCGTCATCGAAATTCCGCGGCTGCTGAATGAGTTGGTTGCGGAAGGGCACTGGCCAGCAAGCGGCGCCGAGGCAAACCGGCAGAACTTTGCACCGTTGGTGTCCGATGAGCGGGTGAGGCTGCTAGCACCCGATCAAAACCTGATTTACCTGAATGCCCCGCCGTTTCTGACTGTGCGAGAGTCGGCCCTTGACAATCCCGCCTGGTGCGAGCCATGGTCCGACCCATCGGGCATCGAATTTGATCTGGCCATCGACATCGGCGATTTCGGAATCGGATCGGACTCTCCGATCTTGTTGGACTATCGGCAAAACCTTGAGATTCCGCGCGTCATTCGGCTCCAGTGGTCGAGCGATGGAAGCGCGAACCGGTGGGTCCCGACGGCCGAGGACTTTCCGAGTTTCGTTCGCGCCCTTGGGCTCTAGGCGAACCATGAGGCGACATTTTCCAGTCCGAAACCAGCCGAAAACTTCGGGTCTTGACCACCTGAATAAGGCTCTCCTATCATCGGCGCGCCCTTGCCGCCTGGGAAAACCGGCAGGCTGGCGGCTCGACTGAGCTCGCCGAAGTCAGCTCGCCCCACGCAGGTCGATTTATGCCCGATGTCCGTACGCGCTTCGCTCCCAGTCCGACCGGCTATATGCACATCGGCGGAATGCGCACGGCCCTCTTTAACTGGCTGTGGGCGCGGCACAAGGGGGGCAAATTCATCCTCCGGATCGACGACACCGACCGCCAACGCAACATCGACGAGGCGCTCGGGCCGATTCTGGCCGCCTTCCGCTGGTTGGGACTCGAATGGGACGAGGGACCCGAAATCGGCGGGCCGTATGCCCCGTACTTCCAGTCCCAGCGCGGCGAGAATTACAAAGCGGCCGCCCAGCGGCTCCTCGACGAAAACAAGGCATATCGCGACTTTGAGACGACGGAAGAAATCCAGCGGCAGCGCGAGGCGGCCGAGCGCGAAAAACGGCCCTTCATCAGCAGCCGGCGATCGCTCGAACTGAGTGAAACCGAGGTGCGGCAATTCCTCTCCGAAGGGAAGCCGCACGTCGTGCGATTTCTCGTGCCGCGGGGACAGACGCTGCCGCTCGATGACGTCGTCCGCGGCCATGTCGAGTGGGACACGTCGCTGATTGCGGACCCGGTGATCATGCGGCCGGATGGGACGCCGCTCTATAATTTCGCCACGGTGATCGACGACGCCGGCATGGCCATTTCGCATGTGATCCGGGCCGAGGAACACCTTTCCAATACGCCGATCCAGATCCTGTTGCACCGGGCACTCGGCAATACGCTGCCGGTCTTCGCCCACATCCCATTCGTGACGGCGCCGGGCACGACGAAGAAACTGAGCAAGCGCGATCTGAAAAAATATCGCGAGAATCCAAAGTTCCGAAAGATGTTCGACGCGGCCGATCAGGTCTTTCCGCAGATCGGCCTGGGTTCCTCCGAGACGCTCAATCCGGTGATGGTCGAATACTACGAGAAGATCGGCTTTCTGCCCGAGGCCGTGCTCAACGCGCTGGCCCGGCTCGGCTGGTCGCTCGATGATCGGACCGAATTCATGTCGCTGCCGACGATAGTCGAGAATTTCACGCTCGAGCGGATTGTGAAGAACCCGGCCGGTCTCGATCCGGACAAGCTCTACAGCTTCCAGACGCATTGGATGAGCCAGGTTCCGCTGGAACAGAAAGTCGACATCTGCCTGCCCTACCTCATCAAAGCGGGTCTGGTGAGCGATCTGCCAAGTCCCGAAACACGCGACTACGTCCGCCGCGTGATCAGTGCCCTGGGCGAGCGGCTTAAGGTCTATAGCGACATTCTCGATGCCCGCGATTTCTTCGTCCCGGACGACCAGCTTGAATATGATGAGGCGGCGTTCAAAAAGCGCCTACTAGTCGACGGAGCGGCCGAGCGGCTCAAGCGATTTCGTGAGCGGCTGGCGGATGCCGAACCCTTCGAGCCGGCCGTGCTCGAAGGCGTGTTGCAGAAATTCGTCGCGAGCGAAGGAATCAAGCCGGCCGACGTGATTCACGCGGTGCGCGTGGCCGTCACGGGCAAGTCGACGGGCCCCGGGCTGTTTGAATGCCTGGGCCTGTTGGGCCGCCAGCGATGCCTCGCCCGGATCGATCGGGCGCTCGCCCGCGTACAATAGGATCGACAGGACCTGTTCCACGTCCTCACCTCCTGGTGCCAAACAATGACCGAACCGATGGCTGCTCCCCCACTCGACTTCGTCCGCACGATCGTCGCGGAAGATTGCAAGACGGGCAAATACGGCGGGAAAGTGATGACGCGGTTCCCACCGGAGCCCAACGGCTATTTGCACATCGGCCACGCCAAATCGATCTGCCTGAATTTCGGCATCGCCAACGAATTCGGCGGCAAGTGCAATCTCCGCTTCGACGACACGAATCCGACCAAAGAAGACGTCGAATACGTCGAGTCGATCAAAGAGGACATCCAGTGGCTCGGCTTCAGTTGGGAGGACCGCGAATTTTACGCCTCCGACTATTTCGAGCAGCTCTATCAGTGGGGCGAGCAGCTCATCCGCGACGGGCTGGCCTACGTCTGCAGCTTGAACGGCGATCAGATCCGCGAATACCGCGGCACGCTCACCGAGCCTGGCAAGCCGAGCCCCGACCGCAATCGGCCAATGGAGGAGAGCATCGACCTCTTCCGCCGCATGCGCGCCGGTGAATTCCCCGACGGGAAATACACGCTGCGGGCCAAGATCGACATGGCCTCACCCAACGTCAACATGCGCGATCCGGTGCTGTATCGCATCCTGCACGCCGAGCATCATCGTACGGGAAAGAAGTGGTGCATCTATCCGATGTACGACTTCGCCCACGGGCAGTCGGACTCGATTGAAGGGGTGACGCATTCGATCTGCACGCTCGAATTCGAGAACCATCGGCCGCTCTATGACTGGTGCCTCGAGGCGCTGCGAATCTATCACCCGCAGCAGATCGAGTTTGCCCGCTTGAACCTGACCTACATGCTGATGAGCAAGCGGAAACTGCTGCAGCTCGTCGAGGAGAACTACGTCAGCGGCTGGGACGATCCGCGGATGCCGACGATCTGCGGCCTGCGCCGCCGCGGTTACACGCCCGAGGCATCCGCACGTTCTGCGAACGGATCGGCGTGACGAAGTACAACAGCCTCACGGAAATCAATGTCCTCGAGAACGCAATCCGCGAGGACTTGAATCGCCGCGCGCCGCGGGCGATGGCCGTGCTCAATCCGCTCCGCATTGTGCTCGAGAACTACCCCGACGATCTCGTGGAGGAGATGGACGCCGTCAATAATCCCGAAGATCCCGCGATGGGGACCCGCAAAGTTCCCTTCTCCCGGGTCCTCTTTATCGAACAGGACGATTTCCGCGAGGATCCGCCCAAGGAATTTTTCCGGCTGGCTCCGGGACGGGAAGTGCGGTTGCGGTACGGCTACGTGATTCGCTGCGTCTCGGCCGTCAAGGACCCACAGACTGGAGAGATCACCGAGCTGCGCTGCACGTACGATCCGGCGACGCGCGGCGGTAACACGCCCGACGGCCGCAAAATCAAATCGACGATCCATTGGGTCTCGGCCAAACACGCGGTCGAGGCGGAGGTGCGGCTCTACGAGCACCTCTTTACGAAAGAATGTCCCGAAGACGTCCCGGAAGGGACCGATTACCGGGTGAACCTCAATCCAAAATCGCTCACGTCGGTGAAGTCGTGCAAGCTCGAGTCGAGCCTGGCGACAGCGGCACCCGGACACCGCTATCAATTCGAGCGGCTGGGCTATTTCTGCGCCGACTCGCGCGATTCGCAGCCCGGGGCTCCCGTCTTCAACCGCACTGTCTCGCTCCGCGATACGTGGGCGAAAATCGAGAAAAAGAGCGGCGGCAAGTAATTCCTCGGAGCGCGGGGGCCTGTCGCGCTTCGGCTTCTACGAGCGCGAGCGCCGCCCGCCTGTCGCCTCGAGGGCGCCGGTGAGTGAGTCGCGCGACGCCAGCACATTCCGCAGCGCGGCCAGCGAAGTCGGTTTTGTCAGGTGATGGTTAAAGCCGGCTTTGCCCGCCCGTCGGCGATCGTCTTCCTGCCCGTAGCCGGTGAGCGCCACGAGGACGATGTCTTCCAGTCCGACCGTTTCCCGGATGCGCCGTGCCACCTCGTAGCCGTCCATTCCCGGCATGGCAATGTCGAGGAACACGATGTCGGGCTTGTTTTGCACGGTCCAATCAACCGCCGAACGCCCGTCGTGAGCTGTGGCCACGTCGTGGCCGATGACACGGAGCAACTGGGCCAGCGTCTCGGCCGACGCACAGGCGTCGTCGACGACAAGGATGCGGCGCTGCACGACATCCTTGGCCCGGCGCGGCAGATCCGATTGAGGCGCGCGACTTTGTACCGGTGTGCCAACTGCCGGCAGCGTGATGATAAACTCGCTCCCCTTTCCCACTCCCCCGCTGCTGGCAACGATCGTCCCTGCGTGGAGTTCGACCATCCGTTTCACGAGTGTCAATCCAATCCCCAGTCCGCCGTGGGCCCGGGCCAGCGACTGGTCCACCTGCTGGAACATGTCGAAGATCCGCGAAAGCATCGACGGGGGGATTCCGCAACCGGTATCGCGGATGCGGACGACAGCGTACTGTCCGTCGCGTTCCACGCTGACGGCGATCAAGCCACCCCCAGGCGTGAATTTAATCGCGTTGTGCAGGACGTTGCCGAAGATTTGCAACAGCCGGGTCGCGTCCCCGTCGGTCGAGACTGGTTCGGGCGGAACGCTCAGCGTCAGGCGGTGCCCTCCCAAATCGGCCAGTGATCGATGCGAGTCGATCGCTTCGGCAACGATGGCGGACAAGTCAACCCGCGCGAGGCGGAGCTGGATCGTACCGCGATTGATGCGCGACACATCAAGCAAATCGTCGATGAGCCGCGTCATCTGGTCGACTTGCCGTTTCATCACGACCCGCAGGTTTTCCATTTCCTCGTTGTTTTCTTCGACGTACGACCAGACCTGCAGGGCGTTGCTCAACGGGGCCAGCGGGTTTCGCAGCTCGTGCGCCAGCGTGGCCAGGAATTCGTCTTTGCGGCGGTCATTTTCGCGGAGCTGTTCCTCGGCGCGGGCCCGTTCGGCGATTTCCTGTTCGAGCTGCCGCTGTCGCTCCTCGACGCGGGCCCAGGCGCGTCGCAAGCCCTCACACAAGAGGCTGATGGCGAGGCCGCCCCCCGCGTAGGCCAACAGCCGGATCACGTCCGCCGCCTTGGAAATGCGGAACGTGAAAAACGGCGGCGTAAAAATGTAGACGACGCCCAGGAGGCACAACAGGGTCGCCAGGAGACCGGGCTTCCAGCCGCCGGCCACTCCGGCAGCCAGCACGACCAGGAGAAACACAAAGGTGGCGATCAGCGTTCCAATGGGGCCGTAACCGTAGACGACGAAGCGCGTCGCCATGACCGATCCGGCGCCCAGGACGGCAATCAGATACGCCCAGCCGGCGGAACGTCGGGTCAACAACATGTCGGATCGTCCCTTGCAATTCGCCTCAGAGGGCAAGACCCAGCCCGACTTCATTCAATGTTAAACCGCCCGTAGAGGCGATGGAAGGGGGATCAGGCTCGCGATCGTGTGCCCGTCCGCTGTCGATTCGAACCGCGGGACGCTTTTTCTTTTGACGTCTGACTTTGCGCGTTGCCGAACTCTGCGCACGAACGGACCGAGGACTTTCGGCGCTTTGACTCCCCCGACCCCTTTCCACGACGACGCCCGTCGTGAACAATAGGCCGCCATGAATGCCGGCGGACGAATCGTTCTGATCCTGGGCGCGGGAATCAATGGATGTTCGGTCGCGCGCGAGCTGATCCTCAACGGCGTCGGCGTCTGGCTCGTCGATTCGCACGACGTGGCCTGCGGTGCGACGTCGCGGTCGTCACGGCTCATTCACGGCGGCTTGCGCTATCTCGAATACGGCGATTTTCATCTCGTGCGTGAGTCGCTCGCCGAGCGCGCGACCTTGCGCAGATTGGCTCCGCATCTCGTCGAGCCGCTGCGACTCTACATCCCCGTGGCCCAGCGCAGCGGAGGTTTGCTGCAATCGGGGACGCGGTTTTTGGGCGTGGCCCGGTCCAAAGTGCTGGGCGGACTCACGCGTCTCTTGTTGGGACCCACGGAGCGTGGTTTGTGGACCATCGAGATCGGGCTCTCGCTTTACGACGCCTTCGCCGTCGATCCCGCCACACCGCGGCACAGCGTGCACGAAGTCGCCGAGCCGGGCCTGCCGCGGGTCGACCCCGAACGTTACCGCTGGCTTTGCGGTTACAGCGACGCGCAAATGCGATTTCCGGAGCGCTACTGCGTCGCGCTGCTCGACGATGCGCGGCAAATCGCTCGCGAAACGGACGTCGAGTTCCGCGTCTTCACATATTCTCAGGCCGATTTTGCGGACGGCTCGCTGCGGATCTCGCCGGCCGGAGGGCCCGTGCTGAGATGCGAGCCTTCTGTCATCGTCAATGCGACGGGAGCGTGGGGCGATCTGACGTTAAATCAGCTGCACGTCCCCGCGCCTCGACTTTTCGGAGGAACGAAGGGGAGCCATTTCATCACGCACCAGCCGGCGCTCAAGGCGGCGCTGGGTAGCGCCGGGGTCTACGCCGAGGCGGCGGACGGACGGCTGATCTTCGTGCTGCCGTTCGGCGACGCGGTCCTCGTGGGGACGACCGATGAACGCTTCGACGAGCCACCCGATCGGGCAGTCGCCACCGAGGCCGAGGTGACCTACCTCGTGTCGACCGTCAATCAACTCTTTCCCGATGTGAACCTGGCGCGAGATGACGTCACGCTCACCTACAGCGGCGTGCGGCCCCTGCCTTACGCGGCGGCCGGGTCGGAATCTTCGATTTCCCGCGACCACTCGCTCGAGGCGAGCGCTTGGCACGGAATTCCGGTGCTGACGCTCGTCGGCGGCAAGCTCACCACGTCGCGTGCCTTCGGCGAACTGGTGACAGACGAGGTGCTCCGCAGTCTTTGGGTTGCCCGCTCGGCGACGACGGCAGCCCGCTGGGTGCCGGGCGGAAAAAATGTTCCCGCCGACCACGCGGCACTTGTCCAGCGGTGGGACGAGCTGGCTGCGCAGTCGGGCGCGACGGTTGACCAGGTCCGCGCGATGTGGCGCTCTGCGGCACATGCGTCGCGGAAATCATCGAGTCCGAGCGGAGTGCCGGGCCGGACGCGACGCGGTGGCAGAATCTGAGCGGCACCTCGTTGCCGTGGGCATTTGCGCGCTGGGCGATTGAACACGAGTGGGTCGAACGGATTGAAGACCTCGTCGAACGGCGACTGATGTTGATCTATGAGCCCGGACTTTCGCGGCAAACGATCAATGAATTGGCTGATTTGCTGATCGAAGCGGGGAAGCTCGACTCGGCCGCCCGGCATTCGGCAATCGACGCTACGGTGGCCCGCTGCCAGTCTCTCTATGGTCGTTCGCTGCCCGCCTGAAGTGCCAAATTTTCTGACGAATCGGTCATATTGTCATGTTTCGATTTGACGCGGCGCATTGGCATTCATTAGAGTGAGCCAGATTTTAGGAGGATCAGGGATGGTCGTTTCAATCCGATCTGGCGCCACAGAGTCGTTGGAGAGCCAGATCACGCGGCTAGTGCAGTCGCGAACAGGTGGCCGCGTTCGCGGACTGAGCGTCGTTTTGATCGACCGGGACGTGATCATTTCGGGACGAACTACGACGTACTATCTCAAGCAACTGGCGACGCACGCGGCGCTTGATCTTACGGGCCAGTTCGCCACTCTCACGAACGACATCGCCGTCGACTGAGACGCCCGTTGTCGTCAGAGCAACGCCCCTTTTACCGGATTGCGGTGGGCGATTCTTTCGCCGGCTGATCGCCCGATCCGCGGTCGGACGGTCCCTCCGAGTTGTGTTTTTTTTCTTCCTCCGACGGATTCTCCGAACTGCGGTCAGGCGGGCCGTCCGAGTCGTGTTTTTTGCCGCCGAAGCGGAATCTCGGCTCCGTCCCGCGAATGAGCCGGGCGAGATTCGCGCGGTGTCTCACGATAATCAAAATCGGCACCACGGTGCTGAAGAGCGCGAGGCTCCAGGTCGCCTCGCCAAAGGGCGCCGGGTTCAAGCGCCACATCTCGACGCCGCAGAAAACGCACGCTCCAATCATCGACGAGAGCGAGACGATCCGCGTCACGGCCATGCTGACGGCAAAGACGCACAGCGCCACGGCCGACGCCAGCGGCGCGAGGACGAGGGCGACTCCGAGCGCGGTCGCGACCCCCTTGCCGCCGCGAAAACTGAGCCAGCAGGGAAACATGTGGCCCAAGATGGCCGCGACACCGCTCAACACGGCCAGATGTAACCGCTGGGGCGAATCCGAACTGAGCAAGAGCCCGGGGAGTAAACCGGTCGGAGCGGCCCCTTTCACGCAGTCGAGCACCAAGACGAACACGCCGTATTTGGCGCCCAAAACGCGTGCGACGTTGGTCGCCCCGATGTTGCCGCTCCCCGCTTTGCGGATATCGATCCCGCCAAAGAGGCGTGCCACGATCAGGCCAAAAGGGAGCGAGCCGGCCAGATACGCCAGCAGAAACGCGGCGAGCGCCGCCAACTCAAAGCTCATTCCCGGTCATCTCCGTCGTTGCGCCTGACGATCGAGAGGGAAAGACACACAAACTCCAGCGAACGCCAGCGTATCGCGAACGCTTGACCGCAGGCAATCGTTTGAGCCGATCGCGACATTTGCCTCGGCCCGTGCTTCAGGCCTTCACGTTCCAAGTTGACAATCCGGGATCCTTTTCGTAACTCTCGCATCATCCAATTACCGCGGCGCCATTGCGAGGAGTTGCATGTCGCACGAGTCGATCTCGATTGAAGAGCTTGCGACCCGCATGGGCCGGGATCGCCGCGACGTCGAGAAACTCGCCAACCGGGGCCGCATCCCGGGGCGAAAAGTTGCCGGCGTCTGGCAATTCCACCCGACGGAAATCCGCCACTGGCTCGAGCACGAAATGCGGGCCTACTCGGGCACGGAACTGGCCGCTCTCGAGGAGGGGCAGCGCACCGAATCGACCGAAGAGGACACGCCGATCGTCCACCGGATGGCACTCGAAACGGTCCAGGTCCCCCTGCAGGGTCGCACGAAGCGCTCGGTGATCGAGAGCCTGGTCGAGGCGGCGGGCCGCACGTGGCAGATCTGGGAACCGGCCACCGTGCTTCACGCCGTGTTGGAACGCGAAGAGATCTTTTCGACGGGATTCGAGAACGGCGTCGCCATCCCCCATCCGCGAAATCCCCTCCCCGATGTGTTGGGCCAATCGATTGTCGCGTTTGGCCGCACGCTCTCCGGCATTCCATTCGGCGCGCCGCGACGGCAGCTGAGCGATCTCTTTTTTCTCGTTCTCTGCCGTGACTCGCGTTCGCACTTGCATGTTCTGGCCCGGCTGGGCCGGATGATGCAAGCGCCGGCTTCCTCGACGCGCTGCGCAGTACCGAAACGAGCCAGGCCGCTTACGACATCATCGCCCAGGCGGACAAGGCAGTGGGCCGCGAGTGAGGCGTTGGGCTTCCCTCGTCGGGCAGGCTGCCAGCTTGCCATTTTTGAGGTTTTCCGCACCAATGGAATGGCAATTTGGCAGCGTGCCCTACGTTGCGCCGCTATTTCTGCTGGGGCCGTTCGGATAAAATTGCAGTGTCCCCGCTTTCCCGGGCCGTGACGGCCGAATTCCCTGGCAGAACGTGATCTGGCAATGTCCCTCGAGACCGATTTGGTCGGCGAACCGCCGGCTGCTCATTCGGAGCCGACAGCGACCGATCCGACGGCCATCACCACGGCTGAAGGCTGTCCCAACCCAATGGGTTGGGTCCAGGTGTTGGACGCGTTCCATGCGCAAAGCACGGCCTGGTCGGTTCCGGTGGACGGCGTCACGATCTCCGGCCGCACGATTGGGACGGGGCGTCCGATCTATTTCCTCAACGGGCTCACCGGCAACTCGGATCTGTTTTGCCTGCTCGTGTGGCTGTTGCGGGACGAATTCCGCTGCGTCGTGCTAGATTACCCCACGCGCAAAAGCGGGGCCTGAGCCGAAAAGTGCTCACGGCCGACGGGCTCGCCGCCGATCTCTTCGCGGCGGCGGATCAGCAGGGCGATACCACCTTCTCAGTGTTCGCGACATCGTTCGGAAGCGCCGTGGCGCTTGCGGCGCTCGACGCGGGCCACGGACGTATCGATCGGGCCATTTTGCAGGCGGGCTTTGCCCATCGAAAACTGAGCGTCTTCGAGCGGCTCTTGTGCGGTCTCGGAAAAACGGTTCCTGGCAGGCTGGCACGCCTCCCCTTTCTCGAAACGATTCAGCGAGCCAACCATCAGCGCTATTTTCCCCCGTTCGACGCGAGTCGCCTCGGCTTTTTCATCGAGAACGCCGGGCGCACTCCGATCCGCGACGCGGCGGAGCGGGCCGCGCTTGTGGGCACTATCGATTTTCGCCCGCGTCTGGCCGAAATCCGCCAGCCGGTCCTCGTCGTTCGATCGGAACATGAAGGGCAGGTGCAGACAGCGTGCAGCGACGAACTCGAGCGCGGGTTGCCGCACTCCTCGACGGAATGGCTGCACACGACCGGACCGCTCGCGCACCTGGCTCATCCGCATCGGTTGGCCAAATTGGTGCGGGGCTTCCTGACCGACGCCCCTGTTTCCGGCAGCGAAAACGGTGCGCTGCGCGTGGAGGATGCACACGGACTGGACAATTGAAGGACAACCGATCAAGGTTTTAGAAACGTCATTCCCACATTTTCCATCTGGTTGACCGAACCCATGCCGAATGACTTGCCGGAGCCGTTGGACGTGATTGCGGTGGGCGCCCATCCCGACGACGTCGAGATCGCCTGCGGCGGAACGCTGGCGAAGTTGGTGAAGCAGGGTTACCGCGTCGGAATCGTCGATCTGACGGATGGCGAACCGACGCCGCACAGTCCGGGACCCGACGTGCGGCTGGCGGAGGCGAAAGAAGCGGCTCGAATCCTGGGGGTTCAGGTCCGCAAAACGCTCGATTTGCCCAATCGCCGGTTGTTCGACAGTTTTGAAGCGCGTGTGGCTTTGGCGAAAGTTTTCCGGATGTACCGGCCCGAGATCGTCCTGGGGATTGGTGACAAGACGCCGATGGCCTCTCCCGATCATTGGCAGGCGATGCAGATCACCGACGCGGGCGTCTTCTATTCCCGGCTGACCAAGTGGGACGAACGGTTCGACCATCTCCCCCCGCACACGATTCGCCGTCAAATCTGGTTCCCACTGGGCTTTCAGATGACGCGGGTTCCCTCGGGAGGCCAATTTGTCGTGGATATTTCCGACACGCTCCCGATAAAATTAGAAGCGATCCGCGCCTATCGGACCCAGTTCCCGCCCGCGAAAGAGCGCATGTTTCCGATGCTGGAAGGTTACAACCGGCTCTTGGGCCAAAGCGCCGGTTTCGAGGCGGGAGAGATCTTCTTCGGCACGGCTCTGGTCGGTGTCACGGATTTGGTGCAGACGGTGGCGGGCCGCAAGCCCACTCCTCGGACGGCCCTGACGCCGGCCGAAACATGACAGGCCAACCGAAGTGCGCGTCGCTTCCAAGCGGCCGCCCGCGGAGAGGAAGAGCAGGCACGGACGCCGTGTGCACATCCATGAGAATCAAACCACGATCAGTTCGGTAAGCGACATGCAACTGCGCTGGGGTCTGCGAAGCATCACGGGCGACTACCGCGAGAACAACGAAGATCGCGGCTTTGCCGACCCCGCGGGACGCTTCTTCATCGTCTGCGACGGCATGGGGGGCCAGGCTGCCGGCGAAAAGGCGAGCGAAATGGCCGTCACTCTCGTCTCCGACGAATTGGCCAAACGCGTCGACTTCGCGGTCGACAGCTCCGAAACGGTCCGCAAGGCAATTGACGGAGCCCTCCGCGACGCCAATCTCGAAATCATGGCCCTGGGCGAGCTCGATCCCCATTTGTGCAAGATGGGGACGACCATCGTGTTCCTGCTGTGCGTCGCCGGCCGGTTCTATGTCGGCGGCATCGGCGACAGCCCGGCCTTTCGCTTGAGCGAAGGGAAGCTCGAAAAGGTGACCAAGGACCATTCCCTCACACAGGCCCTGATCGACGCCGGCACAATCACCCCCGACGAGGCCCGCACCCATCGTTTCAAGAACGTCCTGTGGCGGTATATCGGCACAAAAGAAGGGGGTGCCGGCGCCGAGCCCAAGGAGTTCCCCGTGACCCTGGGCGATCGCCTCATCCTTTGTTCGGACGGGGTCGTCGAAGGGGCCTCATTCGACCAGCTCAAAGGTCTGGTGCAATCGAACTCCGACCCGCAAGCCGCGGCCGACGCCGTCGTCGAGGCGGCCCGCGCCGGGGGTTCCCAGGACAATATCACCTGCCTGGTCGTTTTTGTCGGATGATGCGTTTTGGCAACGCGTCGGCTGTGCCATCCCGCCCCTATCGCCGATTCGTCCGGCACCCAATCCTCGACCCGGGTGACCCGCGGCGTATGCAGAACGAGTTAACACGCGGTAAAATTGCCAACGCGGGTTAACCCGGTCGAGTATGCTGGCTGGGCGAACTGTGCAGAGATCCCCCACCCTGAATGTCGAAAGTCTGGAGCTTGTCCATGCCGAAGTCGGCGCTGCGAATTCTCATCGCGTTTCTCCTTCTGGGCCAGTTTTTCGCGACGACCAGTCGCGCTGCCGCTCAACACAAATCGGCCTCGACTTCGGCAACGTCGTCGACCTCCTCCTCCGAGCACAAATCGAAGCTCGAGTTGCTCACCGACGGGATGAAAACCGCCGAAGGCCTGTTCAAGGTCTGGTACAACGATCAGCGCCTGCTGCTGCTGATCAAATCGAGCGATCTCGATAAAGAGTTCATCGTCCTCACCTCGATCGCCAAGGGGATCAGCCACAACGACGTCATCGGCGGCATGAGTTGGGGCTTCGAGGATGACGTCCTGTGGGTCTTCAAAAAGGTGGGGGACAACATCCACGTCCTCCGCCGCAACGTGCGGTTCACCGCGAATCCGGGAACTCCGGAGGCGGAAGCCGTCTCCATGGCCTACAGCGACAGCGTGCTCTATTCACTCCCCATCGTCACCGCTGCCGAAGGGGGGCACGTCGTCGATTTCACGCGCGCCTTCATGAACGACGATCAGGGGATCGGCCGCTCGATCGGGTTTCCCGGCGCTCCGTTCCACTTCGTTTCCGACCGCTCGACGTGGGCCAAGATCAAGGCGTTCAAGGACAATCTCGAGCTGCGCGTCGCGGCCGTGTACAGCGGCACGCAGGACTTGACGACGGTCATCGATCCGCGGGGCGTGCAGGTGCAGGTGCACTACGGCATCAGCCGGCTGCCGTCGACCGATTACAAGTCGCGCAAGGCCGACGACCGGGTGGGCTACTTCCTCACGGTGCGGAAGAACTTTTCCGAGAAGGAAGATGACCAGCACTTCGTCCGCTACATCAACCGCTGGAACCTCAAGAAGGAAAGCTCCGACGGCTCGGTCTCGACGCCGGTCAAACCGATCACCTTCTATATCGAAAAGACCGTCCCCAAATCGCTGCGTCCTTACGTGGCCGAGGGCATTCTCGAGTGGAACAAGGCGTTTGAGAAACTCGGCTATTACAACGCGATCCACGTCTATCAGCCGGGCGAATACGAGGCCCGCGAAGAGGACATTGATCCCGAGGACATCAACTACAACTTCTTCCGCTGGATCACGGCGGAGGCCGGTTTCGCCATGGGCCCCTCGCGGGTGAACCCCAAGACGGGCGAAATCCTCGACGCCGACATCATCTTCGACGACAGCTTCTTGCGGTATTGGAAGCAGGAATATGAGGTGATGACGCCGAAGACGGTGGCGGAACTTTTCGGCCACCCCGCGGGGCGCCAGACTTTCAAAACGCTGATGGAAGAGATGGATCACGCCCGAGCGCACGGCGCCGGACACCACTGTGCCTACTGCCAGGGAATGCAGCACCAGATGGGTTTTGCCGCGTCGGTCCTGATGGCTCGCGGACTCTCCGACGAGAAAGGGAAGCTGCCCCCCGAATTCATTCATGAGGCGCTCAAGGAAGTCGTGATGCACGAGGTGGGACACACCCTGGGCCTCAGGCACAACTTCAAGGCGAGCGCCTGGAAAGACCTGAAGGCGATCGACGGCAAATCGAAAGGCCCGAACGAGGCGATCGTCGCCAGCGTCATGGACTATAACCCGGCCAATATCGCTCCCGACGCGAAATCACAGGGTTACTACTACACGCCCACGATTGGCCCGTACGACTACTGGGCCCTCGAATACGGCTACAAAGAGATTTCCGGGAACGAAACCGAGGCACTCAACAAAATCGCCGCCCGCGGCAGCGAACCCGCGCTGCAATACGCGACCGACGAAGACGCGATGTTCGGGACCGACCCCCGGACGAACCTGTTCGATTTGGGGCACAATCCCATGGATTTCGCCACGCGGCAGATGAAGCTCACCACAGAACTGATGCCCAAGATGCTCGACCGGGCCGTCAAGAAGGGCGAGGGCTACCAGAAAGCGCGGCAGGCGTTCAACAAGCTCTTCCAGGAATACTGGCGGACGGCCCAGTTCGCGGCGAAGTTCCCCGGCGGACTCTTCGTCCATCGCGATCATGACGGCGACCCGCACGCGCGGGCTCCGTTCCTGCTCGTGACAGCAAAGGACCAGCGCGCGGGAATGAAACTCGTCGCCGATCACGTCTTCAAGGCGCCGGCGTACGATCCGAAGCTCCTCAACTTCCTGCCGGCCACGCATTGGAGCCATTGGGGCATCATCGAACCGTACCGACTCGATTACCCGATTTACGAGTACGTCGCCCAGATGCAGGAAATGATCTTGTACGACCTGCTCAATCCGATGACGCTCAGCCGGCTGCACGACAACGAATTGAAAATCGTGTCGGAGGCCGACCGCTATACGCTGGCCGAGCATTTGCGCACGCTGGTCGACGCGATCTTCTCGGAGTGGAAAGAGGCCAAGGCCGGAAAATACACCGACACGGCCCCGTCCATTTCGGGCTATCGCCGCAACCTGCAGCGGATCACGCTGAAGGAATTGGCCTACCTCGTGCAGGAGCCGTACAGTGGGCCGGAAGATGCCCGGACGCTGGCCCGCATGCACCTGCAGACGCTCGATTCCCAGATCAGCAAGATGCTGAAGAAGAGCGACGTGCACCTCGACGATTACACGCGGGCCCACCTGCTCGACTCCCAAAAGCGAATCCAGCAGATCCTCAACGCGCGGTTGCAAATTCAGAGCGTGGACTGATCCCTTCATGAACATCCGCCAGACAGGGATCGGTTTGGCGCTCGTCGCGGCCGGTTCGCTGGCGGTCCTGTGGATCCCCGGAATTCCGCTCGGCGTTCCCGGCGAGTGGGTCTGGAGCCGCATTCCCGTTGTGCCCGGGGAAGCGACGCTGCTCGTGCTGGGTATCGTCTCGGCACTCGTCGTGGGGGGGCTGTATCTCGGGCTGGTCGTGTTCGGCGCCACCCGCCTGGAGCAGGCCGGCCGATTCGAATTGGCCGGCTGGCTGGCGGCGCTGGTCGCCGCCGGCTTCGCCTGGCTTTGGGTACTCGAGGAGAGTCCCGCCGCTCCGCAATACGCTCTGGGAAAGTCGGGCTGGGTCCTTTATTTCCACGCGCACGAAGGTTATTTCGAGCAGGCCCGGTACGTCATGCGCGATGTCCCGTCGTATCTGGCCGGCTACGAGAAGGAGATGAGCCAGGGGGATTACCTGCATCTGGGGACGCATCCGCCCGGACTGATTCTGTTTCACCGCGCCTGCTTCAATTTGTGCTCCGGCTCGAGCGCTCTCGCTGACCTGCTCACACGCACCGAGCCGACTTCGTTCCGCGACGCGATGGAGGTGACCGAAAGGTCCGAGCGCGCGGGCCGGGAGCCGGTCACTTCGACCGAAATTGCCGCCCTTTGGCTGGCGGTCCTCGTTACCCAGGCGCTCGCTGCGGCGAGCGTTGTGCCGCTTTACCTGCTCGTGAGCCGGACGAACTCGCGGACGACGAGCTGGTGGACCGCCGCACTCTGGCCGCTGATCCCGGCACTGGCCGTCTTCCTGCCGAAATCCGACGCGATGCTCCCCTTCTTTGGAGTGCTCTTTCTCTGGCTCTGGCTCGAAGGTTTCCGCACGGGCCGACTCGTCTGGTGCTCGCTCGCGGGTGTCGTTTTCTGCGTGGGGATGTTTTTAAGCCTGGCCGTGCTCCCGGTGGCGCTCGCGGCCGCCCTACTCACGATCTGGGACGCGATCGTTTGCAAGCCGGAAGAACGCGCGCGTCTGCGATACCGGGATTGGGCCGCACGGCTCGCCGCGGCCGCGTTCGGTTGGCTCGTCCCCGTCCTGCTCTTGTGGCTATTCGCTCGGATCAACCTGTTTGCAGTCTGGCACTGGAACTACCGTAATCACGCCGCCTTTTACGAGCACGCCCAGCAATTTCCGCGGACGTATTGGAAATGGCTCGTCGCCAACGCGATCGAGCTGTCCTTTGCGGTCGGCTTTCCGCTCATCGTCGCGGCGGTGATCGGCTTTCGAAAGGTCCTGGCCGCAGGCTGGAGACGCCGGGCGATGGGCCCGTATTGGTGTCTCACGGCCACGTGGCTCGTGCTGTGGATCTCCGGCAAGAACATGGGAGAAGCGGCCCGCTTGTGGCTGCTTTTCATGCCGTGGCCCGTCTGGCTGGCGGGCGGCTATTTCGCTGCCGGATCGCAGGCGGCCGGCGACCAACCTTCCCGCCCGTGGCGTGCCGCTGGCCTGCTCTTTGTGATTCAGATCGTGGTTGCCGTCGGCACCGTGACGCGCGTGACGGGGTTCGATTTTCCGGTTGCGCCGGATGCGCACGGCGTAACGATGCGCGAAAGCCTGCCGCTCAGCCGAAGCGCCTCGGCCACAGCGGATGCGTTCCGGGAAAGCCCCCATCGACCGCCTCCCGCCGGCATCCCGATAGGAAGGAGAGGAGAAGGCAAGGATGAAGGTCGAAGATCCGCCGCGGCGGGATAAAGGCGGAAGGATGACTAAAACCAGGCACGCGAAGCGTGCGAGTCTGGCTCATCCTTCATCCTTCATCCCGCCGCGGCGGATCTTCGACCTTCATCATTTCCTCCTCTTCGTCCTGCTGGTCGCCGGCTGCGGGACTCAGGCGCAGAAGTTCATGGAGCCGCGGGAGATCGGCGACAAGGTCACCGAGGCCGATCTCGACGCGTTCCTGCAGGTGATCAACGACCTGCCGGACAAAAAGCTGCCCGAGATGCCCGCCCTGTTCAAAAAACCCCCGTCGTGGGATGAACAGCGGACGTTGCCGGTCAACGAGCTCGTGCGCGAAGAGACCGACGAGCTCGAAAAGCTGTGGAACGACGAAAACCTCTCGCGGCATCTGGCAAAGGACCGGGCGCTAAAAAGGGCCCTGTGGCAGCGACTGACGCTGCCGCAGTTTGTGGGACTCGTCAAGACGATCGGCGTAGCCCTCGCGCGGAATGCGGTCCGCTCCGACCAGAACCTGCACACGATCGTCGAGCAGGGGAAAAAACGGCTCGAGGCGCTCCGCAGCCAGACTCGCCGCTTCAACCAATTGAAGCCTGACGAGCGTCACGTCGTCTTGACGACGGCCGTCTGGATCACGCGCATCGACCGGGCCCGTCGCCTGATGCAGGTGCCGCCGGAAAACCGGGCGATGGCGAAAAACCATTACGAGCAACTCAAAACGATCTTTCCGCCCGAATTCACGGCCAACCCGTTCGACTCGATCGCCGACCAGATCGAGGAACTCGGCATGTCGTTCGAGGAACTCCGCCAGACGGGCCTCGACGCCGAGATCGAATGGAAGGAAAGCGACGCCTTGCGCGGCACCGATTCGCCGGACGAGCCGCAATAGCGCTGCGAGCACTCAGGTGACGCGACGAAAGGAACGCGCTGGAGACCGCTACTGGGCGCTCTTCACGTCCGGCCGCAGCCGCCGCGCCTCGCGCAGGTAGACGTGCACCATCTCGCGCTGCGTCTTGTCGGTATTGAGATGCAAGAGCACGCGGATGCACCGCGCCACGCTGCTGCGGACCGCGATTTCGCTCGCGCACAGGAGGGGGACCTGGTTCATGCCCAAGGTCCGCGCGGCCTCCGCCGGAAAGCTCGACGTCAAATCGGCGGTCGTCGTGAAGATCGCCGACGCGATCTCGTCGAACCCTTCGATTTTGTTCGCGCGGAGGATTTCGTTCAGCAGCTCGGTGGTTGCCGCCAGAATCTCGGCCGGCGTATCGGCCTCGACGCTGGTGGCGCCTCGAATTCCTCGCACGGGCATGGGTTCAAAACCGTTTCGCGATGGGCGTGATCAGTGGTCGGCATTCAATTTAGCACGCGGAAGGGCCGATCGCGAACTTGTTTTTTTCACCTCGCTGTGCGGCCCATGCGCCGCGATCGACCGGCCGTCGCGGCACGAAGTTGACATCGAAACGACGACACGATTCGCCAATCCGCGACAGTCGGAATTTTCCGCTTAAGCGGACTTCTCTCTCCCAATTCGTTGCGGATCAATCACTTAGGCCGCCGGTCGGAGCAATCGGCAGGAATGGCACTTCGCTTGCGAATAAAGAAAGCAACAACCGGTTGGAGAGCCGGAGACGACGGACGGCCAAAAGGAATGCAGCGCCGGGACCTTTCGGCCATTTGGAGGGGCAGGCGGAAGGCTCCCGGCTTTTTTATGACCTGTGGCCGAGGGCGAGCGGTGGAAGGCACGAGACGAGGGCTGCGGTTTGCGACGCAACTTGACCGATCCCTCGCAGCCGGTGGCGGCAAAATCGGCGCTGTGTGCCGCCGCCGCCCCCTCGGCCCTCTTGAATCAACTGCGTGGGCCCGTCAGGCCCATTCTTTGATGAGGCGGCCTTCGACCAGGCGGATCGGCCGTCCGTCGGGGGCGTTCTCCGTCAAATCGGCCGGCAAGCCAAGCTTGGCGTAAATCGTCGCCGCGATGTCCTCGCTGTAGTACTCGTCGCGGACAACTTTTGCCCCTTCATCATCGGTCTCGCCCAGAATGGCCCCGCCGGGAACGCCGGCTCCCGCCATCACGGCAAACCCGCTCGCCGACCAGTGGTCGCGGCCGCTGGCCGAGTTGATGTTCGGCGTGCGGCCGAAATCGGTGACCCACACCACGAGCGTCGTGGCCAAGAGGCCCCGCTCCTCCAAATCGATCAAAAGCTGCGGCAAACCGCGATCGAGGGGGGGAACCAGCCGCTTCAGCCCACGGAAGTTATTTTGATGCGTGTCCCAGCCGTCGTCGGTGATGGTGACGAACCGCACGCCCGCCTCGACCAGCCGCCGGGCCAACAGGCAACTTTGCCCGAACCGGGTGCGGCCATACCGCTCGCGCAGGCCGTGATTTTCCTTTTCGAGCTCAAAGGCCCGCTTCGTCTCCGGGGCCGTGATCATGTTGAGGGCCGTTTTGTAGTGCTCGTCGAGCGCATGGTAGGCGGCCGGCTGAATCGTCGCGTGCCGTTCCAACCGGTCGATCGCACCCAGCATCCGCCGGCGGAAACTCACGCGGCGTGACGTGATTCCCGATGGGGGCGTGATGTCGCGAACGTTGAGGCGTTCGGCATTCGGGTCGGCCGTCACCAGAAACGGATTGTGCTCGAGCCCCAAAATCCCCGCCGTTCCCCCGTTGAAGCGGTGATCCATCGCATCGCCCAGCTGCACATACGGCGGCAACGCGTTGCGGAAACCTTTGACGCGGCTGATGACCGATCCGTAGCAGGGATATGTTACGGCCGGGTTGTACGGCCGTCCGGAAAGCATCCAGGCGTCGGCCAGGCCGTGCGCGCCGTTCTTGGGGTTCCAACCGCGCAGCACGGCAAACCGCTTGGCCTGAGCGGCCATGTTCGGACAGACCTCGGAAAACTGCACGCCGGGAATGGCCGTGCTGATCGCACTGAACTCGCCGCGAACGCTGACGGGCGCATTCGGCTTGGGATCGAGCGTGTCATGATGGCTCGTCCCGCCATGCGTCCAGATCAAAATGCAGTTGACGTCCTTCGATTTGGTCGCGGCGCGTGCCGTCTTCGCCTTCAGAAAAAGCGGCAGCGAGACTCCGAAACCAGCGAGGGCACCGACTCGTAAGAAACTGCGACGGGAGACACCTTCGCACGTCCGGGTGACGCCGGCGAGCAAGTCGAGCATGGCCATCTCCAGGCGGGGGGCCAAATTGGCGGGAAGTTCCAGGCGGGAGCCGGTCGGGACAAACCACTCGATCCGTGGCTTGCGCAAAGCCGGCAAAACTCACAAAGGCTATTCTATCAAGCTGACTTAACGAATCAACAGCCATCGATCTGTAGCTGGAATCGGCGATCGCCCCTCGGCATAATGAAGCGTATCGATCCCACCGATAGAGAAGTTGGTACCTCGCGGCGATCGGGTCTCACGACCACTCCGCCGCAAAGGACCGGCCTGCCCGATAGGGAACAACGGTTCCCCCTGCCTGATTTCCTCCGCCCGCCTGCCAGCCGTTTTGGAGGGCCCGTCGATGCACGTCCTCAACACGAGTAAGCTGCTCGCCCTCATCAGCGCGGGGATGCTCGTTTCCTGGGGAACGCCCGCCTCGGCTGCGGCGATCTCGGGAGTGAAGCCTCCGTCAGCGATTAAATCGCCTGCCAAGCAACTTAAAAAAGACTCGTCTCCGCCGCCTGCCGCCATTGCCGTCTCGCCGACGAGGATTGAACTGAGCGGCAACTTTGCCTGTGCCCAACTCGTCGTGATGTCCGCCGACCACTCGGGGAAGGTGACGCCGCGATCGGGCGACCTGACGGCGCAGGCCAAATTCGTATCGAACGCCCCATCGGTCGTGCGCGTCGGTGAAGGCGGCGCACTTGCCGCCGTGGGAAATGGCCGCGCGGAAATCCGGATCGCTGTCGCCACGCCGCACGGGCCGCTCGCTGTCAGCGTTCCGGTGACCGTCCGCAACGTCATCTCGCATCCAGCAGTCGGCTACACGCGGGACATCGCACCGATCTTCAGCAAGCTCGGCTGCAACATGGGGGCCTGCCACGCCGCCCAGTATGGCCAGGCCGGGTTCAAGCTCTCGGTCTTCGGTTTCGACCCGTCGGCCGACCGCGCGTACATCGTCCGCGACCGGTCGGAGCGCCGCGTCAACTTCCTCGAGCCGGAGCAAAGCCTGCTCCTCAAGAAGCCGACGCTGCAGGTCCCGCACGGCGGTGGCCGCCGCATGAAAATCGGCTCGACCGAGTACAACACGCTGGCCGCCTGGATCGCCTCGGGCGCTCCGGGACCGGCCGCGTCCGATCCGGTCGTCACCAGGCTCGTCGTCACCCCCGCGAGCCGCATCACCGTCCCGCACAGCCGCCAACAATTGCGGGTCGAGGCGGTGTACAGCGACGGCCTGCACCGCGACGTCACGGCCCTGGCCAAATTCGACTCGATGGATGAAGGCGTCCTCTCGGTCACTCCGCAGGGGGTCGTGACGACCAACGGCCTGGGCCAGGCCGGCGCTCTCGTGCGGTACGAGGGACAGGCCGCCCTCTCGATCTTCGCCCTTCCCTACGAGCAAAAAGCCCAACTGGCCGGCTGGAAGAACCAGAATTTCGTCGATCAACCGGCCGCGGCCAAATTCCGTGAACTGGGGATCGAGCCCTCGCCGCTCTGCAGCGATGCGGCCTTCCTGCGGCGAGCGTACCTCGACGCCATCGGCGAGATCCCGTCGGTCGCGGAGACGCGCGATTTTCTCGCGTCAAAAGACCCCCAAAAAAGGGCCCGCATAGTCGATCGGCTGCTGGGGCTCACCGGCGATCCAAAGCTCGACACGTTCAACGACGCCTACGCTGCCTGGTGGACGCTCAAGTGGTCCGACCTCATCCGCAACCAGAGCAATGACCTGGGCGAGCAAGGCATGTGGGCCTTCCACAACTGGCTCAGCGAGTCGTTCCGCTCGAACAAGCCGTTCGACCAGTTCGTGCGGGAACTCGTCACCGCCAAGGGATCAATCTACACGGTCGGGCCGGCCAATTATTTCCGCATCAACAAGACTCCGGCCGACTGTGCTGAGGCGACGGCCCAGCTCTTCCTCGGCGTCCGCCTGCAGTGCGCCCGCTGCCACCACCATCCCTTCGAGAACTACGGGCAAGAGGACTATTACTCCTTCGCCGCCTATTTCGCCCGCGTGGGGGCCAAGTCGAGCCAGGAGTTCGGCCTCTTCGGCCGCGAGTCGGTGGTGATCGTCCGCCGCTCCGGCGAAGTCATCCACCCGCGCACGGGCAAGGTGCTCAAGCCCAAGCCGCTCGACGCCCCGCCGGCCAATGATCCGGGCGACCGCCGCGTGAGCCTGGCGAAATGGATGACCTCCCCAGCGAATCCGTACTTCGCCAAGGCGGTCGTGAACCGCTACGTTTCGTACCTGCTGGGGCACGGCCTGGTCGAGCCCGTCGACGACCTGCGGGCGACCAATCCGCCGAGCAATCCCGAGCTGATGGAGGCCCTCGCCCGCGATTTTATCGCGAACAAGTTCGACCTAAAAAAGCTGATGCGGGCCATCATGACCTCGCGGCTCTACCAGCTCGACTCGCAACCGACCGCGGCCAATGAATCGGACCGCAAGTTCTTCAGCCATTTCACGGTGAAACGCCTCGCCGCCGAGGCCCTGCTCGACGCGGTCGATCAGGCGACCGGCACTCGCACGAAGTTCACCAGCCTCCCGCTGGGAACGCGGGCCGTCGAACTGCCCGATGCCGAGTACCAGAACTACTTCCTCAAAACGTTCGGCAAGCCGGTGCGGGCCAGCGTCTGCGAGTGCGAGCGGTCGCACGACGAGAGCCTGGCTCAGGCCCTGCACACGCTCAACGGCGACATTGTCACCGGAAAAATCGCCAACGCGAAGGCCCGCGTCGCGGGGCTGCTGGCGAAAAAGACGCCGGGCGACCGCATCGTCGAGGACCTCTACCTCGCCACCCTCTGCCGCTTCCCCACAGCGGCCGAGCGGGAGAACGCGGCCCAGTTCGTCAAAGAAAGCCAGAACCGCACCGAGTGCTATCAGGACCTGCAGTGGGCCCTGATCAACTCGAAGGAATTCCTGTTCGTGCACTAGGTGCCGGGCGGAACACTTTTTCGCAGCTTCTGCGAATTCCGACCCAGCACGCTCCGACCCCCGCGTCGCCTCCTGGCCGACTGAGCAAGAATCTGATAGTCGCTCCGCGCCTTTCGTCATAAGATCGCACCCGATTGACCGAGTGGATCGTCACTCATTGAAACATTCCTTCAATTTGAGGTGGCATGATGGCGACGGTGCGGAAGGAGATTCCGACGCGGGCCTGTCCGGCGGAGGCGTGGTCGGCGATTCGCGATATCGGCGCACTGCACACGCGGCTGGTCCCCGGTTTCGTGACCGACACGCGGCTCGAGCCCGGAGCGCGGATCGTGACATTCGGCAACGGCCTGGTCGTCCGCGAACCGATCGTCACCATCGACGAACCGGCCCTGCGGCTCGTGTGGACCGTCGAAGGGGGCCGCACCACGCACTTTAACGCTTCCGCCCAAGTCGTCCCCGAGCCGGACGGCACGTCGCACGTCGTGTGGACGGCCGATTTCCTGCCCGACTCGGCCGCCAGCGCGATTGACGCCATGATGTCGCACGGAGCGACCGTGATGAAAACGACGCTCGATCAAGCGGCTGAACGCGCGCACGCCGCCAGTTCCTAATACGACACTGCTACGTCAACACGAGGTCGCGCGGTTGTTTGACGAGCCGCCGGCTTCACGCCGGCGGTCTTCGAACAACGTGTCGAGCGCGCTCGGAAGACCGCCGGCGTAAAGCCGGCGGCTCGTAAGATGATGGCGCGACATGTAACGGCGCGAAGTAGCATCGACCCGGTTTCCGGTATAATGGAGTTGCCGCTGCCGATTGCTGACGAGAGTCCGATGTCGCGCACTCTTGATTCAATCATCGCGTATCGCCCGCTCTACCAGAGCAAGCTGGTCGAGCTGCGCGATTACCGCTGCTGCGCCGACCGCGGCGGACCCGCCGGTGAAGAGTTCTCCGACGTCAACCAGATCGTCCTCATGCGGCACGGCGCGTTCTGCAAGCATTTCGGCCGCCGCCAGGTCGCGGCCGACGTGAATCAGGCCGTTTTTTTCGCGAAGGATTCGACGTATCGCATCAGCCATCCGGCCGAGTGCGGCGACCGCGGGACGATTTTTGCTCCCGGCAGCCGACGTCCTGGCCGAGATGGCCCGGCAATTCGACCCCTCGGTCGAAGACCGGCCGGACCGTCCGTTCTCCTTCGTGACGGGTCCATGCGACACGGCCCTCTTCTGCCGGCACCGCGAACTCGTCCGCCGACTCGAAGACGCTCCGGGCGCACCGCGTGACTCGCTTTCGATCGACGAAACGGCACTCGAGCTTCTGGCCGACGTGCTGGCAGCCGCGTTTGCCCGGCACGGCGTGCCGCGCCGGCCCCACCGCCACGGCACCGAGGCCGATCACGCGGATCGCGTCGAGGCGGCCAAAGCCTATCTCGCGGCGCGGCTGGCCGAGCCCGTGAGCCTCGAGGAAGTCGCCCGCGCGGTCCACGCCTCTCCATTTCACTTGGCTCGCGTCTTCCGCGAGCGAACCGGCTTGCCGATCCATCGCTATCTCACCCGTCTCCGCTTGCGGGCCGCGCTCGAATGGCTGGCCCGAGGTTCACGGGATCTCACGGCCCTGGCCCTGGAGCTCGGCTTTTCCAGTCACAGCCACTTCACGAGCGCCTTCCGCGCCGAGTTCGGCCAGACGCCTTCCGCGATCCGCCGCCACCACGGCCCGAGCCACTTGCGGCAAATGAGCAAGAACCTGGAAGTTTGATTCTTCCGGTCCGCCTACCCTGTCTCCATGAGGCTCGCCCGCGACGTGCGCGGCGACGGTTCGTGCTGGTTTCACTCAGAGGACAAACTCATGGCGACCAAGAAATGCCCGATATGCGATTGGGAAATCAAGGACGCGGGAATCGCCGTCAAGTCGGGCGGCAAGGAAATCATCGTCTGCTGCGAGGACTGCGCGAAGAAGGTGCAGGAAAACCCGGCGAACTACACGAAGACGGCGAAGTAACACACGCCGAATTCGAATCAGCCCTGGCGATGCGACACCGTTGTACTGTCGTCGCATCGGCCAGGGCTTTTCTGTAGGGCTGGCTGTGCCTGCCGATTTTTTTTCATCGGGTCGCCGCTGGTTGAATCGGCAGGCAAACCATGCCCGATGAAACTTCTCAAACCGACATCCACACGACACCACATCGAGTTTCAAAAAAGACAATATGTGAACAGGAGGCAACGGAGACAACAGAGAAAGACGCTCCAGGCCGGCCCTCTGTTGCCTCCCTTACCTCCTGTTCAAAAGTTTTCGTTTTCTAAATAGACAAACAAACGCCGGCCTTGCCTACCGTAGTTCGCGAGTCCTGTAGGGCAGGCTGTGCCTGCCGCTTTTTTCGCATCAGGCCATTAATCGTTGAATCGGCATGCACAGCATGCCCTACAAAACACAGGCACTGGCCCGCCAGAGGCGAACCAGTGCCATTTCAACGTGCCATTTTGCCTGGACGGAGCACAACAGCACCGTCCGCGACCGATCACCTCACAAAAAGATGCATGTAGCGCCGGCCGTCGCGGCCCATTGTCCACGCTGCTCCGGCATAGGTGTAATTCTCATACGTGCAACAGGCCCCCCAGCCCCAGGTGGGATCCCAGGCGGCACAGCCGGCCGCACTGGCAGTCGCGCTTGTCGGCAGACCGGCGAAATCGTTCGCCGTATGCCCCGGCATCAGGCGGGCGGCCCGGAAATCGGCCACGTTGATGGCGCCGGCCGTCAAGGACGCGTCCTTGATAAACGGCGCGAGGCCGCGCGCGGCACGGGTCGCATTCACCTCCGCCAGCGCGTCCACGCCTGCCCGCAACGGTGCGGTCACGAAGAGGAAGGCCACCCCGATAAACAAAACCCTGCGATCCATCACACAAACTCCATCAGAGGTCACGGCAAGATCCGTCCGGGAAACGCACCCAGCGGATCCCCCGAATTGAGGACCCCGTATTCTGAAAACGCCCAGCAGCGATGGCAAGGTCTTAGGGCCGTTCGGTAGTGAACGGCTGTGCCCGCCGCTTTTTTTGCATCAGGCGATGCGTCGTCGAATCGGCAGGCACAGCCTGCCCAACCGCTTAGGGGGTGGGTTGGGGAGCCAAGGCAGAGCGGTGGATGATCCAATACGCGAGGGCGACCAGCGGGCCGCCAAGTAATGTCGCGGCTGCCCAAACAAAGGGGCCGGTAAAAACCAGACCGCTACCGGCGCGTGTCAGGCGCCGCGCATCACTGTCCACGGCGAACGCGAAGATGGTATGGACGATAAACGTGGGTGCAAGAAAAATGCAAAACCAGATGGCCGCAGGAAGAATGGCAAGAGAAATCATGGAAGGGTGGCTCCGGCATCAGGCGTTTGTGTGTGTTGAACGTGTTCGTTTCGCACTGCAGGCCGTGCCTGCCGATTCTGGATTGGTGGGGACAGTGTCACGTGTACCACAAAGCCGCAGAAGGCCGACTTCGAGGCACGGGCGCTGCTACTGCTTGCGCCGGCGCGGCGTCGCGAAGGGCTTGAGTGCCGCGCTCATTTCGGCGGGCGAGGCAAACCGCTGGCTCGGATCTTCGGCCAGGGCGCGGTAGACGATCTTCGCCAGCTTGGGCGGAATGTCAGGCAACCACGTTTCGAGCGGTACCGGATCGTCTTCCAACACGACCGCCAACTTGTTCCGATTTCCGAAAGTGAAGGGGGGCTGGCGCGTGAGGTAGTAGTAAAGCGTCGCCCCGAGGGAATAGATGTCTCCGGTCGGCCGCGCGTTGCGGCAATCTGCGATCAGCTCGGGGGCCATGTAGGCGATCGTGCCGCGAAGGTCGCCTGCCTGAGAGATCTGGCTCAAGCCGGCCGACTCGTAGTTCTTGGCCAGGCCGAAATCGGCCAGTTTCGCGTTCAGTTTGCCTCCCTTGCGGAAGAGGAGAATGTTTTCGGGCTTGATGTCGCGGTGCACGATGGACAAGCGGTGCGCATGGTCGAGGGCCCGCAGGATTTGAATCACGATCGCGCACGGGATGCGGATGCCGGAGGAGGGCGAAGCCCCGGCCAGCACGTCCTGCAGCGAGACGGTGGGGACGCATTCCATCACCAGGTAGAGCTGGCCGGCGGTATAACCGAAATCGAGGCAGCGAACAATGTGCGGATGGTCCAGCCGTCCGAGCAGGTTGGCTTCGCGGATGAAGAGCTGAATGGCGTGCTCGCTCCTCGTCTGCCTCTGGCTGATGACTTTGATGGCGACGACTTGCCCGGTGGCGTTGTGGATCGCGCGGTACACCATTCCCATCGCCCCCGAGCCAAGCTCTTCTTGCAGCGCGTATGTGACCGCTGCAACGAGCGCGGGTTGGCGGTAGCCAGGCGCGGCCATCCTCACGAGGCAAATCGAGCGCGACGTGATAGGGAGCGGGAGTCCGGTCGAGTGGGGTTGGTAGAACTCGGGGGGCGATTAGCCGCTGGGGACGGCGGACCGTCGCCGGGCGCGTCGCTGGCGTTTTCGGGCGGCAGCGGCATGCGATTCTTGGACACGCTGCCTGACGCGGGCTTCCGGATGGTTTTGGATCCAGCGATCGGGCAGAAGCGATTCCAGTTCGGCCGGCGTCGCGGTGCGGATCCGGCGGAAGACATCCAGCAAGTACGCCTGCACGTCGATGTTGTGCCGCTTGCAGGTCATCGTCAGCGTATAGAAGACGGCCGCCGTCTCGCCGGCGTGTTCGTTGCCGAAAAACAGCCAGGCCTTTTTGCCCATGACCGGACCTTTGATCATGGCTTCGGTCCGATTGTTGTCGATCGGGATTCGGCCGTCTTCCAGAAATCGCTCGAAGGCTTCCCAGCGATTGCGGAGGTAGTTGATCCCGGCGCGAAGCGGCGATTTGGGCAACTCGTCTTGATCCCGCGCATCAAGCCAGGCCTTGATCCCCGTTACGATCGGCCGGGACTCGGCCTGACGCAACACCAGGCGCTCGTCGTCCGTCATGTCCCGGGCGCGATCTTCGATGTCGTACAGCTTTTGAATCTCCCCCAAGATCCAGGCCGCTTGCGGATGAGGTCCCGCCTCGATCAACGGCTCGAATTTGCGACGGGCGTGAGCCCAGCAACCCACAGCGATGATGCGATTTTTTGAAGCGGCAGCAATCAACTCGTAGCAGATGTAGGCGTCCGACTGGAGGTAGCCTTTGTAGTTCCCCACGATCCGACGAACATTCTCTTCGTCCTTGTGCGAGGCAAAGGCGAAGCACACATAAGGGTGGGCGGCGTCTCCGTACTGGGCGTACAGGTAGGCGCTGCGCGTGCGGCCGAGTTCGGGGCAGAGGATGTCACATGGCGTCTCATCGATGCCCTGCACCCAGGATTGCGTCGTCCGTTCTCGCATCAGCTCGACCAACGGCAGCGCGATGCCGGCCAAGCCCCGCATCCAACGCCACTGCGTCGCGCGGTGAATGGAGAAACCGACTCGCGCCAGAATGTCCTCTTCCCGGTAATACGGAATGTGATCGGCGAAACGACTGGCTGCCAGGTAGGCCAGAAACGCCACTCCCAAATAGCAGCGATCGATGAGCGGCTCGGGCGCGGACGCCGCCACCAAGCGGCCCTGGCCGGTCGCCTCATCCTCCCAGGCGATGACTTCTTCATAGTGCTCCAGCACCCGCACCCGTGCCTCTTGCAGTTCCACTTCTTCCCGAACGAAACGGAAGAAACGCTTCGCCCGAGGGTTATTCCACAATTCCGGCGGAACGTCCCGCTCGTCGAGCCGATGCAGGACCTTTTCACGCGGAATCGAGGCGTCCAGGACTCGCTTTTGCCGGCCTTGGGACGTACGTCGCGTTGGGCCCGCAGCCGTTGCGGCGAGCAACTCACTCGCGGACGGCCTGCCTTCCATGACGAGCATGCCGCGATTCATCGCGGAGGCTTCCGCGGCGGCTTGACCTGCCGCATCTTCTCCGTGGCCGGGCTCGAATCGTTCTCGACGCGAGCCGAACAATTGTCGTTTCAGGCTGGCCAGGTCCCGGTTGAGTTGCTCGATTCGTGCTTCGAGTCGCTCAATGGCTTCCGCCTGCCGAAGGATGATGGCATGGCAAGCCGGAAGATTGTCGGGGAGTTCCACGGGCGTGGAGACCATCGCCATGCCTCCTTGCATGCGTGATCTGCTCGGTCAGCAAGGCCCCGATTATCGCGATCCGGCTGAAGCGGGAAAGCTCAAAATCCGTCGCCACGCCTGGCCGTCGATTCGGTGGGAAATCGCCGAAAACGGAGCCGTTGCCGTGCCGACGTCAGGTCAATCCCTTCCAGCATCAGCGACAACTGGGCCGTACTCAATTCCAAACCGGGTCGCTCCTCCCCGGCAACGGCCGGCGGCCTTTGAAAACTTCCACGCGCCAATCGCTTGTACCAAATGCAAAAACCTGACCCGTCCCAATACAGGATCTTCATCAAGTCCTGGCGGCGATTGAGAAACACGAACAGATGGCCCGAGACCGGTTCCTGTCGGAGCACCCCTTCCGTCAGCAGGATCAGTCCTCGAAAGCTCTTGCGCATGTCGGTCGCGTCCCGGGCGAGGTACAGCTTGGTCTGGGCGGAAATGGCGATCATGTCATTCCTCCCCGGAGGAACCCGCCGAGATGTCGAGCACGGCCAGAATCCGCTTGAACGCGACCGGGTCGAAACTCGCCGGAACGCGAACGACATGGCCACGCGGATGAACGATCTCGATCGGGGCTCCGACGGTAAAGGGAAGAGCGATGGGAAGGAAAGGAGAGGTATCCCCCTGGCCGCCGCGATCACGGCCCGAGTCCGCCGCCACGCCGTCCCCCGACGCTCGGGCTCGGTGCCGACCGCGCTGACGCAGGGTTCGTCGCCACCAATAGAACCGGTGTTCGGAAATCCCCTCCTGGGCACAGAACCGCTTCGTTCCCAGGCCACTGGCTTCCTGCCGCCGAATCGCCTCCCGCCAATACCTCTCCTTCGCCGCATCGCGTGATTTCGCCATCTCCGCACCCCGCGCCGTTTTGGTGAATTCCTGAAAGCCCACGCCTCCAGGTTATCACCCGACACAAGATGCGCCGGTTGCAACGGTCACTTCGGACTGGCGCACGGGGAGTTGAAGCCCTTCCTCCAAGAACCATAACAGGGTTTGCCGCACAGTCCCCACTTCCTGGAACTTACGGAAGACAAGCCGGATCGCTTCCTGCACACGACGATTCGGGTCCTTTTCCAATCTCGGCTCACCCGTTCTGGCGAACCCCACGGGCGCCGAGACCAGCAACTCGCCGCGCCGCGCTTTCTCATGCCGAGCTTCCACGGAACGCTGCCGCAATAGGTCCAGCTCGTATTCGTTCAAACTTCCCTTCAATCCTAAAAGGAGACGGTCGTTGCTCTGGCGCGGAGCGTAAACCATCTCGTGATCGACCAGCAGCGTGTCCACGACGCGGCAGACCTCCACGAGCTGTTGCCACTCCCGACTGTTCCGGGCAAACCGCGAGACCTCGCGTGCCGCCACGGCTCCCACCCGTCCCAAGCAGACTTCGGCGACCATTCTCTCGAATCCGATTCGTTGCGTGCCGCCCGCCGCGGATCGTCCGAGGTCCTCGTCGATCACCTCGATCTCTTGCCAGCCGAGGTGCCGTAATCGTTGTTGCATGCCGTATTGCAGCTTCTGGCTTTCAAGATTGTGGATCACCTGATATGCCGACGACTGTCGCACGTAGAGGACGGCCTTGCGATTGAGGTGTTGAGGCTGGATCTTCTCACTCATCGCTCGTCTCCTTCGCACGATTGGCGAGACAATGGGCGCGAAGCAAACGTGCCAAGAGAGGAACCGCCCTGTGACGCACATCCATCGGCAATCGTTGCCAATTCGGCGTCGACGGACGGCTTCGAAACAGTTCCAGCTGCATCGGACGTGGGCGAACGGGTCGACGGGACATCAGCATCTCCGTGGGGAATTGAGGAAGGATGCTGATCTTCTAACGCCTTCTCAGCCTGGCCGCCCTCCAACTGCCGAAGAAGGATTCGTAAATTTGCCAAGTCGGAAGTTCGAACCACCGGCTCAGCAGCGGCCCGCATGGCAAGACAGGAGGCCCGATCGAGCATCCACTGTGGCAGCTCGAGCCCTCGGCCGCTCTCGTCACCCTCAAGCCGGCATCGACAAACAGAATGATCGCTCCGCCGGACTCCCTCAACCACAACCACGCGCTGGCCGAACCAGGGATGCCACGGATAGTGGACCTCTTCGATCGCGGTACGATGGGTTTTTTGTTGTCGAGTTGTACAACCATCACCGACCGCATAGCTCGCTGGGTTACGTGACCCCTGCCGAGTTCGCGGCCCGCTGTACTGCTTCCGCTCCGGCTTCGGCTCCGCCTCAGCCTGCACTCCAGCAGCACAGCGGAGACTACCTAACCCAACCTTCATAGCACCTGGTACAGAAAATCAAAGCTGCTCAGAGAAACATGCAACTTCGACGGCGGGCGTTTTCTCCTCCTATCGTTATTTCGATTAGCGACACACCGGCAAACGAGCGAGGCCCACGGCATACGAAGCCGATTCTCGCAGCCATTCGAAAGGCGGCTTCTCGGAAGTCTCCCGTTTCGTTTCTCTTTGCTCGGCACGTCGAGTCAGTCGGTCTCTTCGTCCGCTTACCTCCGGCCCTCTCCCCATCATTAAATCCCAGTTCCACGCGAAGTATCCGGATTGCCAGATTGAGCAGCTTCCCGTCGACACATTGGACGCTCCGCCCGGACATGAATCGTGGACACTCGACCTCCGGCTCCGGCCGGACCTTTTCCCGATCGTCCGCTATCAGCAGTACGAGGACGCCGCCCAAGCCATGGCAGGCCAACGTACGCCAAGAGGCAAACGCGCACAAGGTCGTCTTCCGATTTAGGGCGAACACAGCACTTTCATGTGCGCTCCCACCGCCGCGACATCGTTCATCGTCGAAAACAGCAGGTATGCTGCCTGTTGCGCTTCCGGAGCAGGATCCGGCTTGGTCATCTGGGTGGCAAGCTCTACTTTCGACAGCATTTTGCCCAGCATCAGCCATACTTGAAGGTCTGAGAAGGGATCTCGAATCGTTTTTTGTATATCCGTCCACATCTCCGCGCCGGTCTTCAACCGAAGCACATTGCGGCGAATCCGTGATGTGACCTTCCCAGTGATCCGGTTCACCGGCCCCCATTCCTTCGTGTGCCATTTTAGACACTTCGGAGGCTTCTCATTGCCGTAACGAGCAAAGTACCGCAAATTCTTCGTCGCCTGGCCACACACATCTTGCAAACCACTTGCCGAGTACCTGGCCCGCGCCTCCCTTTTTCCCCTTACCCTTGCAATGCACAAAGACAACACGGCGTTCGTGTTGATAGTACAAGATGAAGTCGGCGGCCTCGGTCTCCAGATCATCGCACACGACGAGGTCTGGAGAACCAAACACGTGTGTGAGCCCGTGTCCAACGCCGAGTTTGTCGACAATCGCAAACAGAGATTTCTTGTCCCACGCGCTGCCATCGAGCGCACACGCCGATCCCTTCTCGGAGCCGATCGCCGCGAGACTTGAAAAGGGAAAAAGAACCTTTAACAGACCAAATTGATCGTCATCGTAGTGCGGGCCAAACCGCAGAATCGGTTCGTAGAATGACCCTAACGTATAGAATCGACCGCTGGAGCTTGGGATGACGCGTAACGATTGTGTCTGATTCAGGTACGTCACAAGCCCACGCTTGAACCGGGGATCCTTTGGGTAAAAATCCGCGCCGAGATCGGGAATATCGATCGAATAACGATCGGTTCGGGACTCAAAAGCAATGTTCCCAGGATAGCTTTTTCCGTTGGCAGTCACCGTGAACTGACCCGAGACCACCGAAAGACATGCATCCTCGATTTCCAACGTCTTGTGCACACCTGTACCGCTCCCGGTGTTCTGAGTGAAGCTCTCCTGTACTTCAGTCAAATCCAGTAAGACGTTTCTCGGCGTCGGATCGGCGGGCACGGCTGCATGGGCAGCAAAACGCGAGAAGGAGGCAAGCGCAGGAGCTCTCGAAGCCAAGATCGTAGTCATCCGATCCAGCCATTGCAGATAATCAGGTAAGTCGACGCGCCGAAGAGACAGATCACTAACCTTTCCACGACCGAAACCGATGTATCTCCTGACTCGGCTTCCACCTGCGGTGCTGTAGCCCTCTGCAGTGCTACACACGAAAGAGTGATCGTCGAATGTTGGCAACGTGTCCTCGATCCTTGCTGCGGTGACAGCGCGTGACCGAATGGATCGCGACCCCAGGTTTGCGTTGCGCAAACTGACGCCAGTGAGATATGAGTCTTTGTTCTTGGCAAAGAGCTTGCGAAGCTCCTTCACGGAGACTGGAACGACGACATCCGCGAGAATCGAATACACGAGACCGCTGCTATCGTATGCGCAAAGGTAAGTACCAGCGTTGTGCAGAATCGTTGCCCCCAACGTGCACTCAATAAAGGACTGTGTGCGCAATAGCCGCGAGTTTGCAAACGTGAGATACACGAAGACCGCAGTTGTTGGACTAACGTCGACACGGCGACACTCCAGGTCGTTATCGGCGTACTCGGCAGAGATCAGGTCGCAGAGTGCCGAGAGCGAGTACGTCGGATCGTTTACGAAAACACTTGTCGTTACCGGCAGCTGAAGCTCTGTCGTAGGATTGATTGCGGGCAAGTTGAGCTGTGAACGAAAGCTGCCATCGATGTACACGACATCCGGCTGGGCACTCTTGAGGGCTGCCAGTACCTTTGTTCCAAAGTCCGCAACCGACACACCTTCCTTTTGGAGCAAGCGATCGAAGGCCTCGAACCCGTCCCAAAGTTCTTTGTGGCGACCGTTGCTGTGATCGAGAAAGTGCGCGACTGCGCCGGAGCCTCGTGTAGGATTCCGAATGACTCTGCCTACTTGCTGAACAAGTGCTCGCGTGGTTTTTAGTTCCTCGAAAATCGCGAGCACTTGAAAGCGAGGATCGTCAATTCCTTCCAAAAGCTTAAATTGATGCACCCAAAATAAGGCCGGCTCATGGTCCGGTTCAGGCACTGTTCGTCGTTCGCGCCGCTTAGAGGCGTTTTTGTCGTCAAAGTTTTCATGAATCAGGATGTACGACCGTGATGCCTTGGCAAGTGCCGCCCCGATCTGTCGGATCGTCGCCTCGGAGTCGCAGCGAATGATGACCCGCGGCGGCTCGTGCATTTTGGCGGCCGTCGGATACGTGGCATCGTAGAACGTCAGTACATCGTCGACGAAGCCCTTCGGCGAAGAGCATGAGGGGCGCGGACGTACGATCACGTTGCGGATTGTGTGGTCTGCGACCGCCGCATGGAATGTGTAACTGTATGCATGACCAAAATCGACATCGAACAACTTTAGGTCATTCCGAAACGGAGTCGCCGTAAACAGTACCTTCGGCGCAGGGATGCCGCGAATTGCGTCGCGCCATGAGAACGCCGGCTCATAGTGTCCTTCATCGACGATCAGCAGATCAACATGTCTCTGTAGTAAGACGTACTCTGAGCTTCCGCGGCGCTTCATACTGTGAAGCATCTGAATGGTCAGGACAAAGACGGCCGTGGAAAGCTCGCCTGCAGCGACGCTTGGAAAGGCACTCACGACATTGTGGACCGTCTTCGGCAGTTTTGCGGTCAATCCAAGCTTGGTGAAGAATCGGGAAGTGACTTCGCGCGTAACTGATCTCGCAGCGCGATCCGCGGGCAAAGGAGAAGGACGGTTCCGACGTCCTTGAGGAAATGAGATGCGCCACGCTATGACGCCCGATTTGCCGGTGCCCGTGGGCATATGGATTAGGGCAGAGCCACTGTTCGCTTTGGACTTGCGCGAACTGACGAACGAGCGAACCGTGTCTAGGGCATCCGTCTGATGTGGCCACAGAGGAACCGACGCCAAAGTGAGCAGAGGTACTGCTTTTGTGGACTTCGACATGTCGAATCGAGGCTCCTGACCTACGAGTTTCGTGGGCCGGCTCTCAATCGATAAGAGCCGTAGATGACTGTAGATCGGTGACCAAAATGGCGAAGCAGTGACGAGCACAGGTAGGCGCCGCTCCAATGCGGACCCTGCTCACATGATTGGAACGCGAACATCTCCTTTTTTCTACACTACGACGATAAACAGCGGTGACTTTACGAGAGCTCGGGTGCTTCGAACGGTTGTCTGGAGAACGTTGGCTGCTGATCACTCGGCTTGTTTCGGCTCGGTAAGTCGGGCTGTCTACCACGCGACGTCCGAATTGCGCGTTACGCGGGATGACACGGTAATCCCTTGCCCGCACCGTCTCGGCGCTGGTCGCTCGACAGGACTTTGAATGGGCGCGTCAATAACAGTATTCTTGTCAATCACGATAGGAGTCGACAGTATCCCAAGGGAGACCAGGGGCATGCCGAAAAACATCGTCATCTGCTGCGATGGAACGACAAATGAGATCGCCACCGAATCCACCAATGTCGTTCGCCTCTACCGGATGCTTGTCCGCGACGCTGGGCAGCTCGCGTATTACGATGCCGGCGTCGGAACGATGGCCGATCCCGCGGCAATGACCCGTTTGCAGAAATGGGTCAGTAAGAATCTTGACGCAGCAATCGGCCATGCGCTGAAAGCGAACTTTGTTCTGGCGTACCGCTTCCTCACTCGAGTCTACGAACCAGGCGACAAGATTTATCTGTTCGGGTTCAGCCGCGGTGCGTACACCGTTCGCGCTCTCGCGGGAGCGATCCATTTTCTCGGCCTTCTTCGCCCGGAGCTCGAAGACTTGGCTCAACTGGCTTGGACGATTTACAGCGATGAGGACGAAGACTTGTCGGTCACCCCCCGGTTTCGAGGTGGCAATCGCTTCAAGAAATCCTTCGCGGTGGAGCCGGATGTGACAGTGCATTTCGTTGGCGTGTGAGACACGGTCAGCGCCTTTGGCTGGGTCTCGAATCTGCGAACTCTTCCAAGCACGGCGAACAATCCCTCGATCGACCACATCCGTCATGCGCTGGCAATCGACGAGCGGCGGGCGCTCTTCAATGCAAGCATTTTTCGGCCCGCCGATTCCGCACAGCACGCGAGCATCAAGCAAGTCTGGTTTGCCGGCACCCACTCGGACATCGGCGGAGGTTTTCCCGCGGAGGATGGTGCATTGTCGCGGATCACCCTGCAATGGATGCTGAGGGAGGCTGAACAGCAGGGCCTACTCATCGACGAGACAAAGCGGACTCACCTTCTGCAGCAGATCGGCAACAGTCAGCCGGACGCTTTTGGGATTTTTCATGAATCGCTCGTCGGCTGCTTATACAACTCGATGGAATGGATCCCGCGACGCTCGTGGAACGGTGCGAAGAAAAAGATGGCGTGGACAGGCCTCCATCGAGGGGGACGCCGATTCATTGGCGCAAACTCAGCCGTCCATCAGACGGTCGTCGACCGCATGAAAAACACTTCGCTCAGTTATCGTCCCGCAAATCTGCCGTCGCAGCACACGGTCGAGATATAAGGAGGCATGCCCCTCTCTGTTTCATCTATCGACCGATCGTCCAAGGGGCCCTTTTAATCGCCGACATCGACGTGCTGCACTAGGCGGCTGATCCGTTTTTCGTGATCGCGTTTCGTGTCCTTCAGGACGTCGATCTCATCACGGTTGGCAGCTTCCAGGTCGTGACGAATAGGCTGGGGGGAAGCTTTTCTTCCCGGGCAGCGGAGCACGAGAGATGGGACGATCAGTGAGCAGGACGGCCGCAACAAGGTGGCGTGAGCGGATCGACGAATGGCGACGGTCGAAACTGTCGATCGCCGAATACTGTCGGCAGAAGCAGCTTTCGCAGCGCTCGTTCTTTGCCTGGCGAAAGCGGCTGGCAGGTGACGATGCCGTCCCGGGCCGAGGTAGGTCGCGGCCGATAGAGAACGGCCGTGATCAATCGTCGTTCATTGAGTTGCCACTCTCTGCCTGGCCAACGAAGGGTGTACAGATCACGCTGCCCGGCGGTGCAGTGGTCGTGTTGCCGCCGGACGCTTCGAGCGAACTGGTAGTGGCAGCCATTTGCGCGGCGATGAAGCCTGCCGCGGAGGCCCGCCCGTGCTGAATGTCCCGTCGCCGATTCGCGTGTTTATGTATACCGTCCCCACGGATATGCGCAAGAGCTTCTCGGGTCTGCATGGACTGATTGTTGAGTCGTTGGGGCAAGATCCGCTTTCGGGCGACTGGTTCGTGTTTGTCAACCGTCGCCGTGATCGGCTCAAGATCATGACCTGGGAGCAGGACGGATTCGCGATTTGGTATAAGCAACTTCAGCGCGGAAGCTTCGCCGTACCCTCCGGTGATCGCGACTCGGTCACGCTCACATCACGCGAGCTGGCCTTGCTGCTGACGGGCATCGATCTGCGCGACACGCGCCCACGGAAGCGATACCGGCACGCTGGGTGACGAAACGAGAGGATCTTTCTGATTCTGCGGAACTTTTCCGATGGTTCCGTGTTCTACAGGGCATGAGCATGGATGCCCCGCTGCCTGAAGACATGGCCTTGCTGCAGCAAGAGCTGCTGCACACACGCAACGCGCTTGCGCATACCGAGCACGTCCTGGCTGAGACGGCCGTCACCTGCGAGCAACAGCAGGTCCAGCTTGCCAAGCTTCAAGAAGAGCTGGAGTTGCTCAGACGTTATTACTTTGGTCGCCGGGGCGAGCGGCACGTGCCCGACCCGCGTCAAGGGTTGTTGCCGTTGGGAGACGATGGCGCAGAGGCCATCCCGCTTCCTTCGCCACCAGAAGAAGAGATCAGTTATCGTCGTCGGTCCAAGGGGCATGGCTGGGGCAAGCTCCCGGCGCACTTGCCACGAGAAGAAATGCTGATCGATCTGCCGGAATCCGAACGCACCTGCACGTGCTGTGGCCAGCCGATGCAAAGAATCGGCGAAGATCGCAGTGAGCGAGTCGATCTGACACCGGCGCGGATCAAAGTCAAGGTGATCGTGCGGCCGAAATACGCCTGCCCGCGTCAACATGGCATCCGGCAGGCGCCCACGCCGCCCTCGCCGGTACCCGGCGGGCGTTTCGATTTCGGCTTCGTCGCGCACGTGGTGGCCAGCAAGATTGCCGATCATCTCCCCTTGTATCGGCAGCAGGACATCCTGGCCCGCAGCGGCCTGGAACTGAGCCGCTCGACATTGTGCGAGATTTTGGCGGGCGTGGCGGAGTTGAGTTCGCCGCTGGCGAGCTTCATGACTCGGCGCTTGCTGCGGACCGATCTACTGGGGGGCGACGACACGCCGGTGCGGCTGCTGGACAGCACGCATCCGGCGGGAGTACGGTTGGCGCGGTTCTGGTTGTTTCGGGGATTGGATCCGCGCCGTACAACGTGTTTTACTTCCATGAGAGTCGCGCACGGGACGGACCGAGCAAGTTTTTGAGAGAGTTCCGCGGCACAGTGAAGGTCGATGCCTATGGCGTGGACCAGGGGGTGTACTTGGGGAGCGACGGCCGGATATTGGCCAGTTGCTGCATCGCGTATGCGCGCCGCAAATTCGAGGAGGCGAAGAGCTCACACCCACTGTTGTCGGCCGAGGCCCTGGCATACTTCCAGCAGTTGTATGACCTCGAAGACCGCGCGCGGACTTCTCGCCCGATGAACGTCGTGCCTTGCGGCAGCGGGAGGCCGTGCCGCTGTTGGACCAGTTTCGTGCTTGGCTCGACACGCAGGCATCGACTGCGTTGCCCAAGTTGAAGTGGGGCGAAGCGGTGGGCTATGCGCAAATCAATGGCCGGCGCTGGTCACCTACGTCCATGATGGTCGTTTGCCCATCGACAACAATGATGTGGAACGAGACCTGCGAGCATTGACCATTGGGAGGAACAACTGGCTCTTCATCGGCAGCTCCGAGGCTGGACCGCGTGCAGCCGTGTTGTACACGCTCGTGGCCAGTGCCGCGCGGCATCATCTGGACGTGTGGGCCTACTTGCGGGATGTCCTTGAACAGCTTGCCATATTGAGGATGGAGACGGGCGACTTACCGTCGCCGGAGCAACTCACGCCGCTGTTGCCTGACGTCTGGGCAAAGGCCAAATCCGAGTTCGTGCGCGACCATCGGCAGCACGAGCAAGAGCGCCGCGCCACAGCCAAGCGCGCCCGCCGCGAAAAGCGACGTGTCTTGACCCAAGCCAAAGCCACCCACGCCCACGGATAAACCGGACGTTACTCGCCAACAGCGCTGTAGAGCGCCGTTAGTAATCGAGGGACATCCCAATGACCGAAACCGTTCGCGAGTTTTGCCAACGCCGAAGCATCGAGTTGTCGACTGGTGAAATACCAGCTGCAACGTTAGCAGAGGTCTTGGGCGTAACGCCTTCAACTATCTGCCGTTGGCGCAAGCATGGCATGCCAGACGAGCAATCCGTCCAAAAGTCTGTCGGCGGACGCCCGCGCAAGTTGACCGACATCCAACTGAGCGAGTTGGCAACGCTCCTATCAAAGGGTGCCGTGGCGCATGGATGGCCGAATGAACTATGGACCACTAAGCGCATGGCCGAGGTGATCCGCAGGCATTTCAACGTCACTTGCCGCCCAAACCAAGCATGGACGATCGTGACAAAGTACCTCGGATGGACCTCGCAGCGTCCGATTCAACAACTCAAAGCCGACGACGAAGACGAAACCAACCGCTGGTTTGAAGAGGACTATCCTCGGATCGTGGAGAGAGCGAATCGGAGGCTGGGGCACCTGGTGTTCTTGGATGAATCAGGGTTCATGCTTGCCCCTGTGCTACGCAGGACGTACGCCCCGCGCGGCCATTCTCCGGTGTGCAAGGTTGCAGATCCCCATGGGAAGATCTCGGTAATCGGAGCTATGACGATTAGCCCGCATCGAAGACGCTTTGGTTTCTGCTTCAATATGCTCGGAGACAACGCCAATTTTCGCGGCGGTACGGTGGTTCCGTTCCTTGAAAGGATACAGCGCAAGATCGGGGGTCCACTGACGATTCTCTGGGACGCAATTCCAATTCACCGGGCAGCTCCAGTCAAGCGATTCTTAAGCAACCATCGGACAATCGTCGCGGAACTGTTTCCTCGCTACGCGCCCGACCTGAATCCGGTTGACAAGATCTGGTTCTACGTGAAATTCGACCGACTTCCCAATCTCGCGCCACCGCGACTGTCCGATCTCCGCGTTCACGTTCAGGCCGAATTGTACCGATTGCAGCATCGTCCAGACGTTCTGAAGTCGTTGTTTAACCTGACGAAGCTTTCATCTGACTGCAAGGGGATACCCTCACGGCGGTAATCAACATGAGGCCAGAGATGGACTACCAATACCTGGCGTTTGATCTTGAGACCTCCAAAGTGCAATCACCGCACCTTCGGGATTGGATGTTGCATGGCCCGCTCGGTATTTCTTGCGCGGCAACGTATTGCATCGGAGCGAAGGAGCCTGTGTTCTGGTACGGTGGAAAGCGGCGAGAGTGTCCCGCATTGCAAATGACCGTCACTGAAGCTGGCGCACTTGTGAAATATCTCTGCCATCAAGTCACCGCTGGCTACAGGATCGTCACCTGGAACGGCATTGGCTTTGATTTTGACGTACTGGCGCAAGAGTCAGGCATGCATGCCCAATGCAAATCGCTAGCTCTTGATCACGTGGACATGATGTTCCACGTCCTCTGCCAACTGGGATTTGGTGTTAGCCTCAATGCCGCTGCGCGAGGCATGCGCCTGACTCGCTCATGCGAGAAGCGAACGGGGGCGTTGATACCTACACGTTGGGCGGATGGAAGATATGAGGAAGTGTTTCGCCATGTGGCTCGAGATGTCCGGACCACTCGCGCTGGCTACGACGTGTAGCGAGCGCGGCTTCGTACGTTGGATCACACGCTGGGGGACTGGTCGCATGCTGCGGCTTCCCAACGGATGGCAGACTGCCGCCGTTGCCCAGATGATTCCGGAGCCGATTCAGTCTCCTCGCCACCGACATTGGTCGCGTGACAGTCTCACAGCCTGGATGAGCCAGGGCCCCCAACAATAAGCCTCGGCGGGCGGGCCGAGCGCTTACACGGAACTCACAAACCAGGTCCAAGTGTTGTCGGACATCCTCGACGAGATTCGCGTCGACCTCCAATGGGTAGCCCACAACGGTCTGCCGATTCGCGAGCCGTTGCCGACATGTCCCACGCTAAAACGCATGGCCGTCGACCCGGCGCAGACGACTGGGGTGAGCGGCTGGTCATCGACTATGGCCAGCCGACACGAACCGCCGAGTCGGCGCCCCCCGTCGACCAGATCGCGCGACCGATCCCCTCCCCGTCGCCCGCAGTCGGAGAACCGCCACCGGGCAAGCTTTTTCCTCACCCAGAAGATCCGCAACGACTCTTTTGATCTCCGACGATCCGCTGCCCACCGGAACGCTGTCGTTTCCGCCAGGCAAAAGAGGTCTCCAGATCCACTTTTCGCCTTCAAACCCGTATGGCCCTGATTGCCCCCGCTAATGTATTATTCGCCGAATCGTGCCCCATCATGGACACAAAGCAGGATGCGAGTTCCAGACGCAGATGAAGAGATTCCGAGCGTACGTGGATCACCTCAAAGTACTGCTCGGTGATGCTCGCCAAGCGCAGTCAGTCGAACTTCACCCTCAAATTGCCGCAGCACTCGACGGGCAACCGAAACGGGAGCTGCGGCGCATCGTTCCCCTCGCACGAAGGCGTGCGGCTGGTGCATTTTTCACCGGTCCTGAGTTAGCGAAAACACTCCTTTCTCAGATCCCCGTCTCAGAGATGCATGACAAAATCGTCTTCGATCCGACGTGCGGGGTCGGCGATTTGCTGCTCCAAACGGCGCTGCACCTGCCTGTCGAAGAAACCCTCCAACAGACGCTCATCGCGTGGGGCACGTGTCTTGCCGGAACTGACATTCATGAAACGTTCGTCCAAGCGACCCGACTGCGTTTGGCACTACTTGCAATCAACCGCGGAGCACGGTCGAGTCCGAGCACTCGCTTGGCCGTGACGTCCTCCTTTCCCATGATCCGAGTGGGAAACGCGCTTATTGAAACATCGCTATATCAAACAGCCGACCTGATTCTCTTGAACCCACCATTCAATCTCCGACAAGCTCCAAAGGATTGCTCTTGGGCAACCGGTACGATCACTGCTGCAGCACTGTTTTGCGAGCACGCGATAAAAAGTGTAGGCGCTGGTGCAGCAATCCATACAATTCTTCCAGATGTGCTGCGTTCCGGGTCGCGATATAGTCACTGGCGAGAGTTCGTCTCGAACAATTGTGTGCCAGTTCGACTTGCACCATTTGGTCAATTTGAGCCGGCAGTCGATGTCGATGTCTTCATTGGCCATTTTCAAAAAGGGCCGTGTACGTCCCCGCGTGCGACCTGGTGGCCACAATCAACGCGGCACAAGCGAACAGTTCTAGCCAACTTCTTTGACGTCACGGTAGGGACTGTCGTTCCATTTCGCGATAAGTGCATTGGCCCGTCCAGACACTATATTCACGCGCAATCCCTCCCACGATGGGAACGAATTGATTCGATCACCGAAACCCGGCGATATAACGGGAAGGTGATTCAGCCTCCGTTTGTCGCAATCCGAAGGACGTCGCGACCCGATGATCATTTTCGTGCAGTCGCAACCGTCGTTGCAGGAAACAAACCTGTCGCCGTCGAAAACCATTTGATCGTTTGCCAGCCACACGATGGAACGATCAAGTCATGCTCAGCACTTATGCGACAGCTCAAGACGATTCAGATCAATAAATGGTTGAACCGGAGAATCCGCTGTCGACACTTGACCGTAACCGCAATCCGCGAGTTGCCGATCACTTTTTCTTAACAGGTTTTCGGCGTTTATCTGCGTTCGGCCGGCGAATCTCATCGAGTGTATACGGTTGCGCTCGCTCCCGATTTCTAAACGCCTGATTCACCCGGATCGTCGCAGAGCAAATCTCCGCGAGCAATGCTTTCGCCTCGTCAGTGTCCTCAACATTGTCGCGCAGCTGGTCGCAAGCCATCTGTAAAATGTTTTCGATGGCTGTCAGCCGTTCTTCTAGGGCAGCAGTTCGGCGAAGACGAATGAGTTGTGGGCGATTGAGGTAAAGTCTTTCGATCACGTACGTGGATGCTGCGAAATTCCCAGTTAACAAGCCATCTGTCGCATTAATGCTGATGAGCGATCCGTACTCGCACGCGCCTGGGTCGGGATATGCTGCAACACTGTAATCAACTGCGGGATTGGCAGGCCAATCATCGCTCTTGAATCTGTTGCAGATGGCACAGGCCAGATACAGATTCGTAATTCGCTTCTGCAGGTGGGGAAACTTCTTCTTCGGACGAAAATGATCGACGTGAAAGTTATCAAGACCCCCATATCGCGAATCCGGGATCGCACAATAGACACACTGCCGGTCACAATCCTGCGCAATTTGCCGCTTCCAAGTTGGCCAACTGCCAGTTTGTGGCTGCGCACGCCCCTGGTTGTTGACTTGTTTCCAAAGCATCCGTCACTCCTTCTTGTCGCGACGTCGACTCGGGTGCTTCTTCGTCGTCTCGCGCTGCAAGAACGTCTCGACTTTCTTCTGCAAAAGCTCCATCTTCACTATTTCTGTCTCCAGAGATGCCAATGCATCGTCTCCAGCCGAGGAGATCAGTGATGGTAACCCAAGCTTAGCCTGTACTGCATTGAGCACTTCCACTTCTTCGTTTGTTATTTCGCCGGCCGCCTTTTTCTTCGACAGTTCTGTAAGGGTCGCCAGCTCCTCTTCATATTGGGCTAAGTACGCATGGCCTAGACGGACGATCCGAGTGACATACTGATCGGTCTTTTTCAGTAACTCAGTACGGTTCACAATATCGTCTGCTTCTCCGAAATGCTCTTGAAGATCATGATCTTCGACTGCGCGTGTCACGACGATGATCGGAAAATCTGGAAGCTGTTCGCGAATTATGCCAATCACTTGGTGACCCTTGTATTGAACAGGGGCACTAGAGTCGAGAGCTTGCTCGTCTAATAGCTGGTCCACCATCAATACCACGATGCGGTTATTGATGAGCCAACTCGGATACTCTCGGGGATTTGCGAGGAGCGGGCATTCAAGACAGTCCCATCCCTTCGGAAGCTTGGTTCGTACGCCTCGAATGACCGTTTGCCGTGGCCCTTTACGGTCATCGAGAAAGGCGATCCGAAACTCCGCCTCCTCGGCTATTTGTTTGGCAGCCATACGGTAATCAGTGCACCTTGCAAGACTTTGTCGCGATCCACTTCCTTAGAACCACCAAGCTCCCTGACGACGTCAGTCACGATGCTCAACCCAAGGCCAGTTCCGACTGCTCGCCCGCGCTCATCAACTTTCGTGGAAAACAGCGGTTCCCAAATCCGGTCTTGTATATCCGGGCTGACTCCAGGTCCACTATCCGCGACGGCGATTCGAAGCCCATCTGTGTCACGCTGCTTCACGTTGCGTAACGAGATCGACACCCGATGCTTCCGCTTCCCGGTCTTCGCGAAGTAGTAAGCATTCGTGAGAAGGTTCAACGCGACCGACTCAATATCCATAGGGAAGAAACGACCGTCTACTTGCTTAAGGTCAACGGCCGGCGCGATTTCGCTAGCTGCGAAGGCCGGAATGAGCTCGTTTACCAAGTCCTGAATGAGTTGCGTCACGTCGACCATGCGGCGCCGGCGTTTGTCCGGCTTAATTCGTCGAAGGGCAAAGTGACCCCATGCTGAAATGCGCTCGCCAGCTGCGATCGACTTTTCCAACTCATCCAGTGCTTCTTCAACATCCGGCGGTTTAGATGACAGCAGATTGCGAGCGGCGAACATTGACGATAGAAATTGATCGAGAGCGCTGTCCGTTTCATGGCTGAATGTCGACGTCGCGATTCCTAAAGACGCGAGACTGCGATACGTCGTCGCTTGCGTTGCTAGTTCTTCCATCGAACGCTGGACGATGTCGAGTCTGTCGAACGCATCACCTAACTGATCCTGCACTCGCTCAATCGAGCGCTCAGCTCGTTTGGGAAGTTGGTCCTTGACATCATCGAGGTTCTTCCGAAGGCGCTGCAATTCAACGCCAAAGTCGCGAACGGTCTCCCGGGGCCGAAGTGCAACAGGCTCATGTGCACGGCGAGCTGTGAATACCTTGTGGTAATGCGCTTCCACCCGAAATATGCATCCCAGGAGAAAGGCTTTCAGCTCAATAAACTGTTCGCCGTGAACCAGTCCTTCGCGGCCCGAAGTATCCACAAGTTGTGGGTTTCGGCTTCGGCTGAGAAAGACCGCGCCGACGAGTTGATTTGGTGCAATGCGATAATCCTTTCGGCCGGGTCCCGCCGGATTACGAGCCTTGCGATCACCGAGGCCTAGCCAGTCGCCTCCTTCCGTTTTGTTCAAGTCTCCATACGGCATCACTCGGATATTGTCGCGATAGACTTTTATGCCGGCGTTTGTGTCGAGGAATTCTTTCAGCTGACCAAGTGTCAGATCGGTGCCTCGAACGGTTACGGACAATCGAGGGAAGAAAAGCAACGTCACTTGTAGCGGGCCGAAGGATGGTCGTGACGGAGCCCCATCACCATTGCTGCCGCTGACGTTTGGGTGCACGAAGTTCGCCCAGGAAATTTGCTGCATGGTGGATTCGAGCTGGTTGCCAGCCTGATCGCGAGTCGTGACCTTGCAACGGATCTTTTTGCCAGGTCGGAATGAAAACGTTGCTTCGATTTCCGCAGCCAGGATAAACGGCGATGTCACCACGCCGTTTTTGTCGGGTACTATGTCGTTGGATAACCTGAGCTGGAAATCTTTCACTCCTCCGAACGGAGGAGTGAGTACGGAAAGCTCTCGATGCAATTCCTCAATATCGATTGCGTGCCAGACCTGCCGAAGGCGGCTGACGCGCAGCTCAGTGCCCGTGTGTCGTGTCCCATTTGGGAGCGGCTCGGGGGTCTCGTCATATTGGTGAAGTGTCTTGTCGTACGTCGACGGCACGGGAACGAAAAATGTGGGGTCGTTCAAGATCGTCAAAGGAATCGTGACAAGATCTTTGCCGGGTGCGTCAAACGTTTCCCACCGAACACGCAAGCCAACCGGTGGAGAATTCTTGGCTTGGCTTCGCAGCTCTAGTACAGCCCCGAGTCGATCTGCCGATAGGCGACCGACTCCCTTCTCGCCAATACGTCGTCGTCCGCGGACGGTGCGAGTCTCTCGTTTTGCCGAGAATCCAATGCGCAGCCACTTGTGATCGACGTCTGCATCAGTCATGCCATGGCCATTGTCGGCAATTCGAATCTGTCGATCGTTCGCGTTTTTCGACGCACCCGCGATTTCGATATCAACAACAGTCGCGCCAGCATCGTAGCTGTTCTTAACGAGTTCCAGGACGGCGGTCGTGTGATCCTTGATACTATCCCGACCGAGTGACAGCACAGCACGTGCGTCGACGGTAAAGAATTTCTGATTCTTCGTGTCAGTCATTGTGGCCTAGCTCCAGTACATCGAGGCAACGAACTCGCTCAGGTCCGTCAGCCCACGAAATCGAAAGATCACGCGGCGGTTAACGCTGATGACCTTCGGCACAATCTGAATGCGTTCGACAGCGACTGGCCCTTTGGATTCGCGTTTCCGTTTATCGAGCAGCACGAATTCGAGCGTGTCGAAATCCGACAAGAGCACTAGCAGATGATCCACCGTGCTCTTGCCCAAGACCCGCGCCAAATCGTTTCGGCCTTTGGCCGTGAGCGATCGTGGCTGAGCGAAGACGACCCGCCGGAACTGTTCGGAGTTTTCCGACAGAAGCTCAATCCGCTTGAGCGCGCTCGCCGAATCCCCTGCCAGCCCAATGGCTTCTGGGGCAAGCACGGTCCGCCGGGACGTGTCGTACCCAAGGCGATTCAGAAAGCCGGCAACCGCGTCCCCTGATGCCAGTTCGCTGATTTGACGCGGGCTGAGATCGAGATCGGCTGTGTGTGGCAACTCCAGGAACCCCGCACTTTCACGGCAATTGCTTTCGCTAGAAGGACACGGCATCGTACCGTCGAATTCCCAGTCCATAAAGGTTTTGCGCCAACTGGACGGAAGTCTTTCCGGAATTTGATTTGTCTCGACTACCGTCACTCTCGCGTCCGCCGTTCAAAGCGAACATCTGCCACTTCGACTCGCGCGGAACGCCCACAGTCGATACGCAGTACGCAGCCCATTTCGTCGGAGGCCCGCGTCCCCGACTCTCGCCGGGCATTGCGTCGACCGAAGCGAAAGCCAACTCAAATCCGGCGAAATTGTGCTCTCCGCCATCCGAGAGGACAGGCCGACCGGATTACGTTTTTGTTAATTTGGAATTCACGCTTGGCGTGTCCCTGTCGGAGCTTGTGGCTGGACTCTGACGAGGGCGCGACCACAGAGGGGCCGGCAGCATCTTGCTCTTGGTGCAGCCCCGGAGGTTCTGCTTCTGCGCATCCCAGGGTTCGCTCGGAAAAGTGCAGATTACCCGGTGATCGGCTGCTTTCAGCTCGATCACCGGGTCGCTCGAATGGTCAACGAGTCCCGCTCGCACGGACGGTCGATCGCGTGTCTGGCCTCTCCTCGTGAAATTGGTTCCAATTCTCGCGGAACCACATCCGCAACTGGCTGATCCGCGCCGCACTGATCTGAAACTTGCGCGCCGCGGCTCCCGTCGTTTCGCCACCGGCCAAACTACAGGCAATCCGCCGATGCCGTCGCGACAATGAACCCAGCCAAGCAGCCCAGTCGATCCTTGCGGCCGCGGTTTCGGCCGGTCCAGCAGTGCGATCCTCGATTAGGACGTCTCGCCATTGGCCACGATGGTGGTCGAACCGATCGAGCTGCTCGATTACGACGTTCTTTCCCCTACACGCAGGGGATGTGATGTCCAGCGAATTGCACCTCGAACCGGATCGCCGCCCCGCGCGGACGTGGCGGACGGCGAATTTTGTAAGCGGTGTGGCGTAGACAAGATCCGTTTTGCCCTTGCGGCACAGACGGAGGAACATGTCATAGGCGGACGCAATCGTTTCCTGCACGAGTTCTTCGCGGAGTTCGGCAGGAATCCGACGAAATGCAAACTCCGCCTGCTTTTGAATATTCGGTAGGAGTCTAAGGAACCTGTCATTCCAACGGTGCGAGTTACGCGTGTGTCTCGGATGTCGTGCGATTGCGATCATTTGGGCGACCTTCTGAAAAAAGAAGGACCGCCCTCCGGGGCGGTCCTGTTCCCAAGAAGAACAAAACCGCCCCGGCGACGCGCCGGAGCGTCACCAAGCATCAGTAGCACTTCAACTCGAACGTCTCAGACGTCGGTTGAATCGCAAATCAAAACGACCCGCTGAGTGCCATCCGTGGGCGCTCGGCGGGTCAAAGAGACCTATGTGGCAGTCGGCAAAAAACAACGCTCCGGAACTCGAGATGTTGAGCCCGGAGCTGCTTCGATTCCAAACTGAGAAGTGGAACTAAACTGGTCGCCTCCGCGGATGCCACCGCGAGGCGACACTCGGACGCTCGATCAGCTCTCGATAGGGCTCCGTTGTACCTGCGGCCGTCATGAGCCGCGCGTAATCGAGAGCCCGTTTGGCCGTCATGTGTCCGATGCCAAGCTGCGCGGCAATCCGTTTCAGCGAACTCTTCGGACTCGCGACTTTCAAGGAGGTACAAGAATTGAGCCACCGGATGTGTTCCGGTGGCTCAAACAAATCGATCGCCGTTGACACAGTCTCCGTTTCTACTTGTTCCCCAGGCCCGTCACGCAGATGCCTGAGACGAAGAGTGAGCCTCGCTCGTGGCCGAACGAGGGGCGTATCCAGCGCCTGGACGGGGACAATCCGAAACTCGGAGATCAAGCCGCGGAAGATGTCAGCAAACTCGTACGACGCGCCGAGCAAAGCGAGCAGACGGTCATTCAGCTGCGACTCAACCTGTTCAGTGGTTGGTGGACACTCGTCACGCCTCTTGGTGTCCGCCTGACTGGCTTTCTGGGTTTCGAGCTCCTGCATCTCCTCGTTGACGGCCGTCAGCTCGTCGATCAGAGCGTCGAGTTGGCCCCCTTTCGCAACCGCTTTCGCAAGATTGGCTGCGGCGGTCCGGAGATCGGACAGCCGTCGGTCAATTCGGTGGGAATCGGATTGCGCTCCCTTCTGCAACCTTTCAATTTCGGCCAAAGCACAGTTAATCAGCGTCTCCCGCAAGCGGGGATTCTTCAGTGATAAGGCGATCAGCCAAGCAACAACCTTTTGACGAGCTAACTCGATCGGAACCTGGACGTGGTTCCAACACGGTCGCGCGGCTCCCGGAAGCGCGTTTTGGCATTTGAGATGCCGACCCAGATCGTACATCAGGCCACCGCAAATGGCGCACGCCGCGGACTGTCCGGGCCAAAGAGTCTTAGAACGCGGTACGTTGAGCCGCCGAGAGACCCTTTCCGTTCGAGCGTGCCACAGTGCGGCCCGCTGATCCATGACTCGAAAAAGCTCGTGGTGTTCGGCCAGAGTGAGATGGGCCAATTCCGGATAGACCTCGGTTTCCGGCTGGCCGCCTGTTCGGCGCCGGTGTTTCCCGGTCCCGAAGACTGGCTCGTGAATCACGACGCGGAAGCGGCGCGTTCCAGACAGGATCGGGTCCCGAAGGAGGTTGACCACCGATGGGGCTGTCCAGCGTTCTTGCCTTGCATAGGGGCCTGGACGAATTCCCGCTTGATTGAGCCGCTCGGCAATCCGAACATACGACACGCCTTCGTGCACCCAGCGGCACATCCGGCGGATCGTCTCTGTGCACTCCGGAACTTTCGCGATCCGAAGCCCTTTTGGACCGAAGTGAGCCGAGGCTGCTTCCTCCTTCGATAGCCTTCGATAGCCGTAACGAATTTTGAGCACCATTCCGCCATTGTGAAACGCGTGCGTGGCAGTCCGGCGGACCCGGCGGCGGACGTCGGGAATAAACATCCCATGGCGGAAGGCCGCGGCGCCCAGCATGACCTCCCAGTGGTCAGTCCCCGTGTCCAAGTTGTCGGCGATGCAAACGACCCGGCAGCCGTTGTCGACCGCGTTCTGGACGAAGTCGTACTGCAGCCGCGGGTTACGGTAGATGCGACTCAAATCCTCGGCGATGACCAGGTCGATTCGACCGCAGGTGATGAGTTCCTCAGCCCGCCGGATCGTGGTCCGGTCTGCCAGCATGCCGCTAGTGTAGGGTCAACTTTATTTTGTGGGGTTCACGGATTCGCAAGATTTCTCTCCAATTGGGGAAGTCATTCGGACCCAAGGAGGGGAGTCATGAACAAGCGGTATCTCGTCAAGCTCGACAAGGATGAACGCAAAGAACTCTCGCAGTTGGTGAAGAAGGAGAGAATCGCGGCGAAGAAACGATGCCACGCCCAAGTGTTGTTGTTGGCGGATGCCGGAAAGCAGGGCCGACCTGGAAGGATGAGGCCATCGCCGAATGCGTGCCAAGTAACGGTGCAAACGGTCGAAAACATCCGCAAGCGTCTGGTGCTGGAAGGGTTAGAGTCGGCCTTGAATCGCAAGAAACAAGTGCGGCCCTCGCGTGCCAAGATCCTCGATGGCGAAAAGGAAGCCAAGGTCATCGCCCTGTGCTGCGGCGCCGCGCCGTCGGGACATGCGCGTTGGACGTTGCGGTTGTTAGCCGAACGCGCCGTCGAATTGGACATCGTCGAAGCGGTGTCACACGAGACGGTGCGGCGTTGCCTAAAAAAAATGAATTGAAGCCCTGGCAGAAAAGCATGTGGTGCATCCCTCCGAAGCACAACGCGGAGTTTGTCTACCACATGGAAAACGTGCTGGAAGTTTATCAACGCCCGTACAATCCGCGCTACCCGTTGATTTGCATGGATGAGTTGAGTAAACAACTGACCATCGAAACGCAGACTCCGCTTCCCGCCGCGCGAGGGCGACGTCAGTGTTTCGACTATGAGTACGAACGCAATGGAACGGCTAATGTGTTCGCGTTCACGGAGCCGCTGATCGGCTGGCGGCATCTCGTGGTCACCGACCAGCGCACCAGGTCCGATTGGGCCGAGGCAATTCGCCAGTTGGTCGATATCCATCGGCCGCAGGCGAAGCGGATTACGCTGGTGATGGACAACCTCAACACGCACAGCCTCGGCTCGCTGTACGAAGCCTTTCCGCCCGAGGAGGCTCGCCGGCTGATTCGGCGTTTGGAGGTCGTTCACACCCCCAAGCATGGCAGTTGGCTCAACATGGCCGAAATCGAATTGAACGTTCTGACACGACAATGTCTCGCCCGGAGGATTCCCGACAAACAGACACTTGCCAATGAAACCGCTGCTTGGGAAAACGAACGAAACTGCAGTCAGGCAAGCAATCGATTGGCAGTTCACCACCAAAAATGCTCGAACAAAACTGAAGCATCTGTACCCCAAAAATCGAAGTTGACCCTACACTAGCGCGTTCGCCGAGATATTCGATTTCGATTGGACCGTCGTAGATCCGAGCCAGGTGCTCTTGGACGTAACGGAACGAGGCATTGATGTTTTCCGAGTCTTGGTGCTCGGTCGAAATCCGACCAATCACCACGACCCGAAGCTTGGCACCCGGCTCCTTGGGTTGAAGTGGTACAGACGACTGGAACATGGCGCAGGACTCCGCAAAAAGGGTATTGGGGATGACAAGTTCGCCAAGAAGATGGGCATGCAACATGTCGACTAGTGGTTGCCGCACTGCTGCGATGGCGGGTGTTCGCAAACAATTCGCTAGCGGATGGGTCCGCAGCAGCCCTTTGGCGCGGCGGTTTCATGGGTCTATTAGTCGACGAAAGCAAATCGGAGCCGGCGCTCAGTGCCCAACTCAGAGACCGGTTGATGTCAGACGCTCCCGGGGGGAAAACCGGCTAGGCGAGAGTGGTGCCTTGTCAGGGGATTCCAGCCGTCGCGGGAACCGCCGATCTGGTCCGGAATAAGCGAGACGACTCCAGAGAATTATGGTGTCGTACCGCTCGCTGGCGGGAGTTGCTTCGATCCCTTGATCACCACAACCGCGGCTGCCGTCCAGTCGATTTGCCCACGGGTGAATGCGGCATGGTGCGCGCCACGACGAGACCCCGTTCGCTGGACTGCGACCGGGCTTCTACTGGATGCGGCAGGCCGGGCCCTCTCCAACGGCGGCGCCAGTTTCTGGGCACTGGGCCCATCGGCCGCACTCTGTGGAATCGGAGCTACGCTGTTGCCCACCGCTTGGAGGCCGCTATTTCCACCTCGACGCGCCATCTGGCCGGGCGGACAGGACAACGTACGGCTCTTGCACGCCCGCTCGAGCCATGATCCTCGCATAATCGAAGGCGCGTTTGACGGTCATATAGCCGATTTGGAGTTTGGACCCGAGCTGTTTGAGCGAAACGCTCGGATTGGCGGACTTTTCCGCAAGACACTTCCGGAGATGCTGGATGTAAAGCGGCGGGTCGTAGAGATCGATCTCCGCCTCTAAGTCCGGCGGAGCATCCGGACCCTTGGTCAACTCCGCCAGTGAGACCAGGATTCGTGCCCGCGGGCGAACCAGTCCGTGGTCGAGTGATTGCACGGGGACGACCTGAAGCCGGGGAAACAGGCGTCGGAGAAAGACAGCGAAGCCTGCCGATCGGCGCGACAGCCAGCGTCCCTTCAAGCGGCCGCTGATCGAGCTCCTCGCGTGAGAGAAGGGTAAATTCCTCTCTGAGACATTGGTTCTCTTCGGACTCCGCGTTGCGAAGATTCTTGAGCTTCGCCTCATTGGCACGCATTTCGACAAGCAACGGCTCCAGTTTATCCCCGGCGGCGATGGCGGCGGCGAGGTTGGCCGATGCCCGTTCGAGCGCCCCGATCTGACTCGTCATTCGCGCGAGTTTCTCCCGACGCCGGGCCAATTCTCGCTCCTGCTCAAACCACACGGAGTCTAGAAATTCGGTCCGCTGTTGCGGGCATTTTTCGAGTTCTGCAAAGAACCACGTGAAGATCTTCGTGCGGGCCACCTCACACTGGACTTGTACGTGATTCCAGCATCTGTCGAAGGTGCGGCGGTACGCGCGACGGCATTTCAGCTGATCGTGCAGCACGCGGTGCATGCGCTCTCCGCAGACCGCGCAATCGGCGTGCTGGGCTGGAAAGATTGAGTCCCTTCGCGACTTCCAGTTGAGTGGATACGCCCGTCCACGCGTCGGATTATGAGTACGATGGCTGTTGGTCTCCAGCTCGGCAATCATTTGCTTCTGCTCGTCGACCGTCATGTGGGCCAGTTGGGCCACGTACTCCCGTTCCGGATTCTGATTCTTTGTTCGCAGATGTCGGCCAGTCCGGTAAATCGGCCTAAACTTTTGCTTTCGAAAGGTTCGCATTCCGCTCAGGATCGGGTCATAGAGTAGACCCTCTACGTTGTTGCGAGACCAGTAGCCTTTTTTGACGTACGGGCCGGGTTTCACGCCTGCCGCGTTTAACCATTGAGTAATGTCTTGGAGACCGGCCCCGTTGTGGACACGGGCACGGATTTCGTCGAACGTGACTGTCGCCTCGGACACTTTTTCAATTCGCAGTCCCTGCGGTCCGAACTGGCCGGAGGCGGCCTCCTCCCTGGTCAGCTTGCGATAACCGAACCGAACCTTCTGCACCATTCCGCCATTGTGGAACGCGTACGTAGCCGTTCGCCTCACGCGCCGGCGCGTGTCGGGAATATGGAGACCGTGCCGAAGTGCCGCAGATCCCATGGCCACCTCCCAGTCCGAGTCAGCGGTGTCCAGGTTGTCGCCGGTGCAAATGACCCGCGTCTCAGCATCCACGCAGTTCTGGACAAAGGCATACTGATGGCGCGGGTTTCGGTAGGCCTTGCTCAGGTCCTCCATCAGGACGAGATCCCAGAGGCCGGTCTCAATTTCCTGTTCTGCTTCGACGATCGAGACGCGATCGACGAGCATGCCGCTACCCTGTTCGCCGAGGTGCTTGAGATGGGTCGGTCCGTCATAAATCGACTTGAGGAACCGCTCGACGTCTTCGTAGGACGCCTCAATGTTTTTCACGTCCTGATGCTTCGTCGACACGCGACCTAGCACAAGAACCATCAGGGGACCGTCTGGATTCTTAGGAACGAGCGGAACAGACCTGTCAATCATGGAGGCTTCCTTGCACGCCGTGCGACTTGCATTTTTCGTTCGGGCCGTTCAAAGACCTTCACGCTTTAGTGCGCCCTCGATATCGTTCTGGTACCGGCACGACTGTTTTGAAGGGGCGTCGCCAAGCCGTTCATTAATCCCGACGATGAAGCGATCGAGCGCTTCACGTGTCGTGTACCTTTGCCCGCCGACGAGGAACGTCTCGAGCTTTCTTCCTCGGCATCCCCGAAGCGACCATCGAAAAACAGTCGTGAGGGCCAGCCCCTTTCCAGTTGTTGACGGCGGTTCAAAACGGCGGCGCGGGGGAAGTGTCGCGGCGGTTTAATTTGGCAGCGCACATGAGTGCAGTCCTGTGAGAAGGGAAGATTGGGGTTCAACCCCGATCTGACCTCTCTGCGCAGGAAGGCACCGGAGTGCGATCCGACATGGAGTTTTGGACAGAGGTTCGTCGTCAGGTCCTGACGAACGAGCTCAGCCGGCGTGAGGCGTGCCGTAAGTATGGTTTAGGTTGGCATACCCTCGAGAAGATCCTGGCCCACGCGGAGCCACCGGGTTACCGGCAGAGCGAGCCACGGCCGAAGCGGAAGCTGGAACGAATGGCACTGCCGCCGGTTTTTCGCGGTGTAGCGCGCAACGTGAAACGGCACACACCGCGGTGTGTGAAAAACTTTTGGATTGTTGTCGCCGCGGGAGCAACCGAGGTTGGGGCGAGACCGTCTGTCCGTTACGATCTCCGACGGCGCGACCTTCTCTGGGCTGGTTTTCACATTCAGGACCAGGGAAGGTCGATGCCATCTTATCGAGAGGCGGCTCCGCCGCGAACACAGTTTTCGATGCTCTATCGCTCGCTGCTTGAGTCCGATGAGTTGCCGTTGAGGTCTCTCATTTCCGACGAGCGAATCGCCCAGATCTTCGCCGAGCAAGGGATCTCGTTCGGTCAGGAGGACGACGCGGTCTACACGCCCGCCGTCACTCTCTGGGGCCTTTTGTCCCAAGTGCTCTTTAAAGAAGAGCAGCGGAGTTGCTTGGCGGCGGTGGTGCGGATTGCCGCCTTATGGCAGGCGTTGGGGCGAACGGTTTCCAGCACCAACACCGGCGCTTACTGTCGAGCCCGCAAACAAATCACCGGCGAAGTGCTGCGCGGGATCAGCGGCGAGATTGCCTCATGGGCCTTGGACCAACGTGGTCAAACGGTCGATGGCGGCGGCCAAGCCGCCCCGCCCGACGCCGGGATCGGCCCGGCCTCCGAGTACGCGGGGGGTCGCCTGGTCATCGTCGACGGCTTCACCGTGACGGCCGCGGACACCCAAGCGAATCAAGCCGAGTATCCGCAGAACCCCAAACAGCAGGCAGGCCTGGGGTTTCCGATTCTCCGCGGCGTGCTGCTGACCTGTCTGCGAACCGGCTTGCTGCTGGATGCGGACGTTGGTCCCTATTCCGGCAAAGGCACGGGCGAAACGGCCTTGTTATGGAAATTGCTCGACGTGCTGCGGCCGGGGGACCTCCTTGTGGCCGACTCCTACTACTGCACGTACTGGCTGTTGGCCGAGTGCCGTCGCCGCGGTGTGGAGGTCGTGATGCGCAACCATCATTTGCGCGAAGACGCGCCCGCCGCTGCCCGTCGGTTGCTGAAAGGTCAATGTATCGCCACCTGGAATTGTCCTCCCCGCCCCGAGTGGATGGAGGAAGCGACGTACGAGACGATGCCGGCGTGCCTGGAAGTGCGGTTGGTCCAATCGCGTAATGAGCAAGCCGGCCAGCGGACCGAGAAGCTCACGCTTGCCACGACGCTCTTGGATCACAAACAGTACGACGCGGCTTGGCTGGCGGGCCTGTATCGCGGCCGCTGGCGGGTGGAGTTGGATTTCCGCGCGATCAAATGCACGTTGGGGATGGACATCCTGCGGGCCAAAACGCCGACGATGGTGCGAACCGAGTTGTGGTCGTGTCTGCTGGTTTACAACCTGCTCCGCGAATCCCTGCTCCACGCCGCACAACACAGCGGCCGCGCCTGCCGCAGCCTGAGCCTCACGGCGACGCTTCAACTGTTCGGCAACCTGTGGTTATCCAACGCGATCCGTGGGGTGGACGCGGGCCTCCGCGAATTGTTCTTCGAGCACCAAATCGCGATCAAAGTGGGGCATCGTCCGGATCGTAACGAACCACGCGCGAACAAGCGGCGACCCAAAATCCTGCAACTGCTGACCAAGCCGCGCCACCAAGCGAAGGCCGAACGGGAGTCCGCCGCGTGAACCGAACTCCTTTCACTGCAAGCGGCAGTGCCATTCGAAGCTGGAACCGTTTCTCCCGATCATTCACCAGATTCTCAAAGACGATCGCCAAGCCCCGAAGAAGCAGCGACACACGGCCCAGCGGATCTTCGAGCGGCTGCGCGACGAACAGGGTTATCTGGGCGGCCAGACCGTGGTGAAGGACTCGGTGCGAGCCTGGAAGCAGTCGCACCAGGAAGTCTTTCTGCCGCTGTCGCATCCGCCCGGCGAAGCCCAGGTCGACTTCGGCGAGGCGACGATTCGGCTGAACGGCCAGGAGACCAAGGTCGCCCTGTTCGTGATGACGCTGCCGTACTCGGGAGCCATCTTCATCCAAGTCTTTCCCCGGGAGTGCACGGAGACGTTCCTGGAAGGACACCGCCGGGCCTTCGAGTTCTTTGGAGGAGTGGCCAAGCGGATCAGCTATGACAACTCGGCCATCGCCGTGATCGAGGTCTTGAAGGGGCGCGAGCGGAAGCTGACCAAGGAGTTCCTGCGGCTGCAGAGTCACTACCTGTTCCGGGAACACTTCTGCCTGGTGCGTCGCGCCAACGAGAAGGGACACGTCGAGCGGCTCTTGGGATTTGCGCGGCGGAGCTTCCTGGTGCCCGTGCCGCATGTTGATTCCCTGGAGTCGCTGAACGCGCAGTTGCGCGCGCGTTGTCTGGCCGACCTGACAGAGCGAACCCGCGGGAAGCCCGCTCCCAAGGGCGAGCTGCTCTTGGAAGACCAGGCCGCCTTCTTGGCACTGCCCAAGCAACCCTTCGAGGCCCGACGGGTCGAAGAGGGAACGGCGAACTCGGAGTCCCTGGTGCGGTTCGACACGAACGACTATTCCGTGCCCGTGCGGTATGCCCACCGGAAGCTGATCGTGGTGGCCACGGTCGAGGAAGTCCGGCTGGTGTTCGAAGACCGACTTGTCGCCCGGCATCGAAGGTGCTGGGAACGCGAGCGAGCCCTCTTCGAGCCGATCCACTACCTCGCGCTGTTGGAACGCAAGCCCGGCGGGTTCGATTACGCCCGGCCCCTGGAGAACTGGGAACTGCCGGAGTGCTTTCCCCGTTGCGCCGCCGGCTGGAAGCGGCAGATGAGCGCTCTGGGACACGCTCGTACATCCGCGTGTTGCGGCTGTTGGAGAAGTTCTCCCTGCCGCAACTGACGGGGGCGGTCGAGTACGCCCTGGACATCGACGTGATCGATCCGGACAGCCTCCGCACGATCGTGGAACACCGCGCAGAGCAGCCCGTCGAGCTCTTCTCGCTGGATGGCCGGCCCTGGCTGCAAGCGGTCCGCGTCGAGACGACCGACGTCTCCTCTTATCAGGCTCTCTTGGAAGAGGTGTCGCCATGAACAAGACGGAGACCAAGAGCACGGTGCTCCTGAAGCATCACCTCAAAGCGCTCAAGCTCCCCACGATGCACGCCGAGTGCGAGAAGATCGCGGCCCGCGCCGCGCAGGACAACGCCGACCATCTGGCGTTTCTGCTGCAGTTGTGTGAGTTGGAACTGATCGAACGAGAACGCAAAGCCGCCGAAAGGAGACTGAAAGTGGCCCGCTTTCCCGCCCACAAGTTGCTCGACGAATTCGACTTTGCTGCCCGCCCCAGCATCAACAAGCCGCTCTTGCTGGAACTCATCAAGGGCGAGTATCTCGACAAGCGGGAGAACATTCTGCTGGTCGGACCGAGCGGGACCGGCAAGTCGCACTTGGCCACGGCGCTGGGCATGGCGGCCTGCGCTCAGGGCCGCAAGGTTCGCTTCTTCCGCGTCACCGAGCTGATCACGCTCCTGTTAGAAGCCAAAGAGGAACGTCAGCTCTTGCGGCTGCGGCAGCAACTGAGCAAGCTGGACTTAGTGATCCTCGACGAACTTGGCTACGTCCCGGCCAGCAAAGTGGGAGCGGAACTCTTGTTCGACGTGATCGCCACGGCCTACGAACGCAACAGCCTGCTCGTGACCACGAACCTGCCGTTCGAGAACTGGATCGAGGTGTTGGGCAGCGAACGGCTGACAGGAGCGGCCTTGGATCGGCTCACGCATCGCTGTCACATCCTGGAGACAAAGGGCGAAAGCTATCGTCTGCAGGAAGCCAAACGCCGACGACGACAAACGGATTAAACCCTCGGTCAGACCGACTCAGACTTCTCCCGCGACACACCATTCCCGACGTTCGGAGAACTTTACCAACACAGCGCCACCAAATTCAGCCGCCCCGCGCCGCCATTTTGAACCGCCGTCAACAGAATCGACAGCCACCCCGCGGCGGACCGACCGGTGGCGTGGCGATGTTGCTGGCGGGCCAAGACTTCAGTGGATTCTTCGATCCGCTCGGCCTGGCTGTGTCCGGAATGGGCGGCGGCGCCAGCATCTCAGTCAGCTACGTCCCTAGGTCGAAGGCGTGGTAGAGTAGCCTCGCTCCTGCGTCTGAAGTCGCTGTGTTACGACCCCCAATCGCGAGAAGGGCAAGTCCTCTTCTTCTCAACTCGATTGCGCAAGATCCCGAAGAACGACAATTATTAGATGAGTCTTGCAATGAAGCCCTGCCCGTCACCTTCCCTGTTCTGGAAACTGACGCTCGGCGTTTTGCTGCTTGCCACAACGATCGCTGGCGGCGAAGTCGCGCAATCAGAAAAGACGGGTGAGTCCAACAGGCCTGACCATGTTGGTCCCATGCGGGATGGACGGATCATCATCCCGACCAATCAGGTGCTGAAGCCCGCGGGCCGGCAAGTTACTTTTCCCGGACGCCCGAACGACGTGGCACTCAGTCCCGACCATCGGCTGCTCGCGGTTCTCAGCCTCAGGGAGGTGCTTTCGATCGATGTCGAGTCGGGCCGCATCCTTGGCAGGGCAAAGATCAGCGGGGCCAGCTACAAGGGGATCGTCTTCACACCCGATGGAAAGCAACTCTTCGTCTCGACCAGCCCCACTTCGAGAACCGACAAAAAGAGGGGGGCGATCGTGCGGTTGCTTGTTCAGCCGGATGGCACACTGCAGCCGGGTCAATCGATTTCGCTCGGCCGGAGCGGCGGCGAGGGCGAAGCCAACGCGGAAGGACAAGAGGCAGACGAGGCAGACGCTGAGCGCCGACGGCGTGACCCGCTACGGCGCGAACCAGCTTCCCGCCGGGTTGGCGTTTTCGGCCGACGGCAAGTCGCTTTACGCCGCGATCAACCTGACGAACCGCCTGGCGGAGATCGATCTGGCCAAAAATCGGATCGTGCGTGAAATCCCGGTCGGCAATGCGCCCTACGACGTGGCTCTCTGTGAGACGCCGGGCCTACGTGAGCAATTTTGGCGGTCGAATTCCGGCGAAGGGGGACGTGACGGGGCCCGCGGGACGCGGCATTCCGGTGAAGGTCGATCTGACGCGGAACATTGCGTCGGAGGGAACCGTCTCGGTTGTCGATCTCGACAGCGGCAAGGTGACGGGTGAGATCCTCGTCGGACTGCACCCCTCGAGCCTTGCGGCGACTCCCGACGGCCGGTATGTCACCGTCGCGAATGCCAACAGCGACACCGTGAGCGTGATCAACGTCGCTGGAGCCAAGGTGGTCGAAACGATCTCAACGCGGCCCAATCGGGATCTGCCGTTCGGCAGCGCCGCCGAACGCGCACGTCTTCAGCGCCGACGGGACGCGGTTGTACGTCTCCAACGGCACAAACAACGCCATCGCCGTGATTGAGTTCGCCCCTCCGGCCAGCAGGCTCCTCGGTCTGATTCCCACCGGCTGGTACCCGGCCGGACTGGCAATCGATCCCGACCGCAACGCGCTTTACGTTGCCAACGTCAAAGGAGTTGGCTCGCGCGACGTCGGCTGGAAAGGGAAGCGCGTGGTGAAGGGAACGAGCGTCTTCGGGTTCAACTCGCACGATTACCTGGGCTCCGTCTCGCTGATCCCCATCCCGAGCGCCGAGCGGTTGAAACGCGACACCGAAGATGTCCTCGTCAATAACCGGCAGACGCAGATGATCAGCGCCTCTCTCCGCCACGGCGCGGGGCCAAACTGCGAGTGGTCCCAGAGCGGCACGGCGAGCCATCGGTCTTCAAGCACGTGCTGTACATCATCAAGGAGAACCGCACGTACGACCAGGTCTTTGGAGACATCGCTCGTGCGGAAGGTGACCCGAAACTGTGCATCTACGGCGAAGAGGTGACCCCCAACCAGCACAAGCTGGCCAAGGACTTCGTTCTGCTCGATAACTTCTACTGCAGCGGCGTCCTCTCGGCCGACGGCCATCAATGGACCGACGAAGCGTACGTCACGAGCTACATCGAAAAAGCTTTTGGCGGCTTCCCCCGCAGTTATCCCTTCGACGGGGGCGACGCGCTTGCCTATGCCGCCAGCGGATTTCTGTGGGACAATGTGCTGTCGCATAAAAAGACACTTCGCGTTTACGGCGAATTCGTCAAGGCGGGCATCAAGTGGAAAGACCCGGCGCAGAAGGGCGTCCCGAAATTCCTCGACTGTTACCGCGATTTTGTGGACGGCACGCACAAAATCGACATTCGCGCCCGGGCCACGATCAAGACGATCGAGCCCTACCTCTGCCCGACCTTCATCGGTTTTCCCAGCAGCGTTCCCGACCTCTACCGTGCGGGCGAGTTCATTAAGGAACTGCGGGAGTTCGAAAAGCAGGGGTCGCTGCCAAATTTCATGATCATGTCGCTCCCGAACAACCACACCGCCGGCACACGCCCCGGAATGCCGACCCCGGAAGCGGCCGTCGCCGATAACGACCTCGCCCTCGGGAGAATCGTCGAAGCGGTGAGCCACAGCAAATTCTGGAAGGAAACATGCATCTTCGTCGTCGAGGACGATCCGCAGAACGGATTCGACCACGTCGACGGCCATCGGACGGTGGCCTTGGTGATCAGCCCTTATACGAAGCGCGGCGTCGTGGAGAGCACAAACTACAACCAGACGAGCATGGTGCGGACGATCGAGCTGCTGTTGGGTTTACCTCCGATGAACCAACTCGATGCTTCGGCCACTCCCATGACCGCCTGCTTCACCGACACGCCCGATTTCACGTCGTACCAGGCCGTGCCGAACCGCATCCCACTCGATCGCCTGAATCCTAAATTGACCGACATCAGGAACCCGCAGCAACTCCACTGGGCGAAGGCTTCGGTCGCGCAACCGCTCGACGAGGTCGATCGAGCGGATGAAGACACGCTCAATCGCATCCTCTGGTTCGCCGCCCGTGGCCGCGACGACTCTTACCCGGCGTGGGCGGTCCTGGCCGATGTGGATGATGACGACTGATTACACCGGCGCAGTATTGCTTGTCTGGTCGAAAGTAAGTTTGAGCGGGAGCCGTCTGCGGGCAATTGGCCGGGGCGTGCTGGGGAGTCAAAGGGATTCCCCCGGAATGGCTCGACGGGTTGGCCCGATGCGAAGAAATCGAAGCGGCCGTTCGGGCCATAACAGGCAGCTTGCCGCTGTGATCCACCGGCGGCAAGATGGAGTCCGAAAACGGAGAATCCATGATCAGCCAGCACGATCGTTTCTGACGGCGACGTTGTCTTTCAACCCCGGAAGATCGAGCGGTCGGGCCTTCGAAGCCGCGAATGGACGGGTGCTGATCTACATTCACAAGGAAAAGGATCTGTTTGATGTCGAGCAGCATTTTCCGGCGCAGCACTACTTCATCTTCGACGATAAGCCGAAAGTGCTCGCCTCGGCAAAACGCGCCTGGAAAGACAAGGTGAACACGGTCTTCGTGCGGCAGGGAAGGCACGCGCACGATCCTGAAAACGTTCGAAGGCATCCTGTTCCCGACCTGACGCTCGACTCGATCGGTGATCTCCTGCTGCCTGACCATTGTCATCTTTTCGAGCGGTGGCAATGAGCCGCCGCGAGAGACAGCCGGCTGGAAGGTTCCTTCGCCTCGCTGGGAAACGTCGAAACATTCCGCGTGCCCGTCAGGTGCGAGCTTGGTCCACGACAAGTGCCGAGTGGTCGACGATTTCCACTGCCCCGGACGACTTTTCGACGAGGCCCAAAAATGCGCGGTCGAGCTGCGCCGGCGACGAACCGAAAATCCGACCGTCTGCCGTCAACAGCAGGACGCTGTTCGGACCGGACGTCTCGACGGTTAATTGAGGCCGCCCGGTTTTAAGCGACCAGAGCCGCGTGGTGCTGTCGCGCCCAATCGACGTCAAATATTGCCCATCCTGGCTAAACTGCAGCACATGCAGCGGCCATTCGCTGCCGTACAAGGTCTGTTGAAGTGCGCCCTCGGCCGACCAGATCTTGATCGAGCCGTCCCAGCCTCCGGTGGCAAAGTGCCGGCTATCAGCCGAGAAAGCGACGGCCCGGACGGTCGAGACATGCGCGGCCGACTCTGATTCCAATGCCGCCGCGGCAAGATCATCGAGTCGTCGGACTTGCCAGAACCCTGTGTCGTAGCCCAACAGCACTGACTTGCCGTCAGGACTGCAATCGATTTCGCCGACTTCGTCCGAGAACTCGGTCATCGTGGTCCGCTTGCCGGTGACGAGATCCCACGTAACAAGCTGCGCGTTTACCTTGTTCTGCTTGCGCATCGAGGTCATCCGCAGCCCGTCCCGAGACCACCAGAAGTAACTTCCCTGTCCTCCCGGCATCGCCTGCTCGAAGGTGAGCGTTCTGGCTGCCGTTTTGTCCAGGGGAATCAATTGAACGGCTTCGCGCTCCACCACGGCAATCGACTTGCCATCGCCGGCGAAACGCAGGGCCAACACCGGATCCGTCCGGCCATTCGCACGCCGCGGGCTGAGCTGTGGCGGCGCGACTTTGCGCTGAACAAGGGTGCTGCCATCGGTGCGCACGGCGGCAAGTTTCCATCCTGCTCGAGTTCGGCCAGCGCGTTTCCGGCCGGGCTCCAGGCGATGATTTGGATCGCCGTCGACGCCTCCAACAGCACCCGTGCCGCGGGAGAGCCGACGGGCCAGACGCTGAGCCGATTTCCACTATCGATAAACGCGATTTGATCACCCTTCGGGCTCCAGATCGGCTGGGAGATGTGCTGCGCGGGCACTGCGCTCAGCTTTGCTCCCGGCGTGCCGTCCGCAGACCAGACGCGATACGGTTCGTCCTCGGAGAGCCGCGCGAACCATTTGTCGTCCGCCGGCGTTGAAACGACCAGCGGCAACGGCCGTGGAGATTGGTTCCCCCGCCAGCCCATGGGCGACAGGCGATTCGACCGGTCAACGACGCTCACGACCGAGACCGCGCCCATGACTCCGACGGCCAACTCGCGCCCCTTGGGCGACCAGGCCAGCCCGCTGCGCAGGAAGTAGACGCCGAAGTTATTGACGTTCAAGCGTTCGACGTCGAGTCCGCGGAAGTCGCAGATGCGAATGGCGTCCTCTGTGTCGTACATCGCGATCTGCTTGCTGTCCGGACTCCAGCAAACGTTGGCGTTGGGCATCTCGCCCACGATAGTCGCCGCCAACGCGCCGTCGGGCGTCCAGATCCTGACTTCCGAATGGAAGCGTTCCGTACTCGGCTCTTTTTCTCCGTACGTCGCCGAGAAAAAGTGCGTGCCGTCCGGGCTCCAGGCGACGTTGATCACGCGGCCCACGTGCCCCTCGCAGACGCGGATGAGCTTTCCCTCCGGCGTCCACAGCTTGACGTGTCCCTCATCATCTCCGGCAACCAGCCTCGAATTATCGGCGTTCCAGGCGACACAATGGACCGATGAATTGGAGGCGTGAATCGTCTGTGTCGCGGAGCCGTCGGCGTTCCAGATGGCCACGATTCCCTTGTCGCAGGCGGCCGCCACGCGGGAACCGTCCGGGCTCCAGGCGACAGCGTGAACTTCACCGGCGGCCGGGTTCAGCACGCCTTGGGGAATTCCGTCGCCCGACCAGAGACGAACCGTGCCGTCGCAACTCGAAGTGGCGAGGCGATCGGTACGAGCGTTCCAATCGATGTGGGTGACAGGTCCCGCGTGGCCCACGAGGAACCTTTTCGTGTCGAGCGTTTGCGCGTCCAAAAGCCGCACATACGTCTGATCGCTGTGCGCGATTTGGGTCGCATCCCCCCTCCAGGCGATTGCGAGAACGCGGCCGCGCGGATATCGCCGGGCCAGTTGCCAGCGGCCGACTCCCGGCAGCGGTCGCGGGGCTGGGACCAATCCGGGCAACACGTCGGCCGACTTGGCTTCATGCCCTGGCTGATCTGCGGCTTGGATTTGTCCGGCATTTAAATCGCACAGGAGCAGGGCACAGACGATCAGCCATCGCCCGGCCGTCGCCGCTTCGGCGGAATGCAATTTTGTTAGCATTCGCGCACATTACACCTGCCAGGGCCGCCCGTCAACCAAGAGGAATGAGGACGCCGGGAAATTCGAACCCGGAACGGCAGGCAGACCCGCCAAGATTTCGCTTGCTATGCCCACGGCTCTCCCCCGGCGTGCCACGTGCGAATGAATGTCTGTCCTTCCAGGACCTTTCGGCCCTTTGAATTCCCGGACGGTCTCACGCACAGCCGTGGGCATACCGTCCCCGCCCGTCAACCAACAGAAACGGCGAGTGGAGAGACTGCCGGGTTTGTCGGGAGACGGACGGCTACAAGCGCATCCGCTTGCATCGCAGCCAAGAGCGACGCAGAATGAGCGCGGGCCGATTCGAGCGGTAATTCGGCTGCCGATCAACTTCCCGGCGTAAGGCGCAGGACCGATGACCTCGTCGGGCAAGGGAGGAAACAACTGCCCCAGATCCTCGAGATGGGCTCGCCAAACGTCTTCGAGGCTCGCCGCGTCGGCGGGGGCGATCTCGATGCCAGACGCCTGAAGCCGATTCCAAGGGAAAGCCGGGGTGAGGCGTTCGATTTGTTCGACGGGTAGCGCTTCGCCGATGGACAGGAGCTGATCGAATCGAATATGGACATATCTGGCGGTGCGGTTCGAATCGCTCCAGTGCTCGTCTTCGTAGCCGTCCGAGGTCGTGTAGCCGGAGCCGATAATCCCACGGTTGTCGTGCTGGCGCAGAAGGAAAAAACGTTCCCCCTGATGGATATTCGTTCTGTTGCCGGTGCTCCACGAATCGCCGTGGGAGAGCGAACGGCCGTCCCGGACGGCCGCGCGGTCTTGATCGAAATGCTCCCACTCGAATTGCGTCGGATTCCAAGTAAATATGTAGGTGGCCATGATCGAGCTAATGGTCGCAACAACCGTCATGCAAGTGCCGCCGAGTCGAAGCTGGCTATCGGCTGGGGAAGATGCTGGAACAAATTCCGTGATCGGCTGATCGTGTCCAACTTCGAGGCTCAGCCGGGTTTGAGATCGGTCTGTGCACTCAACAGAAGGGCAGTTCCCTGCCGCGCTGGATTTTTGGCTTGATCGCCTCGTGGCGCTGGCCGTCTGGCTGACAAGCAGGTCGACGGCTCGCTTCATGTCGAGGATGAGCGGCCACGTTCCTTCCGAAGAAATGTGTGCGCCGGACAAAGGACTGGTTCGGCATACATGTGAGAGCCTGACAGCAGCTTTGCTAGCACGCCCTGTGTCCGTAACATAGAGTGCCGTAAATGAAGGGGCAGCGAATAGCAGGGCCGATTGCTCAGGCACCTGCTTGTTGTTGGGCCGCCGACCGCCATCGGTCCGGTCAACTTGAATCTCGCGGTGCCGACGGGGGAGCCGTGATGGAAAACAATTTGAGGGGTGACAGACCGTTGACGCGCCGACACGTGCTGCAGGTCGGCGGACTCGGGTTGCTCGGCATCACGCTGCCCCGGCTTTTGGAATCGCAGGCGCAATGCGAAGCGGGTGGAATCCGTCCAAAAGCAGACGCCTGCGTGATCCTGTTTCTCAACGGCGGCCCCAGCCATCTGGATATGTGGGACCTGAAGCCCAACGCGCCCGAGGGAATCCGCGGTGAGTTCCGGCCGATCGCTACCTCGCTCGCCGGATACCAAATGAGCGAGCATCTGCCGCGGTTGGCTCGACACGCGCATTGCGCAACCATCGTGCGGTCGATGCATCACAGCGTGAACAACGCCCATGCGGCCGCCGTTTACACGTCCTTGACGGGCCATGACCGCGGCGACGCAACCGTGGCCATTGGGGCCGGTCCCATGGATTACCCGTCGCCGGGATCGCTCCTTTCGTTTCTTCGCCCGCCGTCGCGGCCTGATCCTCCCGCACGTCGTATTGCCATATATGACGAAGGAGGGGGCCGGAGGGCCCGCCCCAACCCGGATTTTTCGGCGGATTTCTGGGACATGCGTGCGACCCGCTCTTTGTCCTGCGGGATCCCAATGCCAAGGACTTCCGCGTTCCCGAGTTGACCCTGCAGGTCGACGTCAGCGCCCAGCGGTTGGCTGTGCGCCGCGCCCTCTACGAACGGCTCCAGCGGAGCGTTGCCGCACGGCTCGGAGGCAATGCGGGCACAACGATGACCGCGTTTCAATCGCGGGCGATCGACCTGCTGACGTCCCCGGAAACGCAGCGGGCCTTTCAGATTGCCCGCGAGCCAGACCGAGTCCGCGACGCCTATGGCCGCAACATCTACGGTCAAAGCGTTCTGTTAGCCCGCCGGCTGATCGAGGCCGGAACGCGTGCCGTCACCGTCTCCTGGGCACCGGATGCCAACGCCACCTGGGACACCCATGGCAGCAATTTCGATTCGCTCAAGAATCGCCTGCTGCCGCAACTGGACGCCGCCTGTTCCAGCCTGATTTCCGACCTGGACGAGCGGGGCTTGCTCGATCGAACGATCGTCGCGGTCTTCGGAGACTTTGGACGCTCCCCAAAGATTAACGGGAACCACGCCGGCCGCGACCATTGGAATTACTGCTACAGCCTGATGCTGGTCGGTGGCGGTTTCAGACGGGGGGTGATGTTATGGTAGCAGCGATCGCATCGGTGCATTTCCCGCCAACAACCCGCTTGTCCCCGGCGATGTCGTCGCCACGATGTATCACCTGCTTGGGATCCGTCATGACGGCCCGATCTACGATGCTTTCCGCCGTCCCTACCGGATCGTTCCCGCCGGTGACGTGGTGGCTGACCTGATCGCGTGACTCTGGGTCGAGGGCCTCCGCCGCTCGGACGATCCACCTTCACGGCCTCTTGATTCGCCGAAGGTCAGAGGGCACACTGGCCAATCTGATCCGCCATTGGTTAGTCGCGTCACAAGCATTCGTGACGACAGGTCCACACGAAATCGGGGAGCCGAGGGCCTCAACCATGGCATTCCAAACTATCAGCGTTCTTTCGATTCGGCAGCCACACGCCGACCATATCATCTTCGGCGACAAGTGGTGCGAGAACCGGACGTGGCAAACCCGCTATCGGGGTCCGCTCTTCATCCATGCCTCACAATGGGATGGACCAAGTGACCGACCGACTCCGGGTAGGGGTGTCGTCGGTGCGATCATCGGCCGAACTGACCTCGTTGATGTCGTCGATCTCGAACGTCCCGACTCTTCGCTTTCGAGCTTACAAAAGACGGCGACAAAGCACGGTCTCTCGACAAAGACATCCAGTATGGAACACGTTTGTGGCCCCGTTTGTTTTCTGCTGACAAGCCCGAAGGCCCTGGTCCACCCGATTCCGTGCGGCGACAAACCGAACATCTGGAGCAAGGAGGTCGAGGCGAATCTGTTGAAATTCGGCCAGCCAGAAATCACGAAGAGCGCAAAACCGGCGTCCCAGGAGGAGCAGCCGACGACGATTGGCGTCGGAACCCGCGTAAAATACAAGCGAGCCAACTTCTACGTGGTTGAGATCAATAAGGACTGGATCGGGGTCGCCAAAACCAGAAATGGCTCGGTCGTCAACTGGCTCGGCGAGTCGGAACTGGAACTGGGCTGGTTTGCCTGACGAACGTATTTGGTTGACAGGGCGACATTGATGACGGCACGTTTGTTTCGATTCCAGGGCAAATCAGTTAGAACGCTATCGGCAGCTGTTTTCGGCAAAGCAAATTCGAGTCTTCACAATCGAGCAACTCCAAGAGCAACCGCTTGGCGTGCTCGCCGAGATTTGCGACTACCTGGACGTAAGCAAAACGCCGATTTGGAACATTCGCTGCGAGCGGCAGAACAGTGCCGGCGCCATGAAGCGTAATCGCGCCGTGCAATACTGCCTGCGGCGCGCGGTCAGGGGTCGGATCATTCCGTATTCTTCCATTCGCCGTTGCCCAACGATCCGTCCCGCGTTCCGCCGCTTCTTGGCAGATCACTTTAAGGCCTCCAATCGAGCCTTGTCGTTGATTCTGAGCCGCGACCTGACCCATTGGGCTTGAGCTTGAGAGTCACTCAATGCGTCAGTCTACCGGCTTGCTTGCCGAATCGACTTAAATTCGGACGCCGCCGCTTCCGATCCGTGGAAGCCTGAGAGGACCTGTTTCAAAAAACGTTCGAATTCCGCCGTCCGCCGCCGGGCATATTTGGCCCGTCTTCCCGCTACCGGCCTGATTCCGGCAAAAGGCATGGGAATCCGGCACGGAGAACCGCGTACCGAAATACGTATGAGTTCCCAGTCCCCGAAGGGAGCGTCATTTATCGGTCGAATTTCGGTGTGTTCGAGAAAAGGGTTGAGTTGATGGCATCGAATGATTCTGCCGGAGCCAGTTGCCCGAAAGCTCGCGGAACATGCATACCGTCGGGGCACAGACTGAGGCGGGGAGAGGTGGTGGCAAATCTCAAATCGATTATGGGCGCGTCGGTCGTGGATTCGCGTTTCCGCGCTCTTCTTCTCACCGTAGCCCCAAGATGTCTGTAGCCCTTGCATTGCGCCGCTACGACCGAGCGATCCGTATTGCGTAGCCACCTCGACTCCGTGTCCGGAAGCCCACCGACGTAAAATCTTGGAATTCCAAGAGGGTTTTCCACAATATCACACCTGTCCGGCGCCAAGGGGTGCTTATTCTGAGGGGAATGATTCGCGCGACCCGCGGTCTCTTGGACAACGTCGGTCGGGAGTCGGCGTGTGAACGATCAATTGAGGCGTAGCGAGCCGAAAGACCCGCGGGTTGAAGCCGCGCTGCGCGACTACCTGGAAGGGGTCGATCGCGGCGAAGCGGTTGACCGCGAGGAATTTCTCTCGCGTCACGCCGAGATCGCCGATCAGCTTCGATCGTTCATCGCCGCTGAGGACGAAGTGCGGAAACTGGCCGGAGCCGAGACTCCGCTCGACCGTGCGCGCGACTCCACCAAGTCGTTTGTCGGGCACGGCCAGGAAACCGTCGTGCCACAATCGATGGCGAAGCGGAACGTCTTGTCCGGGACGCGCGGGCTCGCGGGACGGTTCGGACGTTACCGGATTATCCGGGCTCTCGGCAAAGGTGCGATGGGGACGGTCTACCTGGCCGAGGACACCCAAATCGAGCGGCAGGTCGCCCTCAAAACGCCCCACTTCACCGAAGACCCGACGGGCGAGCAGATGGAGCGCTTTTTTCGCGAGGCCCGCGCGGCCGGCAACCTGCGGCATCCCCATATCTGTCCGATCTACGACTTCGGCCAGATCGACGGCAGGCACTTCATCACGATGGCCTATATCGAGGGGCGTCCCCTCTCGGCTTTTATCCAGCGCGACAATCAGCAGGCCGAGCGACAAATCCTGCTCCTCGTCCGCAAGCTGGCGCCTGGCCCTGCAGGAGGCACACGACCACGGAGTCGTGCATCGCGACCTGAAGCCGGCCAACATCATGGTCGACAAGAAGGGCGAGCCGATCATCATGGATTTCGGCCTGGCGCAGCAAACCCGCCCTAACGAGGACGTCCGTCTGACGCAGACCGGCAATATCCTCGGCACGCCGGCGTTCATGTCCCCGGAACAGGTCGAAGGGGAGCCGGAGAAGATCGGTCCACCGAGCGACCAGTACAGCCTCGGCGTGATTCTGTACGAGCTGCTCACCGGCCAATTGCCGTTTCGCGGGTCGGTCATGGCCGTGATGGGGCAGATCCTCACCAAGGAGCCGTCGCCTCCCAGCCAGCTGCGGCCTGACCTCGATGCCCGCATCGAGGCGGTGTGCCTGAAGATGATGGCGAAGAATCCGGCGGAACGCTTTCCGTCCCTCAAGGCGGCGGCCGACGAGATATCGAGCATCCTGAAGAGCCCGGCCGCGAAGGCCGCCTCAAAGGAGAAGCCGGCGTCCTCTCCGACCTCGTCGCCGCCGGGCGATCGCACGCGGGCGGACGCCGGCGCGTCCCAGCTTCTGAAATCGCTCAAGCAGAAGGCGCTGACCGAAAAGGACCTGGAGTCGCTGGAGGAGCTGGCCCGCAAATGTTACTCGCGCCGCGACTTCGAGCAGGTGATCCAGATCATCGAGCGGATCTCCGAAGAACGCCGCAGCGGCGGGCTTCAGGCGTTGTTGGAAAAGTCCCGCAGCAAAGCCGACGAGATTGCCTTCCTGATCTGCGAGATTGACGAGGCCGATCGACTCAACGACCGACCGACCGCGCTCAAGAAAGCGGAAGACCTGCTGAAGATCAAGCCGGGCCATCATCGGGCACAGGCCGTCCAGGAGAAGTATTCCGGGTACGGCGAAGGGGGCGCGGCGCGGATCGGCGTCTTGGATCAATTTCGCCGGCCGATCAACGACGGGGGTTGGATTCCGTGGAGCGTGCTGGCCTTCGGCCTGGCGGTCTTCGGGGCGATGACGGGCGTGATCGTGATTCAGATTGGCGAGACGGCGGTCCTGATCGACATCCGGGATCCGGCCATCGAAGTACGCATCACCGCAGTAGGAAATAGAATCGAGATTATCCCAGGGCCCAAGGAGGAAAGAGTCGAGGTCGAGCCGGGCGAACAGGAGCTCAAAATCACCTACGCCGGCCTGGAGACGCGGACAAAACGTTTCGAAATGAAGAAGGGTCAGAAGCGAACGGTTGTTGTCTCGCTTCGGGACAAAGACGTTGTGGCCACGCTTGATCAGGAGACGCTGCCGCTCTTCCCCGATTCCGAAACAGTCGGCCAGAAGCGGCCCGCTGGACAGGGTGCGGGCGATGGCGGAGCGAAGGTTAATGACCAACTTCATGGCAAAGGCACAAAACCGGCCAAACCAGAACAGCCGGAAGCGACGAAGAACGCCGCCGCCACAGTTCGCCCACCAATTCTCGTTGCACCGTTTGACGGCAAACAGGCCGATCAGGGCCGCCAGAATTGGGGGCGATATCGACAGATCCCGACGGAAATAAGGGATTCCATCGGAATGGACCTCGTGCTGATTCCGCCCGGGCAGTTTGAAATCGGGACCCGGGAGACGGCCGAGCAAATCATGGCCGCTTTTCCTGGAACCAGGAAAGAGTGGATTGCCAAGGAGCGGCCGGCGCATCGCGTCGAGATCAGCCATCCGTTTTATCTCTCAAAATACGAAACCACGCTGGGGCAGTTTAAGACGTTTGTCGCAGAGACCGGCTACAAGACGGACGCGGAAAAAGATTGGAAAGGAGGCCAGGGCGTCTCTGAGAAAGGGGAGTTGACGCGGAACGTGAAATTTAATTGGCGCGATTGGGGAACGGTCCAAACGGACAATTCGCCCGCGGTGAACGTCAGCGACGCCGACGCGATTGAGTTTTGCAAGTGGCTGAGCGGCAAGGAGGAAAAACTTATCGTTTGCCCACCGAGGCGGAGTGGGAATACACATGCCGGGCCGGCACGATCACACAGTTTTACAACGGCGACGATCCCAAGCAGCTGCAGAAGATCGCTAATTTTGGCGATTTTCCGAAGAACAATCGAATGTACACGTTACCGGTCGGACGCAGCCGAACAATTTCGGGCTCTACGACATGAGCGGGAACGTTGAAGAATGGTGTGCGGACTGGGCCGCCCCCGATAATTACTACGATCGGGGCCGAGATCGATCCGGAAGGTCCGGAAGACGGTATGTACCGTATCGCCCGCGGCGGTGATTGGGGCAGCGGTGCGCTCCTGGTGTCGCTCGGCACTGCGCCGGCATCATGATCAGCGGCGCGGTGCCGCTTTTATCGGCTTTCGCGTCGCATGTGCGGCCGCCAGCGGACCTGGCACTGTCGATTCAAGTAAACAGGCGTCCGGGACGCCGGCCGAAGCTCCGAGTTCCACGATCGCGATCAAGGAACGCGGCTCGTCGAAGCCAAACATCGCGACAACGGCCCCCAAGTTTTTCGGCCGGCCGTTCCTTGTCAGGGGCGAATGGACGATCGAGAACGACGAATTAGTCCAACCCACCTTGGCCGCGGGCGACGATTTCTTTCCACTCCTCGTCTTCGGGGAGCCAACGTTGTCGAATTACGATCTGACCCTGGAGGCGAAAAAGACAGGCGGACCCGATGCACTGGGGATTCACTTCCACTGGCTGGGACCCGGGCATCACCGCGAGTTTTCGCCTCGTAGGGAACGGAGGAATCGATTTTTCCTATCGCTATAACGGGAAATGGGGTCGAGAGGAGGGTAACTCGAAGGGGCTGAGTTACTCATCGAACCGCTGGTATTCGCTGAAGGTCGAAGTGCGCGGCGACACGTTTCGAGCTTATCTGGACGGCGTGTTACAGTTTGAACAGACCAACGCGCGGTTCACGCACGGCCGGATTTGCCTCTTCACACACGACGCGGCGGCCCGGTTTCGTCGGATCAAGGTCAGCGATCCGCAGGGAAAGGTGTTGTTCGAGGGTCTGCCGGAGCTGCCGCCAGCCAGCAACAAAACGACTCCAAAGGCCAACATCGGCAATAGCTCCCGCTTGTTGACCGCAGGGGAAACCGCTGCGAAGAGCGCCCAAAAACAGTGGGCGGAGCGCTTGAAGACGCCGGTGATTTCGACGAACTCGCTCGGGATCAAGCTCGCGCTGATCCCGCCGGGGGAGTTTCAGATGGGGTCGCCCGAATCCGAGAGACAGCGGGGTGGCAATGAGCAGCAACACCGCGTCCGCATTACGAAGCCGTTCTATCTCGGCGTCTATGAGATCACTCAAAGCGAGTTCGAACAGGTGATGGGACGCAACCCGAGCGATTTTTCGAACAGCGGGGGTCAGGCCGAGGCCGCGACAGGCGTCGACACGAGCCGGTATCCCGTGGAGAACGTCACCTGGTACGATGCCGTCGAATTCTGCAACAAGCTTAGCGAGAAGGAGGGGCGGCAGCCGTACTACCGGTTCGCCGATATCGAACGCGAGGCCGAGGGTTGGATCAAAGAGGCAAAGGTGAGCGTCGAGGGGGGCGGCGGCTATCGTTTGCCGACGGAAGCACAATGGGAATACGCCTGTCGGGCAGGCACGACAACCCCCTTCAACTTTGGGACGGCCAACAATGGCGCCGAGTGCAATTGCAATGGCAAAGTGCCTTATGGGACCGAGGAACAAGGTCCGGCGCTGGGCAGGACCGTCCCAGTCGGCAGTTATCGACCGAATGCATTCGGACTGTACGACATGCACGGCAACGTGTGGGAATGGTGCTGGGACGTGTACGATGAGGCATATTACAAGCACTCGCCGGAGTCCGATCCGGCGGGACCCTCCCGGACGCCGAAGGTAATCAGGAAGAAATCGAAAACCAAGAACTCGCCCGAGTCCGATCCAGCGGGACCCTCCGGGGGCTCGCACCAGGTGCACCGGGGCGGCGGCTGGACCACGCGCGGCCGATGAACTGCCCGCACGGCGCACCGCGGCAGCGCCTTGCCGGAGTTCCGGCACCGCACCCTGGGCTTCCGCCTGGCCCGCAGTTCCGGGGAGTAGTCGCCGCAGGCGCAAGCAGGGCGCGGAGCCTGGAGTGGAGGCCGAGCCGTGCGCCATGGATGGTGATTTGTTTACGCTAACCGGGACGGAGGCCAACAGTCAAATTCCTGGAGGAACGAACCAATCGATAGCGGTTATCCAAATTAACTTTCGTCAGCTTCGAGGGCTGGCTGGGCGGCTCGTCTCGGGCCGCGGCGTCCGCCAATCGAGACGGTAGTGGGGGCGTTGCCCGAACGAAAGTTGCCGTTTGGCACGGGAGTTCAGGCGTTCAAGTTTATTCATCCACTTCGTGCGGACGAATCTGGCGGTCGAGCCAATGCGCTGGATAGAAGAAATAATAGGCTTCGGAAGGGGGAAGGATTTTTGAGCCAATTCTGTACTGGTAGTGCGGCGTTGTACCGACCATGATCCCCCTCGGCATCGTGTACGTGGCGTAATATGCCCCAATGTAGGATGCGAAAAGAGCGACGACGACCGCCAGCAGTCCGTTGCTGGTCCAGCGCCGTGGGTTATCTGCTCGCCCGTATTCGCTCATGCCGTCATTCTAGCGACGGTAGCTCAAAGATAATCCGATAAGAACAAGCGCCGCGAAAGAGGCCAATCCAACCGAGCCCCACAGAGGGCTCAAATAGAGGATCACCATGCCGAATGCGAAACCGATCGCGGCGCAAATAAAGCTGGCGATTTCCCACAGGGTGCCGATGAGTCTTCGTAGCCGGGCGAATCTCATGCCGTCATTCTAGCGGCTACCGCTCATGAAGCTGCAGCGATCCCCGCTACGTCGGCGTACAGATCGCGATCCTAGCCGTGTTGCACACGTGGACCACGACCCTCAACTATCATCCGCACGTCCACTGTCTGGTTCCGGCCGGCGGAGTCACCCAAGACGGCCGCTGGGTGCTGGCTCGCAAAGGCTACCTCGTTCCCGTCAAGGCGCTTGCGGCGGTCTTTCGCGGAATGTTTCTCGCCATGCTGCGCAAGGCCTTGCCGCAGCAACATGTGCCAGACTCGGTGTGGACCAAGCGGTGGGTTGTCTACTGCAAGCCGGCTGTTCAGGGAAGCGAAAGGGTCTTGCAGTACCTTGCCCGGTACGTCCACCGCATGGCCCTGGCCAATAGCCGACTGGTCCGCGTCGAAGACGGTCAGGTGACCTTCCGCTATCAAGTCCGGAAGGAGCACCAATGGAAGACGATGACCCTGCCGGCAACGGAGTTCATCCGGCGATTTTTGCAGCACGTGCTGCCCCGCGGAACTCACAAAGTGCGGTACTACGGGTTCTGGAATCCATCCCACCGCGCTTTGCTGCGCCGGATCCAACTGGTGACGGGGCTTAGCCAGCCCCCCGCCGCGACAGATGACACCGTCTCAATGCCTCCGGGGGGAACACCCGGAACATCGTTCGAGACGCCGCGCACGTGCCCGCGTTGCGGCCAAGGGTCACTGATCCTTATCGAGACCATTCGCCGACACACCCGAGCGCCGCCGTGACGTGTTCTCAGCCACTGCCTCATTCGTCGGCCAACACCGCTGCAACTGATCGTGCGCCCAACCCCAACATTGCCCCATGGCGCCATGTCAAGCACCGTTCGAGGCCCGCTCTGCACCTGCAAACAAGCACCTTTCTTCTCTCCCAGACTCGCAGACGACGTCTGCTCGCCCTCACGCACGATCTCTCCCGCCCAATGTGACGCCAAATCTCCAAGCCCGCGACCGCCGAGATTTCGTCCAACCAGAGTTTTTGCGACGAAGCGTCCCAAAAACTCTTAAATCGATCGTCAAGGAAAGCAAACCGAGGTAAAGATTCCACTCTGCCCAAAAAGTCTTTCACTTGCCCAATAAGTACCTGCCAAAATGGCTTTTTTGGGCAAAGCCGTGTGCCGAAATACAGTCGTTTTTTCGGAATTTCCGGCGACCTGCCGCGTGCAATGAGCTGATAACACGACCTAGGGTGCAAGGCCGCCCAACGGGATCATAGCCTCGTCTGTTCATCGCAAAAATAACTTCGCATTGCGGCCATGCCGTGACCCTGGCCATGTGCCACGCCAGGATGATCGACAAGCCAGCGCTCCCACTCCTCGGTGTCACCAAGAATATCGAGAACAAATGAGCAGATTTGCAAGGGGCTCTTGCCCAATCCAGCGAGCAATCGAGCACCCCTTGCCAGCCGCTCGTAATCGCCGTGGACGTCGCCGATCGCTACAATGGTCGCGCTCGATCGAGTTCTCACAATGACCGAATCCATAACGCGGGTGCCACGGTGACGACAGTTCTGATCCGCTGCTCCAAGTGCAAAACTGAATACAGAATCAAAAACGCGGAAGAGATGGAGGGCAAAAAAGTCCTCTGCAAAAGTGCCGCGCCCCCATCAGCATCCGCCTCCCCCGCTCGCAAGCCGCAGAGGAGCCTGCGGAGGATGAGTTCGGCACGGGCGATGCGTTCGATGACGAGTTCGCCTCACCAGGCATGCGGGCTCCCGCGCCGCTGCCAATGAAACGGGCGAAGAAAAAACCGGGCACGCTCCGGAATCCGTCCGCCACGGCGGACGAAAAGAAACTGGGGCAAGGCCAAGGCGAAAAGGCCGCGGCGCCAAAGAACACGGCGGTTTTCTTCGTCGTTCTGGGGATCGGACTGGTGATCTTGACGGGAATGGGCATCGGCGGCGTCTTGCTGCTGCGCGGCGGGGGCTCCGCGAAGTACGTCGCGCCCGCTGACAACGAGTACACAGAGTTCCGGCCGCAAAACTGCGGCATCAGTTGCAAGGCTCCCAAAAATTGGTCGACGGATTGGGGGGCGGGACGGGAGGCCAGCCGTATTGGGCCCGGCTGGGGGACGACCGGCTCAAGATCGAGGTCCGCGAGAGCATCAGCGGCGGCGCGATGGCTCAGGCCGCGATCGCCATGCAGCAAAAAATGGACCCCGGCGGCCGCGATGAGTCCCTTTCGCCGAGAACAGGTCCACAAGCCCAAGAAAAGCGTTTTGCCGAGAACTACAAAGACTATCACGAACAGCCGGCTCGGAAAATTCGGAACAGTTCGGCGAGGGACGGATCTCCGACTTCTCAGCCACGGAGGGACTGTTCAAGTCAACTGTTGTCGGATGCCGGACGACGATGTTTAACACCATTCATCAATTCACCGTCAGTTTCAAATGTTCGCCGTCCATGTTCAAGGACGCCAAACCGGTGTTCGAAAAGGTCGTGGCCAGCATGGGTGCGGGATCGGGACCTTGAACGGAAGAGCGTAAGAAGCTCGACGGCCCAACCGCGCTATCGCTTCAACTTCGATCCCAGGCTCCGCTTTGGCACGCGGGTGAATCCAACGAGCAGCCCGCTTGGACGGCAGCGGCCGCACGGCGCAGCGTGGGAGCCGGGTGGCGAAGCACCGTCTGCAAGTCAACGAACTTTTTGGAAGTTCCGCCCTCGTGGTTCGCCGTTCGTCGGCGGCTACCGCAGGTCTTCACTCGGCTGGTAGAAGGTGAGTCTTCGGACGAGTTGGCTGCCTTGTTGCTGGAGGTCTTCGCCCTTGAGCGTGGCCGTGAACTGAATTGTCGAGCTGCCGGGATCTTCGGCCCATTTCAAAGAGCTCGTCTCGTCGTGGCCCGCAGCGCGGAAGTCGTATAAAAATGGACGCACAGCGGGTTGAGGTGGATTTGGGGTTTCTCGCCGTTTTTGTCCTTGGCGACCGCGCCACCCAGTGCCGCCAGGTCGATTCCCGAGGCTTCCGAGGATTCGATGGCCGCCGCAATTGCCTTTTGTTGGTTCTTCGCCGAATCATCCGAGGAACAGAGGCATTTCATCCCGATCCGGACACTCTTTCCAAACGTCAGCCCCACGGACAAGAGTTGAAGTCGTCGCCGAAAAGAAACCCGGCGGCCGCGCGGATGAGCGTCCCTGTCGGCCCGTCGTCCCGGCGGCGGATCAGATTCTCGGCCTTCGGCCAGTAGGGCGGAAGAACGGCCAGAACGACGTGTTGCTTGGCGTCGATTTCCTGAGATCCGGAACCGACGGCGACGGGTTCGCCAGCACTTCGTCGATGGTCAACACGCTTCCTAGGAGAAGGTCTGCGGATCGGGGAAGACCGCCTCAGTGTTCTCCATGCGGCGAAAGACGCGAAATCCGCTGAATTGGACCGGAGCGGCGACTTGCTGGTTCGTCAACCCGGCGATCTTCAACGTGTCGGCAAACGCCTTTTTGTCGATCGGCTTTTTTGTACGCACGATAACGAGGCATCGGGTCTGAGATTTGGTGTCCTCGCCCGACATGCCCCTCAACTGGCTGATCGCCGTCCCCGCTTTGTGGCCGCGCATGGCCGGGCTCGCCGCGATGGCCAGAGTGACCGTGTCGACATCTTCCGGGTGCAGGCCGATCGCCTTGGAGAATAATTCGATCGGCTTCTTGAACTCCTCGTCGGCGAGTGCCGCCTTGCCTGCGGAGCTCGCCAAGAGATCGGCGACGCGAATGTAAATCACGACCTCCGGTCCGTCGGGAAGGTATTTGGACGGGATTCCCTCCCCGGTTCTGCGGGCGAACCTGGAAAGAAACCCACCTCCGCCTCGAGACAGGAAAGTGAAGGCAAAAATGCCGCCTCCGATCAGGCACAGCCCAAGGACGAGGACGATAACGTAAATCACCTTGTTGGAGCCTGGTTGATCTCCTCTGTTGCCTTGCCGCCGGCGCCTTTTGCGCCGAATCGGATCCGCTTTCCGTGACGGCTTTCTGGACCCGCCTCGCCTTGGGATTTGGATGCCTTGCCGGAAGCCGACCTGCTGGTGCGCGGGAAGCGAGCGACCGCGCGGTGGCTCGATCGAAGGGATTTCTTAAGGGATGATTTCCGTCCCCCGATGCACGAACATCGTCGAATTCGTCAGACGCGGCGGCGTCATCTTCCACGGTCACGACAAAATAACCA
>CAWHWU010000006.1:0-193153 GCA_963833105.1 uncultured Planctomycetaceae bacterium
GTGTGCCCGCAAGGGTACCCAGGGTTCGAATCCCTGCCTCTCCGCTTGCTTTTGACGCTTGTTCCCATCTGATTGCGGCGTCGCCGGTTGCGACGCCACTTTTGATTGGCACACTCGACTGCGTCAATACTGTGCCAATGGAAACGATTGGGACCTTGAACGTCATACTGCTCGGATGGTCACGGAGAGTCTTATCTCGAAGTCGCCGCGGCCGCCGTCTTTTCCAGAATGGTCAGTCTCGCTGGGGTATCCTCCAGTTAAAAAGCCTAAGAACTATCACCGCCGGCAACAGCGCCCGCCGGCATCGCCACGAAAACTGATCCGCTATATCTGACGTTGGCTCCTCTTCGTCATGAAGATGGAAATAATGTCGTACCATTATCGAACGGCCACACGGGATGCCCCTAATACAAATGACCGAATACCGAATCAGGGCCGTTTGACGGGGTGTCCACGAAAAAGATATGAGATTTCGGGACCGCTCCGCTCAGCGTCCCAAGTCGGCAAACAGCACGACCACCGAGCGGGCCTCGGCCCGATACGTAGAGGGGAACCGCGGCGCCGTTGCCATTCGGCAATATCGTTGGGAGCATCCAGGGACGTGTCGATCCATCGGCGCCAGAAGGGTCCGTACTCCTGGTCAAGCGGTGGCAGTTCGAAGTCCAGCGGCTCCCAGTAGGCGTTCCGGATCGAGTGGAAGAGGAGCCTTCTCTCTCTGCCTCGATGGTGAGCGCCAGGCTGTGCGATGACGGGCTCCAGTCGGGCCGGTTGAGCTTGACGCCGTGCCAGGCCTTCTTTGCCTCGCGGAGAAGCTGGCTGAGGCTCTCGCGCTGCCGCTCGGGCTCCGCGGATCGCAGGAGCCGGCGAGCGGCGAGCAGCGTCACGAACCGGTGCACGTCCGCATGCTTCGTGACCAGCGTCCAGTCGAACCAGCTCGTTTCGTTGTCCTGGCAGTAGGCATTGTTGTTGCCGCGCTGGGTGCGCCGCACTTCGTCGCCCATGACAATCATGGGCACGCCCAGCGAGAGCAACGTGGCGGTGAGGAAGTTCTTCACTTGCCGGTTTCGCAGTTTCTCGACCGCGGGATCGTCGGTCGGGCCTTCGAACCCGCAGTTCCAGCTCCGGTTGTCGTTCGCGCCGTCGCGGTTGTCTTCGCCATTCGCCTCGTTGTGCTTCGTGTCGTACGAGACAAGATCGTTCAGGGTAAAGCCGTCGTGACAGGTCACGAAGTTGACGCTCTGCTCCGCCTCGCGTGCCTTATGAGCGTAAATCTCGGGACTGCCAAGCATCCGGTCGGCATAGCGCGTCACCGAGCCCTCTTCGCCGCGAAAGAAGCTGCGGACATCGTCGCGGAATTTTCCGTTCCACTCCTGCCAACTGTCGCCGATGAAGCTGCCCACCTGGTAGAGGCCGGCCGCATCCCACGCCTCGGCGATCAGTTTTGTGCCCGCCAGCGCCGGGTCCGACTCGATATCCCAGAGCACCGGCGGGTTCGGCAACAATTGGCCCGATGCCCCCCGTCCCAGGATGGATGCGAGATCGAAACGGAATCCATCCACGTGCATCTCTTCAACCCAATAGCGGAGACTGTCCAGAATCATCCGGCGGACGATGGGATGGTTGGCATTCAGCGTGTTCCCCGTGCCGCTGTAGTTGGCGTAGCGCGAACGGTCTTGCTCCAGGATGTAGTAGGTGCCGTTGCAAAGTCCGCGAAAACTGAGCGTGGGCCCGGTATGATCGCCTTCGGCCGTATGGTTGAACACCACGTCGAGGATCACTTCGATGCCCGCTCGGTGCAGCGCCTTGACCATGTCGCGGAACTCGTCCACCGGGCCGACGGCATCCCGACGCGAGCTGTACGCTCGGTGCGGCGCGAAGAACGAGACCGGCGCATAGCCCCAATAGTTGACGAGTCCCGGTGGGCAATCCTGGGCGTCGAACTGAAAGACCGGCAGCAATTCGACCGCGGTGATGCCGAGTTGCTGGAGATACGGAATCTTTTCGATCAGACCGGCAAACGTGCCGCGCGATTCCTCAGCGACGCCGGAACTGGCGATGGTACGTGAAACCGCGCACGTGCGTCTCGTAGATGATGGTCCGCGAGCAGAGGTGTTTCAGCGGCATGTCCCCCTCCCAGTCGTAAGTCGAGGGATCCACCACGATGCTCTTCATCGCTGTTGCGGCGTTGTCGCCTTGCCTGCGGGCCGCATCGCGATTGTAGTTCTTCGGAACGGCAACGCCCCGGCCATACGGATCGAGCAGGACTTTCGTGGGGTCAAAACGCATCCCGTCGGCGGGATCGTACGGTCCCTGAGCCCGGTAGCCGTAGATCTGCCCTGGCTGCACGCCCGGCACGAAAATGTGCCAGTAGTGGTACGTCCGGTTGAGCAACAGGATCGATGGGAATGACGCGTTCGGGCCGGCTGTCATCCTCGCGATCAAAGAGTAACAGCTCCACGCCTGAGGCGCTTCGAGCGTAGATGCTGAAGTTGGCTTCGCCAGAACAGACGGTGGCGCCCAGAGGCGAACTTCGGCCGGCGTTGGAGGCTGCGTTCATCGTACGATTCGAACCCGCTCCGGTAGAATTTGATCGGCAGGTTTACGCCCGATTCATCGATCACTCGACCGGACGATGGCTCGCATCGTGTGCTCTTGGCCTGGCGCGAGCTTCACGGCGAAATCAGAGACGTTGCTGGTCTCGACGCAGACCATGTGCATCCATTCGTCATCCCCGAAATCTGACAAGTTTCGGGCCTTTTGCACCCAGGGATTCCACAGAACTGTCGTGAGTGAGTTCGCTTTGACGATGTGAATGTGGCGGTTGAGGGACTCATCTTCCAGGTCGATCGCATGCTGCGTATTCAGGTAGACACGATCCGTCTCCGACACGATCGCGACGGCACCGTCCTGCGTCTTCTCACGATTCAGGTCGGTCTTGTCGAGATAGAGAACTTTGTCCAGTCCCTGCACACGAACTTTCTCGATCTGTCCCACTCTGAAGTAGGCATGCAGAGCTTCTTCGAAGCGCAGTTCGGTCGGCCCTGTGTTCGTCAGTACGAGCTCGAGCTCCAGCTCGGAACCAAAGGTGGCGCGATGGAGCAGATGAAAGTCAGCAGGCCACCATTTCTTCGTGCCGGCGTCGCTCTGGGTGGACATGGCGATCGTGACCGCATCGCCTTTCCGCACGATTGATTCGAGCCGCCAAGTTTTTGTGCGCACGAATCCGTGCGCCGGTGCGCTCGGGTCGTCGGCTTTATTGGCAAACCACGGGAAGCAGATGGGAATGCCTCCTCGAATGGCACGGCCATCTTCCCAGCGAGATTGGCTGCTCACGAAAAGCACTTCGTCCGCGTCCCGTGGTTGCCAAGAGGTCACATGCGCTCCGTGAAGGTACATCTCTCCCGCGGCTGCCGGCGTGGTGATGGCTACTTTGGTCAGCCCGCCATTCCCCTCGACAACTCGAGCGATGCCGGGAATTCCAAACCGGCGGTCGAACTCTGGGACGGCTGCAAGATTCATGTCGGTGACCTCCAGGGGAATGCTTACGATAGAACCCTTTTCCCCAGTTGCTCCTTCGCGGCTGCCACGACCCTTTCCGGTTCGAAGCCGAATTTCCTCTGGAGCTCTTTGAGCGGCGCCGAGGCACCGAACGTCTTCATACCGATGACGTGGCCCGTCGGGCCAACATAGCGCTCCCATCCCAGCGTGGAGGCCTGTTCCACGGCGACGCGGGCCTTGACTCGGGGGGCAGCACGCTCTCTCGGTACTCCTGCGTCTGGTGTTCGAAGATATCCCACGACGGCATCGAGACCAAACGCGAGCGAATGCCCTCGGCCACAAGCTTCTCGTGGGCCTCGACGGCGAGAGCGAGTTCACTACCTGTGGCAATAAGGATCACTTCAGGGTTCCCCGCTGGGGCGTCGGCGAGCACGTAGGCGCCGCGGGCCACTCCGGACGCCGGCGCATACCGGCTCCGATCCAGGGTGGGCAACGGCTGACGCGACAGCGCGAGGACGGCCGGCTGATGCCGCAACTGCAGGATGTAGCGGTAGGCCTCAACGACCTCGTTGGCGTCGCCGGGCCGGAGTGTGACTAGCCCGGGGATGGCGCGCAACGACAGGAGCTGCTCCACCGGCTGATGCGTCGGGCCATCTTCACCGTCACCCATGGCGTCGTGCGTAAAGACAAAGAGGGTGGGCAACTCCATGAGGGCCGAAAGACGAATGGCGGGGCGTGCGTAGTCGCTGAAGATGAAGAAAGTTGCCCCGAAGGGTCGTAACTTGGACAGCGCGAGCCCGTTCACGATCGCCGCCATCGCGTGCTCACGAATACCGAAATGCAGGTTTTTCCCGCCCGGGGTGTCGGCCTGGAAATCTCCGGCCCCCTCGTACTTCAGGGTGGTCTTGTTTGAAGGGCCGAGATCCGCTGAGCCTCCCAGGAACCATGGGATGTTCTGCGCCAGCACGTTGAGCACCTTGCCCGAGGCTTCTCGCCCAGCGATTCCCTTCGGGTCGGCCGGAAAGAGGGGGAGGTTGCGGTCCCAACCGGCCGGCAGTTCGCGCCGTTGCATCTGGTCGACCTCGGCCGCGAGTTCCGGATACCTGCCTCGGTAGGAGGCGAACAGCTCCGTCCAGCGGCGCCTCGCCTCCGCGCCGCGCGTGCCCACGCCGGCCGCGAAGTGCTCGCGGACGCCGTCGGGGACCAGGAACTTCGCGTCCTCCGGCCAGCCGTAATTGCGCTTGGCAAGGCGGATCTCGTCGTCGCCGAGCGGCTCGCCATGGGCTTCCGCTGTGTCTTGCTTGTGTGGGGAACCGTAGCCGATATGGCTGTCGAGGATGAGGAAGGTGGGTCGGCCCTTCGTCTGCCGGAAGATCTCCAGGGCTTGCTCGATGCGATCGATGTCGTTGGCGTCCCCGACTCGCAGGACGTTCCAGCCGTATCCCAGGAAGCGGGCCGCGACGTCCTCCGTGAAAGCGATCCGCGTGTTTCCCTCGATGGTGATGTGGTTGTTGTCGTAAACCCAACAGAGGTTGTCCAGACCCAGGTGGCCTGCCAGTGACGCCGCCTCCGACCCCACCCCTTCCATCATGCAGCCGTCCCCACAAACGGCATAGATATGGTAGTCGAAGATGTCGAAATCCGGCCGGTTGTAGCGCTGGGCAAGCCACTTTTGAGCGATGGCCATTCCCACGCTGGTCGCAATCCCCTGTCCGAGCGGACCGGTCGTGGTTTCGACGCCTGAGACCCAGTGATACTCCGGATGGCCCGGAGCCTTGCTGTCGAGATGACGAAAACGCCGGATATCGTCGAGCGAAACCGATGGCCGCCCCAGCCGCTCGTAATCCGCGTTCACCGCCTGGGTCCCGGTGAGATGGAGTACCGACCAGAGCAGCATCGAGGCATGGCCATTGGAGAGCACGAACCGATCGCGGTTGGGCCAGATCGGGTCCTGGGGATCGAAGGACATCGCCCGGTTCCAGATCGTGTAGACCATGGGCGCAGCGCCATCGGCGTGCCGGGATGTCCAGACTTGGCCTGCTGCACTGCGTCAATGGACAGCGTGCGGATGGTATTGATCGACAATTGATCCATTTGCTCGTTCGTCATGGGCCTCTCCTTTGGGATTGCTGGTCGATTCGTAGTGCTTCCAAGGACGCCACCTTGCCCAAGCGACGCAAGTGTCGCTCGGCCTGACTGAATTCGGCGGCCAGGAATGTCTGGACGAGTTCCCAGGCAACAGCCGGTCCGATGGTACGGCCTCCCAGACAGAGGAGGTTCATGTGATCGTCCTCAACCCCCTGCCGAGCCGAGAAGTGGTCTTCGATCAGCGCGGCGCGGACCCCCGGAACCTTGTTGGCGCAGATCGACGCGCCGACTCCGCTGCCGCAAACCGCCGTCCCCCGGTCAAACTCCCCCGCTACGAGCGCTCGGGCGAGCGGGACGACGAAGTCGGGATAGTCGTCGCCCTGGCTCAGTTGATAAGCACCAAAATCGATCACTTCATGCCCCGCTGCGCGGAGCTTCGTGACTAAATCCTCCTTCAAGACAAATCCGCCGTGATCGGAAGCGATTCCCACACGCATGTCTTCTCCTTATTTCTCAGAACAGTTTGTGCATTGCGGCGAGTTTATCCCCCGACCTGATTGCAGCCGGCCGTCAACCGTTTCATTGCAGCGGCCACCCCGTCGGGGTTATTAAAAATCGCCGACCCGGCCACCAAGACATTGGCCCCTGCGTCCACGGCCAACGGAGCCGTTTGGGCGTCGATACCCCCGTCCACTTCCAAATCGCACCCAGGCTTGATCCGCTCAATCATCTCCCGGACGCGTCGAATTTTTGGGAGGGTCCTGTGGAGGAAAGGCTGATGTCCGAAGCCCGGGTTGACAGTCATGACCAACACCTGGTCCACATCCTGCAGGATTTCCTCGAGCATGGCCGCGGGGGTTGCCGGGTTGATGACGACGCCGACCCGCTTACCAAGTGTTCGGATGCGTTGCACCGTTCGCGCCAAATTGTTGTTCCCCTCCCAGTGAACGAGAAATGAATCGGAGCCAGCCTCGCTGAACTCATCGAGGAAAAGGTCCGGATCCGAAACCATCATGTGTATCTCCAGCGGCAGACGCGTCACCGGGCGCAACGACTGGACGATCGGCGCCCCCATCGTGAGATTGGGGACGAAATGTCCATCCATTACGTCGACGTGGATCCGATCCGCCCCCGCCCGCTCGGCCTCGCCGACCTGGCTGCCCAAATTGGCAAAGTCGGCGGAGAGGATTGATGGGGCCAATTTCACCGCGGTTAGACTCATGGTTTGAATACCCGTACCGCGAGCAGCAGCCTTAGAGAATCAGAAAATCGACCGGCGACATCCACGACACCGGGCCGGTTATCCCTTTGCCCTGAGCCTTCGGTAGCGACGAATGAGATTATTCGTTGAAGGATCATGATTCAGATTGGGCTCCGCCTTGTTTTCGAGCTCCGGGATAATGCGCTGGGCCAGCACCTTTCCCAGCTCGACGCCCCACTGGTCGAACGAGTCGATGTTCCAGATGGTGCCCTGCGTGAAGACGCAGTGCTCGTAGAGGGCGACCAGCTTGCCGAGCGTTTCCGGCGTGAGCCGCTCGGCGAGGATCGTGTTCGAGGGCGGTTGCCCTCGAAGACGCGGTGCGGCACGAGCCAGTCCGGCGTGCCTTCCGCCTTGACTTGCTCGGGCGTCTTGCCGAAGGCCAGCGCCTCGGCCTGGGCGAAGACATTCGCCAGGAGCATGTCGTGGTGCCGGCCGAGCGGGTTGAGCGGTTGGCCGAACGCGATGAAGTCGCAAGGAATGAGCCGCGTTCCCTGATGGATCAACTGGTAGAACGAGTGCTGGCCGTTGGTTCCCGGCTCGCCCCAGTAGATCGGGCCGGTCTCGTAGGCGACCTCGGTCCCGTCGAGCGTGACGTGCTTGCCGTTGCTCTCCATCGTCAACTGCTGCAGATAGGCCGGGAATCGCTTCAGGTATTGCTCGTAGGGCAGCACGGCGACGGTCTGGGCGCCGAAGAAGTCGTTGTACCAGACGCGCCAGCAGGCCCATCAGCACCGGCAGGTTGCGCTCGAACGGGGCGGTGCGGAAGTGCTCGTCCATCTGGTGGAAGCCGTCGAGCATCGCGCGGAAGTTCTCCGGTCCGATGGCCAGCATCGTCGAGAGACCGATGGCCGAGTCCATCGAATAGCGCCCGCCGACCCAGTCCCAGAAGCCGAACATGTTGGCGGTGTCGATGCCGAACTCCGACACCTTCGCGGCATTCGTCGAAACGGCGACGAAATGCCGGGCCACCGCCTTGGCATCGCCGCCAAGACCTTTGAGCGACCAGTCTCGCGCGCTGTGAGCGTTGGTCATCGTCTCCAGCGTCGTGAAGGTTTTCGAGGAAACGATGAACAGCGTTTCGGCCGGATCGAGGTCGCGAGTCGCTTCCGCGAAATCGGTGCCATCGACGTTGGAAACGAACCGAAAGGTCAGGGCGCGGTCGCTGTAATACTTGAGCGCTTCGTAGGCCATCACCGGCCCGAGGTCGGAGCCGCCGATGCCGATGTTGATGACGTTGCGGATGCGCTTGCCGGTGTGGCCCTTCCAGTCGCCGCTGCGGACCCGGTTGGAGAAGTCGGCCATCTTGTCGAGCACGGCGTGGACCTGGGGCACCACGTTTTCGCCGTCCACGACGATGGTTGCCCCCTCGGCGCGCGCAAAGCCACGTGCAGGACGGCCCGGTTTTCCGTGATGTTGATCTTCTCGCCGCGGAACATGGCGTCGATCCGCGCCTCGCAGGCCGGATTCCTCCGCCAGTTGCAGCAGCAGCTTGAGGGTTTCGTCGGTGATGCGGTTCTTCGAGTAGTCGAGGTAGATCCCGACAGCCTCGGCCGTCATCCGCTCGCCGCGTTTGGGATCGTCGGCGAAGAGCTTTCGGAGATGCAAGTCGCGGATCTTCCGATAATGGGCTTCGAGAGCCTTCCAAGCCGGGCGGGCAGTGAGTGACTGGTTACTTGTCGTCATATTCGTATTCCTTGAATTTCGGTTCGGCTCTTATTCCGTTCAGCAATGCCAATGGCGACCTCGATCGACGCGCGTCCGTCGAAAAGCCGGCTCCCATTGGTCGCCTTCACCTTTGACAATGCAGGTGTGATACGTGGACGACCCTCGCTAACTGGCCTTCGCGAGTGAGGCGGTCTTGGCGGCGATCACCGCCATCAGTTCGTTCCAGGACTTCACGAACGACTTTGCTCCTTCGTCCTGGAGCTGGGCGGCCAGGGCGTCGACGTCGATTCCGGCTTTGGCGAACTCCGCCAAGGTGGCCTCGCAGTCGCCGCCGTCCGACGGGAGCATCTGGCCGATCTCACCGTGATCGGCCAGAGCTTTCAACGTGCCCTCCGGCATGGTGTTCACCGTGAAGGGGCGGCAAGGGCTTTGATGTACAGGACGTCCGAGGCCTTGGGATCCTTGGTTCCCGTGCTGGCCCAGAGCAGGCGTTGCGGCCGGGCGCCGGCGTTGTCGACACGCTGCCAGCGCGGCGAGTCGAGCAAATGTCGGTATGCCTTGTAGGTGCGCTTGGCGACGGCGATGCCCAACCGGTCGTTCAGCGATTCAGGGACCTTGCCCATGACCGCGCCATCCCAGCGGCTGATGAACACCGAGGCCACGGAACCGACGTCGGGCTTGAGCCCCGCGTCAATCCGCCGCTCGATGCCGCGCAGGAACGCCTCGGCAGCCGGTACGTAGTGCTCACGCGAGAACAGGAGCGTCACGTTGATTGGGACCCCGGCAAAAATCGCCTCTTCAATGGCCGGAAGACCTTCCTCGGTTCCGGGGATCTTGATGAAGACGTTGGGTCGGCCTGCACGGGCATGCAGATCCTTGGCCGCCGCCAGAGTGCTGGCCGTGTCGTGGGCCAGAAGCGGTGACACTTCCAGCGACACCCAGCCGTCCACTCCGTTTGTCCTTTCCCATATCGGCCGAAACAGATCGGCGGCCTGAGTGATGTCCTCGAGCGCCAGGTCGAAGAAGAGTTGTTCGCCCGACTTGCCTTCCCTGAGCTTCTTGCGGATCGCGGCGTCGTAGGCGGTGCTGTTCTTGATGGCGTGGTCGAAGATCGTCGGATTCGAGGTCAGCCCCGTCACCGACAGCTCATCGATGTAGCGCCGGAGCGTTCCGCTGGTGAGCAGGTCGCGCGTAATGTTGTCGAGCCAGAGGCTCTGGCCGAGATCGTGGAGCTTTTGAGTCGCTTTCATTTTGCCGTCTCTTTCGTTTCTAGACAGAACTGAGTTGATTGGTGGACGGGCGAACGGTTGGAGCTTTTCGTCAGGTCGCGCAACCATTCGAAAGAGGTCGTGGACAGCATCTTTTCGGTACAGCGCCAACGCCAGTTCCCGTCGACGCGGCCTGGGACGTTCATCCGGCCATCGGCCCCCAGGTTGAGCAGGTCCTGGAGGGGAGCCAGCGCGAGCGCCGCCACGGACGACCACGCCAGACGCAACAACGCCGCTGCGGCCTCGCCACTCGCGGCCCTGGGTTGCTTCAGGTAATTCCACAGGTTTTGCCGCTGGTCATCGGGCAACTCTTCGAACCAGCCGCGCGTGGTGTTATTGTCATGCGTCCCGGTGTACACGACCGTATTGGGAACGTAGTTGTGAGGGAGATACGGGTTGTCAGGACGGCCGTCGAAGGCGAACTGGAGGACTCGTGTCCCGGGCACGTGAAACTGGTCGCGGAGTGCATACACGTCCGGCGTGATGAATCCCAGGTCCTCCGCGATGAACGGCAGAGCACCGAGGTCTCTCTGGACCGCGCTGAAGAACTCGGCGCCCGGGCCCGGAACCCATTGGCCCGACTGGGCCGTCGGTGCTCCCGCGGGTATGTGCCACGCGGCAGCGAATCCGCGAAAATGGTCCAGGCGAATCAGATCGACGTGAGCCAGCAACGCGCGCACGCGGTCGATGCACCACCGGTAGCCAGTCCGACGATGAGCCTCCCAGTCATAGACGGGATTGCCCCAGAGCTGGCCCTGAGAACTGAAGTAATCGGGAGGGACGCCGGCCACGAATCGCGGCCGGCGCTGTTCGTCCAGCAGGAACAGCTCCGGGTTGGCCCACACGTCGCTCGAGTCGGGAGAAACGAAAAAGGGCAGGTCGCCGATCAAGTGCACGCCTTTGGCGTGGGCATGTTCCTTCAGGCGTTCCCCCTGGCGGAACAACAGGAACTGTGCCAGGCAAGCCTGTTCGATTTGGCTCGACAGGTCTCGCCGGGCGTCGGCCAAGGCGGCCGGGCTCCGCCGGATCAGCTCGGCTCGGCCACTCGAGGTAAACTCGCTGCGATATTTGGCTTTCAGAGCCCGGAACAAGGCGTAATCGTCGAGCCAGTGCGCCTGCTCATTACGGAATTGCTCGAAGGCGAGCTTCAAGTTCACGTCCGGCCCCTGCGTTGAAGTTGGTCCAGGCCGTTTCAAGCAACTGATGTTTGAACGAGATGACGGCGTCGTAATCGACGGCCGTTTCCGAGAAGGACTGGCTCGCGACGTCGCTCGCCCGCAACAGACCGTCCGCGATCAGGCTCTCGGGACTGATGTAGGAGCCAGTTTCCGGCGAACGAAGACAAGGGTTGATAGGGGGAGTTGCCATACCCTGTGGGGCCCAGCGGCAAAGCTTGCCACCAGGATTGGCCCGCCTCATGGAGACGGTCGATCCACGCGAGCGCGGCCGGACCCAGATCGCCAATACCGTATGGCGAGGGGAGCGACGTGACATGCAGTAGCACGCCGGACGCACGGTATCCCGGGGGAAACGGCGATAAGCTCGTCGTCTGGCCGTTGTCGCTCATGGCCGTCCTGCTGTCTGCCGGGAGACTGGTCTGGAAGAGTTCAGGGCCTTGCTCACGATCTCCTGCGCCTCGCTCACGATCGCGTCGAGGTGGCCCTGATCTTTGAAGCTTTCCGCGTAGATCTTGTAGATGTTTTCCGTGCCGGAGGGCCGGGCGGCAAACCAGCCGTTGGCGGCCACGACTTTCAGGCCGCCGATCGCAGCGTTGTTGCCCGGGGCGCGGGTCAGCTTGGCCGTGATCGGTTCGCCGGCCAGCTCCGACTCCTTGACGGCCTCCGGCGAGAGTTGCTGAAGCCGCGCCTTTTGCTCCGGCGTCGCCGGCGCGTCGAGCCGCGTGTAGTACGGCGTGCCGAATTCCGCCGTCAGTTCCCGGTAGTGCTCGCCAGGGTCTTTGCCCGTCCGGGCAGTGATCTCGGCCGCCAGCAAGTCCATGATGGGACCGTCCTTGTCGGTCGTCCACACGTTGCCGTCGTGCCGCAGAAAGCTCGCCCCGGCGCTCTCCTCGCCGCCGAAGCAGCACGAGCCGTCGAACAGGCCCGGCGTGAACCACTTGAAACCGACCGGCACCTCATTCAGTCGCCGGCCGAGCTTCTGCACGACCCGGTCGATCATGCTGCTGCTGACCAGCGTCTTGCCGACCGCGGCTTGCTGCCGGCCAGTGCGGGCGATGCGTGAGCAGGTAGCGGATGGCGACGGCCAGGTAATGATTGGGGTTCATCAACCCCGCAGGTCGGCGTGACGATGCCGTGCCGGTCCGAGTCGGGGTCGTTGGCGAAGGCGACGCGGTATTGATCCTTGAGGCCGACGAGCCGGGCCATCGCGTAGGGGCTGGAGCAATCCATGCGGATCTTGCCGTCGTGATCGACCGTCATGAACGTGAAGGTCGGATCGACTAGCGGGTTCACCACATCGAATGTCCAGGCCGTAGATTTCGTTGATCGGCTCCCAGTAGTGCACCGCCGCACCGCCGAGCGGATCAACGCCGAGCTTGAGACCGGCACTGCGAATGGCATCCATGTCGACGACGTTCCGCAGATCGTTGACATAGGGCAGGACGAAATCTTCCTGGTGCGTGGTCGCGGCCTTGATCGCCGTATCCAACGGCACGCGCTTCACACCTGCGTTTTTGCCCCGCAGCAATTCGTTGGCCCGATCCTCGACCCAGTTCGTCACGTCCGTGTCGGCCGGTCCGCCGTTGGTCGGGTTGTATTTGAAGCCGCCATCTTCGGGCGGATTGTGCGATGGCGTGATGACGATGCCATCCGCGAGGTGTTCCTTGCGGTTGCGGTTGTAGACGAGGATGGCACGCGAGATGACCGGAGTCGGAGTGACGCCGTCGTCGCGCTGGATGATGGTTTCCACCCCGTTGGCCGCCAGGACCTCGAGCGCGGTGCGCTGGGCCGGATCGGACAATGCGTGAGTGTCCTTGCCCATGAAGAGAGGACCGTCCGTACCCTGGCTGCGCCGGTAGTCGCAGATCGCCTGCGTGATGGCCAGGATGTGGGCCTCGGTGAAACTGCCTCGTAGCGGCGAGCCCCGGTGGCCGCTCGTTCCGAAGCTGACCCGCTGATTGGGGTCACTCATCTCAGGGCGTCGCTTGAAATACTCTTGTTCAAGCCGCGTCACATCGACGAGCAACTCCTTCGGTGCCGGCTTGCCGGCGAGGGGGGAGATCGCCACGATTTATTCTTTCTGAGTTGCCACGCCGAGCACGACCGTCTGTTCGAAGTTTCGGTTGCGTACTCGGCTATGGTGTGGTCACAGCTCTACATGACGGGTATCGTCCCACAATCGAACTACGGGTTGAGAACGGTTATGTTCGTAGCCGAGCGCACTGAGGCTTGCCGTGCTCAGCAAGAAATACTTGCCGGCCTCGGCTTCCAGACCGAGCCATCGGGCGGCCAGCACGCGCAGAAAATGCCCACTGGAAAACAGCAGCACATCCCCCTGGATCGCGCGCGCCCGACTTACAACGCGGTCGGCCCGCGCACCGACCTGGTCCGGCGATTCGCCTCCGGGGCAGCCATCGCGGAAAAGTTGCCAATCGGGACGCGCACCATGGATCTCGACAGTCTGGCGGCCCTCATATTGGCCGTAGTCCCATTCGAGAAGATCGCGATCGATCTCGGCCCTGGCTTTGAAACCCGACAACTCGCAGGTCCGGGCCGCGCGCTTGAGGGGGCTGGTGACGACCGTCGAGAACGTCAGCCCCTTGAGTCGCTCGCCCAGACTGCGAGCATTGCGCTCTCCTCGTTCCGTCAATGGCAGATCGGTTAGTCCCGTATGCTGGCCGGTCAGGCTCCAGGCGGTTTCGCCGTGCCTCGCTAGGTAAACGACCGGAAGTGTCCCGTTCATGATTCGACACTCAAAGTTGAAGCCAGAGTTCTTGAGAGATGCCCGAACGCTCGACACCGCCCCTCACAATCAGCCATCCCGTTTAATGCAGTTTTATTACTTGCAATTGATCTCTGATTTAGGGCACTGGACATGGCTCCACGTTCCATATGCCGGTCGCGTACTCGGCGATCGTGCGGTCGCTGGAGAATTTTCCCGAGCCGGCCACATTCAAGATCGCTTTGCGCGCCCAACCGTGCGGATCGGCATAGAGCTCGTCCAGACGTTGATCTGCGTCCAGGTACGACTTCAGGTCCGCCAGGTGCATGTAGTAATCTCCGTGGGTCAGCAGTACGTCGCGCAGCGGAGCGAAGACACCGGGCTCGTGGCGGCTGAAATAGTCGGAGAAGATCAGGTCCAGCGCCGCACGGGTTTCTGAGTCGTGTTCGTAATGCCAGCGTGGGTTGTACCAGCCCCGGCTGCTTGCAACCTGTTCTGCTGTCAGGCCGAAGAGAAAGAAGTTGTCCTCACCGGCCTCCTCCGCCATCTCGATGGTTGCACCGTCGCGCGTGCCGATCGTCAGAGCTCCGTTCATCATGAACTTCATGTTGCTCGTGCCACTGGCCTCGTAACCGGCCGTCGAGATTTGATTGGAGACGTCGCTGGCCGGAATCAGCCGCTCGGCGAGGGTGACATCGTATTCGGGCAGGAACAGCACTTTAATTTTGCCCTGTGCCACCGGGTCACTGTCGATGATGTTCGCGAGGTTATTGATGAACTTGATGATGACCTTGGCGAGATGGTAGGCGGGCGCCGCCTTGCCAGCGAAGAAGAATGTCCGCGGAGCCATCTTAAGACTCGGGTTTGCCCGCAGTCGGTTGTAGAGCACCACGATCCGCAGCACATTGAGCAGCTGCCGTTTGTACTCGTGGATCCGCTTGATCTGGCAGTCGAAGATCGTTTCCGGGTCCACGGTCTGGCCCGATATCGACTGGAGCCAGGTCGCAAACTGCGCCTTGGCCTCGCGCTTGGCCTTAGAGAACGCGATGCGCAGATCCTTTTCGTCGGCAAGCGGTTTCAGTTTGCTCAATTGACTGAGATCCGTGATCCAGTCGTCGCCGATCGTTTCCGTAATCGTGCGCGCCAGCATCGGGTTCGCCAGCAACAGCCAGCGCCGGGGCGTCACGCCGTTGGTCTTGTTGCTGAAGCGTTCGGGAAACAGCTCGGCCAAGTCCTTGACGGTCGTTGTGCGAAGCAGCTTGGTGTGAATCGCGGCCACGCCGTTGGTGCTGTGCGAGCCGACGATGGCCAGGTTCGCCATGCGGACGTGCTTGGTCGGGCCTTCCTCGATCAGGCTCACACGCGCAACGCGGCCCTCGTCGCCGGGGAAGCGGACCCGAACGACGTCGAGCAGGCGGCGGTTGATTTCGTAGATGATCTCCAGATGCCGCGGCAGCAACATCTCGAACCACGCGACGGGCCATTTCTCCAGGGCTTCCGGTAGGAGTGTGTGGTTCGTGTACGCCAGGGTTCTTTGCGTGAGATCCCAGGCTTGGTCCCAGCCCAGGTGCGCTTCGTCCAGCAAGATGCGCATCAGCTCGGGTACGGCCATGCTGGGGTGCGTATCGTTGAGTTGGATCGCGACCTTTTCTGGAAGCAAGCTCCAGTCGGAGTTCCCTCGCCGGAAGCGACGCACGAGATCGGCCAGCGAGCAGGCGACCAGAAAATACTCCTGCACGAAGCGCAATCCTTGCCCCTGGGTTGTGGAGTCGTCTGGATAAAGGACGCGGGTAAGGGATTCGGCTTCGAGCGTTTCGGCCAACGCACCGACGAAATCGCCGCCGCTGAAGCGCTGAAAGTCGAAGTAGTCCGGCGCCGTCGCGGCCCAAAGCCGCAGCGTATTGATGGTTTTGCCGCCGTAACCGACGACCGGCCGATCAAAGGGAATGCCGATCAGACTGGACGGCTTGCCAGCGACGGCGCGCAGTGTCCCGGCACGCAGTTCGAACGAGCAGTTCAGCTTGATTTCCACCGGCTCTTGCGGCCGAGCGACTTCCCACGGGTCCGGGCGGCGGAGCCAATTGTCCGGCTGTTCGTGCTGCCAACCGTCCTGGATGGTTTGGCGGAACATGCCGTACTCGTAACGCAGCCCGTAGCCCATCGCCGGGAGCTGCATCGTGGCCATCGAGTCGAGAAAGCACGCCGCCAGACGCCCGAGCCCACCGTTACCCAGGCCCGCGTCGGGTTCCTGTTCGAGCAGGTTGAGCCAATCGACGTTCTTCCGCTTGGCAGCTTGCGTAGCGAGTTGGATCCAGCAAGAGGTTCGTGACATTGTTGGCCAGCGAGCGGCCGATGAGAAACTCCATCGAGAGGTAGTAGACGCGCTTCGGATTCTCTTGCGCGTACGTCTCCTCCGTTTGCACCCATCGCTGCGAAAGGATGTCCCGTGCGGAGCGAGCGAAGGCCTCAAATCGCTCGCGTGTGTCGGCTGCGGTCAACTTCACGACATTGTCGAAGACCAGGTGTCTGTCGTAGAGGGCGTTGACGTTTCCCGCAAATTCAAGCGGGCCGCATCCATATTGGCTGAGGAGGCTCGCCGTGTCGTGGGCTCCGTTTGACATCGGAGACGCTGCCACCTTCGTTTTGTCCATCGAAGTAACCTTTCCCATCAGTCACACGTCCATAAGACGCGCGTGCTCGCACAGCCGGACCAGGGGTTAGATAAGCGGAAGAGACGAAGCGCCCAAACCACGGCGGCTCAGGTGGGCCGAGACCGATGATTGTGGGACTCATTCGATTTTCATGTGCTTGTTACCCATTCAGACTGATCGATTCGCGGACAGCGACTTGATCGGCAGCTTCCGGAGTTGGCTCTCCAGATGCCAGCTGGCGCTCATTCACAACCAGCCGGGAACCCCGCTGCCCAGTTACGCCGGTCCAAATCCATTGCAGGAAGACACTCAACCGAAGATTGGATTGCGCCAGGTAATCGAGGTGCACGGCTGCCCATGCAAGCCATGCCAGAACTCCGCTCATGTGGATCTTGTGGCTTTGCAACACGGCAAAGCCCCTTCCGACCACGGCCATGTTCCCTTTGTCAAAGTAACGAAACGGGCCGGTCGGGGGTTTGCCGATCATTCGCCGGTGAATCAGCTTTCCCGCATAGCGCCCTTGCTGGATGGCAACTTGGGCCACGCCTGGCAGCGGCCTACCGTCTTGATCGAGCGACCCGGTATCGCCGATCACGAAGATCTCCGGGTACCCCGGCACCGTCAAGTCATTCTGAACTCGTACCCGCCCGGCGCGATCGGTTCGCACGTTCAGCCATTTGCCTGCTGGCGAGCCAGTCACACCGGCAGTCCAAATCACCGTCTTGGATGCGATGCGCTCGCCGGCCACGATGACCCCATCTCGGTCAATCTGATCCACCCCCTGTCCCAGGCGTACTTCCACTCCCAGCTTCTCCAGCCGCTTCTTCGCGGCGGCGGAAAGAGATTCCGAAAATGGGGGCAGCACCCTGCTTGCCACATCGACGAGTACAATTCGTGCTGACGCCAGATTAATTCGCCGGAACTCCGATTGCAGCGTGGTGCGCACCAGGACGGCGATCGCGGCGGCCATCTCCACACCGGTGGGGCCGGCCCCGACCAAAACAAACGTCAACAGATCCCGGTGACGGCTCGGGTCTTCTTCGGCCTCTGCCTGCTCGAACGCCTGGAGAATCTTATTCCGGACCGCGATGGCGTCCGCCAGGTTCTTCAAGCCGGGCGCGAACGTCTCAAATTCTTTGTGCCCAAAGTAATTAGGACTTGCGCCCGTCGCCAGGATCAAATAATCATACTGAAACGGTACTTTTACTCTGTCCGCCGAGTCGGCGAAAACACACTGCCGCTCCTTGTCCACGCCTGTCACGTCTCCCAGGATCACCGTTGTGTTCCGTTGCTTACCTAGAATCCCGCGGATCGGAGAACCGATCTGCTCCGGTGTCAGGCCACAGGTGGCCACTTGGTAGAGCAGCGGCTGAAACAGATGGTGATTCGTGCGATCAATTAACGTGATACGCACCGGCGCTTTCCGGAGAGCCATGGCGGCCGCCAGCCCGCCAAAACCTCCGCCGACGATCATGACACTGGGTGTTCGCTCTATCACGACCGAATCCTTCCTACGAGCCTTCAACGTGAACCGGCCGCGGCGATCACCGCATCTCGAGCTTGAGCGGCGATGATCGCAGCGGCCTTGTGGGCGACCGCATCGGCAGCGGCAAGGACTTCAATCTTCACGGAAGGGTCTCCAGTCCCGATCAGCCTGCCATGATGGGGTTGTGCCAGCCACCGGGAGGTGCGACCTTCGTATCGACTTCACTTGGTCCCCAGGTGTTTGGCTCGTACTCGAAGATCGGGCTGCCCGCCTTCAGCACCGGATCGACGATTCGCCAGGCCTCTTCGACGTAGTCCTCGCGGGCAAACAGAGTGGCGTCTCCTTCCATGGCGTCTCCCAGCACCCGCTCGTAGGCATCCATTTCGCCTGCACCAGGATGGTGGCTGGCCAGCAGTTCCACCGAATCACCGATCATCTTCTCTTCCGGGTCCATCACTGTTAGTCCGAACGCGGAGGTCACTTCAGGGCTGAATGGCACTAGGTTAAGGGAGTGGGGGAATGGCTGAAGACGGAGATGGCTATCGTGCTCCGGAAGTTTGCCGGATTTCAGAGCGTTGTGACGAATTTTTCCACGGCGACTTTGTATCGATCGAGCGGTTCGTCGTTCACTTGTGGATTGGAATCGTGAACTTCGTATTGGCCGGGGCGCACGCTGTAAAGTGGCATTCCAAGATGTGAGCACACGATGGCCACCGAATGGCTGTCTGGAATGTCCTCAAAGATCGGGCCATCTTTGGCGAAATGGTCCGGAATGGCCTCTTTGAGAGATTCGGTTCTGCGTTTAATTTCGTCAAACATCGCGCGGAATGCCTTGCTGGCTCGCTGGCTGTATTGGGTCGATCGATTCAGCAGTACCGAATGAATCTCTGGCAGATCAAGGTTGAATGATTTCGCCCTCGCGGAGAAATTTGCCGCTCCATAGTCCTTGCCGGTCGTAACCCCATAAAGTAATGCCCCGACATTGTCGATGGCGCGGGCCGACGATCCGTCGCTTGAACAGGGAACGATAACGCGCTCCGCTGCGATCATCGACACTTCCGTGTAGGCCGAGAAACTTGGGTTGCAGTCGATGAAAACGATCGTGCGATCGACTCCGAGTTTCGCCATGCAGGACGAAATTAAGTCTTTGAGCCAATTATGCACATTCTTCCACGCATCGGTTGGCAAAGACTGGCCACTGATTTGATTGATGACCTGCGCCTGTAATTCCAAGCTCGGGTCGCCGGCGATCAAATAGAGACTGTCCGGCAATTTCGGGTTAGTTGGCCGCGCGTGAATCAGATACGCCGCCTCTTTGCCAGTTGGTTCGTGAGGAGAAGAGATCCGCGTATCGAAATACCCGCCGACCGTATTGCGGTCTCGAATAAATTGATCGAGCCGCTCCGATCCAATACCATTTCCGCCAAGCACAATTTCAGAAAGATTTGCCTGCGGGCACATATCAACCAAGATGACTGGCTGCTTGGTTTTATTCGCAAGCTCAGTGCTCAGCACGAACGATAAAAAGCTCTTCCCCACCCCGCCTTTGTTGTTCCAAACGGCGTATCGCATTGTTTTGACCCCGATGCTTGTCTGGTGCATGTCGATAAACAATCCTCGCGAGATGGTGCGGAAATTATACCGATTTGACGCAATCCTGGGCAGCCTTTCCTGGTTAGTTCGACGGCGCACACGTCGCCTTCGGCTGTACCCGGCGGAAGTATTCGCTTCGCGGTTTCGTCATCATGCTTTGCCAAACCGGGCGACGTCTCTTCACTCGCGGCTCCTGTCGTCCGGGTCGATTGCCAACGCGACGGGCTGACACGGTCGTCAGGAACGCATCGTAGAGCGCAGAGTTATCGGCCACGGCCATCATGGCTGGCGTGAAGGACTCCACAGCCTGCATCGTCGATTTAACGGACAGTTGTCGCGGTGTGACGCCGCTCCGCTTGGCCGATTCGCTCATCGTGCCGCGTAGCAAGTTGTAGGCGAGAATCCCGGCCCACAGTTCCTTATGGATCATGTCAGGCGTTTTCGATCGCAGCACGTCCATCTGCATCGACTGCTTGATCGCCCGAAAATCGAACTCGCACCCCCACCGTTTCCAGTAAAGGCCAGACAGTTCCTTTTGCGGAATCGTCGGGTCGGTCATCGTGCTAATGACGACCGCCTTTTCTTTGCGCCCTTCGCGCCCGTCTATGTCTATTGTGAACTCCCGAACGCGGATCGTTTCGGGAAGCGAGAGATAAGCCGCGTTGTCGCCCGCCTTGGCTTCACGTCGCGCCGGACGTCGCCACTCCACGATGTGATCTTGCGGGCCGAGTTGCTCGCCCTTGCTGAAGTCAACCACGCGGGAACTGTGGGAAACGGAAACCATGTCGATGCCCCGCTTGCCCAATTCGGCCAACAGAGAGAACGACGGATAGTACCGGTCAGCAATGAACACGTCGCCACGGTTCATGTTGTCGAGCAACTCGCGGAGCAAGCTGGATTCCCCGGTTCCTTTGCCGCGCATCCGGCCCGTTGCAACGTCAATCACCGCGCCCGTCGAAAGCGAGATCAAGGCAACCAACCGCACCATTGGAAATCCGATCTCCGGCTTCAACGATGGCGGCGGCGGGTAGTCGGCGCGGTTTTCCAGCGTATCCGGCATGCTGAGACCTGTTCCGTCCGCGATGTAAACCTGCCGACCGTTCCAGTGCCATTCGTCCTGCGCGGCGACATGCACACTACGGCCAACTTCACGCGCCATGCGGACCATTGCAGAAACCGGGAAGCGGCCACGCGCTTCGCTGTAGCTCGCAGACGATGCGGAGCAGGCGGGAAGGCCAGACGAAACGCGGTGGGCGAGAATCCGCGAAACCACTTCGTTCAGGCTTTTGTCTTGGCTGAGCGACTGGCTCAACATGCCCCACAAAGTCACAAGCGGACAAAAGACCCGACTGCGGTAGGCGTGGCCTTCGGCTTCCAGAACGCTCAGGACGTACTCGCGGCTGAGTAGTCGACCGAAGGGCAGGCCACTATCGTTGGCAAACTTGTCTCGGACAATGCGAAAGTCTCGGCGTGGCATGGCGGATTCACGGTCGCTTCTGCGACGAATCCGCTTACAATTCAGTTCTCTAGGCTGGAATTGGACGGAAACGTCTGGTTTCAGTTTGCCCGGCAGTCGTTAGCGCGACTGCCGGGTTATTTATTTGTATTTTAATCGTAATTACAAATAAATCAACGGAATATCGTATATTTTTCATATATTTTTCGTCTTGACGAATAAATATCCGGAAGCTATGGTTACACATCATGGCGAAGAAACCAGCACGAGGGCGAGGGCGCCCAACTGGATCGAAAGCCGATCAGACCCGCGAGGAATTGTTCCAGATCAAACTTTTTCCGGAAGAACTGGCCGCGTACGAAAAAGCGGCAAAATCGTTAGGGTTAAATCGATCAGCATGGGCCAGATTGGTTCTCAATCAAGCTGCGAAAGCCGATGCGCAATCTAGCCATATCCCGTTGACGCGGGTCAAAAAAGCCGAATAATGGAATTGCGGGAATGTAAAAAAGGCCCTCCGTGGCCGGTTTTGCGTCCCTGCTAGGTCACCTACCCTTTGCCGTCACGTTGGTGTTGGATAGGCGACCATCGACGAGAGTAAAACATTACTCTCTCCGGTCTCAGGGCCGGGCAGGTGGTAAGTCGCCAAACTCACACCACCTGCTCCGGCTACGCCGGACGGCATTAAGCCGCCAACGAACCCGTCACGGCATCGTCCGTTGACGCTCCTCAGTCCTCCTCTTGTTGGGCGAGTTGAAATTCGGCCATGATGTCTGGCCGAACATTGAAAAGCACGACCTCCCGCGCGATTAGTCCGAACCCATCGCTGCGTTCCTCGCGGGTTGTGCGAATAAATAAATCCGGCCGTTGAGAATAGAGGATCGAGCTGATCGCGCCGCGTGCGAGCTTGGTCCCATCAGCAATGTGCTTTAGTTGAGACGGCTCATTCTTGTGGCTGACAAAGAACGCAAGGATTCTCCACGGTTGCGAGTTTCTTCGCGGGAGTTTGACACGCCGCTGGGTCTCTTGGCGTGGAACGGTTACAACGGTTTCGCGGGCGGAGTCATGATTTTCGCCGCTAAAGGTGCGCTCCAAATCAGCCGCAAGTTCCGGATCGTTCAGCGCTTCCCGCAGCAGCTTCGCTCGCTCCAGTTTTCGGGCGGCATCAGCGATTACCCGATCAGCGGCCTCGATTGCAGTAACTTTTCCCATCGCCAGAATCTCCACTGTACAGGAGAACCAAGCCACAATGGTCTCCCGTTATCTTGCATTCTATCATGGCGAGTCTGGATGGGAAGGCTTGAATATGCGACATATTCCATCGACGGCCTGTTTTTCTATCGGCGAAACCATCGACATGGAAGAAATCCAGCCGAAAAAGGCCGAAAAAACTCAATTTCCTCCGTAGATAACGGTGATAAAATTGAGTAGGTTACAGCCCGGTTCCAAATATCCATCCCTTGGCAGTATGCGCCCGACTTATCGTCGGGCGGCCGATCCCAAGGGATTTTTTGTTGGGGGGGCCGGGCAATGCCTACGGCGATCCTCGTTGACGGCGGGTTCTTCCTGCGGTGTTACCAGCATCTTAAGGGCAACTGCTCACCCTCAGTGGCCGCGAGCGATTTGCACCGCATGTGCCTGGAGCACCTTCGCCAAAAAGATGCCCAGAGCAAGCGGAAGCTTTACAGGATTTTCTTCTACGATTGCCCCCCGCTGCAAAAAGAAGGCACACAATCCGGTCTCGAAAAAAGCGGTTGATTTTTCCAAGACTCCGACCGCCGGATGGCGGCTTGCATTCCACGAAGTGCTTCTAAAGAAACGCAAAGTAGCTCTGCGCCTTGGGTATCTGAACGACCGGACGGGCCATTGGATTATCAAGCCCGATCGGCTCAAGGAACTGCTCGCCGGGAAAATCCCGCTGAGTGCCCTTGTGCCAGACGATGTGAAGTACGACGTCAAGCAAAAAGGCGTCGACATGCGAATCGGGCTGGATATTGCTTCGCTCTGCTTTAAAAAGCAGGTCGATCAAATCGTTCTCGTTGCGGGAGACAGCGATTTCGTGCGGCCGCAAAACTCGCCCGGCGAGAGGGCGTAGATTTCATTCTCGACCCGATGTGGAACAATATTCACGACGATTTGCACGAGCACATCGACGGCATGCGCTCGGTGTTCAGAAAGAACTACGCTCCACAGGCTACGCCAAGCCCCCCAGTGGTTCCCCCTCCATCACCAAGCGGACCTTCCCCATAACTGCCGGCACCCCGCAGGCAGTATCCCGTTGAGCAACGCATCGCTCCGGCAGCACCAGACTGGAGATGCCCCAAGAAAACTTGGGTTTCGAGGTTAAGATGTGATTCTTCAATTAGTTGCAATGTTTGGAAGACGGCGCCGACCACTACCGCTCCCTTAACCTAGTGTAGGGTCAACTTCGATTTTTGGGGTACAGATGCTTCAGTTTTGTTCGAGCATCTTTGGTGGTGAACTGCCAATCGATTGCTGCCTGACTGCAGTTTCGTTCGTTTTGCCAAGCAGCGGTTTCATTGGCGAGCGTTTGTTTGTCAGGGATTCCTCCGGGCGAGACATTGCCGTGTCAGAACATTCAATTCGATTTCAGCCATGTTGAGCCAACTGCCGTGCTTGGGGGTGTGGACGACCTCCAAACGCCGAATCAGCCGCGTGCCTCCTCGGGCGGAAAGGCTTCGTACAGCGAGCCGAGGCTGTGCGTGTTGAGGTTGTCCATCACCAGCGTGATCCGCTTCGCCTGCGGCCGATGGATATCGACCAACTGGCGAACGGCCTCGGCCCAATCGGACTTGGTGCGCTGGTCGGTGACCACAAGGTGCCGCCAGCCGATCAGCGGCTCCGTGAACGCGAACACGTTAGCCGTTCCATTGCGTTCGTACTCATAGTCGAAACACTGACGTCGCCCTCGCGCGGCGCGAAGCGGAGTCTGCGTTTCGATGGTCAGTTGTTTGCTCAGCTCATCCATGCAAATCAGCGGGTAGCGCGGATCGTACGGGCGTTGATAAGCTTCCAGCACGTTTTCCATGTGGTAGACAAACTCCGCGTTGTGCTTCGGAGGGATGCACCACATGCTTTTCTGCCAGGGCTTCAACTCATTTTTTTTAGGCAACGCCGCACCGTCTCGTGTGACACCGCTTCGACGATGTCCAATTCGACGACGCGTTGGGCTAACAGCCGCAACGTCCAACGCGCGTGGCCTGACGGCGCGGCGCCGCAGCACAGCGCGATGACCTTGGCTTCCTTTTCGCCATCGAGGATCTTGGCACGCGAGGGCTGCACTTGTTTCTTACGGTTCAAGGCCGCCTCCAAGCCGTCCAGCACCAGACGCTTGCGGATGTTTTCGACCGTTTGCACCCTCACTTGGCAGGCATTGGCAATGGCTTCATCCTTCCAGGCCGGCCCAAGATTTCCGGCATCCGCCAACAGCAACACCTGGGCGTGCGTGCGTTTCTTCGCCGCGATTCTCTCTTTCTTCACCAACTGCGAGAGTTCTTTGCGCTCATCCTTGTCGAGCTTGACAAGATACCGCTTGTTCATGACTCCCCTCCTTGGGTCCGAATGACTTCCGCAATTGGAGAGAAATCTTGCGACTCCGTGAACCCCAAAAATTAAAGTTGACCCTACACTAGTGCATCACTTCAGGGCTGATGCGGAAGCGGAAATAGTTTGGCGACTGGGAGGACGTGGGAAAGACAGACGGAGGCCGGCGCATGCGGACCACGACCTCGCTGCAGGTAACAGGCAGAAATTTCCCGGCCCGAATATAGAACGGGACCCCTTGCCAGCGATAGGAATTGACATCCAGCCGCAGCGCGACATAGGTTTCGACCTGCGAATTCGGTGCCACACCTTTCTCGTTGCGGTAGCCACGGAACTGCCCGCGGACAAGATTCCCAGCATCGAGCGGCGGGATGGCCTTCAGGACCTTGACCTTTTCATCCCGCATCGTTTCGCTGTCCGTGCGGACCGGAGGTTCCATCGCCAGGTTGGCAAGCACCTGGAACAGATGGTTCTGGACGACGTCCCGGATCGTGCCAACTTCGTCGTAGAAGGCGCCTCGGCCCTGGACCCCGAAGTCTTCTGCCATCGTGATCTGGACGCTCTCGACATAGTTGCGATTCCAGAATGCCTCCAAAAGCGAGTTCACGAAGCGAAAGAAAGTCAGGTTGTGCACCGGCCGCTTCCCCAGATAATGGTCGATGCGGAAGATCGACTTCTCGTCAAAAGTTGCCAACAGGATCCGATTGAGTTCCTGCGCCGAGACGAGATCGTGTCCGAAAGGCTTTTCGATGACGACGCGACCGCCCCGGATACAGCCCGACTTGGCGAGCTGCTCCACGACCACGCCGAACAGCATCGGCGGGATGGCGAGGTAGTGCGCCGGCCGCTGAGCGGAACCGAGTTCCTTGCGGATCGACTGAAAGGTCGCGGGGTCTTTATAGTCGCCGTCCACATATCGCAGCAGTCCGCATAACTTGTCGAATGCGATCGGATCGACTCCGCCGTGTTTCTGCAGGCTGTCCCGCGCCCGCGCCCGGAGTTGGTCGATTGTCCAACCGGATCTGGCGACACCGATGACCGGGACGCCAAGGTGGCCGCGCTTCACCATCGCCTGAAGCGAGGGGAAGATCTTTTTGTAAGCGAGGTCGCCGCTGGCCCCGAAAAACACCAGGGCGTCAGAGTGGGATTCGTTCATTGCGATCTCTCCTTTGCGCCGTCACTTGCCGGCGACCTTCTCCAAGTGTCCGCCGAACTGGAAACGCATGGCCGACAGCAGTTTGTCCTGGAAATCCGCTTCGCCGCGAGAGGTGAATCGCTCGTACAGCGCCGTGGTGAGCACAGGCACCGGCACCCCTTCGTCAATGGCGGCCTTGATCGTCCACCGCCCCTCCCCCGAGTCCGAGACCCGGCCCGCGAAATCAGAAAGCGCCGCATCTTTGACGAGGGCAGCTGCCGTCAAGTCGAGCAGCCATGAGGAGATGACACTGCCGCGCCGCCAGACCTCGGTGATGTCTCGCAGATTGAGATCGTATTGGTAGTGCTCGGGGTCGCGGAGGGGCGTCGTTTCGGCATCGATCTCGTCTGTGTGCTTGCCGATGTTGCTGTCGCGCAGGACACCCAATCCCTCGGCATACGCGGCCATAATGCCGTACTCGATGCCGTTGTGCACCATCTTGACGAAGTGGCCGGCGCCGGATGGCCCGCAGTGCAGGTAGCCTTGCTCCGCGGTGCCACTCATCTTCGCACGCCCAGGCGTCGGCGGGATGTCGCCCACGCCAGGTGCCAGCGTTTTGAGAACCGGGTCGATGTGCCGGACCGCCTGGTCCGGACCGCCGACCATCATGCAGTAGCCGCGCTCCAGACCAAAGACACCGCCGCTCTTGCCCACGTCCACGTAATGGATCTGTTTTGAGGCCAGCTCCTTGGCACGGCGAATGTCGTCCACATAGTAGGAGTTCCCGCCGTCAATGAGGATGTCGCCAGGCTCCAAATAGGCCACAAGGTCAGCAATGGTTTTGTCCACGGCTGCCGCGGGGACCATCATCCAGACTGCCCGCGGCTTGTCGAGTTTTTTCATGAGGTCTTGCAGCGAGGTGGCACCCGTGGCCTTTTCCTTGACCAGTTCTTCCACCGTTTTGGGCGACCTGTCGAAGACCGCGCACTGGTGGCCTGCCTTCTGCAGCCGTCGGACCATGTTGGCGCCCATTCGGCCCAGGCCGATCATTCCGAGTTGCATACCGAACTCCTTTATCAGAACCGTTTATTCAACGCGTTGCGTCTCAGGTCAGTTCCGTGGGAGTGATTCCCGCGGCGAAAGAATCGTCAATCCGGCGTAACTGCTTCCATCAAGGTCCAGAGTCCCTCGGCGAGTGTCGGATGGATGTAAACCGCTCCCTTCAGGAGCGTATAGGGGGCTCCGGCGAGCATCACCGCATGGAGAATCTGAACCACCTCAGCCCCCTCCGCAGCCAGGATGGCCGCGCCGAGGATCTGGTCGTTGTCAGCATCGACCACGAGTTTCATCAGCCCGGCCGTCTCGTCGCGCTCGATGGCGCGGGCGACCCAGGCCATTGGAATTTTGCCTACCTTGATCCGTCGCCCTTTGGCCCGCGCCTCCGCCTCGGTCAGACCGACGCGGCCCAGTTGAGGGTCGGTGAACACGGCGTAGGGAACTGGGCGGTTGTCAGTGGTGAGGGCTTTACCCTCGATCAGGTTGGCGTACACGATTTGGTAATCGTTGAAGGAGATATGTGTAAACGCGGGACCGCCCTTCACGTCTCCGAGGGCCCAAACGCCGGGGACGTTCGTCTCCAGCCGATTATTTACGACGACGAACTGCCGTTGATCGGTCAGCACGCCGGCGGCTTGCAATCCCAGGTCGTCCGTATTGGGTCTGCGTCCGGTGGCGACCAAGAGATGCGACCCGCGCACTTTTTCTGTGTTCCCCCCCACGACCACATTCAGGGAAACGCCGCCCTGCTCCTTCTCGACGCGAGTCGTCGTTGCGCCCAGGACAAAACGGATACCTTCGCCCTCCAGGAACTGTTGCAAGGTTTCCGCAACGTCGGCGTCCTCGTGGGGGAGAATTTGCTGCTCGCGCTGGACGACAGTTACGCGGCTACCGAACCGGCGGAACATCTGCCCGAACTCCATGCCGATGTAGCCGCCGCCGAGAACGAGCAAGTGCTCCGGCACCTCGGTCAACCGCATGATGCTGGCGTTATCCAGGAAATCAATGCCGCGCAACCCTTCCAGAGGCGGAACATCCGGCCTGGTCCCCGTGTCAATAAAGATGCGCTGGCCCTCAAGCACCTCCTCGCCGACGCGGACCTGATGCGGGCCGATGAAGCGGCCATACCCGCGGTAGAGATGCAGGGTCTTCCGCTCCTCGACCTTCCGATTCAGTCCGGATCGCGACTGGCCCACGACCCGATCCTTGCGGGCGATCACCTTGGGTAGGTCCACGCTGACCTCCCCGGCGCGGACCCCCCATCGGCCAGCGTCTCGCGCGTAGTAGGCGACCTGAGCGGAGGCGACCATCGTCTTGGTTGGCGTGCAGCCCGTGTTGATGCACGTCCCGCCCAGTTGGTCCTTCTCGACCAGCGCCACGGCCCAACCGTGGTCGGCCAGTTTCTGCGAGAGGGGATTCCCGGCCTGGCCGGAACCGATCACGATGGCGTCGTAGTGCAGCATCGACAATGTCCCTTTCACTCAGTGCTTCTCGCGCCGGCAACAGCTGCCGCCCAATTACCCGTCCACAAACTCCGGCTTTCCCCTAATGCGGCAGGGTCAAATAAAACACGCTGAAGTACTGGCGTTCGTCCGTCCAGACTCGCTCCACAGCAAAGCCGCCAGCCTCGGCCAGCTCGGCCATCGTACCGAGGCCAAACTTGTACGAGTTCTCGGTGTGGATCGACTCGCCCTCGGCGAAGAAGAACCGCATACCGCCGACGTGGACAATCTGGTCGCGGCGGCTCACGAGGTGCATTTCGATCCGGTGCCTGGCGACATTGTAGAAGGCGCAATGCGCGAACTGATCGATGTCGAAGTCCGCGCCAAGTTCCCGGTTGATCCGCACCAAGATATTGCGGTTGAAGGCCGCAGTGACGCCTTGTCGGTCGTTGTACGCCGCCTCGATCAGCCGCGGGTGCTTCTGCAGATCGATGCCGACCAGGAATCCCCCGCCGCGACTGCAGAGGCCCGCCGTCCGTCGCAGCAAATGGATCGCTTTCTCCGGGCTGAAATTGCCGAGCGTCGAGCCGGGAAAGTACACGACCCGCCGGGCGGCGGTCCCCTGATGTCTGGGCAACCGGAGCGGCCTCGTGAAGTCGGCACACAATGGTAGCACGTCGATTCTCGGGTATTCATCTGCCAGCGCCCGCCCCGTGCGTCGCAGGTGTTCGCCCGAGACGTCGATCGGCACGTAACCGGCCGGGTCGCGCAGGTGGTCGAGCAGCAACCTGGTCTTGGAGCTGCTGCCACTGCCATATTCAATGAGGAGGCAACGTGGACCCAAAAGCCCAGCCATCTCCACGGCGTGTCGTTCCATAATCGCGCGCTCGGTGCGCGTCGGGTAATATTCCTCCAATTCCGTGATCCGCTCGAACAGCTCCGAGCCGGCCTCGTCGTAGAAGTACTTGCACGGGAGTTTCTTCTTCGGAGCGCCTAAACCGCGGAGCACGTCGGCACGGAACTGCCTCACGGCAGGCTGGAAGACGTCGCGTGGATGCAATTGCTGGATGCTGTGGATCATGCGAAGTCCTTGGCCACCCCTGGATTCGGTGGCGAGATTGTCAGTCTGGTGGCCGGAGCTGCTTCCGGCTGATGGGTGGCTTTCAGGTTGCTCATTTTCAATCGTTTCCCGTGTCTGCCGTCACGATTCGTCTCAGGACCGCGTTCAACGTCGCCGCCTCTCTGTCGCTCAGGTGACTTCCGAAGTGCGCCGCGACGGCTCGGACGAACACGGACTTCGCACGTCTTTGCTCATCCCGCCCCCGATCCGTCAGGACGGCGCACGAACTGCGCCGGTCCGAGGCGTTCTCCTCCCGATGCAACAATCCCGCCTTTTCCAGCCGGTTCGTCAACCGGGTCACGCCGCTCTGGGTGAGCTGCACGGCTCTGGCCAACTCGCTCAGCCGGAGGCGGCCGCCTGGGGCCTCGTGGAGTAAACGCAAGGCCTTGTAAGAGCCGACGGGCACACAACCCGCCGCCGCCAGATCGCGGCCAACTCGCTGCATGATGAGCGAGTGAACGGCCATGCACCTCCACCACACCGCCAGCCTGCTGTCCCTTGCTTGTGCCTTCACCGCTCGCCCCCGAGAGGCATCACCGGGTTGCTTGACTCGACAACTACTGGCCGTAGACTGAATGCGCTCGCCCGCGGCCCGGAAATGCCAGCACCGGCTAACTGGCGTCGCGCGAGTGGCTTTGACGGTCGTTCCCGCTGCCGGGCCACGGGGAACCAAAAGCCGCCCACTCTCTTCAATGCTGTCTGGCCGACGGACGCACAGAAAACGCAAGAAAACCGGCCCAACTCGTGGCGCGCGATCGGGCGGCAGCCAAACAGGTCGTGACGAAGGCAGGGGGATCGACTGATGCCGCCAGATGCCTCGTTTGACGAACTCATCCGCAGGGTCCGCGGTGGTGATGAGCAGGCGGCCGCACGGCTCGTGCGGGACTTCGAGCCGGTCATCCGCCGGGTATTGCGCGCGCGTCTTCGGAACGCCGGCGGGCGGCGCGAATTCGAATCAATGGACATCTGTCAGTCTGTGCTCGGCACCTTCTTCGTGCGCATGGCCGCCGGCCAGTACGACCTGCAAGAACCCGACGACCTGATCAAGTTGCTGCTGACCATGACCCGCAACAAGGTGGCCGAAAAAATGCGGCGGCAGCACCGTCTGCGCCGCGACAGCCGCCGCACTGTGGGCGGGGTCGAAGAGCTGGCCCTGGCGGGCCGGGATCCAAGCCCGAGCAGTGTGGTTGCGGGCAAGGAGTTACTCGAACAGGCCCGGCTGCGCCTGAGCGAGGAAGAGCGCCAGCTCGTTGAGCTGCGCGGCCAGGGCTCCAGTTGGGAGGAAGTCGCTGCATCTTTGGGGGGTACGGCCGGGGCGCGGCGGAACCAGTTGGCCCGTGCCCTCGACCGGGTCGCGGTGGAGTTGCGACTCGACGAGCTGTGATTGGGGAGTTCCAAGAGCAGAAGGGACACGACGTTCCGTGTCACCTTTTTCACCGAGGATCGCGATGTCCGATACGCCGGACCACACCTCTGATTTGCCCCGGACGCAGGCAGCGTCAGAGGACCCCGTGGCGCGGTTGTCTGCCCTGTGGCGGCATGGTCAAAAGCCTGACCTGCAGGAATTCCTGGCTGGAGCAGGGCAACTCAGCGCCGCGGAACTGACCGACGTGCTCTGCACGGACCAGCACGAGCGGTGGATGGACGGGCAGCGCCCCGCGGTCGAAGCCTATTTTGAGCTCCACGGCTCCTTCCACCCCGGGTCGGCACTCCCGATCGAGCTGATCCTTGGCGAATTCTTGGCGCGACGCGAGCTAGGCGAGTCCGCGACCCCGGACGAGTACTGCCAGCGATTCCCCGAGCTCGCGGAGCAGCTGCGGCTGCATATCCACCTCTACGACGCCCTGGGGGATGTTGTGTCGGCGACGGACGATACCGCAATCGGGCCTGGTGTGGATCCGTCCACAGTCTCCCGCTCGGCCCGGGCGCCTTCCAGTGGCAACGAGCGGCAAGAAGCGTCCGCGCTGCGAGGCCCAGAAGCCGGGGCATGGGACTCCGATTACGAGTCATTCAAGCGCCTGCTGCAGGACATGGCCGGGGAGCAGTCGGCTGCCACACTTCTTCCGCTGATCGTGCGGCGCCTGGTCGGGCGCCCCAACGTCGCTCTGGCACGGATCTGGCTCGTCCGGCCGGGCAACCTTTGTGCCACCTGCCCCGTGCGCCGGAGTGCCCGGATCAGACGACCTGCTTGCACCTTGTCGCCAGCGCCGGCCGATCGATCCACGAGGAGGGCGATTGGTCGCGGCTCGACGGGCGTAACCGGCGCATCCCCCTCGGGGTGCGCAAGGTTGGGCTGATCGCCGCACGCGGAAAGCCAATTGAGGTCGTTGCCCTCGATCCCGATGCGCCGTGGCTGGCCTCGCCTGAGTGGGTCCGCCGGGAAAGCATCTGCGCCTTCGGCGGCGAGCCGCTCATCCATGGCGGACGGGTCGTCGGCGTGCTGGCGGTCTTCTTCCGCACGCAGGCGGTCGGCGAGGTCTTGATGTGGCTGCGCGTGATTGCCGACCGCGCCGCCGCGGCTGTCGCCTCGGAGAGCGGAATACAGAGTCCAAATGTCACAAGCCAGCAAAATGCCCGTCTCGCACTTGCCTTCCGCTTTCCGCCGGCCGTCTTTCCGGAGCTGCCAGGCTACGAGATTCTGGGCGAGGCCGGCCGGGGCGGCAGTGGCGTCGTCTACAAGGCACGCCAGCTCAGCTTGCAGCGCCTGGTGGCCATCAAGGTGGTCCCCCTCGGCCTGGACCGTGAGGACCAGATCATCTCACGGTTTCACCAAGAGAGGTTGCTGGTCGCCTTGGTGAAGCACGCAAACTTGGTCGCGGCATACGACGCCGGCGAGATTGCCGGGCTCCCCTACTTCGTCATGGAATTCGTCGAAGGCACGGGCCTGGACGCGCTCGTCAGCCAGCGTGGTCCGTTGCCCGTGGCGGAGGCTTGCGAAGTGATCCGGCAGGCGGCCCTCGGCTTGCAGCACCTTCATGAACACGGCCTGGTCCACCGGGACGTCAAGCCGTCAAACCTCATGCTGACACCTTCCGGCCTGGTGAAGGTCATCGACCTTGGTCTGGCGCGTATGGTGAGCGGGTCGGCCCAGGACGGACAGATCTCCGTGCCCGGCCAGTTCCTGGGCACCCTCGATTACATGGCGCCCGAGCAGTGTGACGACTGTCACACGGTCGATATCCGCGCTGACATCTACAGCCTGGGCTGCACGCTCTACCACCTGCTGGCCGGGGGCCCGCCGTTCGCCGCCTGCTCGTCCCCGTACAAGAAGCTCAAGGCCCATGTGGAAGCGCCGGCGCCGCCGATCCGGGAGCAGCGACCCGACATCCCGGATCAGGTGGCCGCGGCCCTGGAGCGGATGCTGGCGAAGGACCGTAACGCTCGGTACTCCACTCCTGCGGAGGGCGGTGCGGCTTTGCTTCCATTTGCCAAGGACGCGAGCCTACCGGGACTGTTTCGCGGTGATCCACGGCATCGGCCGATGGCTCAATCTGTTCACACTGGCGCCTTCCGCCGTCCGTAGGAGTGCTGCACTCCTTTTCCGGGACGATGGTCCTTAGCGAAGCCCCTGTGGCCGACGCAACGCTTCTGGCGATTGAGGAGATCAACGCGGGTTTTTTTCCGGCTCGGCGTGCGGCCTACCGGCAAACGGCATTCACAAGGGTAGAGAGCGAAGGACGAAAGTCAGGCTGGCGAAGCGGGGCGCTGGTAGCGCTCCGCGATGTGACTCAGGAGAGGTGGGTGTCATGGAGAACCGGGAGACTCGTGCGGCCCTGGAGAGGCATTGGGCTGCTTCGGCTGCAGGGGATCAGGACGGGGAACACGAAATCTACCACGACGACGCCGTCGTCGAGTATCCGCAGTCGGGGGAACGCATCAGCGGGCGAGATAACGTGCAAGCGCTCCGCAGCCACCACCCGGCCAGGCCGTCGGGTTTCGCGGTCCGTCGAATAGTCGGGGAGGGAGACATCTGGGTCACGGAGTACGTGATTAACTACGACGGCCGAGCGGTCCTCACGGTCAGCATCATGGAGTTCCGCGGCGGAAAGGTCGCCCGCGAGACGCAGTACTTCGCAGAGCCATTCGAGCCGCCGGCCTGGCGGTCCCAGTGGGTGGAGGTGATGCGTTGAGGCCCGCGGGCGAGCCTGGCGTGTCCGCCCGGTCAGCTTTCCCTGCCATCGCGTTACGCAGAAAAGTGGAAGGACTCTCGCCAACGGTTTGTCGACCGAAGACGCCGTCGTCACTGCGGAACGCCCATCACGAAATACCGCTCGCGGCATGCGTGTCACGACACACGACGGCCAACCCCCGTGCCGATGAGGTATCACGATGAAGCAGCAACGTGCGAGTGACACGGCCACCAAAGAATGTCTGGCCCGAACCGAAGAGCGTGTCCGCTGCCGATTGACCTTGGTCGTGCGCGACTTCCAACTCGTCCTCTTTGAACACGGACTGATCCTTCGGGGTTACGCGCGCACTTACCACGCGAAGCAACTGGCCCAGCACGCAGTTATGGAGGCCATCAGCGTATCGATTCGAGTCAACGAGATTGAGGTGGCTTAAATCGTTCGCGTTGATTGATCCCGAGCCGCTCGATCGTCCAGCGGCCGGAAACGTGTTGACTTGTTGCTCTCGCCCCCGGGAAGACCTGGTAATCGACATTTAGAGATGGCCCGCGACGGTCGCGTGGCTGAAGTTCACCTGCGTTAAATCGGAAGGATGCAACAATGGCCGAGAACGACAAGCTTCGCTATACGAAGATGGCCCTCAACAATGGATCCGGTGCGATCCCCGCCCTCGGCTTCGGCACACTGATTCCCGATCCCATCGCGACCAAAACTGCGACCAAGTTGGCGCTGGAGACAGGATTTCGTGCGTTCGACGCGTCGGAACGCTACCGAAACGAAAAGGAGGTCGGCGAAGCGCTGCAGGAGGTGTTCCAGGCGGGGAAGATCAAGCGGGGGGACGTGTTCGTCGCCACGAAGGTCTGGAACAACAATCATCGTCCGGAACGCGTCAAACCGGCCTTCGAGGCCAGTCTCAAGAGACTCCAACTCGACTACGTCGATCTCTATCTGATCCACACCCCATTTGCCTTTCAACCTGGAGACGAGCAAGACCCGAGGGATGCGGGCGGCAATGTGATTTATGACAAAGGAGTGACGCTGCTGGATACCTGGAGGGCGTTGGAGGGATTGGTGGACGGGGGCAAGTGCAAGGCCATCGGATTATCCGACGTCAGTTTGGAACAGACGAAACAGATCTTTAAAGCGGCGAGGATCAAGCCTGCGGTTGTTCACGTCGAATCCCATCCGTATCTCCCGGAATGGGAACTTTTGGAGTATTGCCGAAAGAACGGCATCGTGCTGCAAGCTTTCGCCGCGCTGGGGCATGGTGCCGAGCCCAAGTTGGTCGAACATCCTGTCATCACCGCGATCGCCCAGCGAGTCAACAAAACCCCGGCGCAGGTCTTGCTCGCCTGGGCGATCCAGCGCGGGACGGCCCTGCTGACCACCGCGACGACCCCCAAATGGATCAATGAGAACTTTGATATCTCCACGCTGCCGGAAGACGCCGTCCGGGAGATTAGCGAAAAAATCACGTCGCGAATCCGGTTTAATGCCGTCGTGCAGACCGGCGTTCCCGGGTTCATTCCGAGAGGACAGGGAGTTTGAGAGCAATCATTCCAAGCAGCCCCCATTTTTTGGAACATCTCACGCAAAAAGAAAGACGAGTGGCTACTCGGACATCTGCGTCTCAACCGCCCAATCGCGGACGAACTCAAATGGACTCGAACCTCTCCGATCCTGCCTTTTGGAGCCGATTGCAGTTCGGCTTCACCCTCACGTATCACTATCTCTTTCCGCAGCTCACCATGGGATTGGCATGGTTCTTGGTGTATTGGAAATGGCGTGCTCTGCGTACGGGTGACGACAAATACAATCAAGCCGCCCGGTTTTGGGCCAAGATCTTCGGACTGAATTTTGCCGTGGGTGTCGTCACCGGCATCCCCATGGAGTTTCAGTTTGGAACGAACTGGGCGGGGTTTTCTCGGTACGCGGGCGGCGTGGTCGGACAGACGCTGGCAATGGAAGGCATGTTTGCCTTCTTTCTGGAAAGCGCGTTTGTCGGCGCGCTGATCTGGGGCGAAAAGCGGCTGGGTCCGCGCTATCACTTCATGGCGGCAGTGGCAGTCGCCCTGGGAAGCTGGCTTTCCGGATATTTCATTCTTGTCACGAATGCCTTCATGCAGCATCCGGTCGGTCATCGAATCGAGGCCGATGGCTCGCTCGGAATCGCCAGTTTCAGTGCCTATCTGTTGAATCCCTGGGGCTGGGTGCAGTTCGCGCACAACCAAATGGCCGCTCTTGTCACCGGCTCCTTCGTGGTGGCGTCTATCGGTGCACTTTACGCCTTAAGAGGATTGCACCCGATCCAGGCTCGACTTTATCTGCGCGGAGGAACGTTCGTTGGGCTGATCGCCTCGCTGCTCGTCGCCTTTCCGACCGGCGACCAGCAGGCCAAGATGGTCGGCCGTCACCAGCCGGTCACACTGGCTGCCATGGAAGGCCGATTCGTGGGTGGGATCCGGGCCGATGTCGCTGTGATTGGCCAACCCAATGTCAGGGCCCGGCGGCTCGACAACCCCATCGAGGTTCCCGGCGCGCTCAGCTTTCTCGCGTACGGGCATTTTGGAAGTTATGTGCACGGACTTGACGAGTACCCTCAGGATCGATGGCCCGACAACATCGAGCTGTTGTACTACTCTTTCCATCTCATGATTACTCTGGGCACACTTTTTGTCATCCTGATGGCCTATGCCAGCTTCCAGAATTGGCGCGGCCGATTGGAATCCTGCACCGGATTGCACTGGGTGCTAATGCTCGCGTTCCCTTTTCCGTACCTCGCCAACACGTTGGGCTGGATGACGGCGGAGCTGGGACGTCAGCCCTGGCTCATCTACGGCCTTTTTCGCACGCGCGACGGATACAGCAAAGTCGTCAGCAGCGGCGACACCATTTTCACTTTGATGGGCTTCACCGGCCTGTATTTTGTCCTCGGTCTGCTCTTTCTGTATCTGGTCGGTCGTCAGATCGGCCACGGTCCGGATCAAGAAGTGGATGCCAACCGGCAAGATGACTTGTCGTCGCACTAAGCAGCAATCTTCCGGACGACGAAGTCACTGCCATCTTGCCAAGAAGGGGCATTGCCATGATCGCGACATGGTACGCCGTCGTGAGCTTGATGCTCATCATCTATGTGGTTTTGGACGGACGTAATTTCGGCGCTGGAATACTCCAGTGGCGTGTCGCCCGCACGCGCGAGGAGCGGCGGCAGGTTGTTGCCGCAATCGGGCCACTCTGGTCCTGGCACGAAGTGTGGCTCGTCGGTTTCGGCGGCACGCTGCTCGCGGTTTTTCCACGGCTCATGGCTTCGGCTTTTGCCGGCTACTACTTGGCGCTGTTTCTGATTCTTTGGGCGCTGATTTTGCGCGGGATCTCGCTCGAAGTTGCCGGCCATATCAACGATCCGCTGTGGCAGGGATTTTGGGACTTCGTGTTCACGTTTGCCAACTTTCTCCTGGCGATTATTTTTGGTGCTGCGGCAGGCAATCTGGAGCGGGGAGTGCCCCTTGATGCGCAGGGCAATTTCTCGATGGCATTCTTCACGAATTTTCGCGTGCGCGGTTACGTGGGTTTGCTCGACTGGTACACGGTTTCCACTGCCATCTTCGCGGCTGTCCTTCTGGCGGCGCATGGAGCGACCTATCTCGCGCTGAAGACAGAAGGTCCCGTTCACGACCGCAGCGCCCTGCATGCGAGATACCTTTGGGCAGCACTGGTCCTGCTGTTTCCGGTCATCACAGTCGAGTCGTGGGTTGTGCGTCCCGACTTGTTCGAGCGCGCGATTAGCAATCCGCTCTGCTGGTTGGGGCTGTTCATCGTCATCGTCTCGATCATCACACTGATTTGGGGTCTCGTGTACCGCCGGGAAATGCTGGCTTTTGCCGGGTCGAACGGCTGCATCATCGGCTTAATGGTCAGCGGAGCGGCAGCGCTCTTTCCCGTCGTGCTTTATTCGACCCTCGCGCCCGAGAACTCACTGAACGCCTACGCCGTCGCTTCCAACGCGAACGCTTTGCTGATTGCCTTGATCTGGTGGCCGGCAGGCTTCGTGCTGGCGACTGCCTATTTCATCTTTATCTCGCGACGCTATGCAGGAAAGGTGAGCGTTCGGCGGGACAACCAGGGTTATTACTGAGCAAACGACAAAATCGGCGTTGCCAGTGCCTATTTCAGCTTGAGATTCAGATCGCGACTTTGGTCGTACAGCCATTTTCCGAACGACTGATCAGGAGCAAATTGATAAGGTAGTAGCTCCGCTGCGTCACGCCGCAGGGCGATACCGGGGACGTGCTGGTAAGTGGAATGCGCTTTCAGAGGCCATGAACCATTTTCGCGAGAGCCGGCCAACCCAACAGATCGCAATAAACCGCATTCCAACGCGGGAATTAAATCTTGGGATTCCGACAGGATTTACCAGATAATCGCACCTGTCGGTCGCTCCGATTCTTCTTCCAGAGGCGGCAGCCGCGGCGTCACGTGACCGGAATTTTTGAAGACTGGTTCAGCAGGTTGACTCCCGCGTCCAACGGATTAGAAAGAGACTGGTGGCGATGCCGCCGTCCACTGGCACTGGCGAACCTTCATCACATGAGTCAACACGATCCGCAAACCCCGCCTGATCCCCGCCCAGCGCGGGCCCGAGCGAATCGGTCGGAGCTCGTTAGGCGGATCTGGGGCGATCGCTGGCTGCGCCTCGCAGTGGTGACCGGCCTGGTCCTGCTGGTGGTGGCGCCTTTTGCCGGGTACTGGGTGGTCTATCGGTTCACCCATTCGATCACGGACGACGCCTTCGTCGAAACCCACGTCGTCAACATCGCCCCGCAGGAGGTCTCCGGCCACCTCGTCCGCTACCTGGTTCAGGAACAAGACGTGGTCGCCGCCGGCCAGCTGCTGGCTGAGATCGACCCCGTGCCGTACCGCGAGCAGGTGGCGCTGCTCGAGGCGAAACTCGGCGTCGCCCAAGCGCAACTGGCCGCGGCGAAGACGTCGCTCGAGCGGTTGCAGGCCCAGGTGCCGCGGGAGATCGAGGTCGCCCAGCGGGCACTGGCCGCCGCGCAGGCCGAGCAGTCCCGGGACGAAAAAACGCTCCAGTTCACCACGGAGGACACCGAGAAGGGAATTCACGAGGCGCGGTCCGACCTGGACGCCGCCCGCGCCCGACTCGGTGCTCGCCGAAGAGGACTACAAGCGCTACGCCGCCCTCTTCGCGAGCGAGGCCGCCACGCAGCGGCAGTCGCAAGAGGCGACCCGGACGTTCCAAACCACCCAGGCGGAGGTGAAGGCGTCAGAAGCCCGGCTCGGGCGGGCGCTGGCGGGCGAGAAGAAGGTGGAAGCAGTCCGGCAGGCGGCGGCCGCCGCCGCCCAGCAGGCGCAGAGGGCCGAGCGGGCCGTGGAGGTGGCCCTGACCCAGCGCCTGGAAATCACCGAGGCCGAGCGGCAGGTCGAGGTCAACAAGCAGCAGGTCAGCCAAGCGCGGCGCGCGCTGGATGTGGCGAAGACCAGCCTCCGCTACACGCGCGTCGTTGCCCCTTTCCCGGGAGTCGTCGTGCACCTGTACCGGCACCTGGGGGACCACGTGCCTGCGGGTACGCCGGTTCTCAGCATGTACAATCCCGAGTTGACCTATGTCACGGCCAACCTGGAAGAGTCAAAGCTCGAGGGGGTCGCGCCGGGCAACCGGGTGCGCCTGGACGTCGTCGCCTTCAGCGAGCCGTTCCGCGGCCGGGTCGTGTGGATCAACAGGGCCACCGGCGCCAACTTCGCGCTGGTGCCGCGGAATCTCTCGTCGGGCGAGTTCACCTATGTCGTGCAGCGGGTGCCGGTGCGGATCCTGGTCGAGAAGGACGAGCGCTGGCCGCAGCTGCGCGCGGGTCTGTCGGTGACGGTGGCGATCGAACACGGGCCCGGCGACCCGGAGTGGGCGAAGCAGGCGGCCGACGAGATGCGCGCCCTGGAGGCGACGATCAAGCCGAGCGGGGACTGATTTCATGTCCGCAGCTTCGCTTGAGCAGCCGTTGCCGACCGGGGTCCTGAGAGCGACGATCATCGGCACCCTCCTGGTGGGTGCGTTCGTCTTCTCGCTCAATGCCCGGGGCTACATTCTGCAGAGCCAGGTCGTCATCCAGGCGTTCGGACTGGACCGCTACAAGATCCAGTGGATCACCGGCCTGGAGGGGGTGGCCTGCGCTGACCTCTCTGTTTGCGAGCATCTACCTCATGAAGGTATTCGGCGCCCGTCGGGTGTTCCTGCTCGGCGCCGCATGTCTCGCCGTGGGCGCGCTGGGCGAATCGCTGACGCGCACGCCGCTGGAGTTTGGAGTCACGGGGGTGCTGCGCAATTGCGGGGGGTTCCTGCCGATCCCCGGCCTGACCATGATCCAGCGGCTGATGCCGCGGCGGCGTCGGTTCGTCTACTGCACCTGGTTGGCCCTGGTGTACGGCGGCCAGGTGATCGTCGAATCCTTCGGCGCCCTGGTGGCGTTTCACCCGTCGTGGCGGGCGCTGTTCGTCGGCCTCGGGGCGTGCGGCGTGGCGTTGGTCCTGATCGCGCTGTGCCTCTTCCCCGACGACCGGCCCACGCGGCGGCCGGAACACGGCTTCGACTTCGCCGGCGCGGGCCTGTTCATGATTTTCTTCGGGCTGATCCTGTTCCTGCTGTACCGCGGCGACTACCTGGGTTGGCGGGTGAGCACGCCGATCTGGATCGCCGCTGGCGGCGCCTGGGCGCCCTGGCTCTCTTCATCTGGCGCGAGCTGGTCGCACCCGACCCGTTCCTTCACCTGGGCGCGTTCGCCTCCCGGACCGTCGCGCTGACGATGCTCGCCTCGGCGTTCTGGTGTGCGGCGCTCTACGGAGTCGCGATCCAGTTGCCTGATTGCCTGTTAGTGCTGGGTTACGAGCACTGGAAGACGGGCTGGGTGATCCTCCCGATGGGACAGATCGTGCTCGCGGTGATGTTCCTGGGCGGCTTCGTCTGGCACCGCGGCGCCCTCGTGTGGCTCTGCCGGGTCGGCCTGGCCGGCATGACCGTCGTGGGGTTGTGGTTGGCGCGGATCGACATCTACACGCCCTGGCAGTGGGTCATGGGGGTCTCGAGCCTCTGGGCCGTTTTCGCCGGGATGTGCATGTCGCCGATCACCCAGCTCACCTTCGAAGGGCAACCGCCGGCAATGGCGGGGGCGACGGGCGCGATCAAGTTCTTCATGCGCTCTTTCAACGGCACGGTCGGCATCCTGCTGGCCGGCGTCCTGATCGATCAGGGGGCTTGGTGGGGACTGGACTTCGTCCGTGACGCGATCGTGCAGGGCCACGGGGCCGTTCAAGCCGACGTGCCCGGCATCCGCGACTACCTGGTCCGCCACGGCAGCACGCCAGCGGAGGCCGTCGCGCAGAGTGACGCGGTTCTGGATCAATGGGTCAACTTGCACGCCCAGCTCATCGGCTACCGCGCCGGCCTGCGCTTCTGCGCCTACCTGAGCGCGGCGGGGCTGGTCGTCTCGTGTTTCATCAGCCGGCGAAAGGAGCCCAGCATCTTTGACGCCGGCTGACGATACGCTGTTGAAGCAACAGGCTGAGCAGAAACGCAGAGAGTAGCTTGAACGGCTGTTGCGGAAACTCCGCAGCCTTAAATTGAGGTTCAATTGCCTCCTAATTGAACTAGAGTCGGGGTGCGGCAACCGCGCCGGCCTCTTTGCTCTTAGGCGGCTCCATTTCAAATACTGCAAAAGACGACACCACCGGACCGTCCTCACCCGGGTTCGGCGGCGACAGGCTTACGGATTCATCGCCGATCACGTAACTTAGCCTGGCCAGTGCCGACAGGTACTCGACCCGCGCGGAGACGTAGCGCTGCGCGGCCCGCGTGGCGGTGGTCTCGGCGTCGATGACGTCGGTTGGAGTGGCGGTCCCCTGGCGGTACCGCTGGCGAACGATCCGCAGCGCCTCGACCGACTGCTCAACGGCGGGACGGGCCAGCGCCACCTGCTCTTGGTTAGCGACCACGCCGCGGTAGGCCAGGTTCACTTGCAGGCTGATGGCGTCCAGGATGCTCTGGATGTTCGCGAGGGCGGCCTCGATGTCCGCATCCGCGGCTCGCAGTTCGCCGCGGTGCCGGCCGCCGGCGTAGAGCGGCATGTCGACGTGCAGGCCGGCTCCCTCCTGCCAGCCGGTAATTACGTTATCTCCGTCCGTATGACCGGCGGCCGCGCGGGCGAAGATTCGAGGCAGGAACTCGCCCCGGGCCGCCTGCCGGCCCTCCTGCGCAGCAGCCACCGTTTGCTGCGCCTCAGCGACCTCCGGCCGCTGTCGGGCGGCGATCTCCAAAAGCTGAGCCAGCGGGCCGGAAAATGGCGATTGCGACTCGATGTCGACGACCTCTAGCGGCCAGCCGGCGTTACGCCCCATGGCGTTGTTCAGGCGGGCCACTGCGTCGTACTCCCCTTCCCGGGCCGTGACGAGGGCCCCGCGGCTCTCCGACAGTTGTACTTCCGCCCGCAGCACATCGTCTTTGAGCGCGACGCCTTGCGCGCGCCGGGCGACCGTATCATCCAGGACGGCTTCCGCGCGGCGGACGGCCTCCTCTTGCACGCGGCGGGAGGCGCGGGTCAAGAGGACGTCCAGGTACGCGTTGGCCACGTCGAATTCCACGGTCTGGTTCGCCCGGACGAGTTGGAGTTCCGTAACGCGTTCGCGCGCGAGCGCCTGGAGGTAGCGGCCGCAGGTCCGACCGAAGTCGTACAGGGTCCATTCCAATCCCACCTCGGTTTGCGTGTAGGAGCGGGTCCCCGTGCCGTTCGGCAGGATGAACCCCTCATTGCCGGGGATGCCAGGTGACAGGGTGGAAGAGACGACGCCAGTCTGTTGCAGGAGATCGACTTGCGGCAAGAAGGGGGCGAAGGCCACTTGTTGTTGGCCCTTTGCCCTGAGGATCTCAGCGCGGGCCGACCGCAGCCGCGGGCTGTTCTGCAAGGCAAAGGCGATGGCATCGGCAAGCGTAAGTTTCGTTGGCGCGCCATCGAATTCGGGCGGCAACAGCGGATGCGCAGGCGCTTGGCCTGGTGCGTCCGGCTTGACGACCGTTTCCGGCGGATTTACGTTGAGATCGGCGGGAATCAGGACCCGCGCGGAGACGCCGTCCGGAGTAACTTCGGGGGGGACGGGCAAATGCGGTCGCCAGGAGGCGCAGCCCGCGACCAGCAGCACGAGAGCCAGTGCGCAGATTCCGCGAAACGCGCGTGGCACCCCATTAGTGGCGGTGGGAGTCTGCGGCAAGGTAATTCGGTCCATAAGGAATTACCTTACTGGCGCGCTGGAGTCAGCCCCAGCGGGTGCCGCGACACCGACGCCTCGTCTGCCTACATCGGATATTCAGCATAATCGGCAAAATCGATCGCAACCTTTACCCTCCGCAGCAGCAGGGTTCATCACTTTTTCGTGCATTCACAAAAAGTTGTAACCGGGCAAACGGCATGAATTCATTTCCGCCGCGCCCCCTCCGGCGCATCGCCTGGGCTGCGGCCGACCACGACCGAGGGAGTCTGGCAGGTGTTCTATTGCTGGCAGAAGATCACCCAGATCGATCTGCGAGAGAGGGACGCGGAGGGGACGTGATTTTCCGATGCGGGGAAGGCAAAGCCAGCATGAGCGTAGCGAATGCTGGCTTTGCCTTCCCCGCGAGACCTGTTACCCATGTGTCCGAACACTTGTAACCCTTGTGTCCGGTCCAAACACACAGCATGCCCTACTGGACCGTCTATCGCTATTTGTCAGGTGTTGTTTGCCCGCGCGTTGCCGCAGCCATCGGATTTTCGCCCTGACATTTAGCGATAGACGGAGCACTAGGGGACTTTCTTCGCCGATCGGAAACAGAACAAAAAGCGATCGAAAAGCTGCCCAAAAAGCGTGCCCGATCGGTCACAATTGGTTCTGGGACTTCGTTTCCACTTGCGACACCGTCCGGCAGACGGGATCTGCATCATGCCTGCCAGCGTTCAGAAGCCGACGAAGCCGTCGAGTGGCAAAACCGCTTCGCGTTTGATCTTCCTTGCCATTCTCATAGCCATCGACGGCACGCGCTGCAGCCGGGCCGGCGAGACGTGGTTCACGATTTCCAAAGAGACGACGTTCGTTACCCGCCCGCTCGATCAGGACGGATACGTCGATTATGTCGCCGCTTTGAACGAAGCCGCCAGCGAAGGGGTGACCGTCGAGAACAACGCGGCCGTGTTGCTCGCGCCGGCCATGGATTTCTCGGTGTTGAGCGAACCCGATCGGATTCGTTTCTTCAACATGCTCGGCATGGTGACTCCCGCAAAGCCGCCGGTCGCCGTTGGGCTGTTCCCCAAGATCATCAAAGGGGAGAGCGCTGAAGCGGGATTGGAACTCGTCAGGGACAAGCCCTGGTCGGCTCGGCGTTTTCCGTCATTCGCTAAATGGCTGGCGGAGCGACAAACGGTGTTGGACCTGGCGGTCGAGGCTTCCCAGCGGCCGCGCTGCTATCTGCCACTGATCCGTCCCGCGACGTCGGAAATGGCGAACGATCTGCCCTTGGCTCCCGTTCGAGCGGCATCGACCATCGCCGAAGCGCTCGTGGCGCGGGCCACGCTCCGCCTGAGTGAAGGGAAAGCGCTCGAGGCTTCGCAGGATTTGCTGGCCTGCCATCGCTTCGCCCGCCTCGTGGGCAGTGGGCCGCCGCTGATGGACTCATGGATCGGTCTGGATCTCGAGAACTCGGCCCTTCACGGCGACAGCGTGCTCTTGCAGAGCGGCAAACTGAGCGCGGCCGACGCGCTCGCTTATCGAGACGAACTCCGCCGCCTTCGACCGGCGCCCAGCGTCGCCGACCATTTCGATCGTGGGGAGCGACTGCTGATGCTCGCCTTCATGACCGAAACCTTTCGCAATGTGGAAGCCCCCTGGATGAAATGGACTTTCATCCCCCTCTTGCACAACGCATTGGAAACTCGCTTTGCGGTCGTTTGGGACGCAGCCCTGTGGGGGGCTAACACCGATTGGGACCGCTGGGCACGCGCCCTGCGAACGCCAAACGCGGCTGAGCGGCGGAAACAAATTGAAATCCTGGAAGCTGAGTCGCGCGCTTTCCTCAAGACCGATGTTCGCAAACTCTATTGGCAGAAATCGCCGCGCGAGGCAGGGCGGCAACTGGGTCGGAGCATTGCGTCACGCCTGATGCCAAACGTCAAGGCGCGTCTTGCCGACGAAGAAGAGCAGCTTCGCGTGTGGGGCGATCTCGCACAAACCGGCTTCGCGTTGCGGGCGTATTCCGCCGATTTCGGGCATGCTCCCGAATCCCTTGAAGCCTTGGTGCCCAAATACACGAGCGAGGTGCCGCTCGACCGATTTGCGGCTAAACCGCTGCATTACCGTCGGGAAGCTGGCGGGCACATGCTTTACAGCGTGGGCGCCAACGGCAGGGACGAAGGGGGCCGCGGTCGCAGCTCCCAGCCTCCCGGCGACGATCTCGCGATCTGGATCCCGGACACACGCCTGACGCCCGCGCCCGCTTTTTGGAAAGAGATTTGGCGTGCCGCCGTCCTCCCCTTCGCATTCGCGGCCATCGGCGGCCTCGCCATGATCCGCAGCCGGCTGACCGGAAAGCCGCGCCCGGCGCTTTGGCTAGCAATCTGCCAGGGTGTCTTTGCGGTGACCGGGCTCGCCTTTCTGATTCTTGGTGCCGTCGTTCGCGACCTTCCGCCCCTCGGATTCGTGTCGCTCGGTTTGTTTGCCGTCGCGACTCTCGGCGGCAGTACGCTCTTCGCGACATCTCGGGTTAAGGCGAAACCGCTTCCCGTCTCGTTCCTCCTCGGACAGGTCGTCCTTCTTCTGGTTGCGTACGTCCTGTTGTGGATCGCAATTGCACGCAACGCCCCGTAGTGCCTGCTGTGAACGCGGTCCCCAACGTTACCAGGTGCCTGTCAGCGGCGGCAGTTTCAAACCAACGTACGGTGTCCGGCGACACTGCGTCGGTCCCTGCAAAATACACTGATAGGCTCCGGCGAAAAGTTTCGTAGTGGTCCGTCTAGCCGAAAATGTCAGAGTGAAAACAATGGCTCAGGAAATGGGTGGGCAAACGAAACCTGACAAATAGCGATAGGTGGACCACTAGTGGCTGATCCGCGTTTGGGGCATTGCCTTTTGTAACTGGGCGACACCTTGGGCGGTCACGTTGGTACGGAAGACGTCAATTTCCTGGAGCTTGGGCAGCACGGCGAGGTGCTGTAATCCACTGTCGCCCACGCGAGTATGGTTGAGCACCAGCCGGCGGAGCTTCGTGAGCCGGGCCAGACTCGCCATGCCCGAGTCGGTAATCTTTGTGTGGTCAGCGACGAGCGATTCGAGCTGCTTCAAGGCCGAAAGGGGTGCCAGACCCTGGTCGCCAATTGCGGTTTCGTCCAGATAGAGCACCTCCAGACTGTCGAGCCCGGCGATCGCTTTTAACCCTTCATCGGTCACCTTGGTCCCCTGAAGCGACAGGCATTTGAGCCCCTTGAGGCCGCTGAGGTGCTTCATTCCGGCGTCGGTCACGCGGGTATAGCTGAGGTCGAGCGTCTGCAATGTCGGCAGCGAATCGAGCAGTTTCAGCTCGTCGTCGCCGATCGTCGTGCGGTGCATGTCGACCGTGACGAGCTTTTTCTGATCGTTGAACGTGGCCTGTCCGCCGTGACTGCGAAACTCGGCCGCCGCGCGGTTGGCGTTTTTCGAGTTCGATTCGGTGCCGAACAACAAGCGCCTCCCCAGAGCAAAGTCAGTGCTAGAGCGAAAAGCTTTCGCATGGCGAACCTTCCCTTTCTCTCGGACCGCTCTCGACGCCCCGCCGAAAGCGGCGCCCCGAGAGCGGTCGAGTCCGATGATTTAAGTTTGGACCAGGGCCAGCGGCTGGAATTGCTCGTCCAGGAGGTGGGCCGGGTCGGCGTTCAACCAGTCGTGGAGGACGTCCGCATAAATCGAACGGAAGTCGACGCCGAAGTGCGGATCCCCCTCGGCATCGAGTTTGGCGAGGTCGGGCGGAGTGCCGTGAATGCCGGGCTTCACTTTGCCTCCCACCAGGAAGACGACGTTGCCCGTGCCGTGATCGGTGCCAAGCTGCTTGTTTTCCGACGCCCGCCGGCCGAATTCGGAAAACGTCAACAGCAGCACCCGATCGAGCTGTCCCTGGGCCTTGAGGTCTTTGCGGAAGAGGCTCAACGCCTGGCTCAATTCCTGAAGCAAGCCAGCGTGGCGGTTAAGCTGCGCCGAATGCGTGTCGAAGCCGCCGAGCGTCACGTAAAACACCCGCGTCGGCACGTTGGCCACGATCATCTGCGCGACAAGGCGCAGCGACTGGCACAGGGCGAAGGGCGGATACACGACGGCCGGCTTGACGTCGCGGACGACGGCCTTCATTTGGCGCGCCAGCGCGTGGGTCTCGTTGCCCGTGCGCTGGATGAAGTCGAGGGTGCCGATGCCGGTGGGCTGGACCTCGTTGAGTTTCTCAAGCCCCTTTTTGAGGCGCCGGTTGCCGGCACTTCCAGCAGCGAGGGATTCGCCAGCGTCGCCGCACGCATCTGGTCTCCCGCAAAGGTGAGCGCGGGTTGTCCCCCGAGACGCAGGCCGAGCATCGCGCCCGGGACGCCCTGGCACTCGGCGTCGAAATACCGTCCGATCCAGCCTGACTTCCAAGTCCGGCCGGAGGGGGAGGCCGTCTCCCAGATGTCCGACGACCGAAAGTGCGAGCGCGAGGGATTGGGGTAACCGACGTTTGGAACCAGCGCGAGCCCCCCTTCGTGAAACAGCTTGTGCAGCTCGAGCATTTCGGGATGCAGGCCGAAGTGAGTGTCGAGCTTGAGCACCTTCTTGGCCGAGATACCGATCCGCGGACGCAGCTTGTGATATTGATCGTCGGCATACGGCACAAGCGTGTTGAGGCCGTCATTTCCACCGGCCAACTGCAGGATCACCAGGACGTGGTTGTCCTTGAGTCCCGGCAGCGGCTTCGCGTCGGGATGGGACGGGCCGGCCAGCGCGACGCCCGTCTTGTGCAAGAAAGAGGGGACGGTCGCGGAAAGCGCGGTGAGTCCGGTCAGACGGACGAATTGGCGGCGGTCGATTTTGAGTGTCATGCGTTGCTCCTTGTGAGTGATGAGTGGGGGTCCGCGGATCGGCCGGGCGTGCTATTCCATCTGGTATTCGGGAGAGGCCAGGATCAGTCGGGCGGCAACGGCCACACGGTCGCCTGGTGGGACAGATCGGCAGGCATCCACGATTGCCTCGCGCGTGGCGGCCCGCACCTTGGTCACGACGAGCGGTTTGAGGAGCGCGTCGGCCACCTGCTCGGGGGCTTCCGGCGCCCCTTGAGGGAAGAGCTGGCCGGTGGAAAAGTGCACTTTCAGCCCGCCTTCCGCTTTTTGTTCGCGGCGCTCGCGGTCATAGTCGAGCAGTCGCTGCATCGTGGCGGCCGCTTGAGCCGGATCGCGCGAAACGGCCATCAAACGCAGCCGGCCCAGCGGCGGTGGCTCCGCCGGCATCTGGCCTTCCACGAGCGCTTCGCCCAAGCGGTATCGTAACGGCAGCGTGCTGGCGCTGATCCAGGAGGTCCCGGCCGACCAGCCTTTGACGGTGGGCGGATTGAACAGCTCCTGGCCGGAGGCGGCGGCCAACTGCACAAGGCTCGGCGTGGCAATCCCGATCAACCGCAAATCGCGGCACGCCCCCACGAGCAGGCGGACCGGCCCCTTGATCTTGGCCCCGCGAATGGCGGGATCGTAAAACTCGGGCGACGTCAACAGAACCTTGAGCATGGGACGGATTTCGTAGTGGCTCTCGCGAAACGCCGCGGCCATCCGCTCGCGCAACCGGCCGTGCGGATCGTTCGCGCCGAAGTAGGCGATGAGCCGCCCGGCCACGTAGCGACCGCAGGCGGGCTGACGCACGATCAGGTCCAGCACCTCGTCGACGCCGAAGCGGCCCGTTTTGCCGAAGACCGTTTTTTCGCCGTCGTCGTGCTGGGCGGCGACGAAAGTCGGGACCATGCCGTCCCGCGTGATCGACGCGAATTGCATCAGCTCGGGCGGAGTGGGGCGATTTTCTTTCACGGAGCCCGGCGGGGCGTCGAGCGTCCAGCCGGTGAAGGCGCGGGCCACTTCCTGCATGTCCTTTTCGGTGTAGTTCCCCACGCCCAGCGTGAAGAGCTCCAACAGCTCGCGGGCATAGTTTTCACTCGGATGCGCTTTGTTGCTGCGCTCCATGTCCAGATAGGCCATCATGGCTGGGTCGAGCGTGACGGCTTTGAGGAACTCACGGAAGTTCCCCAGCGCACAGCGGCGAAAGGTCTCGTTCTGCTGGTAGAACGCCTGCGCGAAAGCGGCGACCTTGCTCGTGGCCGAGGTGAAGTGGCCATGCCAGAACAGAGTCATGTTCTCGCGGAGCGGAGTTTTGGTGGAAATCATCTGCTCCAGCCACCAGGCCCGCAAATCGTCGAGTTTCGCCTGGTTACGGGCGTTGTCTTGGCGGTGAACGATCAGGAACTCCTCGCGGCTCATGTCCGACCACCGCCGTCCCTCGTTAATCCACACGTCGCGGACCCATTCGGGCCGCACCGGTGGCGAGGCCGCGGCCGCTTCGTCGAGCAACGAGTCGACGGCTTGATCCAAGGGCATCGCGGCCAGACTCCGGGCTTCCTCCGGCGTACCGCCGAAGGCCGCGCGGCTCAATAGGTGACGGGCCGCTTCTTCGTTCCAGGTCACGCCCTCGACCGGGCCCGGAGCGGGGACAGACGGGGTCGCGGAGAATAGTGCTTGCGGCAGCGACAAAATCGCTGTGGCGGCCAAAAGCACGCAGGAGCGTCTCCTCTGGCTGGGGTGACGAGGCGCCGAGTAAGGCATCGCTGTTCCTTTCGTTGGCCGTTAGTGGGTGACGATCAGTCCTCGTCGGACGCAGCCGGAAGCGTGCCGTCCGACACCTCTTGGTTCCGCGTACTGGTTACCGGTGCGATTTGTGGGAATCGGTCCTCGAGCGGCGAGAATGGGGGCGCAGGCTCGCAGGCACGCTCGGAATTCAGAGACCATCGCATGGTAGGTGAAGTCCTCCTTTATCCTTTACCCCTGTCCGCGCGTCCGCGGCCCGGAACCGACGAACGCCTTCGGCCCCGGCACCTCAGGCGGAGTCCCGCCGGCCACCGACAGATTGAACGTGTAGTCCGTCTTGCCGGGGGCCTGATGATCAATCAGGAACTCCGGTTTTTTCGAGTTGATCTCGGGGTCGTTGTAGAGATTCTTGAGTCCGTCGGGCCCGAAAAAGCCCATCCTCGGATCGTAGATCAGTTGGGCAAAGAGCATCACATATTTGCCAGGCGGAAGGGACAATTCGAACGACCCATCCGGCTGGGCGAAGGTACGTGCATTGCTCTTTGCCTTGGCATCGGGCTTCGCGGCGTTGTAGGCAATCACCACGAGGTGCGCCGTCTTGGACTTGGCAAGGGGAGGCTCGTTGTCAACTGTGATCTTTCCGCCCAACGGAGAGAGCGTCACCCGGTCCATTCCGGCGCTTTGATAGGCTTTCTCGAGCGCTCGGCAGTGGACTGGCGTCCTCCACACCCGAACGAAAGCATGAAGATGAGCGTCGCCGCGACACCTCGCATCGTGCGCTGCGGAGCGCAGCGACGCATCGTGCGCTGGGAAGCGCCGTGGCTCAGAGGCGCAAGTGCCATTCCATCAACTCCACTCTCTCAAAGACCCGGAGAGATTCCGTCTAAGGCAAAGTCGACCGCCGCGCAACCGCAACGGGGAGGCCCGCCGCAGTTCGCGGGTGGCGGTGATTGACATCAGAACTGCGCATCAGTTACGACTTCGCGCCGCGCGGCGTCGCCAGGGCGACGAACACAACGACCGAAATATTCTCGCTCAACATGCGAGCGGATCCGTCGCACATGGTGACCCCACCCGCGCCCGGGTGGAAACTGTAAATGGCGTCAATGCCGACCTCGTTCGTGCAGTTAAAGAAGCAGACTGGCACCGGGCAGTTTGTATACGAAGCACAACTAAATGGCTGTGTGAGGCCGGCAAAATCGGACCCGAGGGCAAAGTTGACAACGGCCGGAGACGCCCAAGCGCCGCCTGTGTTAAATGGGTAACCGAAAATGGGCGTGGGCAAACTCTTCTTCCCTCCCCTTGTCCAACAATCCGGCCTGCCCGCCATCTCAGTGCAGAAAATTGTCGTGGACGTCCCGTCGGTGATCTGATCAGTCGATAAGCCACAGAAAGGTGAAAGATAGTCCCAAAACACGGCTTTCGGCCCAGGGCAGGCGATCGGAATGCCGCGTACGTGTCCGTAATACGCGCCGAGAGGTCCACTGATATCGCACAGGCCTTGGTAATCCATAGCACCGTGGAGGCGTTTAAAGCCGAAACAAGTAAGATCGCCGAAGAGGCCCAATTGATAAGTAGCGTTTCCCTCGATAAATGGATTTACCGCTCGCGGGGCCGAGGGGCAGACGTAGGACGGTATGACGGCGGCCGCCGGCCGGGTGGGGGCCAATGCATCGATGCACGGACAGCCGGAATTTGCAAAGGTGTACTTCGTCGGGCACGGGACGCCCGAGAGGCAGATCGGGGAGAAGATCGGCGCGTTCATACAAATTCGGCTGTAAACCGTGTTGGCTTCCACGAACGGCAACAGCCGTTCCGGCCATGTGTGCAAGTTGTAATCGTTGCGGGCAACGCTCCCGGGTATCCCAAGTGGATAACATACACCGCAGAGGCAAAGGTCCGAGGAACCGGTCGCCACGCCCGCGGGGCACACGTAGGGGGGTGGGCCGCAGTATGTGGCGGCGTTGTAGAGCACTGTTGACGCCGGCGGGAATCGGTTGTTGACGTCGTGATAATTCTGGGCCGCCAGGCCGATCTGCTTGAGGTTGTTACGACATTGACTGCGCCGGGCCGCCTCGCGCGCCGCTTGCACGGCCGGCAGCAAGAGCGAGATGAGCACGGCGATGATGGCAATCACCACCAACAGCTCAATCAGGGTGAAACCCGAGTACCGGCGACGGTGTGGCATGGCTTCTCTCTCTAGGCCGGGATTAATCTGGTTTTGCATTCGTTCCCGAGGCGTGCCCATCTCGAGTCTCCCTTGTCGAAGTTGCTTTTCGCCGTCGTAGCGAGGCCGTCTTCATTCGAGCCAAACTTCACGTGGACGAACGAAGAGGACGAGTCGATCAGTCCTCGTCGTCGGCTCCAGGCAGCCTGCCGCCCGAAACCTCAAAAGTCAGCGTCGTCATAAATGAGTCGAAATCGTATTGGTCGTGGATCGCTCCGCTGGTCGGACGTTTGGAGCGCACGAGAATCACCCAGGTTCCGGGATGGCTCGGGCGGAGATGGGCGACCCCCTCGCAGTTGGTATCGGTGGCATAGCACCACGCGTCGTCAGGGGTGAAGCCGACGTAGCGTGCCTGCACGTTGACGAACGAAACCGGCTTGCCTTCCAGCAGCACCTGAAAATGCAGGTTGTTCCCCGCGACCCATTGGGTCGGTGCATCGAGCGGGACAATTTCCATGCTTAAGCCGGCCGGCTTGGGCGGCCTCTTGCACGGTCCGACGGCGACAAAAGCTTTACCGCTCTGCACGCTCCGCCCGGCGTAATCGACCCGTCCCTCCTTGGTTTCCGTTTTGGAAGCGTGTTTCAGCAGCCGTTTGCCGTTCTTGTCGAAGTAGAACGTATAAACGGTCGGCTTTCTGGCGACGACGATCTCGTGCAGACCGGCGCTCTGCAACTCTTCGACGTTTGTCTGCAGCGACACCCCCGTCGTCTTGAGTGGCGTGACCTTGCCGTCGGGCGCGAGCCATTCGTACCGCTCGAGCTGGGCCCCATCGATCGGGTCATCGACCGGAATCCGCTCGCCCCAGGAGAGATACACCGTGGTCTTCACCCCCGGCCGCTCGACGGTCAATTTGCTGGCAAAGACCTTCAACTCGTGCGCACGAGCGACCGTCCCCACCGAGACAAGAAATCCGAACACAACCCACCGACGGATGAGGACGAATGGCATGGCGGCTTCCTGAGACAGCGAACATCGGCCGTTTACGACTTTATGTTGCCACTGCAATCAAATTGCAAATGCAATATAGTTGCGATTGTACTCGCGTTTGGCAGAGCGTCAAGCGAGGGCCGGCTGATTTTTCTTCTGGCCGTTGCCGGGCAGCGCCGCCAGTCGCGCAGTCGCCTGAGGTTGACAAATGTCGACTTTTGGAGGAATGATTGGGTTTGGCCGTCGGGAGCGAGGTTCGCATCGCGCGGATTGCCGCAGGATCGCCCAATTCGACGGCTCGTGTTTTGAGTCGCACGATGAGATGAATTTGAGTAACAAGCCAACCGAACTGAAGGTGCTGCGCGAGATGATTCGAGGGGCGGGTTTGCGCAGCACGCAGGCGCGTCTGGCAATTCTCAGGCGACTCCGCGACAACGACGGCCCAGTGACCCACGCCCAGATGACCGACGATCTCGAGTTGCGCGAGTTCGACAAGGCGACGATTTACCGCAGCCTGGTCGAGATGGCCGAAGCGGGATTGCTGACGCGCATGGAACTCGGCGATCGCGTGTGGCGGTATGAGCTGCGCCGAGCGAGCCCTGCCGACCAATCCGAGCATTTGCACTTCTTGTGCGTCGATTGCGGCAAGATCGAATGCCTGGACGGCACGTCGGTGGCGACGGCATTGACCTCGTCGATCCGCCGTGCGGCCAACGGAACGATCAGCGAAGTCTTATTGAAAGGCCACTGCCAGCAATGTCAGTAAGGCCGTTCTGAATTCGTTCCAGTTTCGGAGTCGTGCGAACACTTCGAATTGGCAGGCAAGACTGGTGGTTTTTGCCTCCGAAAGTCTCTGTTGAGGCGGCCAATTACCGTTGGATGCTGCAATAGGGCATGATCTGCATGCCGATTCCATCGAGGTCGATCACTCGGTCCCAATTGGAACCGGCTGCACAGCAGGACTACGGGGCTGACTGGACTCTGGCAGAAGGTTCGCTCGGCCGAGCGTTGTCCAGATGCGTCTCCTTCCGCTAGGTTAGACACAGACGAAGTCCAATCACCGGGGAGACGCGCTGCCCATGCAACCGACGATCCGTAGGGCATGCTCTGCATGCCGATTCGAGTCACGATCGATTCACCCGCACGTCCGGAAGCGGCATGCACAGCATGCCCTACGGGACTCTTTCCGCTGGGTGTTTGTGGCTCTGGGTGTTGCCGGGATGTGCCTGGTGGCTGGGGGGTGTTCGCGTGAGTCGGCGGCGACGGCGACTCGCGGCGCGGTGGCCGGCGGGAAAGGGAAGCTGCGGAATCAGATGGTGATTGCCATGCTTCCCAAGCTGACGAACATCGCCTATTTCCGGGCGTCGCAGGAGGGGGCCAAGAAGGCGGCCGACGAGTTGGGCGTGAAGCTGATCTACGACGGGCCGTCGGAGCCGAGCGCGAGCGAACAGAACAAGTTCATGGAGACGTGGATTCGCCAGGGGGTTGATGCGATCTGCGTCGCGCCGAATGAGCCAAAGGCGATCAAGCGGTTTGTGCAGGAGGCCCAAGGCCGCGGCATCAAGGTCCTCACCTGGGACACTGACGCCCCCGAAAGCGGGCGCGAGCTGATGGTCGACCAGGTCGACGACAAGAAGCTCGGCGAGTTGCTGATGGATGAAATCGCCCGGCAAATGCACGAAGAGGGGGAATGGGCCGTCGTGATTGCCAGCCTCAATGCCAACAACCTCAACACGTGGCGGCGGTATGCCGAGGCGCGGGCGGCCGAAAAATATCCCAAGCTGAAGAAGGTCGACACGGTCGTGACGGAAGAGGATGTCGACAAGTCGCGGAAGGCCGTCGAGACCCTGCTCAACGTGCATCCGGATCTGAAGGGGCTGATTGCGTTTGATGCCAACTCGGTCCCCGGCTCGGCCGAGGCGCTCAAGCGGTCGGGGAAGGCAGGGAAGGTTGCCCTGTGCGGCAATACGACGCCTGGGCCGATGAAGGCTTATCTCAAGGAGGGGGTGCTCGAGAGTTTCTTTCTCTGGGACCCGCGGAAGCTGGGCGAGTTGACGGTGCGGTTGGCGGTGGCGGAGGTCGAGGGACAGCCGCTCAAAGAGGGGGCCTCAGTCAACGGTTCGCCGCCGCTGACGTTCAGTCACTCCGACCCCAAGACGGTGATCATGACCGACCCGCTCAAGTTCACCAAACAGAATATCGACCAATACGACTGGGGTTTCTGACGCGGGCGAGCGCGAGGCCGGCGGGGATTAAATCAAAACATTGGCGGGCCCCCCGGCTTGATGAGCCGGCCTCGATGGCCGGGCCCCGCCAGCGGCACCCAGCGCCAGCGCACCCACCCTGGCTTTGACGTGGGCGCGGTTCGATGCCGGCACGTTTCCGAGAGGCGCGCCTTGCCCCGCGAGCGGAGGTTGCCGCCTTTGCGCGGACGACGGCACACTACACTCCCATGTTCCATTATTGGGCAAGGGTCAAGGGGTAGATCTACGAACCCCGATTTTTCTGTGGTGTTTTCCTTTTTTTTACGCCGCAGAAAAACCAGAAAAATGGGGGTATCTGTTCAAAAATTGTTCAGGGTGCGTGAGCTGGACACTTGGGTAAATGAGAAAATGTGCGCGAGTGCGAGAACCAAGGGCGAGCAGGAGCGGGGCGCGTGCGAACCTCTTATCCGGTCTTGACGTAAATCTCCTGTTTGATTTATCACTCCGCCCCCTCTGCCGCCGAGACGTGCCGACCTTCGCAGGCGCGCGGCGGCAAAACGGCCACCCAGGACGGGAGCCGAGGGGCCGGCGGACCAATTTGGTGATCCTCTTCCCCAAGAGCGGTGGGAACACATGAAAAAGAAGACAGTCTCTCGACGGACGGTGTTGAAATCGGGCGGCGTGGCCGCGGCCTTCCTCTCGGGGGCCGGCGTCTTTCCGGTGAAGACCTCGCGGGCCCTGGCGGTCGCTCCTCCCACCCATCGCGAAGACAACGTGATCGCCAAGTCGATCAACTCCGATCCCGATCAGATTCCGACGCTGTACGGGCGGCTGCACAATCGGCAGATCGCCTTTGTTTCGGCGATCTTTCCGAACGTGGCCGGCCTGCGGCTTGACGCCTGCACTTATGAGCCGGGCCAGGGCTTTTTGCGGCTCGACCTGCTGGGAATGGCGGTGCCGCAGGATAATCAGATCGTCCTCAGCCATCGGGTGCGGAATTATCCGTGGTTGATTCACGTGACGACGATCACGGCCGCCCATGGCAGCGTGGAGGCGGTGGGCCGTCTTGCCGTCGACAAGAACGCCAAGGTGGGCGATGTGAAAATTCCCGATTCGCTCCCCACGCCGAACATGTGCTGGGGCTTTCAGAAGAGCCCGAACTTCGTGGCGGGCGGCGTGGCCGGTCCCCCCTATGGCGAACAGATCAAGGATTATCCCCACTGGATCGAGCGGTGCTTTATCTTCACCGACAACGGGCAGACGTTCCTCGACAAGACACAGCGGCAAAAGACCGACGAAATTCCGGCCGACGATCCGCGGAACAATCCGGTCTGGACGCAGCACTATGTGGGCGTCTGGCAGAAGATCAACGGGGAGCAGCTCCCCTCGAACACGAGCCGCACGCGATATGTCATTCCCATGATCGGTGCCACATCCAACGATGGCCGCTACCTGATCGCGCTGGCCAGTGATTCGCCGCGGTACATCGCCCAGGCCTGGCACACGTGTCTGCACCACGTGGTGACGTGGCTGCCGGCCAACAAGCCAGTGCTGGAACGCCAATGGCGGATGAAGCTTTACGCCATGCAGAACGAGCCGATCGTGCTCATGACGCATCTGGCGAGTGATTTTCCGGACTCCATGAAGCTGAAAGATCACGCGATCGTCAATCCGTAAACGATGCCTGACCTGAGCTTGTTGTGGCTATGTCTCACGGCATTCGTGGCCGGGGCGGTCAATTCGGTTGCCGGTGGCGGGACGCTGCTGACGTTTCCCGCTTTGGTGGCGGCGCTGACTCCGCTACTGGGCGCGGCAATGGCCGCGGTCCTCGCCAATGCGACGAGCACGGCCGCCCTCGTTCCCGGCTCGATGGCGGGCGCCTGGGGTTACCGGCATAAAATCCGAGAAGCCCGGCGGTGGCTGTTGCTGTTGATCGGACCGAGCCTCGTGGGAGGCACGGTCGGATCGCTGTTGGTGACGCGGTTGCCGGCTCATTATTTCGCGATCCTGGTGCCGTGGCTCATCCTGGTGGCGACCAGCCTGATGGTGGCCGATTCGGTGATTCCCCGGCGGACTCCGCGGGTCGTCGAACGCGAGACGCATTCGGGACCGGCGATGGCGGGTTTGGTGCTGTTCCAGTTCGTGGTTGCCGTCTACGGCGGCTATTTCGGGGCGGCGATGGGCATTTTGATGCTCAGTGCGCTGACGCTGATGGGGATTGGCGACATCAATCGGATGAACGCCGTCAAAACGGTGCTGACCGCCTGCGTCAACGGCATCTCCGTGGTCGTTTTTGCCGTCGACGACAAGATTTTGTGGTCCTACGCCCTGCCAATGGCCCTGTTTGCGATTGTCGGCGGTTACCTGGGGGCGCGAATCGCCTTACGGATCCATCCCCGACGGGTGCGGTGGATCGTGATCGCGATCGGCTTCGGCCTGTCCGGATGGTTCTTCTATCGACAGCACGCCGGGAGCTGACCGCTCAGCCACCATTGACGGGCAGGTCGAAATCGCCGTCGGCGTTTCGCCAGACGGTATGCAGGTGGTTGGCGTTATTCTGCGTGTTGTTGTACTCGATGAGGAACGTGGGCCCCTGGACTCGGTACGCGTGCCGTTTGTTCCGCTCCAGGCTGCCCCACCAGCCGAGGCGAATCTTGTCGAAGCCGCCCGCCTCGATCTTGGCTTCCCGCTTGGCACGGACGTCGGCCGGCATATTTTTGAGGTATTCCCCCAAAAGCTGCTTGAGCAGCGCCCGTTGATCGTGGGTCATCTCGGACGCGGCCAGACCGACCGGCGGGGTGAGTTCCGGCTGCCGCCGATTCGTGTTCCAGATGTCGTTGGGGGCCTTGGTGCTGATGACCACGGTCTTCATCTGCTCGGGGGTGCAGGTCTTCAAGATTTCGCGGGCGATGTCCTCCTCCGGGGCGAGAACCCGAATCGAGCGACCCGGCCCGGCGTCGATGAGAGAGGGGTTGGCGCCGAAAAATTCGGGCGTGCTCGCCACCACTCGGCCATCCTTGATCGTGTAATTGAGTGAAAGATGGTGCCCCTCCAACCTCCAGCCCCAGGTGCCTCGCTCCGCCGGGGTACCAAAGATCGACAATGAATAATTGAGCGGATCGCGTCGCAGGCGGCGGGCAGCCCAGTCCCCTTCCTTTTCCAGCAAGAACAGCACGTCATCGAGGCTCATCACGTTCACGGCCTGCTCGTAACCTCGGCTGGAAAGGCTGGCGGCGAGCAAGCCCAGGGCCGCCGCTCGCTGCGAGGGGGTGAGCACCTTGAGCGGCACTCCTTTGCGGTCCCGCGGAATGTAGTGCCAGTTGAGCCGCTCGGGATCGTCATAGCGAAAGCTTGCCTGGCCGCGCTGGTTGTCGGAAAGCGACTTGAGAAACGTCTGTGCCGCCTCGCCCATGTGCAGGCCGGAGGGACGTTGATCGTTCGTCTTGGCCACCAGGAGGGCCGCAAACATCAGCGCACCGACCAGAGCGGCCGCTGCCAGCTTATGGGCTTTTTTCATCTCGTTTTTCCGTAGTTAATTCCCGGGGACCGGGGACCGGCCGTCAGCCGGGGGGCCATTTCAGGGAGCGCCCACCGAGCAGGTGCACGTGCAGATGGTCGACCGATTGTCCGCCATCCGGTCCGCAGTTGAGGACCGTGCGGTATCCGTTGGAGAGGTTCAATTGCTCAGCCAGCCGGGCGGCGACAACGAGCAAGTGCCCCAGTAAGGGCGTGTCCCCCTCCTGGGCGTCGGCCAGCGAGACGATCTCTTTTCGCGGAATGATTAAAATGTGGGTGGGAGCTTGAGGGTTGATATCGCGGATGGCAATGCAGCGGTCGTCTTCGAAAATGATGTCCGCGGGGATCTCTTTGTCGATAATCCGCTTGAAAATCGTCTTGGCAGCAGCGGCCATCGAAAGTCGCCTCCGAAACGCCGCGAGCGGCACGGTTGAACCGAGCCCAATCGCATCGCGCGAAGTTCAACAGTCAAAACGACAGCGAACGTACCAGATCGCCGTCCTGGTTACAAACGGCCGTTAGGGGGCCGGGGCGGCGAGTCGAGAAGTCGTCGGCACGACCGTCGTTGAGACCGTTTGCAACAGATCGCGGCTCGGCTGTCGCAGGAAGGCGAGCAAGTCGGCCATCGCCGGTTGACTGATTTTTTGCTCGAATCCCTCGGGCATCAGTGATTTGTTGTTGGCCCGCAGTTGCTCGATGGATCGCGTGGGCACGGTAATCTCCTCACTCTGAGCGCGACGCAACCGCACTGAATCCGCCGTTTGTGAAATGAGCAGTCCTTCGTAGGTCTTCCCTTCCTGTGTGACGAGCAGATAGCCAATGAAGTCAGTGGAGATGCGGGCACTCGGGTCAAGGATGTCGCTCATGACGAGTTCGGACGGTTTGGAGCTCACCCCCGAGAGTTCTGGGCCAACCTGATGTCCGAACCGCTGGATTGTGTGGCACGTCAGGCAATTGTCTCGAAACACCGCCGCGCCGCGGACCGGATCGCCCGACAGCGACAAAGCGGGTTTGTATCGCTCGACAACGCTGAGCCGGTTGGCCGCCGGCGGACGAAACAGCGTGGCCAGCCGTTTCCGGATCGCTTCCGAACCGGACCGCTTGATCCGCTCCAGCACGTCGATGGGAACTTCGACCGAACGCACCGAGTCGGCAGCCACGGCATCCAGAAGGGCGTCGGTCGCAGTTTCCGAGCGGCCTGCCGCCGCGAGCATCGCTCGGCGAGCGTCGCTCGGCAGGCGCTCCCAGTCGCGATAGATATCCTTACACGTTTGAGGATCGTTCAAATCGGTGAGCACCTCGGCGACCGCGGCGTGCAGCTCCGACGCCTTGGGATCGCGCAACAGTTGTGCGAGGTGCCGGGCCGCATCGCCGCGGCCGGCCAGCGGAATCAGTTCCAGGCTGGCAGCGCGAAGCGCGGCAGGCCGAGCCGAGTCGGCCGCAATCGCCACCGCCGTTTCGGCGATCTGATTCCGCTGTTGTTCGCTCAGCGAAGAGAGGATGGAGTTCGGCGCAAGAGATCCACGGAGATGCTTTTGTCCGCGCACGACGCCACCCAGCAAGGCGAACTTTCCGACGGCCAGTGACTTGGCTCGGAAATTCCATTCCGTGGCCCGCGCACCGAGGGCGGCTAGATCCTCTCCGTCCCGCTGTTCTCCGATCTGTTCGCCGGCGTTCACCAGGAACTTCACAAGCGCGGGATCCGAGCCGCTCAATGCCTCCCGATCGACTTCGGCCAAAAATCGCACCAATCCAGTCATCTGGCCGGTCGCGCTGCTCAAGACGGCGGAGAGGACCCAAGGATCCCGCGGCTGCGAGTGAGCCAACTTCACGAGAGCCGAGAGCCGCACTTCGTCGGCTTTTAGATTGCCCAGGGCGAGCGCCAGCCGGAAGCGGACTCGCACTTCCGGATCGTCCGCCAGCTCAAGCAGCCGCGGCAAAAGAACGGCCAGCTGCTCAGGTCTTTTTTCGGCGACGGCGATGGCCTGTTCGCGCAGATGCGCGTCGGCGGAGCCCACGGCCGCGCTCAGAATCTTCTCATCGGCAGCCCCAAGTCCCTCTAATGTCCAAAGGGCATGGATCGAGCCCACCGGGCTTTTGCCGTCATTGAAAACGGCTTTCACTGACGGAATTGCCGTCGGATCGTGGCGTTCGACGAGCAATCTCTGGGCTGTGTCGCGCCACCAGCCGACGGGGTGTGAGAGGGCGGCCGCCAATTGCTCGTTGCTTGCTGATGCCAGTCGGGGCATCCCCGATCCTGCCGGCCGCCCATCACGGCGGCGAATGCGCCAGATGCGGCCGTTCTCGGCTCCGTTGGTCCAGGAAATCCGTTGGCGAATCTCTTGCGAGGCGACATAAATCGGGTGCTCGACGAATTCTCGATAAAAATCGGCCACGTAGAGCGCGCCGTCCGGCCCCGTGGTCATGAAGACGGGATGAAACCAGGGATCGTTACTGGCCAGAAATTCGCGGCCGTTTTCGCCCCGTTCGGAGACGAACGCCGCTCCCTGCGGCTTGAGAATTCTCCGTGTCACGAGGCTCGACAGCGATTCGCCCACGAAAGCGTTTCCGCGATACGCGTCACCAAGTGCCTCGCCGCGAAAGACGGTCAGCCCGCACATGGCATTGTAGTAGTCGGCCCGTTCGGCATTGAACTGCCGCGGCGGAGGACTGATCGGGAAGACTCGGCCCGTGTCGTCTGGCAATGCAACGTCGACCACGGCTCGCGATCGAAACAGCGGCCTGCCGGTCGCATAAGGCTCCGGCACGACCGCCTCGCGGACCGGAATCGTGTTCCAGGACAGGAACCGGTTTCCCCAGTCGTCCTGGCACTGTCCGAATTGGCTTTGCCCGGCGATCGGTTGGAATTCGGCCGGTTGGCTCGAACCTGCCGCAGGAAGATGAAACCGAAAGTCGTGCCCGCGGATCGAAATGCCCGTTCCGCCCGCGCTGCCGGAACGGCGGATCTCGCCGTCGCAGCGGCCATTGGCTCCGTAGATCCAGTTGTCGAGTCCCCAGTGGAGCGCATTGGCCCGCAACTGCTGCGAACCAGGAAAGAACCCGGTCCATTCGACACGCCGTTCGTCGGCCCGGCCGTCGCCGTTTGTGTCGCGCAGATATAGGAGATCGGGCGAGTCGATAGTGAGGATTCCGTCGCGGTACGGCATCACGGTGGTCGGAAAGCTCAAACCGTCGGCAAATACGGTCGATCGTTCGTAGACGCCATCACGGTCGTTGTCTTGCAGTTGCCTGATCCGGCCTTTACGCGCGGTCGCGGGGTATCCGCCCATTTCGGCCACGTAGAGGCGGCCATCGGCGTCCCAGGCCAACGCGACCGGGCTGACGACATTCGGCTCGGCGGCGACCAATTCAATTGTCAGATCGGGATCGGCGAAGCGAAATGATTTTCGCTCGTCCGCCGGACTGCGACGTCCGGGCCGATTGGCTGCTTTCGCGGTCGGTTCCTGGCGGCTTTGCTTATTCTCCGACTGGCTGGTATGCGGTTTGGCCAATTCGTTGAGCAGCTCGACCGCCAGGTCGGCGACGCGCTCGCCGGTGCCAATTTCGGCATAGCTGTGCAGGCCCATCCAGGTCTGATAGCCGCCGAGTGCGTGCCCTTCCCGATCGGGCAAGTATCCGATCCAATCGTTCGCCAGTTCGGCGATATAGGTGTACTTGAATGGCGACCGCTTTTTGATGTCGACGCCGAGCGCCGTAAAATACTCGGCCGGGACGCCGACGAGTGCCACGTCGCCGATTTGCATCGCCTGCACATACGTCTCGCGTTCTTCCCCCTGCTTGTCTTTGAGCTTTTTCCGCATGTCGGCGAAGACTTGCCGGATGCGGGCTGCGGAGGCCGGGGCGTATTGCATCACGTAGCGGACGATCTTCGCGTCCTCTTCGGCCTCGTTAAAGTGCCGCACGCGAAACTTCATCGTCCGCCGGATTGCCTTCAGCTCCTTGATCGGATGGCGGGTCGCTTTGTGCGCGCTTGCAAGACGGCCCGTTTCATGCGGATGACCGCCTCGGCGACGGGGACCGCCGTGATGTTGTGTGTCGACCCCGAGGCCCCTTCCAAAAATCCGACGGTGCCGCCGATTTCCGCCTCCAACTCCTGGGCGGCCAGCCCGTAAAAACTGGGCGAACGGACGTTTTTGCCGCTTCGCGTGCCGATCGTGTGGGTCGAATGATTGAAGAGCAAGGCCCGCGTCTTGCCGGACGGGTCGCGAAAATCAAAGACGGGAAGCTGCGGATCGAACGGTCCGGTGGGAATCCCCTTCGGCCCCGCCTCGCGGGCCGGGTTGAGCCAGGTGATATTGTGATTGGGCAGCTTGAGGCGGCTGTTGGCTCCGACTGTTTTTTCTTCTCCAAGGGCGAAGAAAAACGCCGCCTGGCCGCCGGAGAGGTTTTTGTTTGCCTCTTGAACCGCGTGGACGATCCCCCGCTTCAACTCCTCGCAGAACTTCTGCGAAACGCCGAAACCGTGCGCCGGCGCGGTGCTCGGAGCGTGGTGCGTGTGCGTGGCGTTGATGAGGACATTTTGCGGCCGAATGCCGGTCGTCTTTTCGATCTCGGCCAGCGCCGCGTCGACCTGCGGGCGGGGAATCCACAAAACGTCGCAGGCGACAATGGCGAGCTTATTACCCGGCTCGTGCCCGGCCGCCGGTTTTTCGATAACGACCGCCACCGCTCGCAGCTCGCCTTCCTGCTCGTTCGTATAACGCGGTTCGATCATCCCGGCCAGGACCATCGACGAGTCGCACTTCAGATTGACGGCCGAGGCGCCGACACGGAGATCCGTCGGTCCAGAATTGTCGGCGGCAGCCGCGAAGCTCGCCCAAATCGAGACAATGGCTGCCGCCAGCACGACCCGCACGTTGAATTTGCCAGCCAAGAGCGTGTCCTCGCCAATACCTGCCATCGATCGGCCGCGAGGCAGCCGACGGGGCGACCTCCGCGGATTCAGAATAGGCTCCCCTAGACTGCCGTGCAAACGTCTGTATGCAGTCCGCGACGGCGCCCCGGAGGCGGTGAGCCAACAGCAACTCGGCCTTGCTAGAAATGGTCTCGCCGCACAGAATCCGCCGCCAAATTGCCCCATTTCACGATCATTCGCGGGAATCTGCGGCCCTTTAAACCATGAGACTGACTCGCGAACAACTTGATCGGATGACCCCCTTCCCGATGTTTGTGGCGTCGGTTGCGCTGTTGTTGTTCTGGCCGGAGAACTCCATTTCACTCACCCTGCCCTCTTTCGGCCTCTGCTTGTCGCGTGTCATTACGGGCTGGCAATCACGTGGCCGCTGTTTCTGTTGGAAGCGATCGTCCAATTCGTCGCCGGAAATCCGCGTTGGAAAAACCATTTCGTCATCTGCCTCTGTCCACCGCTGCGTTTAGCCGCTCGTGACGCGAAGACGGGGACCCGGATCTGGCTGCCACGGCTCGGCTGGGTGCCCGTTGACGATCGGCTGCGACAGCGCGTCGAGCAGTCTTTCAATCTGCCGATGCTCGGCATCTCTCTCCTGGTGATTCCCGTGCTGGCCCTGGACTACTATCAGCCCGATCATCACCCAATTGTGACGCACGTGCAGAGCGTCCTGCACACGCCGGCTCTCCATGAGACGCCGAGCGGCACGAGCGTGCCGTGGCTGGCAAAGGTCGCCCGCGTCATGCCTGTCCGCATCGCGACGCGGATTGGCGAAGCGCTCATCTGGACGGCGTTCGCTCTCGAGTTCGTGATCATGATCTCGGTCGTCGAGCGGAAACTGAAGTATTGCGTGCAACATTGGATCGACCTGTTGGTGATCGTGTTGCCGCTCGTCGGCTTTTTAAGGATGCTGCGGCTGGCCCGATTGGCACGGCTCAATCAGCTCGGCCGCTTCACCCGGCTCTACCGCTTGCGAGGCTCGGTGCTCCGCGCAGGCGCGGGATGGTCGTCGCTTCATTTTTGGAGCGCGTCATCCACCGCAATCCGGAGAAGCGGCTGGTGCAGCTCAAGACGACGCTTGCCGAGAAGGAACTCGAGGTCGCCGCGCTCCGCTCCCGGATTATCGAACTGCACGCTGAAATCAGCGCGGCAGCCCGGATGAATGAAAACGCCGCCTAGCGCGCTGCGCCACCAGGCCCCGGTTTCGCCGACGTGTCGGAAAAGCTCCCGAAAGTCGCCAATATTCTTTTTTTGCCGGCGAATGACCCACCGCGGGAAGAGAATTGCAGGTTCCTCCGGCTCATCCAGGAGCTTAAAATGCTTATCCGAGACGAAGCCATGGGAATTGCTGGCGAGCTGGAGCGACTCCACGAACTGCATGGAATCGGGGCGCTCTCGGACGACGAATATACCGTGGCCAAAGCCGCCGTCATCCGCGGCGAGCGTTCAGAACGGGGCAGCGGTCCGACGGAACAAGACGTTCAGCAATGGGCCGTCCTGCTACACCTCTCGCAACTTCTCGCATATGTGCTTCCGCCGATCGGCCTGGCGATTCCGCTCGTGATCTGGCAATACAAAAAGATCGACATGCCTGAGATCGAGTCCCATGGCAAGATCGTGACGAATTGGATCCTCTCGGCGCTGATTTACACAGTCGTCTCGGGGATCTTGTGCGCCGTTTTGATCGGCATCCCGCTGCTACTCGCCGTGCTTGTGCCGTCGATCGTCTACCCGATCATCGGCGCGGTAAAAGCATCCCACGGCGAGGTGTGGCGGTATCCGCTGTCGATCAATTTTTTTGAATAGAGCAAGTGGCAACCGTGGGCACGCCGCTACGACAAATTACTTTGCGGCTGGTTCCGGTACGTGCGCGGCGCCCTCTGCGCGGATGACTTCGAGCTTGTGGTTCGGGACATCGTAGGCATATTTCCAGCCACCGGGCAGGACCGGCAGCTTGATGTTGTTCGCCTTGATGATCCGCGTCATGAATTCGTCGTAGTCCTTCGGGTAACGCCCTTCTGACGCGTTGAAGAGGTCAATCGCGTGCTCGACGTACATTTTTGAGATCTGTTCGACCATCGGGCCGTAGGCTTGCAGCGGTGCCAGGACGGGATCGTCAGCCCGTACCTTTGAATCGCTCACTTCCTGCTTGGCATTCGGATCGAACTTCTCGATCTTGTCGGTCTTCCGGCCGATGATGCTGTTGGGGTCTTTCTTCGCCTGGTCGGAGAGCGATTCCGTGCAGCCCGCAAGTAGTGCCATTATCAGCCCGGCCGCGCCAAGTTTCCCTGCGAGCTTTGCCATTTCCGTTATCCCTTTGAGATTATCTTCTCGACCGGTCGCAATCCGATTTCGAGTCTATCCCTGCGGAATCGCGCCGGCAACGGGCACGGTCGAACGTCACAGCAACCTCCGCATTGCCACGAGTCGGCGAAATACGCATAATCCGGCCATAAGCGTTGGTTGATGCGTTTTCCGAAGCGGAAGTTTGCATGCGTTCGCCCTTCTGTCCCGGACCGATGCCGCGGCGCGAGTTTCTGCGCGTAGGCACGCTCGCTTTGGGCGGGCTGACTCTTCCGGAGATTATTGCACAGCGGGCTCTGGCCGGCCGACAGAACTGCGACACGTCGGTGATCGTCTTCTGGATGTGGGGAGGACCGAGCCAGCTGGAAACGTTCGACATGAAGCCGGATGCTCCCAGCGACTATCGCGGGCCTCTCTCGCCGATTCGCACGAACGTTCCTGGCCTGGAAATCTGCGAATACATGCCTCTCCTGGCTCAGCGGGCCAATCGATTTTCGCTCATCCGCTCGCTGCACCATGAAATGTCGGCGCACAACGACGGGAGCATCGAAGTCCTCACCGGCAAGACGCCCCGCGTTCCCGATCCGACTTCGCAGGCGCACAGCGAACACCCCGATTTCGGAATGGTCGCATCACGGTTGCGCGGGTCGCGGGCAGACGGCGTGCCTCAATATGTCGGCGTGCAGCGGGCTCCCTTCATGACCAATCCCGCCTATTTGGGAGTGGCACACCGGTCGTTCGATACGGGCGATCCTTCGCGTCCCGGGTTTTCGCCCCCCAATCTGACGCTGGTGACGGGGGTCGACAATCGCCGCCTCGACAATCGGAAATCGCTGATCCAGCAGTTCGACCGCTTTCGCCGTGCGGCCGACGCCACCGGCACGATGGAAGGAATCGACCACTTCCGGGCCGACGCTTTCCAATTGCTTACCAGCCGCACCGTTTCCAATGCGTTTGACCTCGGTCGCGAGTCGCAGGCGACCCGTGATCGCTACGGCCGGCACCGCTGGGGACAGAGCTGCCTCTTGGCGCGGCGGCTTGCCGAGGCGGGAGCGACCGTAATCAACATCGACGCGACGTGCACCTGCGACACGACGAAGAATTTCAGTTGGGACGACCACGCGGGAGCGTTCCACCTCGACTACGCCCAGCGCGAGCGCCTGCCACAGATGGATCAGGCCCTGTCGGCCCTGTTGGACGATCTGCACTCTCGATCGTTGAACAAACGCGTCCTGTTGCTTGCCTGCGGCGAATTCGGCCGCACGCCGCGCGTGACACATGCGCCGGTCAATTTCTCCGGTCAGATCGGCCTGGGCCGCGACCATTGGCCGCAGGCTTTCAGGCGCTGATTGCTGGCGGTCAACTGCGGATGGGCCAAGTCGTTGGCGAGACGAATTCAAAGTCGGAATTTCCCGTGCACAATCCGGTCACGCCGCAGGATTTGATGGCGACGGTCTATCGGCACCTCGGCATTGATCCGTCGATTACCTTTCCCGATTTTTCCGGCCGTCCGGTCCCGCTTCTCTTTACGGGCCGACCCATCGCACAGCTCGTCTGAACTCTCAGCTTTGATTGCGACAACATGAAACTCAAAGACAAAGTGGCGTTGATCACCGGGGCAGGCGGCGGCATCGGCCGCGAGTCGGCACTCCTTTTCAGCCGCGAAGGGGCTGCGATCGTCGCCGTCGACGTCAACGACTCCGCCGGAAAGGAGACCGTCGCACTCGTCGAGAAGGCCGGGGGACGGGCTCGCTACGTCCGTGCCGACGTCTCAAAGGCCGCCGATTGCGAGGGCGATGATCTCGATGGCCGAAGAAGCGTTTGGCAAACTCGACATCCTCTTCAACAACGCCGGCATCATGCTGAACGGCGATGACGATGCCGTCAACACGAGCGAAGAGATCTGGGAGAAGACACTGGCCGTCAATTTGAAGGGCGTCTTTCTCGGCTGCAAATACGGCATTCCGGCCTTGCGCCGCGCCGGGGGCGGATCGATCATCAACACGGCCTCGTTCGTCGCGCTTTTAGGGGCGGCCACGCCGCAGCTCGCCTACACGGCCAGCAAAGGGGGCGTGCTGGCTCTCAGTCGCGAACTGGCCGTGATTCACGCCCGCGAGAAAATCCGCGTCAACGCGCTCTGTCCGGGGCCGTTGCGGACCGATCTGCTGATGAATTTCCTTAACACGCCCGAGAAGAAACAGCGCCGATTGGTCCATATTCCCCTGGGCCGCTTTGGCGAGGCGGCCGAGATGGCCAAGGCCGCCCTCTATTTAGCCAGCGACGATTCGTCCTATCTCACCGGGGCCGACTTCGTCGTCGACGGCGGCATCACGGCGGCGTACGTCACGCCCGAGTGAACGGACCAACGACGAACCGCAAGAGCGAACGCCGCTCAACCTCTGGCAGTTCGCTCACTGCACGCGGTATTCGTCATCTGGTATTCAATAGACATCCGTCGTTCTCGATCATACGGTTGATGACGTCTCTAAGAGCGATCGTATGTCCGTCTATCTGATTGGCACGCTCGATACGAAAGGTGCTGAGCTTGCTTTCGTGCGGGACGAGCTTCCGGTCGCTCGGCGTCGATGTGAAAGTCATCGACGGAAGCTGCCTCGGTGAGCCAGTATTTGTCGCAGATTCTCGCGGGAAATGGTGTACGCCGCAGCCGGCACCACGCTTGACGAAGTTCGGACGAAAAACGATCGAGGCCATGCGGTCACGACGGCCGCTCAAGGCGCGGCGCGGCTGATCCGAGAGTTGTACGACGCGGGACAAGTCTCCGGCGTAATCGGATTGGGAGGCTCAGCAGGATCGACGATCGCCACGGCCGCCATGCGAACGCTGCCGATCGGTGTGCCGAAGCTCATGGCCAGCACGCTCGCTTCGGGGCAGGTGCGTCCGTATGTCGGTGACAAAGACATTTTGATGCTCAACACGGTCGTCGACATTTCCGGCATCAACCGCATTAGTCGGCTCGTGCTGAGCGAGGCGGCTCGTGCCATGGCGGGCATGGTCACGCTGCGAGGTGCGCGATCCGCGAACGCGGAAAAGCCGGTCGTCGCTGCCACGATGTTCGGCGTCACGACTCCCTGCGTGGAACGTGCACGCCGTATCTTGGAGGAGGCGGGCTACGAAGTCCTGGTTTTTCACGCGACGGGCACCGGCGGACAGGCGATGGAATCACTCATCGACGACGGCCTGGTCGTGGGTGTCCTTGATATCACGACCACAGAGCTCGCCGACGAACTGGTCGGAGGAATTCTGACCGCCGGACCGGATCGACTGACGGCGGCCGGGCGCAAGGGAATCCCGCAAGTCATCTCGGTCGGCGCCCTCGACATGGTGAATTTTGGTCCGCCCGACACTATTCCGTCGAAATTTGGGGATCGGAAGTTCTATCGCCACAATTCAACCGTGACTCTGATGCGGACAACCGCCAACGAAAACGCGGCCCTTGGCGAGGAAATCGGCCGCAAGGCGAGCGCCGCGGGCGGCCCAACCGCCATCGTTCTCCCGCTTCAAGGGGTCTCAGCCATCGACCGCGAAGGTCAGCCGTTCGACGACCCCGAGGCTCGCGCCGCCTTGTTTGACAGCTTGCGTCGCAATCACGGAAACGCAAAGCTGATTGAGCTGGATCGGCACATCAACGATCCGGAATTCGCCGAGGCGGCAGCCCGCGAGTTGCTCGCCATGCTGCGGGCTCCTCGATGAAGCCCGTCATGCCGTCGTTTCAGTAAAGGGTGCCGAGGAATGTTTCGACGCGAGGAAATCCTGGACCGTTTGCGAGCGAAAGTCGCGTCCGGCCGCCCGATAATTGGCGGCGGGGCCGGAACGGGCCTCAGCGCCAAGCTGGAGGAAGCCGGCGGGATTGATCTGATTGTGATCTACAACTCGGGCCGCTTCAGGATGGGCGGGCGCGGATCGCTCGCGGGAATGATGCCCTACGGGGACGCCAACGCCATCGTCATGGAGATGGTTCGCGAAGTCCTGCCGGTCGTTTCCAAAACGCCCGTTTTGGCAGGCGTCTGCGGCACCGATCCGTTTCGCGTAATGAAGCTCTTTTTGGAGGAGGTCCGATGTGCCGGCTTTTCCGGCGTGCAAAACTTTCCCAGCGTTGGACTGATTGACGGAGTCTTCCGGCAGAACCTCGAAGAAACCGAGATGGGCTTCGGCAAAGAGGTCGACATGATCGCGGCGGCCCACGAGATGGACCTGCTGACGACGCCTTACGCGTTCAATGTCGACGAAGCCTGGGCGATGGCCGACGCTGGCTGCGACGTGCTGATTCCACACATGGGTTTGACAACGAAGGGATCGATCGGCGCGAAGACGGCCCTTTCGTTGGAGGAATGCGCTCGCCGCGTGCAGGCGATGCACGACGCCGCCAAAAAGGTGAACTCCGACGTGCTCGTTCTGTGTCACGGCGGTCCGATTGCCGAGCCGGCCGACGCGCAGTACATCCTCGATCACACGGAGGGAATTGTCGGTTTCTACGGAGCCAGCAGTATGGAACGGCTGCCCGTCGAACCGGCCATCACGAACCGCATCCGCGAATTTTCCGAGCTGCGGTTTTCCAAATGAACCGCAGCCGCTACCAGGCCAATTCCGCGCCGACGAACGGTCCCTGCAGCGTCAGCGATCCCTTGTCAGCCAGAAAATCGCGGGAGTTGTTCATCGTCGGATTGGTGTCGAGCTGATCGCTTGCCAGCGCCACGCCGTCGAGGAACAGGAAGGTATATCCCCCTCGCAGCGTGAGATGATCGCTCACCAGAGCGGTCAGCGCGACCGACAGATCGAACATCGTCGCAAATTGTGTCTCTCGTGACGAGCGTTGGTCGTAGGTCGTCATGCTGTTGAAAAGCAGGTTCTTCTGGTCGGCGAAGTTCATGAAGGCGCCGGTTTTGGCTTCAATCGAGAAGAAGAGCCAACGCATGTACAAGTCGTGCGTGAAGTCCGCGCCAGCCTGGACACCTGCCATATTGTTGTTGGTCCAAGTGCGATAAAAGCCGACCTGCCCGGCGTCGTCGTTCGATGCGTTATTCGTGGCTGTCAGCTGGAACTGGTCGGCCACGTTGATGTAGCGAACTCCGATGAGGCCGGACAGCGAGGGGAGCAGCCATTGGCGGAGGTTGATTTCGGCGCTATCGAAGCTCGATTCGTAGGAGGCGAGTTGCTGGTTCGAATTGGTGAAAGCCGACGTGCTAAACGGACCTCCGCCGGTTCCCCAATAGGCGGAGAGGGGGCCGTGCCCATTGGCACTCGCAAATTGCGGCGTGCCCGTATTTTCATCCCAGTTATTCGCTCCGTAAAAACCGCCTTCGATTGCCGTCTTGTCCGTCAGATAGTGGCCCACCGTGATTCGCATGCCGGGGGCCAGTCCGAAAGGCAAATCGTCCGTGTCGATCAGGACGCGGTTGTTGAGCGGGTCGGAGCTCTTCGCCGCGTTGTCGTAAGTCGTCAGATTGCGAACGTTCGGTGCGCTGCGGAAGAGCCAGACCGCCTCACCGCGAAGATACCACCGCGGCGTCGCGGGTTCGGGCACCGGAAAAGGACTGTAAGGAGCGAGACCAGGACCGGGACCCTGCATCGCGGGATAGCCCGGAGGGACACCCGGCCCGGGACCGTACACGATCCCGTTATTGGCGCCTGGCGGACCATATTGACCGTACGTGGCATTGGCCGGATCCATGTACCGCATGTTCGCATTGGGGTCCATCGGCACACCTTGCGCACTGGCAAGAATAGGCTCGCCTGCCGGAGCCGGGTACGCGGGAGCCGGGTATGTGGAGGAAACGAGTTGCATCTCGCCCGATTGCGGTCCCATTTGCGTCTGAGCGAAAGGCGGCGCGCTTGGGTTGTAGGCCGTCGAATTGCCGGCCGGTGCCGCGAATGGGGCTTGCGCTGTCGCATAGACCATCGGCGGACCCGATCCGGCCGGCGGACCGGTCCAAGGGCCGACCTGTTGGGCGTTTGCAGTCGAGGCGATCAGTGCAACAAAAAACCCCGCAAGGAGTTGCGGTTTCAATGCCATCCTGGCTCTCCGCCCCCTGCTGCCTCGCGTTCGGCAGAATTTGCTGAAGGCGCAAGTCTGCGCGGTCAATCCAGTCAATTTTATCGGCAAAGTCGCGAGATGATTATGAAGCGAAGTATTGGAAAAAAAGAGAGGCAGCGCGGGTGGGCCGTTGGTCTGGCTAGGCAGACCGGAGGAGACGGGCTGCGCGGCGGATATAGAGGACACCGCTTGCCAGTGTAAAGGCGACGGCCAGCCACAACAGCAAGTCGCGCAGGCCAATCAACCATACCGACTTAAAAGCGGGGCTCAACGACAGCAAAGTGGCTTCCACAGCGAAGCACTGCACAACCATCTTGATTTTCCCACTCATGCTGGCGGAGAAGTCTTTCCCCTGTTGTTCGAGGATGCTACGCAAGCCGGTAATGAACATTTCGCGACCGATAATGACCAGTGTCATCCAGGGCCCGATACCCGAGAGCACACCCGCCGCGGGATCGTTCACGGCCAGGAGAAAGATGAACGCCCCGCAGACGATGATCTTGTCGACAAACGGATCGAGAATGCGGCCCAGCGTTGTCACCATGCCATAGCGACGTGCGAGATAGCCGTCGACCGCATCGGTCGCGGCGGCGACGGCAAACACGACGGCGGATGCAATCCACAGTCCGCCGTACGAGATCATTCCAAACAGCACAAAGGCCAGAACGAGCCGGCTGACCGTGATGCAATTCGGCAAATTGAGCGCGTTGACGTCGAGCGGACCGTATTGCTTCTTCGCGGCGGCCGCCTTGTCGTCAAAGGTCGTGCTGTTTTGTGTGACCGACATGGTGCCTGGAACCGCTTTTCCTGCCCGATGCAATCGGGGGGCCCATTCAATTATCGCATACGCCCACGAGGTCGTAACCGACTCGGCCGGTGATTTCTACGGGAACAAACTCGCCAACTTGAGCGCCGGCTCCCTCAACCGTGACACTGGCATCGATTTCCGGCGCATCGGCGAACGTGCGCCCGATAAATCCGCCGCCGTCATCAGCCGAGTCGATCAACACGTCGAGCTCATACCCGATCAACGACTCGGCAAACTCAAAGGCAATCTCCTGTTGCACGGCCATCAGCTCTTCGCGACGGGCCACCATCACTTCCTCGGGCAGATGCCCGTCCAATTTGACGGAAGGCGTGCCCGGCTCGAGCGAATAGGTGAAGACGCCCAGCCGCTCGAAACGAGTCTCTTCGACGAATTCAGTCAACTCCTGGAATTGCCCGTCGGTTTCTCCCGGAAAACCGACAACAAACGTGGTCCGCAGCACGACATTTGGGATCGTTGCCCGCAATTTCTGAACCAGATCGACCGTTTGTCGGCGGTTCACCCGGCGCTGCATGCGTTTGAGCACGGCGTCATTGATATGCTGCAACGGCAGGTCGAGATACGGCACGATCTTGGCGGAGCCTGCGATGGTGTCGATCAGTTCGTCATTGAAGTTGATCGGGTACAGATACATCAACCGGATCCAATCGATCCCGTCGACCGACTCGAGCTGACGCAAAAGTTCGGCCAAACGGACTTCCCCGTAAAGATCCATTCCGTAATACGTGGTGTCTTGCGCGACGAGGTTCAGTTCCCTGACACCGTCGGCGGCAAGCTCGCACGCCTCGGCGACCACCATTTCGATCGGCTTGGTGACGTGTTTCCCTCGCATCTTGGGAATCGAGCAGAACGTGCACGTGCGGTCGCAGCCTTCCGAAATTTTGAGATAGGCGAAGTGCCGCGGCGTGATCCGCAACCGGGCGCGATCGTCAAGGGCGGTCATCGGAGCGGGACGGAACAGCTCTCGCTGCTCGCGGGCCCCGCCGATTAAATGGTCGGCGACGCGGTTGATCTCGTCACGGCCGAAAACCCCGACGATGTGATCGATTTCCGGAAGCTCGTCCAACAGGGCCGGACCCAAACGCTGCGGAAGGCAGCCGGCGACAATCACGCCACGCGTGCGTTTTTGCCGTTTCAGGTCGAGCATTTCCCGAATGACGGCTTTCGACTCGGCTCGCGAGCTTTCGATGAACCCGCAGGTATTGACGATCACGAAATCGGCCCCATCGGGCTCGCCGACCAGCGTGTAACCGTCGAGGGCCAGCGTCCCCAGCATTTTCTCGCTGTCGACGAGGTTTTTGGGGCAGCCGAGGCTCACGAAGCAATAAGTACCTTTGGAATATCCCTTGTCTGCCAGGCGCTCGCCGGTGTTTTGTTCGATGATCGGCAATTGAACCATGTTCCGTCAGTTTCCGGCCTGGGCTTTGACCTTCTCGATGACCTCGATCTCGCTGCTGGTTTGATTGTAGCGTGGCCATTTCGCACGGGATAGATTGGCAGAAGAGTGCCCGTGTCCGGTGGGCGCGATCGTAGGCTCTCCTTTTCCGCTTGGAACGTTTCGTCGAGGTCGTCGCATTTACTGTCCCGCTTGCAACGAACGGTTTCTTCAGGCAACCGACTCGCATCGCTGTCCCCGGTGCCGGGCAGAGGTCCCACAGACTTCGAGACCCCAACTGGCGGAAACGCTGTTTCTGCGAGATGCCCCCGCCGCGCAATCGCAGGGTGCGCCGGACGGATTATCGGCACGGCCGGCGGAAGATCTTGTCGGCCGTCGCCTGCACGTTTATCGGTGCGAAGCCCTGTTGGGCTGGGGAGCGATGGGACGGGTTTACCTGGCGCATCACGAAGACCTCGACCGCAAATGTGCCTTGAAAGTCCTTTCTCCGCACGTTTGCCAAACCGATGTCGATTACGTTCGGCGGTTTTTACGCGAAGGGCGGGCCGCGGCGGCCCTCGTCCATCCCAACATCGTGACCACGCACGCCATCGGCGAAGCGCAAGGCTATCGCTTTTTGGAGATGGAATTCGTCCCCGGCCGCAGCTTGCAGGATTTGGTGGAATACGAACGACACTTGGTGCCGACGCGGGCGATGGCGCTTGCCGTGCGGATTGCCGAGGGGCTGTCCGCTGCCCATCAGGAGGGAATTGTCCACCGCGATCTGAAGCCCGACAACGTGTTGATCTCAGTTCAGGCGGTCCCCAAAATCGTCGATTTCGGCCTGGCAAAACGCGTTTGGTACGAACGGGATGAACCGGAGTGCCTGGTCGGCACGCCGTATTACATGGCGCCCGAGCTCTTCACGGGCCAACCCTCCACGCCGGCCAGCGACGTTTACGCCCTGGGCGTTTGCTTGTACTTCTTATTGTCGGGACAGGTTCCGTTTCCCAGCGGCTCGGTCCAGCAATTGGCCGAACGTGTTCAAACGGAACCGCCGCCCGATTTCGCAGAAGTCGGAGTCACCGTCCCGCTCGAAATTGCCGAGTGCGTGGCCCAGCTCATGGCCAAAGCGCCGTCGAACCGGCCTCAAAACGCCTGCGAGGCTCTGCAGCTCTTGGCGGCCGTCGCGGGTGATCTGCCGGATGTCGAAAGCTTGTTGGAAATCGCCTTCCGCGGCCAGACAAACGTCGCCTGGACGCGAGACGGCGAGGACTTCCGGATTGAGGTCCGTTTGCCCGAGGGGCGTCACCAGATGGTGTATATCGAACCGAGTGAGCATGCGGTCGCGGACCGGCTGCTGATCCTGTCGAGCTATTGTGGGGATGCGCGCCCCGAGTTTTTTGAACGGGGGCTCAAACTCAATGCGGAAATGGCCCACGGCGGGCTTGCTATCCGTGAAATCGGCGGATCCCCGCAATTCGTCATGATCGACACCTACCCCCGGGCGACGATCGATGCGGAGGAAATTCGCCGCAGCGTCCTCGAACTGGCCAGCAAGGCCGATGCCGTTGAAAAGCTGCTGAGCCCGACCGACGAATATTGAGCCCCAGGGACCGCTTCTTGACCCCCCTTTTTCGACGCTGCTATAGTTGAGGATGTCGTTTTGACGACAGGACAAGGGCCGGTCCGATTAATTGACCGGCCGCGACCGTCGCGATTGGGCCTCTGGAGCAATACATGCGTTTTTGCCGCTGGTGCCGCTTGGCGGGTTTCGTGCTCGCCTGTGTGGGCTTTGCCGCGTCAGGCGTTCATGCTGCCGAGTCCGATCAAGGATTTTCGACGGTTATCGAGCCGAATTTCACCGGCGAAGAACTCCGAGCCCAGGACAACGTGTGGGCGCTTCAAGTTTCACTGAAGCCGATGCGGATGGTCTATGTCCCGACGACCAATCCGCGGACCGGTGCCAAATCGAGCGAAATGATTTGGTACCTCGTGTATAAGATCGTCAACCTTCCGGTCACAAAGCCGGCCGAAGCGACGGCCGATTCGGGCCCCGTCAACGTCCAGGATCCCGCTCCGGCGCCGATCTGTGTGCCGCGAGCCACCCTGGTGATCGAGGATCCGGATATCCGCGGGGCCGTCGTCGACTCAATCGTGCCGGAAGCCTTGTCGGTCATCGACTCGCGCGAGCGGCTCGACCTGAAAACCTCGGTTCAAATGGCGGGCCCGCTTCCCAAGCTGACGGGGCCCGATGCCAAAAAACAGAATGCACGCTATGGCGTCTTCATGTTCCGAGGTGTCGACCCACGCACAACTGCGTTCTCGGTTTATCTTTCCGGCTTCTCGAACGTGTACAAGCTCGGTAAGGACGAATCGGGCAAACAGTTGGTTCTGCGCCGCACAATTTTCATTCCTTATCGGCGATTCGGCGATCAGTACGATCAATTCGCAAAAGAAATCCGACAGAACAAATCCCCGAAGTGGGTCTACGTTCCGGATGAGGCGCCCGCCGCGGCGAAGTGAGAGGTTGCCGACTGCGGCGACACAAATCGCGGTCGCCGTCGTTCGAGAATTGCCTGGTACCCGGTCGCGCGGCCGTCGTCGCCTCGCTTTGGCTCGCGGGTGATCGCTTGAGCATCAGTGCATTCGGAGATCTTTCGGGCCGCAAGACCGTTGTCACGGGTGCTTCCAGCGGAATCGGCCGGGCGATCGCTTTGGAGTTTGCGCGCGCCGGAGCCGATGTCGTCGTCCATTGCCGGCATTCGCAGGCCGCTGCCGAGAAGGTTACGGCGGAGATCCGCGCGATGGGCCGGGCGGCCCACGTTTTCTGCGTCGATTTGGCCGAGACGAACGCCTTAGCGGGTTTCGTCGACGCGGCGTGGGCCTGTTTCGGTCGTGTGGACGTCTGGGTCAACAACGCCGGCGCCGACCTTCTCACCGGCGATGAATCTCGGTGGAGCTTCGCTGACAAGCTCGCGCGGCTGTTGGACGTAGACGTGCGAAGTTCGCTCCTCTTGTCGCGCTCGGCCGGAGAGCGAATGGCCGCGGCGCGGCGTGGTGTCATTCTCAATGTGGGGTGGGACCAGGCCGACCGCGGAATGGAGGGAGCGAGTGGCGAGCTTTTTGCAGCGTCGAAGAATGCGGTCATGGGATTTAGCCGCTCGCTGGCGGTCAGTCTCGCTCCGCACGTGCGAGTGAACTGTCTCGCACCGGGCTGGATCCGCACGGCGTGGGGCGAACGGGCCGGGGAAGTTTGGCAAGAGCGCGTGCGGAAGGAGACGCCTTTGGTACGCTGGGGCACGCCGGAAGATGTCGCCAAGCTGGCACGTTTTCTGGTCAGCGATGATGCCGCGTTCATTACCGGACAGGTGATCCGCATCAACGGCGGAGCAGTTCGTTGAGCTCGCAAACAAACTCTGAGAGGAGAAGAGCAATGCCAGAATACCGGTCGATCTCCGAAGCCGAATTGAAGAAAGAATTGGAGTCGCTTCCGGGCTGGGAAATTCGCGACGGCTGGTTGCGACGCGAATACGCGACCCCCGGCTTTCCGCACACCCTGATGCTGGTCAATACGATCGGGTACCTTGCGGAGGCCGCCTATCACCATCCCGATCTCTCCGTGGGTTATGCAAAGGTGACGGTCAAGCTGCAAACGCACAAAGCCCACGCGATCACCTGGAACGATGTCGAGCTGGCCCGCAAAATCCACGAGGTCGTGACCTGGAAGCCGCCCAAGGGCGGGTCCCTGGAAGGATTCCCCAAAAACTGGGTGCATTGAATTCGAGTCCACGCATGCAATCCGAGGCGCGTTCGAGCCCGGCCAACGGCAGCCCCGCGCGAGAGCGAATCGTTTTCGTGACGGGCAAGCTCGCCGAGTTTTCACTTCGGAAGGTGCTCGAACCTCTTAGCGTGGAGGTCGGCTTCGATTATCGCGTCGTTGTCCTGCCGATTAGCGTGGCGGCACTGATGCACGTCGATTGGGTGAAACGCAAACTCGCGCTGAACGAAGCGGCCGATCGGGTCGTGCTTCCCGGCTGGTGCCAGGGTAATCTGGACGTGCTGGCCCGCCAGTTCGATATCCCGTTCCAGCGTGGACCAAAGGATCTTCACGATTTGCCCGAGCACTTCGGTCGCAAGCAGCAGTCGCCTGATTTAAGCCTCTTCGATATTGAGATCGTCGCGGAGATCAATCATGCTCCGCGCCTCTCCGATTCACAAATCGTGGCGCTGGCGATGAGTCTGCGAGTCGACGGCGCGGATGTGATTGATCTGGGCTGCATCCCCGGCGAGGAATGGAGCCGGGCCGGAACGGTGACCCGCATCCTGCGAGACGAGGGTTGCCGCGTGTCGATCGACAGTTTCAACAGGCGCGAAGTCGAAGACGCGGTCGCCGCCGGTGCCGAACTCGTGTTGAGCTGCAACGGCACAAATGTGGAGTGGGCGTCGGAGCTCGGGCCGAGCTCGTGGTCATTCCTGACAACATCCGCGACCTGGATTCGCTTGGGGGGACGATCGCAAGCCTCGAAGCCCAAGGATCGAGATTCCGGATCGACCCGGTGCTCGAACCGATCGGCCACGGATTCAGCCGTTCGCTCGAGCGCTATGTGAAGGCACGCGAGCGCTGGCCCGCCGCCGAGATCATGATGGGTGTCGCGAACGTGACCGAGTTAACGGAAGTCGATTCGGCGGGGATCAATGTCCTTCTGGCAGGCATCTGCCAGGAATTGAAAATCAAGAGCGTGCTGACGACGCAAGTGATCAACTGGGCCCGCACCTCGGTCCGCGAGCTCGATCTGGCACGTCGGCTCGTCTGCTACAGCCTATCGCAGGGTTTGCTCCCCAAGCACATTGATTCGCGATTGGCCATGTTGCGCGATCCGAAAATCGTCGAGATGACCGACGAGGAAATCACACAGCTGGCTAAGCGGATCACCGACCCCAATTACCGCATCTTTGTGCAAGGCGGCATGATCCATCTGCTGAATCGTGATGGTCATTGGCAGGGGAATGATCCGTTCGAGTTGATCCGTCAGGCAACCGCCGCCGGGAAGCCAATCGATCCGCCGCACGCATTTTATCTCGGCTACGAGATGTCCAAGGCGGCAACGGCCCTCGCGCTCGGCAAACAATATACGCAGGACCAGGCGCTGTCTTGGGGTTTCCTGACGGTCCCGGAGATCTCTCATCGGGACCGCGTCGAGAGCAAGTCGCAGTCGGAAGTCCGAACCGACCGGGTTCCAAACGCCCCGGATCGTTCGTCATGACGGCTCCCATTGTCGAAGAACTCTTTCCTCCGCCCGAGGTTGGTGAAGCGCTCCGCGCTTTCGCCGATCAACCCGGCATCGTCCTGCTCGACAGCGCACTCGTACGTGAGCCGGTCGGGCGGTATTCGTTCCTGGCCGCCGATCCGTTTACGAGTGTGATCGTGCAGAGAACGTCGTTCGGAGCCAATCCATTCGAACGGCTCCGCTCCGAGTTGCGCGAATTCGCGAGCCAGCCGCTGGCCGACCTGCCTCCGTTCCAGGGAGGCGCCGCGGGATTGTTCTCCTACGAGCTTGGAGGAGCATTTGAGAGAATTCCGCGAGCAGCCGTTGACGAGTTTGAGCTCCCTGATCTGGCCGTCGGTTTTTATGACTGGGTCGTCGCGTGGGACCACCAACAACGCCAGGCTTGGATCATTTCCCAGGGATGGCCGGCTCAGACGGCAAACGAACGCGATTGCCGCGCGTCTGATCGTCTGCGTTTCGTTCGGGCACGACTCAATTCGTGTCCAAAACCGGCGACATCGGCCGTAAAGTCGGCACCGGTGATTGCGCGGGAACGGCTTGCCCAACAGATTCCGGCCCCCGGCCTCGATGGACTTACGAGCAATTTTTCTCAAGACGGATACATCAAAGCCGTCCAACGGATCATCGAATACATTTGCGCCGGTGATCTTTTTCAGGCCAACCTCTCGCAACGACTCCTCTATCCGCAGCGGATCGATCCGATCGCTTTGTCAGGTCGGCTGCGACACGAGAACTCTGCCCCTTTTGCGGGTTTCGTTTCCTTTGACGACTGGGCCGTCGTCAGTGCGTCGCCGGAGCGATTCGTCTGTGTTCGCGACGGCGAGGTGGAGACGCGGCCGATTAAAGGAACACGACAGCGGCGGCCTCTGCCCGAAGCCGATCTCTTCACGCGCGACGAATTGCGCGAAAGCGTCAAAGACCAGGCGGAAAACGTGATGATCGTCGACCTGCTGCGGAACGATCTGTCCCGCGCATGCGCTGCCGGCTCGATTCGCGTTCCTCAATTGTGTGCTGTCGAAACTTATGAAACTGTCCAGCACCTCGTCTCTGAAATTCGGGGCCACCTCGAACGGGGACGCGACGCCTGGGACCTTTTTCGGGTGGTCTTTCCAGGTGGTTCGATTACCGGTGCGCCGAAAGTGCGCGCGATGGAGATTATCGCAGAATTGGAACCCACAGTCCGCGGACCTTACTGCGGCACGCTGTTTTACGCGGGCTTCGACGGTGCGGTCGACAGCAACATTCTGATCCGCACTTTTGTCTGCCGTCGCGGCTGGATTCAATGCTGCGTCGGCGGTGGAATTGTCGCCCACTCGAATCCTCAAGCCGAGTACGAAGAGACGCTGCACAAGGCGGCGGGCATGTTGCGTGCACTTAAGCCCGAATAGAATTGATAGGCGGCCTGATGAATCTCGAACATTGAGCCGGCACTTCGACGAAAAACTGATGATCCTTCTGCTCGATAACTACGACAGCTTCGTTTACAACCTTTCGCGTTACCTCCGCGAACTGGGATGCGCGACCGAGGTCGTTCGGAACGACGCCGTTTCGGTTGCCGACATCGAGCGAAGGGATCCGCGGGCGATCGTCATTTCGCCGGGTCCATGCACGCCTGCCCAGGCAGGGATCTCGGTCGAGCTGGTGCGATCGCTTTCCGCCTCGATTCCAATCTTGGGTGTTTGTCTCGGCCATCAGGCAATCGCGGAAGCATTTGGAGGAAAAGTGGGCCGTGCCCCGGCGCCAGTCCACGGAATGAGTTGGCTTGTGCGACACGAGTCCACACCACTCTTCCAGGGTGTGGCCAATCCGCTCCACGCGGCCCGTTACCATTCGCTTTGCGTGATGGAGGAGGATCTGCCCCCAGAGCTCCAAGTCACCGCGCGCACGACGGACGGTGTGGTCATGGCGATCGAACATCGCACGCGTCCTGTCGTCGGAGTGCAGTTTCATCCGGAATCGGTGCTCACGGAATCCGGTCATCGCCTGCTGGCCAATTTTCTCGCGCTGGCCGGAATTCGTCCCGGCGATCTTCCTGCGGGAGACTATCGTCGGCCTATCGATTTTCAGGCCGATATCGAGTTACCTACGGAGACGGGCCTACCGCTTCATTGGTGATCACATCAGCCAATCCCACGTCGAACGTCGGGAACCGGAGAATATCTCCAAGTTCGGCGTGCAGCCGTGCGTTCGAGCAACGCTTGTTGAACGCGATTGAATCCGCCACGTTCGTTTCAAAAGTCGGCGGCGGCGCTCCGACCAGTTCTGCGAGACGTTCGTAGTATGTTCGTCGGAGGACCGGCTTGTCGTCTGTGACGAGATAGGTCTCTGTAGGATAATTGTGTTCGGAAAGGGCCGAGACCACTCTGACCCCGTCGTCGACATGAATCAGGTTCAAATAGCCGTCGGGATTGCCGGTGATCGGTTGCCCCCCACGGAGGGCCTCAATTCGGCGCAATAAGCGACCGGGCCCGTAGAGACCGGAGAAACGCAGAACAATCGCTCCCTTCGTCCTCGCGATCCCCTCCGCCTCCAGGCAGATTTGACCGTCCTCTGTCAGGGGATGGCAGGGCGAGGTCTCGTCGACCCATTCGCCGCCGTTCTGCCCGTACACGCTCGTGCTGGAAACGTACAGGAACCGAGTCGCACGAGGCGGCAGTTCCCGCAACACGTGTTCCAGACCGTTTACGTAGACTTCGCGCTTGCTCGGCGCAGCACGCTTGTCGTGACCGACGGCGTGAAGGACGAAATCGGCCGAAGGGAGGGGGCGGAGGCTGGCTGGATCAAGGATGTCACCAAGAATCGGTTCAATTCCCAACGCCCTAAGCGTTTGCGCGTTCTCCGAGGAACGGGTGAGGGCCGTAACAGCATGGCCTGCCAGACGCCATTGTGCGGCAACGCGGCGGCCTAAATAACCGCAGCCAATGATCAGACCGCGCACGGGCACTCCAGCAGTTTTCAACGTGGCCAAAACGGGGCTCGCAAGACGAATCTTACACGGAAAGTCGCCGACTATCAGGAAAAACCTTACCGATTCGCGTTGACAAACCTCCTCGTTTCCCGCACTTTGTTCGGGTACAATGATGAATGTCTTGCAAGGTACGTCATTTGCCCCCTGCGCAAGTCGCCTGTTCAAACAGGCTGCAGGGAAAAATTGACGAGGGACGGCAGCCGCCGTCGCGGGCCAACCGTCGCGGGACGATGTGCAAAGAGGGTGCGCGGACGAAGGGGATTTGGTCGAGTTGCGCGCTTTCGGGAGCCAGTGAATGTCGACCGCAATGTGGAAGCCCGCGGGTCCGATGTCCTCATCGGAATTCCAGACGATCGATGTCGACCGGGTTTCTGATATTCAGCACAAGCACACGGCGGTCACGCAATTTCTCGAAAGCCGGCGGTTTGACGCCCTCCTCTTGCAGCGGCCGTCCAATTTCTCCTGGTTTACGTCGGGGGGAGATTGCTCGCGTGCCGGTTCCTGCGACGCCGCGGCGGCCCTGTTCATTACGCCTGATGCACGCGTCGTCGTCACGACCAATGCCGAATCGGCCCAGCTCTTCGATCGCGAGCTGCAGGGTCTCGGGTTCCAGCTGAAAGAACGCCCCTGGCACGAGCCGCGGAGCGCTCTCATCGAGGATCTTGTCCGCGGACGATCGGTCGCGAGCGACACGGGATTTAGCGGCACCGATGATACGACGTCGCAGTTGACGGGTCTAAGAATTCCGCTGACGTCCGTTGAGTGCCGGCGGCTTCGCGAATTGGGGCCGCAACTGGCGCACGCGGTGGAAGCGACTTGTCGCAACTGCGAACCCGGCCAGACGGAGACCGAGATCGCGGGCGAAGTCGCCCACCGGTTGCTCCGCCATCGAATCCTGCCAGAGCGCATTCAGGTCTGTGCCGACGGCCGTTCGCAAACCTATCCGCACTGGACTTTCGGTGAGGATCAGGTCCAGCGCTACGTCGTCGTCACCGCGATCGGGCGCAGAAATGGATTATGTTTAGGGACGACGCGAACCGTCTCTTTCGGCACGCCTCCCAAGGAAGTCGCCGACGACCATCACCGCACGATGGTCCTACAGGCCACGGGCATGTACTTCACTCAGGCCCCGTGGGGAATGTTCGAGATTTGGAACCGGCTTGCGCGGATCTACGAGAAGTTCGGCTGCGACGATCAGTGGGAAAAGACGGAGCAGGCGGAGGTCATCGGCTACGAACTCTGCGAGATGCCGCTCATCCCCCGCAGTGAATTTCAAATCGCCCCGCGGATGGCCGTTTATTGGCATCCGGCGATCGGCACGGCCGTCTCCGGCGACTCGATCCTCGTCGGCGAGGGGGAGTTTGAAGTGCTCACGCCGGCCGAAGGCTGGCCCAAGGTAAAAGTGGTCGTCAAAGGGACCACAATTTACCGCCCGGAAATCCTCGTCCGGACGTCTTGAGGACCGACTCGACTCCAGGGGTGTCTGCAAGTCCGCATTGCAGCAATCAGGGGTGTCGGATACAAACCCCGCCCAAGAAAGGAGTCTGTCAATGTTGTTACGTTCTCTCGTTTCGGTTTCTTTCGTTCTGTGCTTTGCGGTCGCCGTCCGCGCGGACGACCGGTTTGATCGGCGTGTTGAACACCGCGCGATCCGCGGCCGGGTCGTCTCGGTTGAAGACGGCGATACCTGTACCATTCTGGACGAAGCCGGTCGGCGGCATCGGGTCAACCTCTACGGAGTCGATGCACCGGAGCATGGCCAGCCCTACTGGGGTCCAGCCAGAGACAGCTTGCGTGCAAAGATTTACGGAAAAGACATCCGCTTCGATACGGTCGAGGTCGATGGGGAAGGCCGTAATTGTGGCCGGCTCTATGTCGGAGACCGTCACATCAACCTCGATCAAGTTCGCGAGGGCTATGGCTGGCACCACGCGGAGCACGAGAACATTCCCGAATTTGCCAATGCCGAACGCGAAGCCCGCGCGCACCAGCGCGGTTTATGGAGAGATCAGCATCCCGTTGAACCCTGGCGCTATCGTCATGAACACCGTCAGGCCGATCGCGTCGAGCGCGACATCCGCTAGCCCGTCCAATAGAGTTCGCCGCATCGCTTTCAACTGTCACGCTCGCCGCTTGCGGCGAGCGTGTTGTTTTTGGTAGCCGCTCAAGACTCAATCCGCGCGAGTTCTTCGGCCTGGTTTCGATCATAGGCTTCGCGGAGCACGCCAAGCAGCGTCTCGAAATTCACCGGCTTGATGAAATGATAATCAAAGCCGGCCTGAGTTGAGCGGCGGCGATCCTCGTCTTGTCCGTATCCGCTCACCGCGATGATGAGCGCCTCTCTCGTGTCGGGGGCAGCACGCAGGCGGCGGCTCACTTCATAGCCGTCGAGCTCCGGCAGGCCCAGGTCGAGCACGACGACCTGCGGTCGAAACTGCGCTTGCCATCTCTAAGGCGGAACGCCCGTCGTGCGCCGTTCGCACATCATGTGCTTGCTGTCGCAGCAGCCAGGCGACGCTGTCCGCCGCATCGACGTTGTCGTCGACGATCAGGATTCGCAAGGGAACGCGGGGGACCGATTGGGCAGGCGTGCGGCCCGTTTCCGGTGTTGATTCCTTCGGAAGGATCGGGGAAACGGCGGGGAGTCGGACCGTGAACTCACTTCCCTGCCCGGGACCGTCGCTGGCCACATCAATCCGGCCCCCGTGCATTTCGATCAGGCGGCGAGCCAACGTCAGACCGACACCGAGTCCTCCCCGTGACCGATCGAGCGAACGCTCCACTTGCGTGAAGAGGTCGAAGACTTTGGAGAGCATTTCGGGAGGAATGCCAATTCCATTGTCCCGCACGCGAAAGACGCATTCCGAACCTTCCCGCTCGATGGACAGGTGAATCGAGCCGCCGCCGCGCGTATACTTTGCGGCATTATTGAGCAGATTCGAGAGGACCTGTGACAATCGAACGCGGTCGCATTTGACCCAAAGCGTTTCGTCGGGCATCGAGACAGTTAACTCGTGTCCGGCTTCGTCGATGAGCGGGCGGCTCGTTTCGACTGCCGTCGCCACGATCGCCGCGACGTCGATCCGTTCCAACTCGAGCCGGATTTTGCCCCCCGTGATCCGCGAGACATCGAGGAGATCATCCACGAGTCGCACGAGCTGCGTCGTCTGGCGCTCGATCATATCGCGTGCCCAGACAACTTCGGGCTGTTCATCGCCCTGCATTCTCAGGACATCAACACCCGTCCGGATCGGGGCCAGCGGATTTCGTAGCTCGTGGGCGAGCATCGAGAGAAATTCGTTCTTTTGGCGGTCTGCGTGTTCCAAGTCCTTGTAAAGCTGGGCATTCTCCAGAGCAATCGCCGCCCGGGCCGCGAGCGCCTCGGCGATCGTGAAGTCAGCCGGACTGAAGTGCCGGCCTGACGGTGCACGGGAAATTCCCAAAGCGGCCAGGATTGATTTTTGTCCGGAAAGGGGAAAGACAACGATTTGTGCCTCTCCGTCGGGCTGCGCGGTAACGGCGGGCAGCAGTTCGACGTCGCCGGTGTTGAACGTGCGGACGAGCGCTTCCGCAAGGGGCGGTGTGACTTGCTCGACGTTGGAAAACTCTTCGACAGCGACGCTTCCCTCCCGCGCGAGAGCCTGAACGATTTGCCAACCGCTTCCGATGGTATCGCGTCGGGCGATGACCGCCTGGTCGCCAAGTGCCGGCACGGTGAGACGCACGGTGTCGCGCGCGGTTACCGTATCGTCCAGTGAGCGTCCGATGACTGCCGTGACTTCGGCCAGGAAGGTGAGGCGTGAATTGGCCTCCTCGGCGGCGGTCCGTCGCATGCGTTCCTCCGCCAAGGCAAACCGTTCCTCACTTTGGCGGCGCACCTCGCGCGTCATGCGAAAGAGTTCGACAAAGACCTTGACCTTGGCACGCAGGATCTGCGGGACGACGGGGCTTTGCAGATAATCCACGGCTCCGTGGGCATAGCCCTGAGTCGCGCGGACATCATCGGGGAAGGCGGTCACGAAGATGATCGGCGTGTGGGCCGATCGTTTGCGATTGCGGATCAGACTCGCCGTCTCGAATCCGTCCATGCCGGGCATGTTGACGTCGAGCAGGACGAGTGCGAATTCATGCGCCAGGACCTGCTTGAGCGCCTCGGCTCCCGATCGGGCAAAGACCAACTCAAGGTCGAGCTCCGACAGGATGGCCTGATAAGCCAGCAGATTTTCGGGCCGATCGTCGACCAGGAGGATCATAATCCGGTCGGCATGCGACATGCGAATTCCTCAGCGTCGACTCATCGATGCAGCCAGGCACGCAGCACGGCCAGCATCTGATTGGCGTCAACCGGTTTGGCGAGGTAATCCCAGGCACCCGCTTCGATGCACTTTTCGCGGTCGCCTTTCATCGCCTTCGCGGTCACGGCCACGATAGGCAGCTCCTTCAAGCTTGAGATCTTTCGGATTTCACGCATCGTTTCCATGCCGTCCATCTCAGGCATCATGATGTCCATGAGCACGATGTCAATCTCCGGATTGCGCTTCAGACAATCAATTGCATCACGTCCGTTGTCGGCCGAGACAACCTCCATTTCATGCTCTTCCAGGACGGTCGAGAGTGCAAAGATGTTGCGGATGTCGTCGTCGACGATCAGCACTCGTCGGCCGGCAAGCGGCTTGTCGGTTTCGTGAAGGTCCAGCAGCACCTGTCGCTTTGGCTCCGGAAGCTTCGAAATCGAGCGGTGCCCGTAAAGCGCCGTCAGGTCGAGGACCCGATCCAACGACCGGGCGTGGATGAAGGTACTCGCGTGCGCGAGTCGAGTCCACGCATTGTCCGTGAGTTCACAGTCCGCGCAGGCCACCACGTTGAGCCGGCCGAACTCGACCGGAGCAGAATCCGCAAATTCAGAAACAGTCTCTGCGAACTCGGCGGAGGCATCTCCTGCCACGACGCAATCAACAGGTCCGCGGCGAAGGATCGAGATCGCGGCGGGAACATCGTCGGCCGTCTCGATTTGAACTTCTTTGCCTTCGATACATTCCACGAGCTTCTTGCGGCGCTCGAGGTTTGGCTCGAAGACGAGCACATTTCGCATGGGCCTCGCAATGAATCGGCTCAACCGGTCGAGTAGCCGATCGACGAGGTCGTGGCTCGGAATTGGTTTGGCCAGAAAGGCCAGCGCGCCGGATTGCAGGGCCCGTTCTCGCGACTCATCTGTGGAGATGACACAAATCGGGATATGTCGCAACGCCACGTCACACTTCAGTCGCTCCAAAACTCGCCAGCCGTCGATATCCGGGAGATGCAAATCCAGGGTGACCGCGTGCGGTTGGTATTGGCGGACCATGGCAAGTGCCGTCGCACCCAACGACGTGACCAGTCCCTTCATTCCCTTGTTGCGGACGGATTCGAGCAAGAACCGGGCAAAGGCCTCGTCGTTCTCGACGATCAACAGGACCTGGTCTCCCGGTTGGATGTCCTCGCGGTCGTCGCCGGCCTCGTTGACAAAATCATAGAGATCGGATTCGGTCGCCGTTTCGGGCAAGAGCGGCCGATGACCATTGCCGCTGCCGCTTCCGCTGGTTGCCACCGGTGAGCGTTCGGCGACCTCCAATGTGCCGGCGGTTTCGACCGCCCCAACGGCCACCCGCCGAGCGGCCGCTCCTTGGGTGGACGTTTCCTCCGTCGGAGATTTTCGGACGATGCGTGGTGGAGCGAAGCGCACGGGCAGATACAGGGCAAACACACTTCCGCGACCGGGGGCTGAAATCAGGCGAATCTCACCTCCCAAGAGTCGCGAGAGTTCACGGCTGATCGCCAGACCCAGACCCGTGCCGCCGTATTTGCGGCTCGTCGAACCGTCGGCCTGTTGGAAGGCCTCGAAGATGATCTGTTGTTTGTCGGGAGCGATGCCGATGCCGGTATCGGTCACTTCGAACATCACGACAGTTGAAGCCCGGTTGAGATTGTCGTTGGTCGCCGCCCAGCCCTCTTCGACAGGCTGGACGCTGAGCTTGACCTGCCCGCGATGCGTGAACTTGAACGCGTTGGAAAGCAGGTTCTTGATGATCTGCTGCAAGCGTTTCGCATCGGTGAAAATCGACTTCGGCAGACGCGGCTCGAAATCGACGATGAACTCGACGTTTTTTGTCTCGCCGACGTGGCGGAACGTGCGCTCGACGAAGTTCTTCAAGTCTTCGAACGGCAAATCGACCGCGTCGACGACCACCGTTCCCGACTCGATCTTCGACAGGTCGAGGATGTCGTTGATGAGGGTCAACAGGTCGTTGCCCGACGAGTGGATCGTCTTGGCAAACTCCGTCTGTTTCAACGTGAGGTTGCCTTCGACGTTCTTGGAGAGCTGATCCGAAAGGATCAACAGGCTGTTGAGCGGCGTTCGCAGTTCGTGCGACATGTTGGCCAGGAATTCCGACTTGTATTTCGACGTGAGTGCCAGCTGCTTGGCCTTCTCCTCCAATTCCTGGCGAGCTTGTTCAACTTCGGCGTTCTTGCGCTCGACTTCCTGGTTCTGCCGGGCCAGCAGGCGGGCTTTTTCCTGCAGCTCCTCGTTGGTCTGCTGCAATTCTTCCTGCCGAATCTGGAGCTGATGGGCCAGCGACTGTGACTGTTTGAGCAAGTCTTCGGTGAGCATGTTGGCGTCGATCGTGTTGAGCACGATGGCGATCGACTCGGCAAGCTGCTCGAGGAATGCCTGGTGAGTGGGATTGAATCCCTCGAATGTGGCCAGCTCCAAAACTCCGCGGACCTGCCCTTCATAAATGAGCGGCAACACAAGGACGCTTCGCGGCGCGCTTTCGCCCAGTCCAGATGCGACCGAAATGTAGTCGGACGGGACGCTGGTGAGGAGGATCTTCGACTTGTCGAGTGCGCATTGGCCGACGAGGCCTTCGCCCAAGCGGATGCGCTTTCCGGGACCGTCCTTGCCGTTGGTGCCGTAGCCGGCTAGGAGCTTCAGTTGTGGCTCGCTGCTGGTCGCATCGAGCACAAAGAATTCGGCCTGAAGCGCGGTCACCACCGGGCACAACTCTGAAAGAATCATGCGGCCGACGTTGGTCAGGTCGCGTTGCCCCTGCAGCATACGGCTGAATTTGGCGAGGTTGGTCTTGAGCCAGTCCTGCTCGGTGTTTTTCTGCGTCGTGTCGCGGAGGTTACGAATCATTTCATTGATCGTGTCCTTGAGGGCCGCGACTTCGCCCTGAGCGCCAACTTTGATGGATCGCGTGAGGTCGCCCTTGGTCACAGCCGTCGCGACTTCGGCGATGGCCCGCACCTGCGTGGTCAGGTTGGCCGCGAGCTGGTTTACGTTCTCGGTGAGCGCCTTCCAGGTGCCGGCTGCACCGGGCACTTTGGCCTGACCGCCTAGCTGGCCTTCGACACCGACTTCGCGGGCGACGGTCGTCACCTGATCGGCAAACGTGGCGAGCGTGTCGATCATTTCGTTGATCGTCTCGGCCAGCTCGGCAATTTCACCCTTGGCTTCCACGGTCAGTTTACGCTTAAGGTCGCCGTTGGCCACGGCGGTCACGACTTTCGCGATACCGCGCACTTGGCCGGTGAGATTGCTGGCCATGAAGTTCACGCTGTCGGTCAGGTCCTTCCACGTACCGGCGACGCCGGGGACGTCGGCCTGACCGCCCAGCTTTCCTTCCGTTCCCACTTCGCGGGCGACGCGCGTTACTTCCGAGGCAAACGACCGCAACTGATCGACCATCGTGTTGACGGTGTTTTTGAGCTCGAGGATTTCGCCTTTGACGTCGACCGTGATCTTTTTCGACAAGTCGCCGGCCGCGACGGCTTTCGTCACGTCGGCGATATTCCGCACCTGGCCGGTGAGGTTACTGGCCATGAAGTTCACGCTGTCGGTCAAGTCCTTCCACGTGCCGGCAACGCCGGGGACGTCGGCCTGCCCGCCCAGTTTTCCTTCCGTACCGACTTCGCGGGCGACGCGCGTGACTTCCGAGGCAAACGACCGCAACTGATCGACCATCGTGTTGATGGTGTTCTTCAATTCGAGAATTTCGCCTTTGACGTCGACCGTGATCTTCTTCGACAGGTTGCCGGTGGCAACGGCCGTCGTCACGTCGGCGATATTCCGCACTTGGCCGGTGAGGTTACTGGCCATGAAGTTGACGCTGTCGGTCAAGTCCTTCCACGTGCCGGCGACGCCTTGCACGTCGGCCTGACCACCGAGCTTTCCTTCGGTTCCTACCTCGCGAGCGACGCGGGTTACTTCCGAAGCGAACGAACGCAACTGGTCGACCATCGTGTTGATGGTGTTTTTCAGCTCGAGGATTTCGCCTTTGACGTCGACCGTGATCTTCTTCGACAGGTTGCCGGTGGCAACGGCCGTCGTCACGTCGGCGATGTTACGCACCTGAGCGGTCAGGTTGCCGGCCATGAAGTTGACGCTGTCGGTCAAGTCCTTCCACGTGCCGGCGACGCCTTTCACATTGGCCTGGCCGCCCAGCTTCCCTTCCGTACCGACTTCACGGGCGACGCGGGTCACTTCCGCTGCGAACGAACTCAACTGGTCGACCATCGTGTTGATGGTGTTCTTCAGTTCGAGGATTTCGCCTTTGACGTCGACGGTGATTTTCTTTGACAGGTTGCCGGTGGCGACGGCCGTCGTCACGTCGGCGATGTTACGCACCTGGGCCGTGAGGTTGCCGGCCATGAAGTTGACGCTGTCGGTCAGGTCCTTCCACGTACCGGCGACGCCTTGCACGTCAGCCTGTCCGCCGAGCTTTCCTTCGGTTCCTACTTCGCGGGCGACACGGGTCACTTCGGCCGCGAACGAACGGAGCTGATCGACCATCGTATTGATGGTGTTCTTCAGTTCGAGGATTTCTCCGCGTACATCGACGGTGATTTTCTTTGACAAGTCGCCGGCAGCGACGGCCTTGGTCACGTCGGCGATGTTACGCACCTGGCCGGTCAAATTTCCGGCCATCATGTTCACGCTGTCGGTGAGGTCTTTCCACGTGCCGGCAACACCAGGGACGTCGGCCTGGCCGCCCAGTTTCCCTTCGGTCCCCACTTCGCGGGCCACGCGGGTCACTTCGGCCGCGAACGAACTCAACTGATCGACCATCGTATTGATGGTGTTCTTGAGTTCGAGAATTTCGCCTTTGACGTCGACCGTAATTTTCTTGGAGAGGTCGCCGTTGGCGACGGCCGTCGTCACTTCGGCAATATTGCGGACCTGGCCGGTCAAGTTCCCGGCCATACTGTTGACGCTGTCGGTGAGGCTCTTCCAAGTGCCGGCGACGCCTTGCACATCCGCCTGGCCGCCCAGCTTTCCTTCGGTTCCCACCTCGCGGGCGACACGCGTCACTTCCGAGGCGAACGAACGCAACTGATCGACCATCGTGTTGATGGTGTTCTTGAGTTCCTGCACCTCGCCTTTCACGTCGACGGTGATCTTGCGGGACAAGTCGCCGTCGGCGACGGCCTTCGTCACTTCGGCGATATTACGCACCTGACTGGTCAGGTTGCTCGCCATGCTGTTGACGCTTTCGGTCAGGTCTTTCCACGTGCCGGCGACGCCCTGCACGCGCGCCTGACCGCCGAGCTTTCCTTCGGTTCCCACTTCGCGGGCGACGCGGGTGACTTCGCTCGCAAAGGAACTGAGCTGATCGACCATTTTGTTGATAGTGCGGGCCGTCTTCAGGAACTCTCCTTTGAGCGGCACGCCGTCGACTTCCAACGCCATCGTTTGCGAAAGGTCCCCTTGTGCCACGGCGCCGATGACGCGTGCCGTCTCGCTCGTGGGATGCACCAGGTCGTCGATCATGGCGTTGACAGATTTGACGGACTCGTCCCAAAACCCGCCCACGTCGCCCAAGGACATTCGCTCGGCAAGCTTTCCCTCTTTGCCGGCCACCCGTCTCAAGCGAGCCAATTCATCGGCCATCCGCTCGTTGAGTTCGACCACTTCGTTGAAGGCGTCGGCCACTTTTCCAGCAAGGCCGGTCCATTCCATCGGAAGTCGGACACCTTGTTTTCCCCGCTTCAAGGCCGTGAGGGCCGTGACGAGGGTCGTCATCTCGTTGGAATTGGTCGGGGGTTCTTGAAGCCGAGGCATATCGGTCCTCGCGAGAAGGAAAGCCAGCTGTCAGGCCCTGGTCAGGGTCAAGAGAGGATGCCTTGTGGAATTGAAATGATTGCGGTTGACGCGGTCTCTCATCCTGAGAAAGGATTGAGAAAGGCCGGCGACGGCCAGCGGGGGCCAGAAGGGCGACATATTCCGCGGTGTCTCCGTGTCCTTCGAAGCACTCCCACGAACGCCAAAGTCGGCCATTGCGGTTGGCATGTGCTGCGTAGGTTGCCCCACCCAGGCGCGGCTTTCCGCTCCGGCCAACTCTATTTTGATTCTCGTTCATGGAATGCGTTTTTTCCAGTGTCAGATACGCGGAGTTTCACGGTTTTTAACCGTAGACGAAAACGCGGAGGCGCATCCCGGCTGGCCCTCAAGCCAGCCGCACGTGGTGCGCCACCGCGCTTGCTTTCGATCGACAAGTGCACAGTAATTGGCCCGCACAACGCTTCACGGAGTTACCACCAGCCGAAGCCGAAGCCGACTCCGCCCCGCCCGACGCCGACTGCGACACCAGGCACCCCGACGTAACCGTAGGCCGGGTAGCCCCCGTAGTAGCCGCCGTAATATCCGTTGTAATACGGATAGCCGCCATAGGCGTACGGATATCCATAGGCAGCGTAGCCCGGGTAATACCCCCCGCCCCGCCAATAGCCGCCGCCATAGTAGGGACGCCCGCGCCAAGCACTTCCGCGCCAGGCCCCATCACGTCTTTGTGCCTGTGCCGCGCTCGTGTCAAGCAGAGTCGCACCCAGGGCAAAAGCCGTAATAAATAGTGATGCCCAAACTGCTCGTTTCATCGGATGATCTCCGTTGTGCCGGGTCTGGAGTTACTTTTTCTGAAGTTGCTCGCGCAATTGTTTGACCTCATCCCGCAGTTGTTTAAGCTCCTGCTCGATGCGTTGATTTTGCTCCATCAACTGCTGATGCATTTGCTGCGATCCATTCTGATTCGCGAATTCCTGGCCGCCGGCATAAGGACCGTTCGGACCGCCGGGGAATTGCCGCGGAGGCATCTGACCCGGGAATGGTCCGCCGAACTGTCCAGGCCCAAATTGGCCGGGTCCCGGCGGACCTTGCCCTGCCGCGAACTCATCATTTCGATTTCCCAACGTGACGGGGATCTTTTGCTCCTGATTGTCGCGCAGAACCGTGAACTCGACCTTCGTTTGCGGTTTCATCTCGTGGATGTCGGCAACCAGTTCGGCCGCATCGTCGATCTCTTGACCGTTCACTTGGACGATGATGTCCCCTTGCCGCAAACCGGCTCGCGCCGCGGGTCCATCGGGAGCGATGTCAGCGACTTCGGCTCCTCGAGTCGCCTGGTTGTTCTGGGCCTTCGTGCCGGCCTTTCCCTGCTGATTATTCTGGGTCTTCGAGCCGTTCTGCCCAGCCTGAGCGTTACCGCGCGGCGCTGGCTCTTGCAGGAGGACACCGAGCCAACCGTGCGCACCTTGAGTCGGAACAGGGACGATTTCGATGGTCGATTCCCGGCCGTTGCGATCAATCACCAGCGGCACGGGGCGCCCGGTTTGAGCACTCAAATACGCGTCCAAGTGTCGTGCCTTCTTGAACTGACGTCCGTCAGCGGAAATCACGCGATCATCGGCCTGGAGTCCGGCCTGGCCGGCCGGGCTGTTGGCTTCAACGCTGATCACGCGCACCCCCTGTTGGCCGACTGCGGCAGCCCCGAACTTGGCTCCGATGGCGTCTTCGTTTGGCGTCTGCTGAGACTGTTGGGCCGCTTGAGATTGGGGCGTTTGTTGACCGACCTGCTGGGTCGTTTGTTGACCAGCTATTACCTGACCATTGCCCGCAGTCTGACCGGTCGCGACGCCCGGTTTGTTCTGTGTTGATGGGGTCGCCTGGCCCTGTGCGACGCTGGCTGCCATTGCGGCGGCTGCAATCAACAGCATGCCTCGCAGGGTGGTTCCCCGCACGCAACGAATGTGTGTCATTTCTTGCTCCTTACAACCGCAAAGCCTGGACTCGGAAAGACGGACACCGTCCGCATTCCACAAAGCTGCAGAACTCCGGCAAACCTTATGCCGCCGAAGTCAAAAGCCGCCGCGTCGCAGCAAAGTTCATCGCTGCTTCACTCGATAAGCGCGGTTCTCGTGGAGCACACGCAAAGTGCGGGGCGACACGTGAGAGGACGCGATTCGACGCGGTAAGAGATGATTCGCGTCCATTGCAACGGGGCAGCGTCAGGAAAGCGGGAGCAAGGCCGTTCAAACAGAGGGAGCGAGGGTGCTCGGCGTCGCGAAATCGTCGACGTTGACCGTGTTCCCGACCTGAATCCGCAGGGCGCGCATTTTGTTTCGCAGACTGCCGCGGGTAATACCCAGCATGCGGGCCGCCTGCGATTGGTTCCCCTGAGCGTGCCGCAGCACCCGCGTGAGAAGATACCGCTCCATCATCTCCACGCTGGCCGCATACATCTCCTCCGACCCGCTCCGCAGGCATTCGTCGACAAAGGGACGCAGATCGCTGGGGGGTGCGTTGGCCGGCTCGGCCAAGGGCGAGGCGCTTGGGCCGCCCAAACGCACCGGGTCGGGCAGGAAGTCGGGTAGGATCACGTTCCCCGTCGTGTTCAAGAGCGACTGACGCACCACCGCCTCGAGTTCGCGGACGTTCCCCGGCCACGAGTAACGCGTCAGGACTTCCAGCGCCTCCGGCGCGATGCCGTGCACATCCGGCTTGTTGAGTTCCTTGGCGAACTTCGACAGCAGGTGCTCCAAGAGGAACAGGATGTCCTCGCCGCGCTCCCGCAAGGGGGGCAGCTTGATGGTGAAACCGTTCAAGCGGTAGTACAGGTCCTCACGGAAGGTCCCCTTGGTCACCATGTCCTTCAAGTCGCGGTTGGTGGCGGCGATCACCCGCACGTCGGTCTCGATCGTCTCGTTCCCTCCCACGCGCTCGAACTTCTTTTCCTGCAGCACGCGGAGGATCTTGCTTTGCAGCAAGGGGGACATGTCCCCTACCTCGTCGAGGAAGATGGTCCCCTTGGCACACTGCTCGAACTTGCCGATGCGGCGGTAGTTGGCGCTGGTGAAGGAGCCTTTCTCGTGTCCGAAGAGTTCGCTTTCGAGAAGGGTCTCCGGCAAGGCGGCGCAGTTGAGGGCCAGAAACCGCTCGGCGGAGCGGGCGCTGTGGTGATAGATGGCGCGGGCCACCAGCTCTTTACCTGTGCCGCTTTCTCCCACGATCAGCGTGGTGACGTTCTGCGGGGCGACGCGGCCGACGGCCTTAAAGACCTCGCACATGGCGGGGCTGCGACCGATGATGTGGTCGCCGTCGGGACTGGGAGCGTCGTTGGAGGGGAGTTCGACGCGGACCTGCATCAGGCGGCGGATTTCGAGGGCCCGTTCGACCAGTTCCCTCAGCTTGGGGAGATCGAGCGGCTTGAGGAGGTAATCGTAGGCGCCGAGCTTCATTGCCTCGATGGTGGTGTCGCTCGTGCCGCCGGCCGTGATGAAGATGATCGGGAGCTTGGGATCGCGGTCTTGGATCTTCCGCACCGCCTCGAGCCCGGAGCCTTCGGGGAGCATGATGTCGAGCAGGACCACATCGGGGCGGCGCTCGAGCAGTTCCAGCCCTTCCTGAACGGAGCGAGCCGGCAGCACGTTGACGCCAGTCCCCTGCACGGCCCGCTCGATCAGAAACGGTACCGAGCGATCGTCATCGATAACCAAGACATTCGCCATGTCGTTCTCTCGTTCCGATTAACAATACCGGTTCTTCCTTTGTACCTTTGGCGGGCACGCGGGCCAACCAGCAATTCGTCACAGGAATTGCAACAACGGGCAATTGTCCGAGATTCGTCCGCCCGCGTGCACAAGCGGTACGGGTTGCCAAAACCTCCTATCAGTTTTGTCCGGCACACCGGATATGGAGCGCGGCACATCAAGAACCAGCAAGCTCGACACACTCTGGCGATTGCTATAACCTGAGCATGGCGGCCGATTTGAGTCGTCGCACCGCCGAAGTCGCGGCCTCTTGCAAAAGCAGCGTTTCCGTCGAATACGAAACGAAACGTATGCCCTTTTGCATCCAGTGGATAATTGGCTCGATTTGCGGCCCAATAATTCCCGCGGCAATTCCGTGACGGTTTGAGGCCGCGATGATCCGTTCGATAATCGAGACCATTTGCGGGTGCTCGAGCTGACCGGGGATTCCAAGGTCGACTGACAGGTCCATATATCCCAGGCAAGCCACGTCGACGCCGGGAAACGAGAGCATTTCGTCCAAGTAGTCGAGTGCTTCGCGACGCTCAATCTGGATCACGCACAGCGTCTCCCGATTGTTGGCTTCGATAAAGGCCTCGGGCGTGACAGTCGCGAAATCGGTTTGGGCCGACGTCGACGCGTAACCGCGAATTCCGTGAGGCGGATAACGCATCCAAGAGACGATATCGCCGACTTGCTCGGGCGTATTCACTCGCGGAACGATGATGCCTTGAGCTCCCTGGTCGAGCACTCGGCAGGCAAACGGATACTCGGCTTGCGGAATGCGGACGATCGGCACGATGCCTGCCGCCCGTGCTGTCGCGATCATGTCGGCGACCGTTTCCAGCGTGAACGCCGAGTGTTCCATGTCGATGAACACAAAGTCGAAACCGGCAAGCGCATAGAGACGGGCTACATCGGGACTGCGGAGACGCGAAAGTTCGCTCCCGACCACGGTGTGGCCGGCCTTGAGTGCACGCCGAACGGGATTCGGTCGCATGTCGCTCCCACCTGAGACCAAATGATGCGAGGCTAACTCCCAGCCTCCTCAATCTTAACCGCGAAAACGCGCCCAGTGGCGGCAGTTTCGGCAGAAAAGAGGATCCCTAGGCAAGAAAGGGCCGCGGGCGTCGAAAAGTCGTCTTGCCGGAGAAAGGGGGAATGGCGAAACTGCCGGCCTTTTCTTGCCATTTCCGGCTTCCCGGTGGATAAAGCGGCCTTCAGGAGCAGCGTATGGCTGAATACGCGAATCGCGAGCATTTCATCCCCATCCGTAAGACCGACCTGATCGACCTGTTGTGCTCCGATTCGCTGCTTCCGCGGGCCGACGAGGAACAATTCCGGCGGTTCTGCCGGGGCCTCATGGCGACGCTGCATTGCGAATACCAGGCGCGCCTGGAAGAGCTGAAGGACGCCTACGAGTACTTCGATCCCGATTCCGAAACAGAGCCCCTCGAGAAGCACACGGCTCAGGAGCTGGAAGCGCAGATCGAACGTCTGTTCGACAAATTCATCGCCCTTTTGGAGCGAGCCAACTTCAAAAGACTTTCGCACAACGAAGTTGCCGCCGCCCCCCAAATGGCGAGCGAATGGGGAATCAATCTCGAAGTCGATTTCAACGTCTTTGAGCGGTTGGAATTGTTTGCCCGCGGCGACATTATCGGTCGGCGTACGCGGCGGCGGTGGCGCCATTTGCTGCGGCAGCAAGAGGTCGACGTTCCCGTGTACCAGCGGTTGGTCGTGATCCTCCGCCTGCGCGATCACGCGGCCAAGACGCGGTTTATCGACACGGAGTCGGTCTACATCAAGATCTTCAAGGATATTCCGAAGGTCGACTTGGAGATGCTCTTGCCCGGAACGCGGTTCAAGCTGAGCCTGGTGGATCGTGGAAAGATCGTCCTGCCGACCCTCAGTGGAGTCGGATTGACCGTTTGGAAATTCCTGCAAGGCGCTGACTTTGGCGCTGTCCAGCGCCTACAACTCGATTGCCTTCTTGACCCTTGTGGGCGGAACCCTCGGATATGGCGTGCGCTCGTTTTACGGTTACCTGCAGACAAAACAGAAGTACCAACTGAACCTGACACAGAGCCTCTACTATCAGAATCTCGACAACAATGCCGGTGCACTCTGCCGTTTGTTAAACGAGGCGGAGGAGCAGGAATTCCGCGAGGCGGTCCTGGCCTATTTCTTCCTGCTGACGAGGGCCGGTACCGCCGGCTGGAACCGGGAGCATTTGGACGACGCGATTGAGGAATTCCTCGAAGAGAAGGCGAAGATCAAAGTCGACTTCGAGATCGGAGACGCCGTCGACAAGCTGATCCACTTCGAGCTGCTCGAACACCGCGGGCTCTTGTGTGCCGTTCCGCTGCCCGAGGCCCGGGCGGCGCTGGACCGCGTGTGGACACACGCGTCCCACGCGTTCACGGTCACGCCTTCCAGGCCGCCGTCGGGACGCCGTCGCCTCAGCGCTTAAAGCGCAACAGCGCGTTTCGCGAGTCCAGTGCTCGACGAACCGTCGCTTCGTCCGATCACGCGGGCGCCATCTGCTTTGCGTCGCGGAGCGAAGCGGACGACCGTGGGGTCGGCCCATCACTTTTGGCCTCGCAGCGACCAAGGAGCCGATCAGCGCGCCGCAGACAGAATCGCCGCACCGCAAACAGCGCGCATCCATAAATCAGAAAGTTCACGCACGTCAGCGACAAACCGGCTTGCGCGTATTCGTTATCGACGATGATCGTCGCCGGACTTGCCAGCGCAACATATTGAAATAAACCCGTCCGAAAAGCGTCGAAGGGCGCCACGTCGAATGCGAGCCACAACAGCAGCGGTGGCGCCCCGACCGCGGTGGTCACTGCCAGCAGCGAGGCCACAATGGCCCACAAGGGCGAGCGCATCTTCGTTCCCAAATAGAACGTGCTCCACGCGATCAGAAAGGGATAGATCGCCAGTTGCAGCACCGCGCACAACAGCCAGTCGGCAATTGTCGCGGCACTCACGAAACGGGGGCCAAGGTGATACCAGTAGTCAAAACCGATAATCGTGGCGAACGGGATCCAGAGCACGAAGATCAGCCGTCGCACACCGGCAACAAGTTCCCCGAGGATCTGCGGACCCGGGATCGGCGTCGAAAGCAGCACGGGGAGAGTTTGACGCGTCTGTTCGCCGCCGATGATGCCGCCGCACATGACCGCGATTAGGGCTGCCGAAACGCACCAGATGGCAATCCACAGGAAACTGCTGAGGCTGGCGCCCGCGGAGAGCGCGCCGGGCACTTGGGCAGCCAGCAGCAGCAGGAATACCGTGGGAAGCTCGATGGCGACGAGGATTCGGACCAGGTACCGCACCGTCCCCAGCGACTTTTTAGCCGTTTCACGCCAGGCGATCGGCCGTGCGTCGGGCAAAGTCGAAGTCTCACGCGTCAGAACAATATTGCCCACCACCACGTTCATGCGGTTGAAGAGTCGATCGAGCTGGCGAAAAAACGAGAGCACGAAATTTCGCGGTGTGACCGAAGCACGCTGCACCAGGAGACGTACGGTTACGAGATAGAAAACGGCCGACGGCAACAGCAGACCCAGAAGGAAGATCTGCCCGGTGGGGAGCGCGCCCCGCGCAGATAGCGGTCCGCGTAGCGCGGCACGAGATAACCCAATCCACCGGTATAGAGGACGGCGCCCACCGCGTACGTCATGAAAAACGCAGAGACCGAACTGCCGCACCAGGCCGAGCACATGAGTGACAGCGTGGCGATCACCAGGCTCATCCCCAACAGCCAGACGAGTGAGCGCACCATATAGTCGAGCGAAAGACCGCCGAGCGCATAAGCGAACGTCAGCAGCGGAAGCGAAATCAATAACAGCGAAAAGATCACGACGAGACGGCTTAAAAGTTTTTCCAGCACGATTGTCGCGGAATTCAAACGCGTGGTCAGCAGGACGGCGAGCGTGTTGCGCTCTTTTTCCCCCGCGATGGCACCGCAAGTCATGGCCGGCAGGAAAACCAACACGCCCAACGCTTCGAGTTCGATGATCCGGTTAAAGAGCGCCGGACCGTTTCCCAGGCTGATGATGTTTCCCTGGCTCGCCGCCACTCCGACCAATTCCGTCAGATACACGAAACCCAAAAGCAAAAGCCCGGTTGCAAACAGCGTGCGCAACACGTAGTGCCGTGCGCGGTCTGCCTGGTCCGACAGCTCCCGCATTAACAGCGGCAGCGAGAGTGACACCTTGCGGCGTCTCATGCCGTCGTTCCTTGCGTCAGCTTCATGAAAGCGGTCTCCATGTCCATGGCCTCGGGTTGATACATTCGGATCCGCGCGCCCAGGCTGTGGATGGCGTCGTGCAATTCCTCGATCGACAACTGGTCCTCGTGGAGCCGGATCGCGATCCGATCGATCTGTCGTTCCACCGAATCGACGCCCGGAATCTCGCGCATTCGCCCCAACAGGACGTCCGGAGCTTCGGCCAGCTGCACGTGGACGATCCGCATCAATTGGAGCCGGCGGTAAATCTCGTCGAGCGGTCCCTGTGCCACCATCTGACCGGCCTCGATGATGCCGATCCGAGTGCAAAGCTGAGCCAGCTCATGCAGAATGTGGCTCGAGATGAGAATGGTCTTTCCCATGTTCTTGAGCTCTTTGAGCAGCTCGCGGACTTCGATGCGGGCCCGCGGATCGAGGCCGCTTGCCGGTTCGTCCAGGAGCAACAAATCCGGATCGTGCAACAGCACGCGGGCGAGCGCCAACCGCTGCTTCATGCCGCGCGACAGCGAATCGACCTGGTCGTCGATCTTGTGCGTGAGATCCGTCAGCTCCAGCACGTCGTTGACCGTCTGATTCCGCCGGGCGCGGGGAATGCGATAGGCGGCGGCAAAAAAATGGAGGTATTCACGTGTCGTGAGATCCTCGTAAACGCCGAAGAAATCGGGCATGTAGCCGATGTGTTCGCGCACGGCTTGGGGATCGCGCGCGACGTCAATCCCGTTGACGTGCGCCCGCCCTCGATAGCCGGGCAAAAGCGTCGCCAGCACCTTGATGGTCGAGGACTTGCCCGCGCCGTTGGGGCCGATAAATCCATAGACTTCGCCCTTGGGAATCTGCAGCGAGATGCCCCGGACCGCGTGGATCTTGCCGTAGTCGACGAACAGGTTTTCAACATTCACGACGAGCATCAGGGACCTCCGGCATATAAGCGACGGTACAGGATCAAATCCGGACCTGAGGGGACGCCAATCACCAACAGCGACTGTCCAGGGTCCGAACCGTCGAGAACGGCCAGGTCGTCGAGATTCGGGCTCCCGTTCGGCGCAACCTGGGACGTCAGCGCGAAAAGCTTCTGCGGCGTGCGGCAGGACAGTTCGCGCACGATTTCTCCGATTTGCAGTTCTCCCGGAAGTTCATAACCGCCGATCCTTGGCTTGCGGAGCGACTGGAGCGAGTTGAGGATGGGAATGACGCCCGCGCTTCCACCCCGGAAGACGACGGCGCACGCATTTTCGCCGAACGCCTGGCGAATTCTCGCAGCGAGCGCTGCGCGTCCCGCTTGTGACGTCAGATCGCCCGGATGATCCCAGTCGAATTGAGCGACCGGGTCGGCGGTCGGAGCCTTTTCCGATTTGGCCGGCTTGGGATCGATCCAGAAGAAACGGTTGACGGTCGGCGTCCATTGCGGGACGGACTGTCCGACGACGTAATGGCCCGGGATGCGACCCGCGTAGAGCGTTTGATCGACGCGCCCGACTTCGCCCGAACGCGTCATCGCCAGCAGACGCGGATCTGCGGCGATCCCCAGGGCGACCTGCGAGAAGGCCCCATTTTGAACGTCCGTCCCGACCTCGCGGGCGCGGCTCAAAAACAGCAGCTCGATTCGAGTCCGCCGGGCGGTCGTCCCTCCCGTAACGATGTCGTTGATTTCGATTGCCTGGCGGCTGTCGTTGGTGCCGAGATACCACCGCGACAAGAAGAGCGTGAACACGGCAAAGGCGATCGTCACCACGGGGAACAGGATCCACGTCAATCGCCGCATGCGCAACAGGCCGAGCACAAAATAGTCGACGGGACCGATGACGACGATATAGGCCGCCAGGACGACGCCGATCAAGCTCAACGGAACCATCTGGACGTCGCGCGGCATCAAAAGTTGGAAGAGGGCGCTCATGCTCGCCAAGGGAGGCGGGGAGAGATTGGGTCGCACCATCGAACTCAATTCGTAAGGCATCCGCCACATGGGGAGGACGGCGCCGCGCGGCGCCGGGCGGCAACGTCGGCACCAGCTTGATCGTATTCGGAACGAAAGCAGGTGCCGCAGCGGCTTGCTTCGGTGGAGGACCGGCCGAGGCCTTGCGCGGGTTTGGACGGGCCCCGTTCACAGCCGCCCGATTTTTGGAGGTTCCGGTCGACGACGGACGGGAGCCTGGTCCTCGTTGTCGCCGTTGCGCCGCCGATTCGATATTTACCATTGACGGTTCTCGGCGGGCTTTCATGAGGAATTTGGCAGCGGCGATCCATTCCTTGGCATCGGGTTTCAGTTTTTCAAAGAGCGCCTGCCGCAACAGGACGACACGACCCAATCCCTTGCGTGCCGAAACAATCTCGCCGGTGAATTCTTCACCCGGGGCCAAATAACCGTGGGAATCGACCAAGAAGGCTTCCTGGCCGGCTGCTTCGGAGAGAAAGTCGCCGAGCAAGCGGGAGTGCCGCGGGGCCAGGCCGCCCCCCGCGATCACACACACGCTCCCACCGGCCGTCACCCATTTTTTCAAGGCTTCGGCCTGGTCGTCGCGGATTTCGCTCAAGGCGGCCGGCAACAGCACGACCGCGTCAAAATTACAAAACGTGAGCGGTTCGACGGGCAAGCCGGGCGTCTGCAAGTCGAGCGAAACGGTCGTCGAGCGATCATTGGGATCATTGGCTGGAAGCAATCGCTCCCAACGGATCGCTTCCAATATCCTCAGCTCACTTTGCGACGGTTTGCCCGTTACACCCGAGACGACGGCGACGTTGAACCACTGAGTGAATCGGTTGGGCACGCGCAGCGACTGCTCTTCAAATTCATAGGTCCGCTTCGCGGTGACAAAGCGCACCCGCAGGGTGACCGGGGCCGAACGGCCAAAGACGCTCATCGTCGGAAGCATTGAGTTGAAGACCGTCTTTCCCGGGGACAGGATGACGTCCGACATGTGGAAACTGCCCAGCAATTCGTTGCCGTCCTCGATTTCAAAGTCGAGAGACCCCTGTGCGACCGTCTGCTCATTCCACTCGATTTCCCAGACGACCGGAATCGGGGCCCCGGACCGGCACCGCTGAAAACGGAGGTCAATCTTGCCGGTAACGAGCGAGGGCACCGACTCAGCCGCCGACACGCCCGGAACGACGTTGGAAAGGCACAAGAACGCCAGGACGCGTACCCAAAGCGGAGCACGACGAAAATGGTGAAATGCGCGCTGCCCGTTTCGCGCGAGGAGATTCGTGTTCCACATTTCATGATGGCACTCCTCCCGGACGGCGCTGAAAATACCACCACTCAACCAGGAGCATTCCCAATCCGACCAAGAGAATGATCGGCCAAAGCGGTCGATCGGCATCGAGCCGAGTGCTGGTCGCGGCGACTTGAAGATTTTCACGAAATTGAAGCTGGTGGACGGGGACGAGCGAAGTCTCCATCGAATCGAGCAGGCTGACGCCGATTTTGGCGACCTCGGTCCCCCCTTCAGTCACGCGGTAAAGCCCTGTCGCCGGTGCGGCGACGCCATTCAGAGATCCCGCTTTCGGTGCTGATCGCATCGACTGCGTTTCCACGCGGACCCGTCACGCGATAAGTCGTCTTGGGCTTGAGCTGCAGCGGCGGCAGCACGCCGGTGCGACTTTCATGGACCTCCGCCAAACCGGACTGCATCCGGGCAATTTCCACCAGATTGGCCGCGAGGATCGGAAATGCCACCCGATACGGAAGCGTTGAATGGTCAATGTGGGGCAGGAAGTAGTATTCGAGCCGCGCCCCTAAACGCTTTTCCAACAGGAGCGGGCCGGTGCGGCCAAATGCCAGGATCGTGTAACCCAGTTTCTCGAAATCGCCGTCGCGAACGCCCTCGGCAATTTTCGGCTGGTCGATCGCCGTCACGTCCGAAAGTAGCACGTGCTGTAGTAAGGGCGAGCTGCGGTCCCAATCGATCACGTCGATGGATCCCTTCGTGATGGAAACGAGCTTCTCGAGGTCCTTGGGAACGAAACCGATGAACATGGCGGCCTGAGATTCAATCTTCGCGTCCTCGGGCCGGTCGCTGACGATGAGATCAAACGAAACACCGGTCGCGGCCTTGGTCTCGTCGACCAGATCGATTCCCTTTTGCACCTGCAAGGCCCGGCGGAAGGCGGGAAGCGTGGAGGGCGTAAAGACCGATAGGGGTCGGCCCTTGGGGATTTGCAGATAGGCCACGTTGTCGAGTGCCAACGAATCAAATCCGTCGGGGGTGAGCCGCGCTTCCAAGCTGGCCGCCGCGTCGGTCTCCAGGCGAAAAACGAACCGCTTCGTCCGGCCGGAAACGAGCAGCACCGGCTCGGACCCGATCAGATTTCCATCACGGAAAAGCTCGAGCTTTCCCGTCCCTTCCGATTGGGGCGAGCCCTCGACACCGACGAAGACTTCCCATTGTTCACTGTTCGTGCGGCGGGCGTTGAAGGACGTGATGCCGATATTCGGGCCGCCGGGCGGAACCTGCTCGAAAACGAGCTCGAACGGCAATTCGAAGTCGGTCTCCGTGGGGACGTTGCCATCGCTGACCAAAAGCACTCGCTCGATGGGAACCGTTCGTGACAGGGCCTGCGCCATGCGGAGGGCGTCGATCGTCTGGCTGCGCACGGGTGAGACATCCAGTTTGGCGAGGGCCTCTTTCAGGATCCGCTTGTTGTCGGTGAAGTCGGTGAGTCGCCGGGCCGTGGAGTGAAAGGCGATCAAGGCGACTTGCTGGTCGGGCAGAAGGTTGTCGATCAGCGTCTCGACTTGTTTCTTTGCGGCTTCCATCCGCGTGATGCCGCCCGGCCGATCGAGCGCCGCCATACTGGCCGAGCAGTCGATCAGCACGGGTTGATACTGTGCCCGCGGCGAGGCACTTCGCACGTACGGTTGCATCGCCGCGAGTACAAGGCAGGCCAGCACCAACACCTGCAGCAACAAGAGCAAATTGCGTTTAAATTTCTGAAACGGCGAATTGACGCGCTGGTCGTTGACGACCTGGTACCAGAGAAGGAGCGACGACACGCGCTGCCGCGGCCGTTTGAGTTTCAGGAAATAGAAGATCACGAGCGGGACGAACAAGGTCGCCAGCCACGCGCTCGACAGCGAGAAGAAGCCGGGCCAGCTCATTGCAGCCACCCCTTTCGCCGAAAGAGGTCGAAGAGAATCCAGTCAATCGGATCGCTCGAGCTGATCGATAAAAACCGTCCCCGACGACGCCGGCAATGGTCGTCGAGCTCCCGCTCGAGCGCCTGCCGGCGATCCTGGTAGATCGAAAGCAGCTCGCCGACGTTCGAGATATCGAGCGAGATCTCCGATTCGCTATCCACGAATCGCAGATCGCCGGTGAGCTCGGGCTCCCGTTCGGTCGGGCTCAGGATCTGCACGGCGAAGACTTCCAATCCCGCACTAAACAGCAAATTGAAGGGCCGGCCGAGGTCGCCGAACGTCAGAAAATCGGAGAGGACGATCGCGATGCCCCGTCCGCGATGCCGCCGCAAGACGGCCTCGACGGCCGCCTCGATCGGAAAGTCGCCCCCTCCCTCGAGCTCCTCAAGGAACTTGAATACGCGCGACCGACTCGCCCGACCCGTGCACGGCGGGCAAAGCACGGGTGCGCTCCCCGTGCTGCGGCACGAATAGATGCTGACCGGCTCCAGGCTGAAGAGACCCATCAGGGCAAAGGCGGCTGCGATCTGGCGGGCCCGCTCGAATTTTCCGTCAAACGTCATCGATGTCGACGCGTCGAGGAGGATCACAACGCACATCTGCTCTTCATAGCGGAACTGCTTCACGTACGGTCGGTGCAACCGCGAGAAGATATTCCAGTCGACGTGCCGCAAGTCGTCGCCCGCCACGTAGTCACGAAAATCGGAGAACTCGATGCTTGTTCCCCCTTTGCCCGAGAGGTGCTCGCCGTGCGTGCGGTTCGTCATCCGCCGCCGTGGGCGGATCCGCATCCGCTCCAGACGGCTCAACACGTCGTTGGGCAAGAGGGTCGTGAATTGCTTGGTCGTTTCGTCGGCCACACTCGGATCTCCGGTTCTGCTAGGTTTGTTCTTCCTGCAGGCGTTCGAGGCAGCGGCGAATGACGTCGGGAAGCACGACGTTTTCCGCCTGGCCGTCGTAATTCAAAAGCACGCGGTGCTGCAGCACGTGGACGGCGAAGTGCCGCACGTCGTCGAACGAGACATGCGCCCGCCCCTGGCTCAAAGCGCGGACGCGGGCCGCCCGTATCAGCGACTGGGCGGCGCGGGGACTGGCTCCCCAACGCACGTACTTGCGGACTTCGTCCGTCGCGAAATCGGTTCCCGGATGCGTCGAAAGGACCAGCCGCACCGCGAAATCGCGAATCGGATCGGCGACGACCACTTTGTCCAGCACCTTCCGCAGTGCCAGGATGCGGTCCGAGTCGAGCAGCTTCCGCAATTCGACTGGCCGCTTAAGAATCGTCCGCAGCACGACGTCGTTGAGTTCCTCGCGCGTGAGGAACGGCACTTCAACCTTGAACAAGAACCGGTCGAGCTGCGCTTCGGGGAGCGGATACGTCCCCTCCTGCTCGATCGGGTTTTGCGTCGCCATCACGAAGAACGGCTGCTTCAACTGGTAAATCGTTCCCGCCGTTGTGACCGAGCCTTCCTGCATCGTCTCGAGCAGGGCTGATTGCGTTTTCGGCGTGGCCCGGTTGATCTCGTCGGCCAGGAGGAGCTGCGTGAAGATCGGCCCCGGCCGGAACTCGAATTCGTAGCGGCCCGCTTCATTGGTCGTCATGATCCGCGTGCCGATGATGTCGGCCGGCATCAGGTCGGGCGTGAACTGGATGCGGCGGAAGTCGAGCTCGAGCACGCGCGAGAGGGCCTTGACCAGCTCGGTCTTGCCGAGGCCGGGCACCCCTTCGAGCAGCACGTTGCCGCCGCAAAAAATGGCCGTAAGCGTCGCTTCCACCACGCGGTCCTGCCCGACGATCATCTGGCCGATCTCCGCGCGGGCCGAGTTGAAAATGCGGGCGAAATCCTCGGCCTCGGCCTGCAGGACTTCGAGTTCCGGCGATGGCTGTTGGCTGATGTTGGTCGTCACTGATTCCCCTCTTGCTGGCGTTTACGTTTCATGTCCAAGAGACGCGACGTGGTGGAATTGGCCGCCTCGGCCGGCTTGTTCGGCGCGGGTTTGGGCGGCGGGCGATCGCCCGTGGCGCCGCCGGTGGGCGGTTGCGATTTCGTCCGCTCGCTTTCGGGCACGTTGATGATCGGCGACGACAGGCGCTGCGCGGCGAGCGCCGCTCGACGGTCTTTTTCCGCTCGAGCAGCGTCCCCATTGTTGCCGTGGAGTCGCCTTTGGAGCGGCCCAAGCCGAACAGGCTGGCGATCGAGTGGCGATCGATCTGAATCCGTCGGAAGGCAACGTCCAGCGGGAGCAGAAACGCGAGCGCCACCAGAAACCAATCGAAAATCGGCCGCGAGCTCTGCTTCGGCCGCCGGTGCAACTTGTAGATGTCGTCGACAGCCGTGTCCTTGTTGAGAACGGTTCCCCCCGTCTTGTCGGCGATTTCCTGGAGCACGATCGGGTTGGAGCGGAACCTCAAATACTCGGGTGAATAGGGGACGATAAATCCCCCCTGTGCGCGGGCCGTGCGGTCACCCGACTTGCCGATCGCCATCACCTGGTACCGCCCCCGCCCCCAAAGTGGGACCGTCGCCTGATACCGCCGCGGGGCGATCTGCCGCATCTGGACCGTCTCGGAGCGGTCTTGCGGCCCAACGACGCGGGCCTGCATCTCCAGAAACATGTTCTGCGGATGAAAATCTTCCGCGACGATCACGCCTTGCGACCCCGACGTGTAGCACCACAGCCGCAGGTGCTCTTCCTCCTGCACGCGGGAGATGTCGAGCATCAACTGCTTGACGAACGGGCGGAACTTGTCCGACGCGACCCAGTCGGATGCCCAGTTGGTCGACAGGTCCGACGTGAAGGCGGCCGCCGTCCCCAGGCCGAACTTCCACCGCGCCAGCACCGGGTCGAGCTGCTCGTCCTCCGTCGTGCGGGCCTGCAAAATCAGCTCGGTGAGCCGCTCCTTCGGCGTGGTCAGCACGTACCCGTGTAGCGGCGGCAACGCACCGATCCCCTTGAGGATCGGGGACGGAAAGCCGACTTCGGGAGTAAACGTCTTGATCTGCACCATGGCCCGCTTGAGCGACTTGGCCTCCTTAATGAAGATCGACGGAAGCTGGTCGGGGTCGTTCGTGTTGTAATAGCGGCCCCCCGTGACATTGGCGATCGCCCGCAGCGTGTCGACCTCCATCCCACCGTGCGGAAAGATCGACACGGTCGAGACGGTGATCTCGCGGTCGTGAAACGACTTGAGCAATTGCGGCGACGGCGGGGCCGGATCGCCGTCCGAGATGATGATCATGTGCTTGGCCGCCGCGTCGCTTTTGGAGAGCCCGTCGAACCCCGCCTTCATGATCGGCTCGAACGACGGCATGTCCCCCGGCTGGGAGGCGTTGATCTTGCGGACGATCGCGTCGTAGTTGCTCACCGGCGTCAGCTCAAAGACCCACGACGAACCGCCCTGCGTGAAAGCGAGCATCCCCGCCTCGTCCTGCGAGCCCAGCACGCGGATCGCCTCTTTCGAGACGCGCTTGGCGTACGTGTTCCCTTCGGGAAACTCGCACGTGTGCAGCACGATGACGAGGGCCCCTTTCGGCAGCACTTTTTTCTTGGTCACGTCCATCGAGACAGGCAGGATCTCTTCAATCGGCGTCTTGTGATAACCCCCCGGCCCGAAACTGTTGCGGCCCCCGACCATCAAAAATCCCAGCCCCAAATCCTTGACCGCGTCGTGCACCGCCTTGAACTGCACCGGGTCGAACAGGTCGGCCCCCGCATTCACGAACAAGATCGCATCGTACGGCAACAGCGACAGCGCATCGCGCGGCAAATCGTACGCGCTCTGCACGTCGACCAACCGCTTCTCGGCCTTAAGCGCGTTCACCAAGCTTTCCCAATCGCGCTTGTCCCCTTTCGGATCGGTGACGACTAGAACGCGCCCTTCTCCTTTCACGAAGAGGTAATTGATGACCGTGTTGTTCTGCTTCAGGTGGTCCGCACCGGGGGCCGTCTCGATCGTAGCGGAGTATTCGTAGTATCCCGGCTCGCGGAGCTTGATCGGCACCGTATAGCGATTCTTCCCCGCCTGGAACTCGACGTTCTGCTCCGAGATCACCTGCCCCTGCTCGCGGACGACGAGCCGCCCGGAGCCCGGCTGCAGGCTGGAGAGGACGATCGCCGCCTCGTAATTCTCGCCGATCTTCACAAAACGCGGTAAATCCAGCCGTTCGAGCCACACCTCGTTCTTGTAGTCGTAGGCGATCGGCAGCACATCGACCGCGATCCCCCGCGACTTGAGCTCGTCGAGAATCCGGGTCAGGCTCCCTTCCGTCGCCGTCCCGTCGGAGACGAGCACAATGCGGCCCAGGTTGTCCTCGGGCAGCATGGCCCCCGCCAGCGACAGGGCCTGCTCGATATTGGTCGCGTCGCGGTCGACGCGGGAGTTGATCGAGACCGAATCGGAATCGAACGGGAACGACTGCCGCGGCGGCAACTCGGCGGCCGCGTTCCGCCCGAAGACGACGAGGCCCGCCTGGTCCTTTTCCGGTTTCTGCGTGACCGTCTTGGCCAGAAACTGCAGGGCCGCGTCGGTCGAGTTTTCGCCGATCGAGTCGGACATGTCGATGGCGTACACGACCGAAAGGATGTCGCTCGTCCGCACGGCCCGCGGTTCGGCCAGCGCGAAGGCGAACACGCCGACGAGCAGCATCCGGATCAGAAAGGCGATCGTCGCCCGCCGCCGCGGCAACCCGCAGTAGCCGGCCACGTGCATCCACCACACCCAAACCGAAACGATCATCACGCTGAACATCACAGGCCGCACGAACATCACGCGGCTCGTGCGGTCGAGCGCCACGCAGACGGCGGCGTAAACCAAGAGGAAGCCGACGAGCGGGACCGCCTGGCGCAGCTTCACCGGCGTCCGCGGAGGCGGGACGATCTGCCGCGCGAATCGTCGCACGATCCGGATCAGCCGCTTCATCGCAACAGTTCCACCAACCGCCGATTGTCGGTGTCGGCCACGTAAACCGTCCCCTTGGAATTGACGTCGATTCCCCAGGGAGTCGAAAACTCTCTCTCGCCGCGTCCCTGCGTGCCGAAACGGCCCAAGAGCTTCGCGGTCTTGAGATCAAACCGCGACACGCGGGCCGTCATGTACTCGATCACGAACAGATCGTTCTGCGGGCCGAGGGCCAGCGCATACGGAAAACCGAGCGTCACCCCCGATTCGGGGAGCCCGATAATCGACAGATATTTGCCCGTGTCGGTGAAGACCTGAATGCGGTTATTGAAGGAGTCGGCCACGTAAACCTTCCCGTCGCGCCACACGACGCCGCTGGCGCGCTGGAACTGCCCCGGCCCGCTCCCCGCCTTGCCGATTTGCAATAGGAACTTGCCGTCGACCGAGAACTTCTGCACGCGGTCGTTTCCGCCGTACTCGCCGACGTAGAAGTTGCCATGCGGATCCTGCGTCACGCAGACCGGATAACGGAACTGGCAGGGGCCGGTCCCCTCGCTCCCCAGCTTGCCGACGACTTTCCCCTCCTGATTGAAAAAGACAACGCGGGCGTAGTGCGTGTCGGCCACCGCGATCCGCCCGTCGAGAAAGACACACGCTCCCTCGGGATTGCCGATCCGCGCGTCGGGCATGTTCCACTTCCGCAGAATCTGGCCGTTCTCGCTAAAGACAATGACCCGCCCCCCCCTGTCGAGCACAATCACTTCGTCGTGCGGGCCGCACGTCACGCTCCGCGGCGCGGGGATCATTTTTCCCTTGGGCGGCATCGACCAGTAATGAATGTCCCGCACTTTGAGGACCGGTTGATCCTTCTCCACGCAGGCCGACGCCATCAGGCAGAGCAGCAACACGCCCAGCACCCGCAGGGCGACGCGGCAACCCTTTTTCAGTCCCGGCCCCGCCGGCCGGTGATAGAACCGCCGCCGTTTGGCGGTCCGCTCGTCCGCCAGAGTCACCTCGCCAAACGCCCCGGCAAACCGCGCCTCTTCGACGATGAAGGACGTATCCGCCGCGTTCGTGATGGCGATTTGCTCCGGCCGATAACACCGCTCGTGATCAAGCGAAATCCCGAGCCAGTTCACCGCCTCGCTCGGGGTGAACCAGTTGCCCGGACCCAACAGGGACGCCTCTTCGGGCGAACGGGGTGCGTGATAAAGCTGATCCATCGGACCGCAGTAGACAATTCGCCCGCCGCGGAAACAGATGGCGTGCTCGGCCTCGGCCAGCGCGACCTCGGGCGAATGCGTGGCGACGATCAGCGACGCACCCGTCGCGCGGCAGTGCTCGCGGATCACGTGCCAATAGTCGTTGATCCGGGCCGGATCGACATGAGCCATCGGCTCATCCATGACGAGCACTTCCGCCCCACTCGCCAGCGCCCGCACGACGGCAACTCGGTTCCGCTCGCCGTGCGACAACTGCTCGGGCGTCTTATCGACGTGCTCGGCCAAATCGAACGCCGACAACCACTCCTCGACGGATCTCTCGGGTGCGGTATTTGTATAACGAGCCGGCGGGTTAATCCCGCCGGTCTTCAGACCGCCGGCGTTAAGCCGGCGGCTCGTAGGAGCAGACTGTGTAGGCTCACTTGGCGAAGGCTCGGGTGCCACTGCTGGCAGCTTTGGGCCAGCAGTGCTCCTCCGAGGCATCACCTGAGCCACATGCTCCCGCACCGTCTTCTGCGGCCAGAGACCGTCATTTTGCGGCACCCAGAAGAGCGACAACCGACCATTCGTCTCCGGCAGCAGCCGTTCGACATGACCCCGATGCGGCCTGCCGAAGCCGCACAACAAATTGAGAAACGTCGTCTTGCCCGCCCCTGAAATCCCCAGGACAGCCGTCGTCCCCGTGGCGACCTCCAGCGTGACGCTGTCGAGCCGGGGACGCACGGTCCCCGCCACGTAGACATCTTCGAGACGCCAGAGCTGGCCTGTCATTGCAGCACCCACCGCACCAGAGACGGCCGCAGCCGCGAAAGGACCACGACCGTCACGGTCGGCACAGCGATCGACACCAGCAGCATCGTCGACAGGGCGTTCGACTGCCCGTAGTGCATGAAGTTATACAACCGCACGCAGAACGACATGGCCGACGGCGGCGCCAACAGCGAAGCAGGCGTCAGCTCCCAATAACACCAATACCACACGAGAACGACACTCCAGAACGCGCCCTTGAACTGCAAATCGTCGACCAGCCCCGCACCGGTCCGCCGCTGTGCAGCCTCAGGCGATGCGACGAGCATCCACGCGCAGTGCACACTCTGTGTCCGCCGCGTAATCCCCGCGACCGCAAACAGAATCACGGCCCGCGGCAACACGAAAAAGACAAGTGCCAGAATCAGCGGCACCAGCGATTCCGACAGGACGCGAAACCCGGGGAGTTGAAACAACCCCAAGATCGCCAGACTCAACACGAGCGGGCCAAGCAGACCCGGAAGACTGAACAGGGCCAACGCCACTCCCCGCCCGGTCCGCCGCGGTCGCCACACGCCGCTCTCCCGCATCAGAACGTGTGCCGCACCACACGCCAGTAGGGCCGCTCCGAGCGCCGTCGCCGCACCGATCGCGATTTCGCGAAGAGCGGGCAACATCGTTTCCAGGCCCTCAATGCCGCGCGCCGCACCGCGGGCGACGACCACCGACGGTATGCCCGCCAGCAAGAGTGCCGTCACGATCACCAAGAAACCACCCAAGCGACCACGTGAGGCTGCCTGGGCCGCGTCACGCCGCGTACCCAGGACCGACGACATCCACGCCGGCAGCACGATCACAGCCGGCACGACGATTACCAGCTCAAACAGAAGCGGCGTGACGACCTGGCTCAGCGAATCGCTCAGTGGCAGCCCCCCCGCGTGCTGGTCAAAGAGCCACACCGTCCAGCTCACCGGCGAATGCGCGTCCCCCGTCGTGATTCCCATGAGCGAGGCGATCTCGAATTCCTGAAAAGCGAGCAAGAACACGACCACAAACGCCCCGATCGCCACGCGCCCCGGCCCGGCAATCCACGAACCAAGCTCCCGTGCGACGCGCCGCAAAACCGGCTCACCAGGTCGCCGCAACAACCGCTCGAGATGAATCGCCTCCGGCGACACGGGCGAAGGAGGCGCAAAGACCCGAATCACCACCGCGGCGGGGAAAAACTTGAGCAGGAGCAACAGACCGTAAGTCACGTCGTTCCAGAACGGGTAATGAATCAGCAAGAGTGCCAGCCGCGCATAGGCGTACCCGACGAGCAGCGGCGGCACGAGGAACGGTGCGAGCAAAAGCGCCCAAACGAGGCGCGACTTCGTGGCGTAAGCTGCCAGCTTGCCCGTATTCCTTTCAGAAGAGAACTTCACGGGCAAGCTGGCAGCTCGCCCCACGAAGGACGCCACGCCTTTCGACAGGATCACCGCCACCAGCGCAATCACGATAGCGCGGAGGAACGACCACGCACAGACGGCCACCAGGCTCATCACTGCGGCTCCGTCTTGAGCCACGCCAAAACCTCGCGGCGGGCCTCTTCCAGCGTGCGCAGGTCGTACCCCTGGCTGACGTAAGGGATCAGCTTCTGCACGTCGGGCGGAAGCTGGGCTTTATCGACTGGCCCCAGCGGAACTTGTCGCGACTTTGATTTGGCCAGCGCCAGCTCGGTTTCGGCGGAGAGGAGAAAATCGATCAACCGCTCCGCCTCTTTCCGGTGTCGCGTGCCGCGAACGAGCGAGGCCGTATTGGGGATGACGATCGTATACGGTCGGTGAGAGGCTGCTTTTGTCGTTTCGCGAATGAGGGCCGGCTCCATGCGGACCGGCTTGTGATCGTCGATCGCCTCGAAGCAGTCGTCGGTGTCGGTCCAACCGAAATCGCACACGCCATCGGCGACGGCATCTTTCACACGCGCATTGCCCGCCAGGACGCGGATCCCCTTCTTCCGCAGGTCCGCGTACCACGACTTGAGCCAGGTGCCGCCGTGCAGTTGCCACAGGATCGAGAAATGGCTGAGCGTCGTCCCGTAGAGCGGGTTGGACATCGCCGCCCGCGCGATGTCCTTATTGGACGGGTCCACGAACGGAATTCCGTCCTTCGGCATCGTGTTCAAATTGACGATCACGACGCGCATCCGCGCCGCGAATCCCGCCCAGCGTCCCTCGGCGTCTTTGTATTGGGGAGGGATCCGTTCGTAGCCCTTCCCCTTGTACGGTTCGAGCACTCCGTCGTGCGCCAAATCCATCGTTCCCAAGAGTTCGTTGTTCCAGAAGACGTCGCAGTGCGGAGCGTCCTTTTCGTTCTTGAGCTGGTTCACGAGCCCCAGTGACTTGGTCGCCTCGCTGTCGTAGAGCACGTTGACCGCGATCCCCGTCTGCTTCTCGAAGGCCTTGAGGATCGCGTCGGCATAGACCGAATCATGCGCACAGTAAACAACGAGAGCGTTCTGCGACCCAGTGAACCACGCCGGCCAGATCGCAGCCGCGAGCGCTCCGACGCATAGAATGATGCCGACGCTCGTGAGCGCCACGCGCTTGGGGCGGGTCATGGGAAAGCTCTTGGTCGAACCGGAGCAAAAGGAGCCGACGGGAAACTGGGCAGCGAGCCTTAATGGCTAGAAGCACGAAGCACGAACGAATTCCCGAAGCACGAAGGTCCAAAACAAACGCGTCGCGTTCTTCACGTTTCGGTCATTCGGGCATTCGTGCTTCCTTCGTCATTCGTGCTTCGTCATTCCTTGGTCATTCGACATTTTCATTTTCCCGCCTTCGGCATCTCGTCGAGCGACTCGAAATAGCTCTTGATCCCTTCGTGGTAGCCGGGGGGATCTCTTCCTGCTGGATGGCTTCGCTGACTCCCTGCTTGATGTCGCGGACGGCCGCCTGGTACTGCTCTTTGAAATCGACGTGCTCGCCCATCCCCTTGGTCTTGAGGCTCAAGAGGACCTTCCCCTTGGTGATCTGCGATTTCGAGAGCTCGGTCTTGAAGCCCGACTTGGCGGAGTCCTTTTCGTCGCGCAGGCCGCCGTCGCCGAAGCCTCCTTCGTCCGGGTTCTTGCCCTTCATCAGCTTGGCGAACATTTTTTCGTAGTCGTCCATCGACTGGCAGCCTTCGCACTTCTTGCCGTCGAGCCCCTCCTCGGCGTTAAGCTTCTTGGCCTGCTGCAACACGGCCAGACCCTTCTCGAGCTCCTTGAGGTCCTTGGCCGACTGGGCGACCTGTTCGAGTTCCTTTTCGGCCAGCTTCATCGACTCGGCGGCCGCCTTCATCGCCTCGGGACTCGAGTCCGGTTTCCCTTCGTCCTCGGCCTTCGCCGCCATTCGCATCTGCTCCTGCACCCGCTTAAGCGCGGCGGCCAGCGTCTTCGAGCCGGTCTGATCCTTTGCGAATTGGGCCAACGCATCGACGCGTTCACGCAAGCGCTGCTTGAGCTGGGCCTTCTTCACCGGATCTTTGGTCTTCGCCAGCTCTTCCATGTCCTGCTGCAGGGCCTTCATCTCCTTTTTGAGCGAGTCGGTCGAACCGGCCTGCAGATCTTCGAGCCATTTCTTCGCATCGCCGGCGGCCGAGCTGCCGAATTGCTGGGCGATCGAGGTTTGCGAGAGGAGATCCTTGAGCTTGTCGGAGCTGATCCTCCGCCACTGATCGGCAATGTTCTTTTGCACGCCGGCCAGCATCTTCGCGTTGACGCTTTTGGCTTTCGGCTGGGACGAGTTGAGCCCCATCTTGAGTTCTTTGAGCGCCTGGGCGACCTCTTTGGATTCGGCGTCCGAGAGGTTTTCCTTGTCAATCTGGGCGAGCCGCTGCTGCGTGGCCGTCTTGCTCTCTTGGAGTTTTTTCGATTCCTTCTCGGCCGCCTGGGCGGCTTCCACCCGACCGAACGGATCGAGCTGCGGCACGAAGGGAACGAGCCCGCTGCAAAGCAGAATGGCGAGGCAGATGGCACACAGCCGGCCATTGATCCGCAGGGGCGCCACCTCGGCCGCCCGAATCCGGGCCGCCTTGGCTTCGGCCTGCGCGGCAACCAGCGGCTGATATTCGCCCGGCGTGTTCTCCAACAGGAGCATGGTCAGGAACAGGTCTTCCGTCCGCGCCTGGCGATCGACGGCCCGCGCAGCGTCGCGCAAGGTCGGCCGGCGGGGCCAAGCCAGTCCCAACACGACCGCCACCGCTGGCAAAGCTGCCAGCAGCAAGGCTTCCGGCTTCCAATGAACGAGCCCCGTGAGGCGGATCGTGAGCAGGAACAGGCCGTAGGCGGCGGCCAGGATCAGCAGGGCCCACAGTCCGCGGCGGGCAGCGGCCGCCACGCGCAGGCGGAGCAACGTCCGCGACAGCAGGACTTGCCAGCGAGGCCGAGCCGAATCCGCCTGGATAGCGCTCTGAGCCGGCGTCGTCATCGGTCGCTCCTTTGAACCGTGCCCGTTCAACCCTGCCCGTTCAACCGTGAGACTCCCCTGCGGCGATTTCTTCAGCATAGGGCGAGGCCCAACGCCTTGCAAGGAACCCTCGATGCCACAAACAGTTGCGTGATTTCGACCCCAATTGCCCGCCGTGCCGAACCCCGGGAACGGCGAACGGTCGCCCATTGACGGGAATGACGCGTGTGGGGCGGGAATTTGTCTAACAAACGCGAGTTTTGGAAGGACGGATCACCCCGGTCCGACTGTGGCGTAATGGGATGGCGCTCTTGCCGTTAGCCCTTTTGCCGTCTTCTGCGTGCCACGCCCACGGCTCAACGTGGACTTCACCGGGCGGTCCCAAGCTTGACTTCATCAAGCTCAATCAGCTCGGGCTTCCCCCGGTGTCACGTCGCCAAGGTGCGCATAGCTCATTTATTTCGCGCCGGGGGGCCGATTGAGGGCGTAAAGGTCAAGCTTCCAACCCGGAACCAGGTCCCCTGGCGGCGCATCACAGTTTACGCGCCACCGACTCGAGTGATTTGCAATTTCGGCAGGGCCGTTTTGAGTTCGTTGGCCGCCAGACCGCTGAATCGGGTTTTGTCGACGTACAGCCACTCGAGGTTCTTGAGCTTCCGGAGAGAGGGCACGCTCGCGTCGGTAATCCCGGTGTGTCTCAGGTCCAGCATACGCAACTCGGTGAGCCCTGAAAGTTCCATGACGCCGGCGTCCGTGATACTCGTACCGTGAAGCGCGAGGGACGTCAAATTCTTAAGCGCACGGAGTTCCCTGCAGCCGGCATCCGTGATCCGGTCACTTCCGACTGACAGGTACATGAGGCTTGTGTGTTCTCGAAGGTTCCTTAGCCCGGCGTCGGTGATTGCGACTCGGCGTTTTTCTTTGTCCGCTGGGCTTCGTTTTTCATGGAGCAGCAAGATCGGATCAGGGCCGCCGATCAAGAGCTTCTTCAAGCCCGTGAGCCCTTTGAGCTCGCCGAGACCGGCATCCGAGATCGCGCCGCTTACTTCAAGCGTCTCCAGGTTCACGAGCCCTTGAATTTCCGATAAACCGGCGTCGATTATGGCGGAATTGATCAGGCGCAGAACCTTGAGCTGCTTGAGGTCCTTAAGTTCGTTCATGCCGGCATCCGTCACTCGCACACGGATGAGCTGCAAGGTCGTGAGCTGCTTGAGCGCCTTGAGCTCCTTCAAACCCGCATCCGTGATCGACGTGCCGGTGAGGTTGAGTTTTTGGAGCTCCTTGAGCGGGGCGAGATCCTTGAGTCCGGCATCGGTGATTCCACGGTTCAGATACAGCTCGAGCGATGTCAGGTGTTTGAATTCTCCAAGCACCTTCAAGTCGGCATTCGTGAGGTGATTGATCCCGACGTCCAGCGCGCAGTTTGCCAAGCCCCTTGAGTTGCTTCATACAGTCGCCCGCGATTCCCGTTTCCGCCATGTTGAGCGCCGCCAGAGTCTTGAGTTCACCGATCGCCGCGCAACCAGCATCCGCAATTGGGCTATGACTAACGTCGAGCGACGTGAGGCGCTTCAGTTCCCCAAGATGCCTCAACCCGACTCCCGTAATTCTCTGGTTGAAATGAAGCTCAAGAGAGGCCAGGTTTTTGAGGTCCCTGAGCTCCTTCAGACCGTCATCCGTGACGCCGGTGGAAGTGAGGGCGAGCTTTTTCAGATTCTTGAACGCCCGCAGCACGTGCAGATCATTGTTGCCGACCCCGCTGAAAGAGAGTTGAACCGCGGTGACAGTCCGTTCAGGTGACGCGGCATCGGGCTCGACCCTGCCCCCCAGTCGAACGATTTTTGCGATTGCCTGTGATTCGTCGAGCAGGTCACCGGCGACGACGGCACGTTCAATCGCGACACTTTGGACACAGGCGGCCGTGAGGATCGGCAATAAACACTGAGTGACCGTTGTGAAGCGCATACAAGGTCCCTTTGACGTCCAGGCGGGCCAACACCAAATCGAGCCAATGTTTGCTCGAAGGCATGGTCGTGGTCGTCGACTCCCGCCCGTTTTTCTGGCGCCAGGCGGTTCAGATGGTCGGGCGAGCGCATCGACATCCCGACTCGTCTCCAGGTTTCGTTGTCACCAGCGAAGACGCGTGCCTTCCACGTGCGGTGAGCAGAAATGTCGACTCTACGGCGAAATAGTGAACGATTCAAACAGCAAACGGCGCCGGAAAACCGGGGTGACGCCATTTGCACCTCGACACGTTGGTAGTGCGGAAAGCCCTGCGGTACCATAGATCCGATAACCTGAAACGTGAACCCGTAGACTTCCACCTTCCGCCCTGAGAAAATCGCATGCTGCCGGGTTGCGAAAACTTCGATTCCAAAGCTCACCGGATCTCCCGCCGAACACTGCTGCAGGTTGGATCGCTGGCGTTGGGGAGTTTTACGCTCGCGGACTACCTTCGCTGCCGCGCTGCTGCCGCGACCTCAGCTCATCCGGCCAACGAGACGGCCGTGATTCAGGTCTTTATGGGTGGCGGCCCGAGCCATATCGACCTGTTCGATCTGAAACCGAACGCTCCGGCGGAAGTCCGCGGCGAGTTTTGCTCGATCCCGACCAGCGTGCCAGGCCTGGAGATCTGCGAGCATCTGCCCTATCTGGCGCAGGCGATGAAGCACGTCGCCCTGATCCGCTCGGTCGCACATCGGAACGCCGGCCATCTGCCCGCGTCGCACTGGATGATGACCGGTTACGAGCCTCCGCTGTCGACAAGGACGAATGTCAATCCGTCGTGCGGAGCGATTGTCGCTCGGACTCGTGGTGCGAACGTCGCCGGACTGCCGGCCTACGTCAGCATCCCGCACCGCCAATTGCTGGGCGCTTCCGCCTACCTTGGCTCGGCATACAACCCGTTCACCATCGAGAGCGATCCCAATTCCCCAAACTATGCTGTGCGGAATTTGCGGTTTCCACGAGGCATGAACGCCGCCCGTTTGGAGGATCGCGAAGGCATCTTGCAACATCTCGACCGTCTACGGACCGACGCTGACCGCGCTGGTGAATTCGCGACCCTCGACAAGTTCTCTCACGAGGCGCTCAAGATGGTCACCAACTCCCGCGCTCAAGCAGCCTTCGACCTGAACCGGGAGCCGACCGCCACTCGCGATCGATACGGTCGCACGTCCGCCGGACAGGGGTGTTTGCTGGCCCGTCGATTGGTCGAGGCGGGCGTCACGTTCGTCACGGTCCTGTCGGGAGGTCAATGGGATACCCATGCCGACAATTTCTCGACCCTCAAGCAGAGATCTCTGCCTCTTGTGGATCGTGCCCTGGCTGCCCTGGTCTCGGACCTGCACGAACGCGGACTCGATCGCCGTGTGATGGTCCTGATCACCGGCGAGTTCGGGCGGACGCCTGGTATCAACGCGCAAGCCGGTCGCGACCATTGGCCCGGGGCATTTTCCGTGTTGTTTGCCGGCGGCGGATTGAAAGTCGGCCAGGTGGTCGGCGCCACCGACAACCTGGCCATGCATCCAATTACGCATTCGTATTCGCCCGGAGACGTCCTGGCGACAGTCTACGGTTTCTTGGGAATCGACACGCACCGGGAATTCCATGATCGCAGCGGGCGTCCGATCCGTGTGCTGAATGAGGGACAGCCCATCCCAGAACTGCTTGCCTGAATTCCCACATCAGCCAGGCATTCTGACACACCCCTCTTCAGCGGCACACGGCGAACGAGCCTGGACATGCTGTTCAAACTGGCTCATTCCACCGAGAAGCGCTGGCGGCGGCCGAATCTCCCTTCCGGCCAAGCTGTGACATGCGGGACTGGACCGCGTCGGAAGGCACAGCCGGCCCTGCGGCAATCTGGCAATTGAACGCTGATCACTTGCCGCGATTCGCGGGGCCGAGGCCGCTCACGTCCCACACGGTCACGCTGTTGAGACCACCCAGAGCAAGTCTCTTTCCGTCGGGAGAGAAGCGAATTCTGTCGCCCGACGTCGAGCCACCCCGCTGCAAGTCGGCAACCTGCTCACCCTTGTCGGTCGTCCAGATTCGCGAAACAAAGCCGGACGAGGCGTAGTACTTGCCGTCCGGCGAGAAGGCCACGCCACTGACGAGCTGATCCAGCCGATCCGCTCTCTCTTGGCGCGACGTGGCGATGTCCCAGACGTAGATCAGACCTTCTTGATTCCGACCGGGCGGCGGCTTGTCTTCCGCTCCCGCCGCCAGGAGATGTTTTCCGTCGGCACTGATGTCGGCGGAGAGGAGGTAAAAGTGCCTTCCTTCGAAGGTATTCACTTCATCCCAGGTTCCGACTTGGAAAAGTGAGACCGACCCTGTCCCGTAGCCGGCAACCAAAGTCTTGCCGTCTTTGCTGAAGCGGACCGATCGGGGCGTCATCTTCGGCAGCTTGAGCGCCGTCACTTCCTTCCCCGTTGCCGCGTCCCAAATCCTGATCGCCCGGTCGAAGCCCCCCGCGGCGATCAGCTTCCCATCGGGCGAACAGGCGAGGCAAATCACCCAGTTGGTGGGCCCCGCCAGGCTGCGGATTGGTTTGTGCGTCTGGGCATCCCAGATCCGGACTTCCCCTTTTCTGGGCGAGTTGGCCGCGCGTCCCGCCGTGATGATCGTTTTGTCGTCGGAAGAGACCGCCACGTCGAACAGGCCGCCGCAATCGTTGCCGAAATGGGCGATTTCCGCGCCGCTGGCCACGTTCCAAATATGGATGTCTCCGCGGCTCTTGCCCTTCGTCCAGGCGTCCATCTCGCCGGCGGTTCCGGCCCGCGTGTCCCAACCGACGGTCACCAGCTTCTCTCCTTTCGAGTCGAAGGCCAGCGAACCGATGCGGCCCGAAACGGGCAGCGTCGTGAGGAGCGTGGGCTTGATCGACGGCGCCGAAGTCGCCTCAGCCGGTTTCGGGTCGTCGCCCGCAAAGCTCGCCGTGGCAAGTGTAGTGACGACCGCCAGTGCAATGACCACAGTCACGGTCAGAATTGCGCTTCGCATGGGAAACCTCTTTCTGCTTGCCGGCGCGCTTTGAGTGCCATTCGCCTGCTGCGAGCGGCTCGGTGTCGCCCCTCATGGCGGGCCGGAATTCGCCGGACGTGCCCGGGCACACGCACGCACAGGCGCTAAGTTCTGTAGTTCTGTAGGGCATGCTGTGCATGCCGGCTTTTCGTGTCTCGACGAGATGTTATCGAGAATCGGCATGCACAGCTTGCCATTTTTGCACCGCCCGCTCGTCACCCCGGCGAAAGTCGAGCCGAACTGCGGCAAACGCCGACGCCATGACGTCCGGACGTCACGATGACGCGAAGTTTTTGCATCGAAAGGCCGCAATGCCACAGAAAATGATTTTTCTGCGGCACCACAGAAAAATCGGGGAGCGGCGAGAGCCTGATTGCGCGGCGATTTTGGGCAGATACGCAAGCTTTTTGGGGGCGAATAAGGCTGCTGAGCCGGAAAGTCAACAGCCTCCCACACTATCCACGCTGAATTATGGGGAAGTCGGGGTGTCGATCGCGAAGTATTTGGTTCGTCGGGGCCGAACGGGCCGGTTTTCTTTTTTTACGCCGCAGAAAACACAGAAAAATAGGTCACCGGTGATACAGTCGGGGGGCGAATGATCACCGGTGATATACTGAAAACCAAGTGTCCAGTTGGCCCCAGGAATTGTCCAGAATCGTGGAATTTGTGAAATCCCACACAGATTCGCGGCCGCCCGGGAACGTAGATTAAGGGCAGAGGAGACAAACACCGACTTCACCTTCGCAATTGCTCGGCAGGCGGACTGTCATTCGCCCTCATCACCAAAACTTATATATCGTGCCGCCTGCTGGGTGATTGGCATTTAAGGATAAATCGACGGGAGGACTGATCTGTCAGTCCTCCCGTTTTTCGTTGGCGGAGCGGGATTGCGGCCGCAAGAACGGTCGCTTGGCGGGGAGCGTGCCGACTCCCTAGAATCGGCAGACGGAATTGCTGTTCGTTTCCCGACTTGGATCGTGACGCATGCCACACGCGACTGCTTCAGACTCTCCGGCCCGCGCCACCACGCAGGTCCCCGATGCCGAGGGCCGATTTGGAGAGTTCGGCCGCCGTTATGTCCCCGAGACGCTGATGCACGCGCTCGAGGAGCTGACGCGAGAATATGAAAAGGCCCGCCACGATCCGGCGTTTCAGGCCGAGTTGGATGGGCTGCTCAAAACATTCGTGGGCCGGCCCAGTCCCCTCCATTTCGCGGAACGGCTGACGCAGAAGTGCGGCGGCGCCCGGATTTACCTCAAGCGCGAGGACTTGAACCACACCGGTGCTCACAAAATCAATAACACCATCGGCCAAGGCCTGTTGACCCTCCGCATGGGCAAGAAGCGGGTCATCGCCGAGACCGGGGCCGGGCAGCACGGCGTGGCGACCGCCACGGCCTGCGCCCGATTCGGGCTCGACTGTGTCGTGTACATGGGCGAGGAAGACATCCGCCGTCAGCGGCTCAACGTCTTCAATATGCGGATGCTTGGGGCCGAGGTGCGACCCGTCACGACCGGCTCAAAAACGCTCCGCGACGCGATCAATGAAGCCATGCGGGACTGGATGTCGTCGGTAGCCGACACGCACTACATCCTCGGTTCCGTCGTGGGACCGCATCCTTTTCCGATGATCGTCCGAGATTTCCAAGCGGTGATCGGCCGCGAAACGCGGGCGCAGTGCCTGGAGCAAATTGGTCGACTGCCGGACGAAGTCGTGGCCTGCGTCGGCGGGGGTTCCAATTCGGCCGGCATGTTTTATCCATTTATCGAGGACGAGCCGGTCGCCCTCACGGGCGTCGAAGCCGGTGGACGCGGGTCCGCTCCCGGAGAGCATGCCAGCACGCTCTCTTACGGTGCCAAGGGCGTCCTGCACGGCAGTTACAGCTACGTCTTGCAAGATGCCGACGGGCAGACCCTCGATGTGCATTCGATCTCGGCCGGGCTCGATTATCCCGGGGTCGGTCCGGAGCACAGCTACTGGAAGGACTCGGGCCGAGTCGAATACGTCAGTATTCGGGACCAGGAAGCGCTCGATGCCTTCGAGACGCTGGCCCAGCTCGAGGGGATTCTGCCCGCTCTGGAAAGCTCGCACGCGGTCGCCCAAGTGCTCAAGACCGCCGGGCAGCGGAGCAAGGACGATGTGGTTGTCATCTGCCTTTCCGGACGCGGCGACAAAGACGTTTATGAAGTGGCCCGCCTGCTGGGCAAGGAGATCTGAAGGGTCCGGAATCCGACCACCGGCTTTGCTTCCCTCGACCTGAGCGCTCCAGGAATCTGTGAATTGACTGCTCCTTCGCGTATTGCCGCTGTCTTTGAAACCCTGCGCTCTCAGGGGCGGATGGCGTTCATGCCGTTTGTGACGGCGGGCGATCCGGATGTTTCCACAACCGTTGAAATGATCCGGCTCTTGAGGGACTGCGGCGTCGATTTGATTGAGGTGGGTTTTCCGTACAGCGATCCGATCGCCGACGGTCCGGTGATTCAAGCCTCGTATACACGGGCCCTGGCCAACAAGGTGCGTCTGCCCGATATCTTCGGCGGGCTGAAGGCGCTTGCCGGGGAACCGGTTCCTCCGCTGTTGGCGATGGTGGCTTACGCGATCGTCTATCGGGCCGGGCCCGAACGCTTTTTGCAGCAGGCCAAAGAGGCCGGCTTTTCGGGACTCATCGTGCCCGATCTCCCGGGAGATCAGGCGAGTTCTTTGTTCCAATTGACGCGCTCGCAAGGGCTCGATTTGGTCTCGCTTGTCGCGCCGACAACGACGAACGCGCGCGTCGAACGGATCTTGCAGTCAACCAGCGGGTTCGTGTACTGCCTGTCGGTTGCCGGCACGACGGGCGTCCGCGAAGCGCTGCCCGAAGAACTCGCCCAGCAGCTCGCCGAGCTCAAGCAGAAAACAAAGCTGCCCCTGGCCGTCGGGTTCGGCATCGGCCGGCCGGAACAGGTCGACTCGCTTCGCGGCCGGGCCGACGGCGTGATCGTGGGCTCCGCTTTGGTCCGCCAAATTGCCCGGCTCAACGGCTCCACAAGCACGCCGCGAGCCCAGGTGCTCGACGAAATTGCCAAATTCGCGCGGGGGATGGCAGAGGCCGCCCACAAACGGGGCGGGGGCGGGCGCAGGCGGTCAATAATTCTGCACGGTTTCAGGCTCGATGGCCTTATACATCGTGCGGACCAGCTCGAAGCCGATCGACCGGTAGAGTTCGACGGCCGGGATGTTTTCGCCGGTGACTTCGAGATAGACGCGTTGCAGCCCCGCGCTGCGGAAACCGTGGAGCGATTTCAGCACCAACGCGCGTCCCAAACCGAGCCCCCGGTATTGCGGCAGGACGCCGACGTTTTGAACGGCGCCGAGATAACCGGTGTGGGCCAAACCTTGAATAGTCGCGCAGTCGGCCTGCTCGTTCCAACCGGCCGAGTCATTCGTGATCAGCCAGGTGGCCTCGGGCAGGAAGGTCTCCTGCCTCACGATTTCCTGCATCAGCCGCTTGCAGCCCGAAAAGTCTCCCAGGCAGGGAAACACGCGCGAATCAATTTCGTCCCGAAAGCTGTGATATTTTGCCACGGCGTGACGGCTCAACAGGGCCGGATGCCACGACAGCCAACGAAAGCCTTCGGGAAGGCGCGGTTCCGCGAGTCGCGTGGCCGCCACGTCGATTTCCATTCGAAATCGCCGAATGTATGTCATACGCTTCCTGGCGTGGCGGTTCGGCCGAGAATTTGTGAAACAGAGACGGGTCGGAAATCCTAGTCCACCGATGTGGAGCCGAACTCCAAGATTTTAACACACCCAAATTGCCGGTCAAACGGCGCTGGGCGGACCTTGGGTCGGACGATGCTCCAGCGGATCGATTTTGCGTTCCCGGGGCTTTCTACTTGCCGGTCGTCGCCAACAGCTTTTGGGCCCGGACGCGGACGGCCGAGTCGCTCGAATGGGTCAACTTTGCGATGCGAGCGGCTCCGAGATCGGCCCGCTTTATCCGACCCGATTCGACGGCGTCCAAAAGAGCCGACATTCGTTGTGGGTCTCTTAGCAGTGCATTGAGTGTAAAACCGCGATTTTCTTGGTTGTAATGGTCGAATTCCGACAGAATCGCTCGCGCCACGTGAGGGGAGCGCATGGTGCCTAGACCGCCGATCGCGCCCTGCACCAGTTCGTCGTCGATTCCCTGCCCTTTCTTCAAATAGTGGGAAAGTTGAGCGCCGCGGCGATCCCACGTATCGACACCGATAATCCGCAAGGCATCGTAGCGCGTGCCGTTGAAGACCTGCGGGTCGTCCGCCATCGCGGCTGCCAGCCCAAGCACGCGGTCCCACCGTGACCGCAGCCCCGGGTCATCGCCGACCATTTTCTCGATCTGCTCGTCCGGCCAGGCACCGACCAGGCCCATGCCGTTGATAATCCCGCCTCCCATGACGACGGCCTGCCAATCGCGGAGTGGCTTGTTCGATTGGGGGAGCGTGAATTCGACGATCGGCTTCAGTTCACGAAGATCGTTTCGCTTTGCGGCCGCGACGGTGACCCGCCAGATCCAGGGAATTCGCCGATATTCCTCCTTGAGATCGTGAGCCGGCATGTCGACCACGAGGGCCTTGACGAGTTCCAGCGAGAATTGCGGATGCTCCGCGATGACTCTCTTCCGCTCGGCTTCCGGCCGACCGTCGTCGAGGATTTCGCGAGCGAGGGCCGCCGGATCGCTTGCTGGTCCGCCAGCCGTCAAAGGGGCAGGAATCGACAACGGACCGACAGCACAACCAATGGCCAGAACAAAGCAAAATGCTTTTCGCGACGGCATTGTGGAATTTCCTGAAGCCACCTGGAAACGGCTAAAACGGTTCTACGAAGATGCGCCGAAACCGGCCGGAAAAGCAAGGCGACAACAGCCCTCGATGGGCAAGGCTCGATCGACTCTCAAGCCTTTCTGCCTGTTTCCTTTAAATCTCGTTTCGACCCGCTCGGTCGGTGTTGACATTTTGTCAGATCAACGACATCTTATTGGATCAGCGCGTGCCGCGCGAATTGCCCAATGTGACTTTCCCCAGTCGAGTTGAAAGGGTCTAAATCATGCGGAAGACAAGTGTTTTGAGTGCGATCGTTGGCATGGCTCTTTGCTTAGGCGTTGCCCAGGGAGCGGATGCTCCGGCTCTCAAGTGCCCGGTCTCGGGCCAACCGGCCAGCAAGGATCACGCCCTGGCGTACAAGAAGGGCGAGGTCTATTTCTGCTGCGATAAGTGCCCAACGGCGTTCAAAGCCAACATGAAGAAGTTCGCCGCCAAGGCCAATGAGCAGTTGGTGGTGAGCGGTCAGTACAAAGAGGTGAAGTGCCCGTTCACCGGGAAAGCCCTCAACGCGGAAACCGCCGTCGAGGTTGATGGCGTCAGCGTTCAGTTCTGCTGCGCAACTGCAAGGCCAAGTTTGAAAGTGCAAAGGCCAAAAAGCAACTGAACATGGTCTTTGGCAACAAGGCCTTCGACAAGGGCTTCGACAAGGTCGCCTCGACTGATACCAAGAAGTAAGAGCGGGTGATCGACCCTTTCTGAATCGCACTCGACGATTGAAAGCACACGGCGATGTCTCCTTTGCGGGACATCGCTGTTTTTTGCGCCTCAACTCGAACTCGATCCGCCGGAACTCGGTACCGACCCGGCGAGAACGCGCTCCAACTCTGCCAGGCGGCGGTGATCCTCGGCGATGGCTTGCTCCTGCTTCTCGCGCAAATCCAGGAGCTGGCGCTCGGCTTCGGCCAATCCGAGAAAGGTCGTCTTCCCCACGTCGTAATTGGCCCTGGCAGCGGCCACGTTTTGAGTCGCGGCCGGCAGCATCCGCTCCGCATAGAGATGCACAGTCTGCCGACTCTCTTCCAGGCGGTCGTATGCCGTTCGCACTTCGTACTGGATGTCGAGCACGCGCGCCTCATATTCGGACTTGCGCTGGTTCAGTCGAAACATCGCCTCATTCACGGCCGCGTTGAGCTTGCCCTGATAGACCGGCAGGTTGAGACTCACTCCGATCTGACCGCGCAAGTCAGCCATGCTGGAGGGTTGCCAGAAGGTGTCGTAACGGCCAAAGACCTCGACATCGGGATACGCTTGTTTGCAGGCGAGCGTCACGGAGGCTTGCTCGGACTCGACACGTGCGCGGAGGGCGGCCAGATCGGGTCGGGACGTCAGCGCGGCCTGTTCCAGTTGCTCGGCCGGAGGAATCGCGTCGACAACAGATAAGCGGCGCGGCGCTGGGGGCAAAGCCGCATCGGCCTGTCGCCGCAGGAGCGTATTGATGCGGGCAATCGCGATCCGTTGGGTTCGATCGAACTCGATTCGCTTTCGATCAAGGTCTGCTAATTCGACGTCGGCTTGCAGTACGTCCTGCTGCGTGACCTGGTTTGCCTGATACTTCGTCAGCGCGGTGGCGCGAAGATCACGCATCACCGAGACGTCTTGCCCGTTTAATTCCAGATTGCGTTGGGCAAGGTAGTAATCGAGAAAGGCGACTTGCGCCAATTCCCGGAGACGAACGCGGACCTCTTCGGAGTCGAAGTAGGCGGCACTGGCTTCGGCGGTCGCAACCTGGCCCCGAGCAGCCCGCTTGCCGTACCAGGGTAACTTCTGAGAGGCCTGAATCATATAGGCCGGTTCGACCTCGGAAGAACCGATTGAGGTGGGAGCCAATGTGAACTGGAACATCGGATCATCGAGAGCAATGGCCTGCGGATAGCGCTGAGCGGCCGCCTGCCAGGCGGCAATCATCCCTTCCAAAGACGGATTGCGTTGTTCGACAGCGGCCAGAAGAGCGTCGAGTGACAACTCCGGACCAGCCAGGACCGGGTCCCCGCTTGCTCCGCTTGCAGGAGACGGCAGAGTAATCGCGGCCAACTCTTGATGTGAGGCAGGGATAATGGTTGGCGCGGTTGGAGCCTCGGACGTCGGCACCGCCTTGGCCGCGATATCCGATGTTACAAAGTGCGCGACGGTTGGTTGCGACTCGCACCCCGCGCTCACAATGGCCAGCGCGAGAAGGCTGCCGCGAAGCCGAACAGCCATAAAACGGCCTCGATGCATTTGCCCGGTGATGCCGTCCGGCCGATTCTGCCGGTTACCGCCGCGTGTGTGGAATCGCTCAAGAACTGAATCGACAGTCGTACTGTCCGGAAAGGAGGAAACTCCACTGCGGTCAGAACTGTAGGCTCATCCGCTACCGTCGACTCAAATGCCGGATATTGCCGAACGAATTCGGTTCGCGCCTGTTAGTCGGTTTGACGGAGGGCAAGCTGCCAGCTTGGCATTCCTTCCCATGCGAGCGAGCCGTGTTTTTCCGAAAACTGCGCACAAATACAGCCCGGTAACGCCTCTTTGCGCGAAAAGTCACGGTTTCGCCCCTTATTTTTCTGCGGTCTCCCCTTTGGCGCCCGAGGATTTTTGATTTTTCTGGTTTTTCTGCGGCAGAAAAAAGGGGGACACGCCACCACAGAAAAATCTGACCAGCTTTTGAACGGCACCACCAAATTCGCCGGCCCCACTCGGCCCGAGACGCACCAAATCTCCAGATTCTGCCTCTTTCCGACGCAATCGGCCAGAACAATTGGAAATGACCCACCGACGAGCACGTGGCGTGCTCGATTGACCGGATACTGTACATTGGTACAAATCTCGCGCACAAGAGCGGACTACAACAAGCTGGCTACCTAAACGAAATTTGGCGAATCCGCTCGGCGCATGTAAAATGAAGGGGTTGGGATGTGTTGCAATCCTATGGCGCGGGCCCGTACCAATTGACAATGCGACAATGCATTGAGCAGCTGGTGCAGCTTGCGGCCCTGAGCCAACGATTGCCTTTAATGACGTAAAGGCAGCGCCGTGGAATTCAGCACGGTTCTTTCCGCAAACGGGGTGTTCGGTTCCTAGGGTTTTGTACGGCGAAGTATGCATTCGGCTCGCGGGCGATTACAGGTGGTCATGCTCTGGAGTATGGTGCCGCTCACATTTTTGAGCAGCATGCCCCGCATCGGATGCATTTGCGCGAACGGCGACTACAAACTCTTCTGCGACGGGCATTACGGGACATGTTGTCAGCAGGTGACTAAGGGCCCTAGTGATTCTCATGCGTGTTGCTGTTGCCACCGGTCACACCGTGCGTCGACTGAAGGGAATGTTTCGGCCGATGGGAATTCGACCAAAGACTGCTGCCATCGCTCGGGCGGCGGTCATAGTCGCGTGGCGCCGGCCAAGCGTTGTTGCACGCCGGTTGCTGGAATGACGGTTTTGCCGAGGGCCAGCCAGCCGGTGAGTGTACCGGATGTCAGAGCTCAATTGTTGCAATTTGGCCTAGTCGATTCCTTTCAATCGCCAGTCGGCTTCCCGGCCGTGGTGTCGACGCGGAGCCCCGATTTGCCTGTGCCGGACCTCGTCATTGCGCATCAGGTCCTCGTGATCTGATACGTCTTTGCGCCGATTCTCTCTGCGGCGCGAGATCGGACGTGGAACTCGTTTAAAGGCGCGCTCCGTTCGTTTCTGCCACTCTTCCTCGCTCGTGAAGATGTTGGCCGACCGATTATCAATCGCCCCAAGCTCTGGCTTGATGTAAACGGTCAAGCGAACAGGCGTCGCATTCTGCACGGACGACAGGCAATCAAAATCGACTTCCGTTCTGACAGTCGAGATTTCTGGAAATAATCCTATGAATGGAAACCATCTCGATACCAATGCGCCGAAGGCTGCCGACGCCACGGCCGCGCCTAAAGCATCCGCTAAGGTTTCTCCGCCCCTCACCACCTGGCAGAGACTCAGACTGATCTTCAAGGTGGTCGAGATCCGATTGCGGTTCATCGCCATTTTGGTCCTGGTCGCCTTGTTTGTTGGCTATTGGGACACGATCCAGAACCACTGGGAGAAGCAGACGCGTTCCGATGGGGCGGTTTATAGCGTAGTTCGTCAGACGCTTGGGAAACAGGCAGTGCATTGGCTTTGGCCGCAGGCCGGAAGTCGTATCGAATCAGGTCGAACACCGAGTATTTCTGCCCCATGCATCCGAACGTGGTGCGCCAAACGCTTGAACCGGACGGAAGCGTTCCCAAGTGCCCGATCTGCGGAATGCCCCTTTCGCTTCGCAAGAAGGGGGAAGTTCCGAAGCTGCCGAACGGGGTGCTGAGTCGCAAGCAGTATTCGCCCGAGCAGATCCAGTCGACGGGGATCAGCACGGTCGAGGTCGCTTACCGTCCCCTCACAAAGGAAATCACTACGGTTGGGTACGTCACCTACGACGAAAGCAAGCGGTCGCAGATCGTCGTGCGAGTGACCGGGTACCTTGAAAAGCTTTACGTGGACAAGCCTTGGATCACGGTCAAGAAAGGGGAGCCGCTGGGGGAGATCTACAGTCCCGAGCTCTACAGCGCCGCGCGGGAACTGCTCGTCGCGAGGCAACGGGGCGCCTCGGACGGTCTGGCCCAAAGTGCCCGCGAAAAAATGCAGCTGCTGGGGTTGGGCGACGCGGGAGATCGACGAAATCGCCAACTCCGGCAAAGCGAACCATCGCCTCGTGCTGCGAGCTCCTTTTTCCGGGCACATCATCCGCAAGAATGTCGTTGAAGGCGCGCACGTCGAGGCCGGGCAGGTGTTGTTCGAGATTGCCGACCTGTCGACAGTCTGGATCGAAGCCGAGGTCTACGAAGCCGATATCGACTTTCTCCGGAAGGGACAATCGATCGAAGCGGCCGTCGAGGCATTTCCCAATCGCGTGTTCAGCGCGACGGTGTCGCTGGTGCATCCCCATATGGACCCGACGACTCGCACAAATGCCGTGCGATTCGAACTGGAGAATCCGAACCATGAGCTACGGCCCGGTATGTTCGCAACCGTGCGGATCAAGACGCCGCTGTCGGAGATCGAGCCGTTCCGAAGCTTGATGGCCCAAAAACCGTTCAGTTCGCAGTCAGTCCGCGGAGTTGAGCCCCGGCAATACTACGTCTGTCCAAGGCATCCGGAGGTCATGATGGACCTCCCAGGCCAGTGCCCGAAGTGCAAAACCGTCTTGGAGAGCCGTCGCTTGGCGGACGATCACCGGCTTATCTGGTGGTGCCCGATGCACCCGAACGTCACGTCGACTGAGGCAGGCGGCGTGTGCCAGGAATGCGGCGGTATGAAGCTCGTTCCCAAGCTCCAGTTGCTGGCGAAACCCGGTGAGGTGCTCGCCGTGCCGGAAGCGTCGGTCATCGATACCGGGACAAAGAAGATCGTGTACGTCGAACGTGAACCTGGATTATTCGAAGGGGTCGAGGCGGAATTGGGCTCGCAAATCGACGCGTTTTACCCGGTCATTAAGGGGCTGCAGGCAGGAGACCGAGTGGCTGAACGTGGCGCGTTTCTCGTCGATGCCGAAACCCGTTTGAATCCCGCGGCTGCTGCCACTTACGTCGGCGCCAGCGGCGGACCGCAAAGCGGAGCGCCAGGGCCAGGAGTTCCAAGCGAAGCGCCCGCCGGGTCTCCCGCTGGTTCCACTGGGGAAAAGGATTCGCATACGGAGGAAAGTGGCCCTCTGGCTGAGAGTCAGGGGCCATCGTCCGAGGACCGTCAGAACATCGCCAAGCTGGGAACAGTCGATCGGGAGCAGTGCTTGCACAACGGATTTGCCCTGTCTCTGGAGAGCCGCTCGGTTCGATGGGCGTGCCGGTCAAAATCGCGCTCAGGGGCCAAACCGCGTTTCTTTGCTGCAAGGGGTGCGTTGGCGAAGCGAAGAAAAACCCGGACAAGGTGTTGCGTAAGCTGGCTGAACTCGCAAGCGCCACGGACGGCAAGGATCACAGGAAGAAACCAGGCAAGGACGATCCATGATCGAGAGGATCATCGAGTATTCGATCCGCAATCGCTTCGTCGTGATCATGGCCACGCTCGTGATCGCGGCGTGGGGAGTTTACGCGGTCATCAACACGCCGGTCGATGCGATCCCCGACCTGAGCGAGAACCAGGTGATTGTCTTCACCGACTGGATGGGTCGCAGTCCTCAAGAGATTGAGGACCAGATCACCTATCCGCTTTCCGTGAATCTTCAGGGGCTGGCCGGCGTAAAGACTGTTCGGTCCTCGAGCGAGTTCAACTTCTCGATGATTAACATCATCTTCGAGGACAACATCGATTTTTATTTCGCCCGCGAGCGCGTGCTGGAGCGGTTGACGTTGGCCAGCACATTTTTGCCGCCGGGCGTTACTCCTTATCTTGCGCCGGATGCGACCGCGCTGGGCCAGATTTTCTGGTACACCGTGGAAGGAGAAGAGTCCGATCTCGGTCGGCTGCGGGCCATTCAGGACTGGTATGTGCGCTACCAGCTCAATTCGGTTCCCGGAGTCGCGCAGGTCGCTTCCGTCGGCGGCTATCCCATCGAATACCAGATCGATGTCGATCCCAACAAACTGCGGGCTTACGGCGTGACGCTGGGCAACTTGTACGCGGCCGTCGGGCGTTCCAATTCGGCCGTCGGCGGTCGCGTCATTCACGAGGGACACGCCGAATATCTCATTCGCGGCAGTCGGTTGGATCGGCAGTGACAAAGACCCAATCACGGACATCAAAAACATCGTCATGAAAACGAACGAGCATACGGGAACGCCAATCTACGTCTCGAATCTTGCGACGGTAAGTCTCGGCACGCAGTTCCGCCGCAGCGTTCTGGAAAAAAATGGAAACGAGGTCGTGGGCGGCGTCTGCATGATGCGCTACGGTGAGAACCCGCTCGCTGTCACTCAACGGATCAAGCAAAAGATCGAGCAGCTCCAGGCCGGTCTCCCTGCCGGAGTGCGGATCGTGCCTTTCTACGACCGGACCCGATTGATCCACGGGGCCATTCATACGCTCACGGAGATCCTGATGCATGAAACGATCATCGCGTCGATTGCCGTGTTGCTGATCCTCATGCACGTGGGCAGCGCGTTCGTGATTTGCGTCACGCTGCCGTTGTCGGTCCTGGTGTCGTTCATCCTGATGCGGTTGTTCGGCATTCCGTCCAACATCATGTCGCTGGCCGGGATCGCAATTTCGATCGGCATTCTGATCGACCAGGCGATCGTCATGGTGGAGAACGCAACCCATCATCTCACCGCGCATTTCGGCAAGGACAAGGTGCGGGGCGATACGCGCGAGCTGATCATTCCCGCCTGCCGGACAGTGGGGCGTCCGATCTTCTTCTCGGTGATGATTATCCTGATCTCGTTCCTGCCCGTGTTTTCGTTGCACGGCATGGAGGGCAAAACGTTCCATCCCCTCGCGTTCACGAAGAGTTTCGCCATGATCGGCGTGGCAGCTCTCTCGATTACGCTCGTGCCGGCCCTGATCCCGACCTTCATCAGGGGCCGAATCCGCAGCGAAGAGGAGAGTTGGCTCGTTCGCACGATGATCGACATCTACAGGCCCGTGCTGACATGGGCGTTGCCCCGTTGGAATCTGGTCCTCTGGGCGTTCGCCGTCTTGCTGATCCTGGGGGCCGGCCTGTTTCCGCTTCAAGCCGTCTTTGGCATCGAATGGAAAACCGGCTTTTTAGCGACCTGGGCGGTGGTCACGGCATCGACTGTGGCGTTTATGCGGGGTCGGATGCGGCAAGTTGCGGGCCTTTTGAGCCTGGCTGTGATTGGCATCTGGGCGTACGGCTTCAACAAGATCGGCGTCGAATACATGCCGCCACTCGATGAGGGAAGCATCATGGATATGCCGATCACGGTCCCTCGGGCCTCCGTGGTCGAAGGTGCAGATGACATCAAGGCCCGCGATAAAATCCTGCGCAGCTTTCCGGAAGTCGAAATGGTCGTCGGAAAGGACGGTCGCGCGGAGACGCCGACTGACCCGGCTCCGCTCGACATGATCGAGACGATCGTCAATTTGCACCCGAAGGAGTTCTGGCCCAAGCGCCAGATGCGATATGAGGAGGACGCGAAACCGCAAGCCAGGATCGTCCTTCAATTGCTGGAGGATAAGGGCCTCGTGACGAAGCCCCAACAATCGGACGGACATTCCCTGCTCGATCCGGCCTCGATGAATGCGATCACTCGGCTCGATAAAACGTTACGAGAGTTCGTGTTATTGCGCGACCACGAATTCGAAGCCAAACTGCGTCACGATCTTCCGCGTGCGTTTGTTGTCGAATTGATCGCGCGGTGGCAGAAAGCCGGACGCTTATTGCGGCCCGTATCGCCGACAGAGGTCGACGCGCTGGCCAGCGAGTCGGCCGGCACGTTTGGAGCTCGATTTGCCGCCGGTGCGGCTCAGGAGGACGTCAATCGCCTCGTCCAAAAGATCGCCGAGAGGCTCTCGAGCGAAGGGACTGTAAAGCTGACGCCCGAACTCTTCAGGCGCAGGCGGAATGACCTGCAGCGTGCCTGGGACGAAGTCGGCGAGCTTCTGGGGGCGGAAACACCGACCTTCTTTACCAGCTTACTCGACTTCATTCAGCGGGAGCGCGAGAGTCGCTGGATCGGCAGACTTCCCGAGTTGAACCGCGAAATCTTCGACCGAGCGGTAGGAGCCTTTGATTGGTATTGCCTGGAGGAATTGCAGAAAGCCGCCCAACAGCAGGGACTCTGGATCGGGCCAAGCGTTTCGCAATCGAGCGCCGCGTCGAAGTCGTCAGCCGCAAGGACGCAGCACGAAAATCGAACGCTTCAAGATCTGCGAGGCGAGCTGGACGGCCCTTTCGCCAAACGACTCCTGCTCTGGAGGAAGGCGAAAGCGGACATCGTCAAGGAGATGGACAGCGCTCTGCAATTCCCCGGCTGGGGCAACATCTGGACTCAGCCGATCATCAACCGCATCGACATGCTCGCCACCGGCGTTCGCACGATGATCGGGGTCAAGGTCTTCGGCACGGACTTGGACGAAATCCAGAAAGTCTCCGAACAAATCGCGGCCGCGCTGCGGAAGGTTCAGGGGGCCGTCGACGTGTTTCCGGATCAGAACGTCGGCAAGGGGTACGTCGAAATCAAGATCGACCGCCAAAAGGCTGCGCGTTATGGGGTGAGCGTCGGTGACATCCAGGATGTGATTGAAGTCGCGCTCGGCGGCAGGCCCATCACGATGACGGTCGAGGGTCGCGAACGGCATCCCGTCCGCATCCGCTACGCCCGCGCCTTCCGCGACGACGTCGAGCAGATCAAGAACCTGCTTGTCAGCGCCGGCGGCGGCATGAGCGCCGGGGGCGAGATGGGAAGCGACAACAGCTTGAGCCCGCACGATTCCGCTGGCGCGAGTGCTTCCCCGATGACCTCCGAGAGCAGTCCCGCCTGGGGCGGCGGAAAGCGCCCTCTTCAGGTCCCGCTGAAAATGGTCGCCGACGTGAAGGTCGTCGAGGGACCGGCGATGATCAAGAGTGAAAATGGATTGCTGCGATCGTACGTGCAGCTCAATGTCCGCGAGCGCGACATCGTCGGCTTCGTCGACGAAGCACAACGGGTCGTCGCTCAAGAGGTGAAAATGCCGCCGGGCATGTACATCGAGTGGAGTGGCCAATTCGAGCACCAGATCCGCGCCGAAACACGCTCAAGATCGTGTTCCCGGCCGTCATGGCGCTGATCTTCATCATTCTGTATCTCACCTATAACGACTTCGTGGACGCCGTGCTGATGATGATGGCCGTCCCTGAGGCTCTGGTCGGCGGCATCTTCTTCCTTTGGCTGCGCAACACGAACTTCAGCGTCGCTGTCTGGGTCGGCTTCATCGCCTGCTTCGGCATGGCTACGGAGACCGGGATCATCATGCTCGTTTACCTACGTGAGGCGATCGAAAAGCGCGGCGGGTTGGCGGGCATCAAGTCCTTGGAGGAGCTGCGGCAGGCAGTTATCGAAGGAGCCGTGCACCGGCTGCGGCCCAAGCTCCTCACCGAAGGGGTGGCAATTGTGGCACTCGCACCGATGCTCTGGCATACGGGCGTTGGCCACGAAGTGATTTCCGCGATGGCGGCGCCGGTGCTCGGGGGTCTGCTGATTGCCGACGAAGTCGTCGATATTTTCATTCCCGTGCGGTTTTATTGGGTCCGTCGAAACCGTTGGCTGAAACTGCACGGACTCAGCGATGGCTCGTCCTCCGACGACGAGTCGCTGATGCCGGCCTGATGATGCTTGCCGTCCCGGAAGCCCTCGCGGGCGGAGCGTTCTTTATGTACCTGTTTCCGAAGGTGCTTTCCGGCTGGAGTGCTCCCCCCTTGGATTTCAGCGTCGCCGTGTGGGTCGGTTTCATCGCCTGTTTCGGAATGGCGACAGAAACGGGGATTATTATGTTGGTCTATTTGCGCGAGGCGATTACCAAGCGAGGCGGCCTCGAGAACATCAAGTCCCTGGCCGAATTGCGGGAGGCCGTGATTGAGGGGGCCGTCCACAGGCTCCGACCCAAGTTGCTCACGGAAGGGGTCGCCATCATTGCCATTTTTCCGATGGTTTTTGCCCACGGTGTCGGGGGGAGATCCTGGCCCCCATGGCCCTCCCCGTCTTAGGGGGGCTGTTGATTTCGGATGAGGTTGTGGACCTCTTCCTTCCCGTGCGGTTCTACTGGATTCGTCGGCGCCGCTGGCTCAAGCTCCAACAGCAAAAACAAGCCCTTCAGGAATCGTAAAGGTTTCCTTCCCAAGGCTTAGCGGCCAAGTGTTGTACGGAAAGATGGACTTGTCAGTGCGGCCTCTTGAGCGGAGAATAACTAGCCAGAGTGGAGGAAGAGTAAACAGCTATGATACGTTCGCTGGTCGTTTTATTGGCTCTTGCGAGCATCGGGGGCGGTGGTGCGGCGTGGTATTTCTATGAGGAGAACGAGCAGCCGACGACCTTCCGCACGGTGCCCGTTGAGCGGGGCGACTTGCAAGCCACGATCAGCTCAACGGCAACGATCGAGCCTGAGGAGGTCGTCGACATCGGTGCGCAAGTCGCCGGGATGATCAAGTTCTTCGGCAAGGATCCGCGCGAAAAGACCAAAGACGTCGATTACGGCACTCCTGTCGAAGAAGGAACGGTTCTGGCGCAGATCGATGATTCGATCTACAAGACCCAGGTGGACGGGGCGAAGGCGACCCTCGACAGCAATGCCGCACTGTTAGCCCAGGCCAAGACGAAGCTTGACTTGAGCAAGCAGAATTGGGAGCGAGCGCAGCGTCTGCGCAAGAGCAACGTCATGACCCAGGCCGACTACGATGCGGCTTATGCCGATCTGCAAACATCGACCCCGGCCGTCGATGCTGCCAAAGCAGCAGTCGATCAGGCGAAGGCCAGCTTGCAGCAGGCTCAAACCAATCTGCGGTACACCACGATCGTCTCACCGGTGAAAGGCGTCATCATCGACCGCCGCGTCAACATCGGCCAGACCGTGGTCTCCAGCCTGAGCGCTCCAAGCCTCTTCCTGATTGCCAAGGACCTTAAACGGCTGCAGCTCTGGGCGTCCGTCAATGAAGCCGACATTGGGCAGATCCATCCCAACCAGTCGGCCCGTTTTACAGTCGATGCCTTCCCGCGCAAAGTGTTTCACGGAATCGTCTCGCAGATCCGTCTCAATGCGGTGATGACCCAGAACGTTGTGACCTACACGGTCGTCGTCACTACGGACAATTCGAGCGGACAACTCCTCCCTTACCTGACGGCGAACGTGCAGTTCGAAGTGGCCCATCACGAGGATGTGCTCAAAGTGCCGACGGCCGCTCTGCGTTGGCGTCCGCAGCCGCAGCAGGTCGTGGCGGACGCGCGCGACGCGTTTTCCAAGACGACGCACCGTCGCGAAGGGGGCGGCGGGGCCGGTGCTCGAGGGGGAGGCCGGGAAGCTTCCAAGGAGAGCCCAAAGGAAGCCGCCAGCAACGGGGGCAAAGAGAAGCAAGACGGCTCGAAGACGACGCGGCGGTCGATCCCGGCGCGATCTTCCGACCGTCTGGGTGGACGATGACGGTTTTGCCCGGCCGATCGCGGTGCAAACGGGCCTCACCGACGGCACCGAAGTCGAAATCGTTTCCGGCGAACTGAAAGAGGGAACGCGGGTCATCATCGGTGAGCAACGACACGAAGAGGGTACGACCGCCACCAAGAACCCGTTCCTGCCCTCGTTCTTCCGGGGGCGGGGCTCGAAGAAATCCCCATAAAACCCGTCCAAGGTCCAAGTTCATGGTCCACGGTCGGGCTTTGGACTTCGGGCCTTCGACCTTGGACTTAATGCCATGCCGCTCATCCGGCTCGAGGAAATCACCAAGACCTACCACATGGGGGAGATTGAGGTCCCCGTGTTGCGAGGCGTTTCGCTCGAGATCCAAGAGGGGGAGATGGTGGCTCTCATGGGAACCTCCGGATCGGGCAAGACGACCCTGATGAATCTGCTGGGGTGCCTGGATCGCCCGTCTTCGGGCCGCTATTGGTTCCAGGAGGAGGAAGTCTCCCAATACACGACCGACCAGCGAGCCCACCTTCGCAACCGGAAAATCGGGTTTGTCTTCCAGAGCTTCAACCTGTTGCCGCGGACGACGGCGCTCGACCAGGTGATCATGCCGCTCACCTATTCGCCGACCAAGATCCACGAGCGGGAAGGAAATCTTCGAGGAAGTGAATTGCTGGAGAAAGTCGGACTCGGCGAGCGCATGCACCACGAGCCGAGCCAGATGTCCGGCGGCCAGCAACAGCGCGTGGCGATTGCGCGGTCGCTGGTCAACCGTCCCTCGCTGGTACTTGCCGACGAGCCGACTGGAAACCTCGACTCGCGAACCAGTGAAGAGATCTTGCGGATGTTCCAGGATCTGAACGCGACTGGCATCACGATCATCGTCGTGACGCACGACCTGTCGGTCGCCCAGCACGCGCAGCGGATTATCCGTATCCGTGACGGCCGGATCGAGGATGACGGGACTTCGGCGCCTGGAAACGGTCATGGCTCAACGTCGGGCCGCCTGGCGCCGAAGATCGTCTCACGACCTGCCGGGGCAGAAGAACCGCAAACGACCGCTTCCGGATTGGGGACGGTCGAATTCTCCGGGAATGGCGGCGGCGCCACGGCGGTCGCGGTTTTGGCGCCTCGTGCAGCGACCGGTGTGGCCGTCGCGTCCGCTCCGGCTGCCGTTGCATCTCACGCATCCCACAAGACGCGTCGGATTTCCGCGCATCATATCTTGCCGCGTACCCTCTCGGTCGCCCTCAAGGCATTGACTCGAAACAAGACGCGTTCGGCCCTGACGACGCTGGGTATTTTAATCGGCGTGGCCGCGGTCATTGCCATGATGGAGATCGGACAAGGGTCGAAAGACGCTCTGCACCAAACGATTGCCAGCATGGGTGCCAATATCCTGCTGGTGATGCCCGGCGCGGCGACAAGCGGCGGCGTCTCATTCGGTTCGGGCAGCATCATGACGCTCACGCCGGACGACGCGACAGAGATTCTGCGGCAATGTCCGGCCGTGGTTGACGTGGCGCCGATCGTCCGCGCACGCACGCAAGTCGTTTACGGGCACAAGAACTGGGTTCCCTATTACATCGAAGGCACGTCTCCTGCATTTCTCGACGTCCGCGATTGGCGCGAAATGGACGAGGGGATCATGTTCAGCGACCAGGACGTGCGCAACGTGAACAAGGTTTGCGTCGTCGGTCAGACAATCGTGCGGGAAGTCTTTGAGGGGCAATCGCCGATCGGCAAGGAAATTCGCATGCAGAACGTCGCCTTCAAGGTTGTCGGCGTTCTCTCGCGTAAAGGTGCCAATATGATGGGCTCGGACCAGGACGACATCGTCTTGGCCCCCTGGACCACGATCAAATACCGCGTCAGCGGCAGCACGCTGACCAACGTCAACCAAAGCGCCGCCGCAGCGGCCGCGGCAGATCCGACCGCGAGCGCCAATACCGTCAACACGCTGAGTAACCTGTACCCCGGTACGACGGCCACGTATGCCGTCCCCTCCTCCAACCAGACCGCCGATACTCCGCAACCAATCCGGCATATGAACATCGATCAGATCCTGGCCAAGGCCGCCTCGACCGAAGAAATCCCCCAAGCAATTAATGAGATGACGCAGTTGCTGCGCGAGCGCCACCGCATCAAGCCGGCGCATGCAGAGGACTTCCAGATCCGCGACATGACCGAAATGACGAACACGCTGTCGAGCACGTCGAAGCTGATGGGAAGTCTGCTCTTGTGCGTCGCCTTGATCTCGCTTGTGGTCGGCGGCGTCGGCATCATGAATATCATGCTCGTCTCGGTCACCGAGCGAACGCGGGAGATCGGCTTGCGGATGGCTGTCGGTGCAAAAGCGGCCAACATCCTGCGGCAGTTTCTCGTCGAGGCCGTCGTGCTCTGCCTCATTGGAGGTGCCGTCGGGATCCTCACGGGACGGACCTGCTCGATCATGGTGCAGCAGTTCCTCCATTGGCCGACGAAAACCTCTCTACCGGCCGTGATCGCGGCCGTCGTCGTCTCCGCTAGCGTGGGAATCATTTTCGGTTATTATCCGGCTTGGAAGGCGTCCCGCCTCGATCCGATCGACGCGCTGCGTTATGAATGAGAGGGCATGAGCGAGGCCAAGTCGGTTCCCACGACCTTAACGGCCGCGCCTTCCCCTGGGCGCCGTTTCCGTGAGATCGGCCGATCCCTCGCCCATCGAAACTTCCGCCTGTTCTTCGCCGGCCAGAGCGTCTCGCTTTTGGGGACCTGGATTCAGCAGACGGCCATGACATGGCTCGTCTTTCGGCTGACGCAGCAACAACATCAGGATTCGGCTCTGTTGTTAGGGCTCACCGGTTTTGCCGGACAGATCCCCGTTTTGCTGTTAGGTCCATTTGCCGGCGTCTTCAGCGATCGCTGGCATCGGCACCGCATCGTGATTGCCACCCAGACCCTTTCGATGCTGCAGGCGTTCCTTTTGTGGATTTTGACGATCTCCGGCCTGATCACGGTTTGGCAGCTGATCGTGCTTTGCCTCGTTTTGGGGTGTGTCAACGCCTTCGACATGCCCACTCGCCAGGCGTTCATGACCGAGATGCTCGACACGAGTGAAGATCTCGCTAACGCCATCGCGATCAATTCGTCGATGGTGAATGGGGCTCGCTTGATCGGTCCGTCAATCGCCGGCCTGGTGATCAGCATTGTCGGCGAGGCGACGTGCTTTTTGCTCAATGGGCTCAGCTTTCTGGGAGTCATCGCGGCTCTCTTGGCGATGAAGATTCCCCGTAAGTCGCGCGATGGACAACCGCCCTCCGTTATGCACGGCCTGCGCGAGGGGTTTCGTTACGCGTTTGGCTTCCCTCCGGTTCGCTCTCTGCTATTGCTGGTGGCGCTGATCGGCCTGGTGGGTATGCCGTATGTCGTCCTCATGCCGATCTTCGCCGGCGATATTCTCCACGGTGACGAGAGGACCTACGGATTCCTGCTCGGATCGTCCGGCGTGGGGGCCTTGGCGGGGAGCCTCTATCTGGCGTCGCGGCGGACGGTGCTGGGCCTGGGACGCTGGATCGCCGCGATGAGCGGTCTGTTCGGGATCGGACTCTTTGCCTTTTCATTTTCGCGGAGTGTGCCGCTTTCGATGGCCCTGCTGGTCGTCATGGGATTTGCCGTCATCGTGCAGTTGGCGTCCTGCAACACGATTCTGCAAACAGTTGTCGACGACGAGCAGCGGGGTCGTGTGATGAGCCTCTATACGACCGCGTTCCTCGGCATGTCTCCCTTGGGAAGCCTCGTAGCCGGCAGTCTGGCATCAAAAGTTGGGGCTCCCAACACGCTGCGCCTTGGGGGCGTTTGCTGCGTTCTGGGAGGAATTGCCTTCGCCTTGCAGCTGCCGACTTTAAGGCGGTTTATCCGGCCGATTTACACTCGGATGGGAATCCTGCCGAGCGTGGCCACCGGCCTGCAACAGGCGACGGAGCAAACAGTTCCGCCCGAAGAGAGCTGACCGCCCCCTCCGCCCGCGCCCTCCAACCGCCATGTACGGATTCGGCCGTCATCCGATATAGTTCAGGTGACGGACCTGATTTCCGGGAGTGCGGCGATGCCCTTCAAAATGGAGCCGGTGGAAGAGCCCCATATCAACCTCACGCCGCTGGTCGACATTGTCTTTAACCTGCTTCTGTTTTTGATGCTGGCGACCCACTTCGCGGCCGACGACGATGCCGAACGGAAATTCGACGTCCAGCTCGCGACGGCCTCCAATGCCAAGCCGTTGACGGCTCTGCCTGACGAAATGGTCGTGAACGTGGCGGCCAACGGTCAAATCACTCTCAATGGCAAACCACGAAAACTCGGCGAGCTCGAGGTCGATCTGGCCGCCGCTAAAAAGAACTATGCCGACCAGGCCGTGCTGATTCGAGGGGAGGGGGACGGGCGCTACCAAAACGTGGTGGATGTCCTGGCGGCTTGCGACCGGGCGAAGATTAATGCCGTCTCGCTCCCTGTCCGACTCAGAGCCGAGGCCCGTCGATGAGGTACCTCGTCAACGCTGTCGACCGCTTCCTGCAGGGGAACCGCCTCGAGCCGAAAGAGGTGCTCGGCGGCCTGCTGGTCTTCGCATTCCTGTTCGCTTCGATTCACCTGGTCACGATGCTCCTCACCCGTTGGGGAGATCGACGCGTCACCGGCAAGGCGCTGCTATTTTCATTGCTTCTCCATTTCGCCTTTCTGGTCGGCATCGTGGCGGTCCCCCTGCCGCCCAGCGTTCCGGGAGGAGGACCCGACGACCCAAACGGCCACGAAGATGAACACCGGATTGTGATCAATAGCGTGATCGATCGGCCGCAACCAGAGGCAAAGGACGGCAATCTTCAGGGCGCCCACACAGCCGTTTGGGATCGGCTTCCAACCGCCAAGACCGGCAAGTTGATGGGACCGCAACCGAACAACGTCGCGACCGTAGCACCCAAGGATGTGAAGAGAACGGAAGAAAGTCCGGAGCCTCTCGCTCTCAAGGTACCGGACTTGGCCAGTCTGCCTGAGAATCAGCAATCCCCTCCCAGCCCGGTCCGACCGGAGGCAGCTCCGCTCGAACGCGCTGCCAAAACCGTTGCCATCGAAATTCCGAAATCGGGTCCAATGCCAAAGCCCCAGCCGCGGGTGCCGACATTGCCCAAGCGCGAGCTAACCGCGTCCTCGAGTGCGGACGCGAATGTCAAACGGCAGGCCGTGGACGCGGGGAGTGGAAAACGCGCTCCGGACGACGGATTGTCGCCGCAAACCGTGAAGCTTCCGCTAGCGTCGGTGCCTCAAGTTCCCACACCAATGCCGACCGTGCCTCAATCGCCCGCGGTCGCAAGCAATTCGGACGGACCGCTCCGCGGAAAACCACAGCCGGCACCGGCGACGATGGCATCCCCGGAATCGGCCCCCTTGCGAAAGTCCGCAAAGGGAGCAGCCGGTCCTCTGGTTCGAGATCCGGTCAACGCCAAGATTTCGGAGGGGCGGTGGATGGCGAACGTCGACCGCCTGCGGACGAACGACACAGGCGACTCCGCGGCGTCTTCCACGGTGCCAATGAACCCTTCGGCAACGGGACATTATCAGTCGACCGATTCCACGCCGCCGGCACCGGAAATTCAGAATTCCGGAACCACTCCACTTTTGGTGCGCCGCAACGCGGGTATTGCTCCGACGTATCGATTGCGAAAACTCTCCGCCCGCAAGGCGAATGCACGCCAATTCGGCGGCAATGATCAATCCGAACGGGCGGTGGAAGCGAGTTTGCATTGGCTCGCCAGTGTGCAGAATCGAAACGGCTCTTGGGACGCGAAAGCCTTCGGTGCCGGACAGGTGAAAGTCGACGAAAACGGCGTCGACCGCAATTATGCTGGCCGCGACGCCGATAGCGGCGTCACGGCCCTGGCCATCCTGGCGTTTTTGGGCGCGGGCTACACGCACGAAGAAGGGCAATATTCAGACCATGTCGACCGTGCTTTGCGGTGGCTGGTTTCGCAGCAGCGGCCCGACGGCAACTTGGGATATGGCGCCGGTCATTTCGCCGCGATGTATTGCCACGGAATCGCGACCTACGCCATTGCCGAGGCTTACGGCATGCAGAACGACCCCACCTCCAACACAATGCTGCGAGACCCATTGCTGCGAGCGGTGCGCTACATTCTCAATAACCAGAACCCGGACGGCGGCTGGCGGTACATCAAAGGTCAAAAGAGCGACATCAGCATGTTCGGTTGGCAGTTAATGGCGCTCAAGAGTGCCGAGATCGCCGGCGTGACGATCCCCGCCGAGGCCAAATCGCGGATGGTTGGCTTCCTCAAATCACGCAGCCTGGGGGATCACGGCGGACTGGCTGCCTATCGTGAAGACGAATCGCCGACTTCGTCCATGACCGCCGAAGCCTTCTTTTGCAAGCAAATGCTCGGCATGCGGCGAAACAACGCCGCAGCCCAGGAGGCTGCTGACTACCTCTTGGACCGGCTGCCCAAGCGGTCACAGTTTAACGAGTATTTCTGGTACTACGGCACGGTCGCCATGTACCAATACGGCGGCGCCGGGTGGCAAACGTGGAACGAGGCCGTGCGAGAGATTCTCGTTGCGGAACAGCATACGGCCGGTGAATTTGCGGGGAGCTGGGATCCGATCAGTCCGTGGGGCCGGTACGGCGGCCGAATCTACTCGACCGCGTTGAGCACGCTCTGCCTGGAAGTGTATTATCGGTTCCTGCCGCTCTATCAAATCGGCAGTGCCGTCAAAGACTGACGTCGGCATGAATCCGGCCGTTCGCAACCCAGGAAATTCGATCGGTAATGAGCCTCGTCTGGCACTTTCTCGACTTCTGTCTCCACCTCGATACGAAGCTGCCCCGGCTGGCCGAGAGTTTCGGGCCGTGGCTCTACGTCATCATGTTTGCCGTCATCTTCTGCGAGACGGGTCTGGTGGTGACTCCGCTTTTGCCCGGCGATTCCCTGTTGTTCGCCTTCGGCGCGATTGCGGCACGTGACGGTTCCCAAATCAATCTGCCCTTGTCGATCGGGTTGTTGATCGCGGCGGCGATTGGCGGCGACGCCGTCAATTACGCCATCGGGGCGATTCTCGGTCCGAAAGTGTTTCATTACGAGAATTCCCGGCTGTTGAATAAAAAGTATCTCATGCGGACGCACGAGTTTTATGAGCGTCACGGCGGCAAAACGATCGTGCTCGCGCGGTTCATCCCCATCGTCCGCACGTTTGCCCCCTTCGTGGCCGGCGTCGGACGGATGGGTTACGGCCGGTTCTGGCAATTCAATTGCGTCGGCGGCGCGGCTTGGGTGACGGTCTTTTTGCTTGGCGGTTATTACTTCGGAAACATCCCCATGATCAAAACGAACTTCCACCTGGTCATGGTGGCCATCGTGCTGATTTCGGTCATGCCGATGGGATTGGAATGGATCGCCGCACGCCGTCGGGCGGCGCGCTCCGCAACGTCCGCGATTGCCGAGCCGGCGGCCGAACGTGTCGAGGCGGAACTCTAAAGCCGAGGGAAGGCCGACCAAGGGAGGGGGGAATGGCGTCGACGAACGAGCGTTACGATGAACTGCTAGCGCGGTGGCGCAAGGCGACGCTCTTGGCTTCCTGTTCCAGTCAACTCTCGTGGGACGAGCAGACCTATCTGCCTCCCGGCGGAGCCGCCCATCGGGCCGATCAGCTCAGTTTGCTTGCTGGAATGGTTCACGAGCAGCTAACAGCGCCCCGCTTGGGTGAGTTGATCAGCGACTTGGAGCGAGACGGCAATCTAGGTGAGTCGGATGGACCTCGTCGTGCCAACCTCCGCGAAGCCAGGCGCCGCTACGACCGCGCGACGAAGGTGCCGACGAAACTCGTGGAGGAGATTTCGCGGGTCACGTCACTGGCATCGCACAACTGGATCGAGGCACGCAAAAAATCCAATTTTCAGACCTTTCGCCCCTGGCTGGAAAAGATCATCGGATTGAAGCGTGAGGAGGCGGCCGCTCTCGGCTCGGGCAACGGCGTTCCTTACGACGCGCTCCTGGATGATTACGAACCGGGAGCCAAAACGGCCGACGTGGCACAGGTCTTCGCCGGTCTGCGAAAGGATCTCTGTTCCTCTGGTCCAGGCGATCCGCAATTCGTCCAAGCGACCGGACGTTTCCATTCTTACTGCGCCGCTACCCCAAGGAGGCACAGGCCTCGTTCGCCCGGTCGGCCGCGACGGCGATCGGTTTTCGCTTCGAGGAAGGACGGCTGGATGAATCGGCCCATCCGTTTTGCAGCGGAATTGGGCCCGGCGATTGCCGTTTGACGACGCGGTATGACGAACGGCATTTCCCGGGCGCCTTTTTCGGCGTCTTGCACGAAGCGGGTCACGGCATCTATGAGCAGGGGCTCGACCGATCGGCCTTCGGAACGCCGATTGGCGACGCCGCCTCGTTGGGAGTCCACGAGTCGCAATCGCGGATGTGGGAAAACTTTGTCGGCCGTAGCCGGGCCTTCTGGAGCCACTTTTACCCCCCGGCACAAGCGACTTTTCCGGAAGCGCTCAACGGGGTAGGGCGCGATGACTTTTATGCCGCCGTCAACGACGTACGACCGTCGTTCATCCGTGTCGAAGCGGACGAAGTCACGTACAATCTGCACATCATGATCCGCTTTGAACTGGAACAGCGATTGATTTCGGGTGACCTCCTTCCGGCCGATGTCCCGGCCGCTTGGAATTCCGTATATACGGAGTCGCTGGGCATCACACCGCCCAATGACGCTCAGGGCTGCCTGCAAGACATCCATTGGAGCCACGGACTTTTGGGCTATTTCCCAACCTATGCGCTGGGGAACATGTATGCGGCCCAGTTGTTCGAGGCAGCCCGGCGGTCGCTCGGCGATCTCGACGCCTTGTTTGCCAAAGGGGAATTCACGCCGCTTCGCGAATGGCTCAACTCAAACGTCCACAAATACGGACGCCAATTCGTGCCAAGCCGGCTGATTGAGCGGATCACCGGCACTTCCCTTTCTCATCGCCCACTCGTGGCCCATCTGAAGGCCAAGTTCGAGCCGATTTACGGACTGTGATCGCAGAGGAATCCGGTTCTCATGTCTCAAGCGCCGCAGCCGACGAATCGCAGCTTCATGGTTCTTGTCCTGGCGGCTCTCGCGGTAACCGCTCTGAGCATTGCTTTCGCCTTCATGATGCATAAGGAAACGGCTCCCCGGGGTGGGTTGGGTCCGGGCGCCACGATGCCCCCGATCCATGCTCAGGGCTGGCTGAATGGGCCGGGTCCCACGCCGGAAAGTATGAAGGGGAAAGTACTCGTCGTCGATGCTTGGGGCTATTGGTGCGTCCCCTGCAAAGCAGAGGCTCCTCACCTCGTTTCCGCCTACGAGACGTTTCATAAGCGGGGCGTGATCTTTATCGGCCTCACGGGTGATCCGGGGTCGAAGAAGGAAGAAATGCAGCAGTTTTTGGCGGAGACCAAGATCACCTGGCCCTGCGCATACGGGGCTGTCGACACGCTGACCGCACTCAAGGAGGAATTCATCCCGCAGGTCTGGGTCGTCGGCACAGACGGCAAGATCCTTTGGAACTTCGATTCTGAAGGGTCGCTGGACGCCGCGATCGAAAACGCGCTTTCCTCGTCTTCCGTTCAGGTTGCCAATCGCAGCACAGAGCAAAGAGACCAGCCATGACAACTGCTTCGGGCGAAAACATCACCAGTGTCTTGCAGGAGTCTCGCGTTTTCCCGCCGCCGCCGGAATTCAGCGCGCAGGCCAACATCAAGAGCGAGGACGAGTACAACCGGATGTGGAACCGGGCGAAGGACGACCCGGCCGGCTTCTGGGGAGAGATGGCCGCCAATCTGAGCTGGTTCCGCAAGTGGGACAAGGTGCTCGACGGCCCCATGCCCAACACAAAGTGGTTTGTCGGCGGCAAAATCAACGCGTCCTACAACTGCCTGGACCGGCACCTGTCGACGTGGCGCAAGAACAAGGCGGCGATCATCTGGGAAGGCGAGCCGGGCGATTCCCGCGTGCTGCGGTATCAGGATCTTCACCGGGAAGTGTGCCGCTTCGCGAATGTCTTGAAGAAACTGGGGATCAAAACGGGCGATCGCGTCACGCTATACATGCCGATGATCCCGGAACTCGTCATCGCCATGCTGGCGTGTGCCCGGATCGGCGCCACGCATTCGATCATTTTCGGCGGCTTCAGCGCCGACGCGATTGCCGACCGGAACAACGACGCGAAATCGCGGCTCGTGATTACGGCCGACGGCGGTTGGCGGCGTGGCAAAGAGGTTCCGCTCAAAGAGACCGTTGATGAAAGCCGGGCCAAATCGGCCACTGTCGAAAAAGTTGTCGTCGTCCGCCGGACCGGGTCGCCCGTCACGATGGTCCCCGACCGCGATTACTGGTGGCACGAGCTGATGTCTTCGACTTCGGCCGAGTGCGACCCCGTGGAACTCGACGCCGAACACCCGCTCTATATCCTCTACACCTCGGGCAGCACCGGAAAGCCGAAGGGCGTGCTCCACACCACGGCGGGCTACCTGCTCGGCACCATGATGACGTCGCAGTGGGTCTTTGATCTGAAGGACAGCGACACGTATTGGTGCACGGCCGACGTCGGCTGGGTCACGGGGCACAGTTACATTGTCTACGGCCCGCTGGCCAATGGTGCGACGGTCGTGATGTACGAGGGGGCGCCCAACTGGCCCGACGAAGGCCGCTTTTGGCAGATTATCGAGAAGTACCAGGTCACGATCCTCTACACCGCCCCGACGGCAATCCGTGCGTTTATCAAGTGGGGCGACCAGTGGCCTGAAAAGTACGATCTTTCGAGCCTCCGACTTCTGGGGTCGGTCGGCGAGCCGATCAATCCCGAGGCCTGGATGTGGTATCACCGCGTCATCGGGCAGGAACGGTGCCCGATCGTCGACACGTGGTGGCAGACGGAAACGGGTGCCATCATGATCAGCCCGCTTCCGGGAGTAACGGCCACAAAGCCCGGAAGCTGCACCAGGCCGCTACCGGGTGTCGTGCCCGATATCGTCACCAAATCCGGAGTGAGCCTGCCGGCCAACCAGGGCGGCTTTCTGGTGATGCGGCAACCCTGGCCCTCGATGCTGCGTACACTCTACGGCGATCACGACCGCTTTCTCAAAACGTATTTCAGCGAGATCAAAGGGTGTTATTTTGCCGGCGACGGCGCCCGGCACGATGAGGACGGATACTACTGGGTCATGGGCCGTGTCGATGACGTGTTGAACGTCGCCGGCCATCGCCTGAGTACGATGGAGATCGAAAGCGCGCTCGTGTCACACGTCAAAGGTGGCCGAGGCCGCTGTTGTCGGATTTCCGCACGACCTCAAGGGGGAAGGGGTCTGCTGTTTTGTGACACTCAAGCAGGGGGACGGCGACGAATCGCTTAAGGACGAGCTGAAGAGTCACGTCCGCAAGCAAATCGGCGCCGTCGCTACGCCGGACACCATCCGCTTCACCAATTCCCTTCCCAAGACGCGAAGCGGGAAAATCATGCGGCGGCTCCTCCGCGACATCGCGGCGGGCCGCGAGCAAGTCGGCGATACGACGACGCTCGAAGACTTCGCCATCCTGGCGAAATTGCGTCAAGAAGAAGAGTGACGCTCGCCTTCGCGAATGGTCGGGAGCGTCACCCGCTTGGATCGCTTTCGCGTCCCGTCAGGGCACCTCGTCGCGTTGTCCCCAGGGAAAGGGCATCGACGGTGGCGTGCGCTGTTCGCGGTGCCGTTTATCCTGCGGCCGTGACTGAAAGTATTCGACGAAACGGCACAACTGTTTGACGGCCTCGTTGTAGGCCCGTTCGCCTTTTTCCTTCGTCGCCTTCTCGGCATCGCCTAAAACGCCCGTCTCTGAGTAACTGCTGGTCCACGAGATCACCGTACCGGCTCCGGCGCCGAATAGGTCCACCCAATTGAAGGGATTGTTTTCGTCATTGATCGAGATCGTGCCGCTTTTGATCTTGTCTTTGCGGACTCCCGCCTCGTCGAGATACAGGTAGAGCGAAGTTTCCAACTCGCAGGCGTGCGAACAGCCGCCGGGAAACTTGCTTTCTCTCCAGCTCGGCAGGAACGATTTATCCACGGTCAGCAGGTTCCACCAGGCCACGACCACGCAATCAGCGTCGGTCTCGAGATTCGTGCGGCGGGCGGCCAGGTCGAGGTTGGGCATGTTCGATCCGTGGCCATTGAGCAGAATGATCCGCTTGAAGCCGTGATAGGCGAGCGACTTCGTCACGTCGAGCACCTGGCGGATAAACGTCTCGTAATGGGTGTTGATCGTTCCGGGGAAGTCCATCACGTGCCCGGTATAACCGTAGGCGATCACCGGCAACACGAGGACTTTCTCCGGTATCTGCCGGCCGGCTCCATTTGCGATCCCGACCGGGCACATCAGATCGACATCGAGCGGCAGGTGCGGCCCATGCTGCTCGACGGCCCCGCAGGGAACGATACAGACTTTCTCGAGTTCGACCGCATCATTGATCTCAGGCCAGGTCAATTTTTCGTAACGGTGCTCGCTCTTCGCCCGTATCGTCATGGCAGCTCCTCAAAAATGACAGATGAACCGATCGATTGTGGCGTTCCCTGCACCTCGTGGAAAGTGACGGCCCGCGGGTCTGGTGGAAAAAGAGGTTGCGAAAGCATAACTTACACGGCGAACACGATGGGACGTTTCACCTGGCACAACTGTCCGCAACGTTGAGGCACTCCATGACGCTCAAGGCACCATGCATCTTTGTTTTTGCACTTCTCATGCTCTTCGTGATCCAGCCGACTTACGCGGCTCACGGACCCGCCATTCTCGATCCCAAGAATGCCAGTCCCGATTTTCTCGTGCAAGGTGAATACCTGGGACAGATCGGCACCAAAGCGAAAGTCGGGGCACAAGTCATTGCTTTGGGAAATGGCAGGTTTGACGCCGTCCTGTACACGCAAGGTCTGCCGGGCGCCGGCTGCGATGGAAAGTCGAAAGTCCACCTCAAGGGCGAGACGGCAGATGGGATCGCGCACTTTAAAGGCAAGAATTTTCAGGGAACGATCAAAGAGGGCGTTTTCAGTGGAACGGCCGAAAACAACGTCCCCTTTTCCTTGAAGAAGATCGAGAGGACGTCCCCCACGCTCGGTGCTGTCCCTCCCCCCGGAGCGATCGTGCTCTTTGACGGATCGAATACCAACTCCTGGTCGGTCGGCAAAATTGAGGAAGGTCACCTGCTCGGAGTGCCGGCGGTTACTCGGCACAGCTTCGAGAATTTTTTGCTGCATATCGAGTTCCGCACCCCCTTCATGCCTCACGCCCGCGGACAGGGACGGGGCAACAGCGGCGTTTATCTCGAAGATCAGTACGAAGTCCAAGTGCTCGACTCGTTCGGACTCGAGGGCTTGGACAACGAGTGCGGCGGCATCTACAAGGAAGCAAAACCTCTTGTGAACATGTGTCTGCCTCCGCTGACCTGGCAAACGTACGACATCGAATTTCGCGGCGCGCGTTTCAGTCCCAACGGTAAAGTCAAAAGACAAAACGCCGTCGTCACCGTGCGTCATAACGGGGTGCCGATTCACTACGACCTCGAACTCAAGCAGGCAACTCCCGGCGGCCACCGCGCCGACGAGCATCCCGGTCCGATTTTCCTGCAGGATCACGGCAATCCCGTCCGCTACAAAAATATTTGGATCGTTGTGCGGCCTTAGTGATCCGAAACGTTTGCCTTAGTGCCCACCCTTTGCGACCGTGAAGAAATGGACGCATCCCACCGGTCGAGTTCCGCGTTTCTGAATCCCGCGCAGCTGCGCGCCCGTATTAATGAGATCCCTCGCTATCCGCTCGCCCATCGGCCGACGCCCTTGGAGGCACTGCCGCGTTTTTCGCAGGCACTCGGCGGTCCCTCGATCTACATCAAGCGCGACGACTGCACCGGGTTGTTATTTGGCGGCAACAAAGCGCGGCACAACGAATTCGTTCTCGCCGAAGCGCGGAAGCAAGGCGCGGACCTTTTTGTCTGGGGAGGGGGCATCCAGAGCAATAACTGTCGGCAGACAGCCGCCGCCTGCGCGAAGGCCGGCATCGATTGCCATCTTGTCCTGACGCGAGGCGGGCCGGGGAATGAGCCGATTCCGCTGCAGGGGAACCTCCTTCTCAACCATCTGGTTGGGGCAACTTACGAATTCGTCGAAGTCGAATTCGGCGAGGCGCTCGAACGCCAGATTGCGGAAGTGGCTGCCAGATTCCAGTCGCAGGGGCGCAAGGTTTTTCGCTGGAACCGCCACGTGGTGACGCCGCTGGCGGCGGTGAGCTACGTCGAGTGCGTCATCGAGATTGTCGAGCAATCGCAGTCGCTCGGCTTTCTTCCGGACGCGATTTACGTTTCGTCGGCCGGCTCGACGGGCGCCGGCCTAACGCTTGGAGCGAGGTCGCTGGGACACCAGTTCCCCGTGCGCAATATTGCGTACGTTCATTGGGAGTGGGACACGCCCTCGGACATGGCCGACATTGCCAACAAGACCGCCGCGATGCTGGGCCTTTCGACGCGGCTGAAGCCGGGCGACATCGACGTGACCTTTGATTTCATTGCTCCGGGTTACGGCAAACTTTCGACCGAGTGCCTGGAGGCCATTTCACTTTTAGCCCGGACCGAGGCCGTGATTCTCGACCCCGTCTACACGGGTAAAGCGATGGCGGCCCTTGTCAGCGACGTGCGGCGAAAACGGCTCCCTCCGGACGCCCGTGTCGTTTTCGTCCATACGGGAGGTTCGCCCGCTCTGTTTGCCTACGGGGACGAACTGGCCCGCGCCGGCTCACCGGGCCGTCCGGCACAATCTGCCGGTCTTTGAAATCGACGCGCGGCGTGACGGCGTTCACGCCACAATTTCGGCCGGATCGCCTTGCCGCTCGGCGAACCGAGGACTAATCTCCGCCGACACCTCTCTCGTCGAGTCTTCCCATCTGAAAGTCGGTCCTTCCGAGCGCGCCTGCCGCGCGGGCTGCGCTCCTTCTTGCGAAGCGTCCAGCTAATAGGAGAGACATTCATGGCAGCCAACCGAATCGGTGCACTCTGTGTGACCGCCGCCTGGATTCTCGGAACGGCGTTCCTTGCACCGTCGATCAGCCGCGCGCAGGATTTCCACGTCGACACGGACGTCTATGCGCTCACGCCACATGAGTCGCGTGAATTGACCCATAGCACGACCTTGTTTCACGCCGGCAAGACGTACGACTTCATTGCGGATATGGGCGAGCTGGTCATCTTTGACCAGTCCCATGACCGTTTTACGCTGCTCAATACCAAGCAACACCGTGCGACCGACGTCCACATCGACGTGGTTAATCATCTGGTGCAAATCGGTGAGCAGGCTCTCGCCGACTATGTGAAAGCGCTCCGCAATTCCGGCAAGCCGAATCAACAGCCCTTGATCGACTCGATCTTGTTTCAGTTCCATCCGCAGTTCACACAATCGGTTCTCCAGACGAACCGTGGTCCGATGCTCGATCTGAAGAGCGATTTCTTCCACTATCAGGTGTTGTGCGCTGTTCCGCCTTCGCCCGCACACGGCGAAGCGTACCTGAGCTACGCCGACCGGATCGTGCAACTTAACTATGTGCTCAACCCCGGCAAGACGCTTCCCGAGCAGCGGATCAAGCTCGATGCCGCGCTGCGTCAGGCCGGATACATTCCCGTGGAAGTCACCTTCGGCGACCCCAACACCGTGCAAGTGCGGGCCCGCAATCGGATCTTTTGGGGTCTCAGCGAACGCGACCGCCAACTGATTGGCGACTGGGATGGTCTGCTGGCTCATGGCGAACTCAGAAAAGTGAGCTTCCAGGACTACCAGCGGTCGCTCATGGCGAGCGTCGCCAAGCACCAGTGACCGGAGCTATCGAATGCCGGCATTCGATTGTGTTGTGCGCTCGCCCCGTTCAGACGTCGTCTTTACGCTTTGTCGCCGCTTCCATGAGGGCCTGCTCGCTGAATTGGCCGCGCGTGAATGAGCCCGTTAGGCGTCCTTCGCACAAAACGAGAATGCGATCGCAAAGGGCGATGAGTTCGGGCAACTCGCTCGACGTCACGAGAATTCCCAACCCTTCGCGGCAGAGTTTGTCGATCACTCGATAGAGCTCTGCCTTCGCGCCGACGTCGACGCCGCGCGTCGGATCGTCCAGGAGCAGCACCTTGGGCTGCGTGCGGAGCCACCGAGCGATGATCGCCTTCTGCTGATTTCCGCCGCTGAGGCCGGTGATCGAAGCCTCGCTTCCCGTCGTTTTGATCGCCAAGAGCTTGATCGACTCACTCGCGGCACGGCGCTCGGTCCGACCGGCAACAAATCCGAGCGAGGCGGCCTCTTGCAGCATGCAGATCGTAATATTCTCGCGGACGTTCATTTGCGGAAAGAGGCCGAGCCGTTTCCGGTCTTCCGTCACCAGCGCCACGCCGGCCTGTTTGGCGTCGGCCGGCGAAGCGAAACGGACCTCGCGCCCTCGAGCACGATCCGCCCGACGGGAGGTTCTGGCGAGGTGCCGAAGAGGCACTCCAGAAGCTCGGTCCGGCCGGCACCCATCAGGCCGGCCACGCCGAGCACCTCGCCACGACGAAGCGAGAAATTAATGTCGCGGAGCCGCCAGGCCCGCGCATGGCCCGTCCAGGGCAACGCCAACCCGGCGACTTCCAGTACAACGTCTCCCGGTGTGCGGTTCTCGGCCAGGTGGACGTTTTCGATCTCGCGCCCGACCATGAGATGCGTGATTTCTCGCGGGCTCGTGGCCGCGCGATCGAGCGTCTTGACGTGTCGCCCATCCCTCAGAATCGTGATCCGGTCGGAACGGCGAAAAACTTCGTCGAGTTTGTGCGAGATGTAGACGATGGTGACCCCCCGCGCAAGCAGCCGGTCAATAATGCGGAAGAGCCGCTCGACCTCGGATTCCGTCAGCGCGCTGGTCGGCTCATCCATAATGAGGATCGACGCGTCCTGCGAAAGAGCCTTCGCGATTTCCACCAGTTGCTGATCTCCGACGCGGAGGGTTCGCACGTGCTGGTCCGGACGGATCTGGCATTCCAACTCGCCAAAGAGTGTGGCCGCGGCTCGCTGCATGGCACGGTCGTCGAGCAGTCCGAGGGAATTTCGTTTTTCGCGGCCCAGAAAGACATTGGCGGCCGCTGACAGGTCGTCGACCAGGTTCAGCTCCTGGTGGATGATCGATATTCCGGCCGCCTCGGCCTTGCGCGTTGTGGCGAAATGGGCCTCCTGGCCCGAGATCCGCAACGTTCCCTCGTAATCAGTAATGACACCGGAGAGGATCTTCATCAGCGTGCTTTTACCGGCCCCGTTCTCACCCACCACGGAGTGGAATTCACCCGCTCGCACGTCAAAGCTCACCGCATCGAGCGCGGTCACGCCGGGAAATCGTTTGGTGATGTTTTCAACGGCGATGATGGGGTTTGTCGATTCCATTTCAAAGTTCACGACACGCCGCAAGGCGCGCTCGTCCGCATCACGTGTGGTTTGAATCGAGGATCTCGAGGTCGGGCAGGGAACGCCCCAGAACCTTTTTCTCAGTGCTCGAGATATTTGTTCCCGTGATATCGAGTCGTTTGAGCTTCGTGAGCGATCGGACGGCGGAGATTCCACGGTCGGTCACTCGTGTTCGCGCAAGCGACAGCCCTTGTACATTCGGCAGCATCCGCAAACGGTCGACGACGGCTCGCAGAGACTCGTCATCGAGATTGGTTCCTGCCAAATCGACCGCGACGATACCTGCCTGGTCCGTGCTGATGTGACCGCCGAGCGACCGGACAAGTGACGTTGCTCGATAGATCCGATAGGCCGGCACGCCCCGATCGAGACCCCAGAACAGGACGACGACTGCCGCTGCCAATCCCGCGGCGACGATTGCACCTCGCGATCCACGAAGACTACTGCGCATAAACATCAGAAGCGCGAAGATCGAAAGAGCCGTCCAGATTCCCAGATAGGGCCCTTCCAGCGACGTTTTCTGTTCCAGCAAGGTCGGGCCGATGAGCACGGCCATCATCCCGGCAATGAGCGACAAATTGAGGGCGGCAACAAATCCCAAGCCGCCGGCGAAGAACGGAACCCGGTGTCGGCGGCCTTCGGTCTGGCTAAAGGCAACGGCAAAAACCACCACCACTCCGACGATGAGGCCTTCGTAGACGTCGGCTCCCGTCTTGATGATTTTCGCGACTCCGTCAATCACGACTCGCAGGAAGAGTGCACCCAAGACGGTACCAGGTACGGTTCCCACGCCTCCCTGCAGGCTGCAACCGCCCACCACCGCGGCGGCGATCGAGTTGAGTTCGTAGCCGCGGCCCAAAGTCTGCGGTTCGGCCACGCTCACTTCACAGATGTAGATAATTCCGGCAATCGATGAGAGAACCGCACTCGCACAGTAGGCAAACCATTTCATCCGGTCGACGCGCACTCCGCTCAACCGCGCGGCCTCCTCATTCCCACCGAGTGCGTACAGATGCCTGCCGAGCACGGTTTTGCTCAACAGCACCCACGAAATAACCGCCAGTAACAGGAACAATGCCGCCGGAATCCAGACGGAGGTCGCCAAATAGCGGAAGCGCGCGTCGAATATCTGGATTTGCGTACTGCGCGCCCAATAACCGTGGCCGTGACGTTTTCACAGATGGCTCGGGCAAAGCTTCGCAGGCCGACCAGCGTTGCCAGCGTCGCGACGAAGGGAGGCAGGCCGATCACGGTGATCAGCCAGGCGTGCAGGCTGCCGATCAGAAGTCCCACAACCATCGTCCCGACGATGGCAATCGCGACGATGGGCAAGTCGATCGAAACATCACGGCTCTGGATTTGCTCGGGTGCAAGTATGAGCAGCAAGGTCGCGCAAATCGTCCCGCTGAAACAGATCACCGAGCCGGACGACAAGTCGATCCCGCCCGCGATAATGACGATCGCAGACCCGAGCGAGAAGATCCCCAAGAGCGACGTTTGCCGTGCGATCTGCACACAGCTGGCCCACGGATCGTTGACGTAGTTGTGCTGGGAGTCGAGGACCGCCGTCATCGCGATGACGACGAGAATGGCGAGGATGAGACTCGGCTCGTCGCGGCGCAAAAGTCGGAACGGGTCGCGTTGGGCCGCGGGTAGATCGACCATCGGCGACTACGACCCTTCAAGGCTGTAACGGGTCAACCATTTCTTGAACTCGTCGAGCTTCAGAAACTCGGTCTTCGCACCGAACATCTTCGGGGCAAGCGGAGAGTGACCATCAGGGACCACAATTTTCAGACCCGTGTCGTAGAGATCTCCCTCCGGCTTCCCATGGTTGGGCAGCATCTGGGTGACGGTTTTCTGGTCTTTCTCGTAAAGAGCCTTCATCAGGCGGACACCCTGGTACCCCATCTGATACGGATTCTGCACAACCATCGCGTCGATCAGTCCCGCCGCGATCTGCTGAATGGCGATCGGCTCCGCGTCGAAGACGACGACGGTGAAGTCCGTCTTGCGGCCCAGCTCCTTGACGACGTCCGCGATGGCTGGCGCGTTGTAGGACCAGATGCCGACCAGGACTTTCAGTTTGTCCTTGTGGTTCTGGATGGCGTTTCGCACATTGTCACGAGCACGGGCTTTGTCGGTATCGTCTGCCATGCTGTCGAGCGATTGGAACTTCGCTCCTGCGCCCTCTTTGAAGCCCTCGATACGTTCGATGGCGTTCTGCGCCCCTGTCCGACCGACAAAGGTGACGTAACCGCCGCCGTCCGGACGGAGCTCGCGAGCGCACACGCCAAGTTCGCGTCCCCCGACTCGGTTGTCCGTGCCGATGAAGGCGAACCGGCAATCGCGAAACTTGTCGCGGCTGACATCGGAATCAATCGTGACGACCTTGACGCCTTTCTTTTGTAGCTTGCGCAATTCCTCGACGACGGCCACATTGTCCGCGTCAAGAGCCGAAACGCCGACTCCGACGATGTCGGACTGACTGTTGAATTGCTGCAGTTTTTCTAGCTGCCCGCCGGGCGTTCCGTCGTTCACTTCCAGCGTCGCGCGGAGTCCGGCCTGCTTGAGCTTGAGTTCTTTTTCCGCATCTTGCAAACCGGCTCGAGCAGCGTCCCAGAACGGCGAATTGTCATTTTCCAGAATGATGATGCGTTTCAATTGACTCGTATCGGCGTTCGCCGCGGCCGCGTTGCCCTTTGCCGATATTGCCGCGGATCCCGACGCTTGTTTCGAACCGGCGACGGGTGCCTGCGTCGACTGATTGCAGCCGCAGATTACGGCTCCGAAAAGGGCCGCCCAGGCGGCATACCTCGCTGCGCGGCGACGTCCATCCGGCTGCATGGAAAACCTCGAAAGCGTGAGCGGCATCGAATTGCCGAGTGCGTCCAACTCAGTAGGTGTTTTTCAGGATATAGCTGGCCAAAAGCGCCGTCAACGAGCCACCAATCGCGAAATGCACGTTCGGAGAATCGGAGCCGTTTCAATGGACATCAGGCGGTGGTTCGCGGTTGAATCGGCCGACCGTCCGCCTTATTTGAGTCCTGGCAGTCGCCGTGCGGTTGGATCGCCAGGTCGCTTATCCAGAGCGAGGAAAGCAAATAAATCCACGATCTCGTTCGGCTTGAGCTGGTTTTCCAGCTGCTCCGGCATCAGAGACACATTGCTGGTTTTGAACGAATCGACATCTTCGCGGGAAATGATTTCCGTCTTACCCCCCTGGATCTTGAGGACAAGGCGGCTGGGACTGTCTTCGACGACCAGCCCCGTGAGTACCCGCCCCTCTTTGGTGACGACAATCACGGCACGATAGGCCGCTCCGATCACGAGGCTCGGATCGAAGACGTTCGACAACATTTGATCGATGGAGCTGCGCCCGTTGACCGTCAGGTCGGGTCCCACGTCGACTCCTTCGCCATAAATCTTATGGCACTGAGCGCAAATTCGCTTGAAGACCTTTTGGCCCTCAGCGGCATCTCCGTGCTTCGTTTGAATGAGACTCTTCATCTGTCGAATCACGAGCTCGCGCTGCGGACTGCGCTGATCTCGGACGGTACCCCAATTTGCCCGAACCCGGTCGGCCAAATCGCGATCGCCGAACGCCAATAGCTTCCGAATCTGCGACAGATTTATCGCACTCCGCCGGATTTGTCCTGCGCCGATCGAATCGAGTAGTTTTTTGCTCCAGGCGACGCGTCCGGTTAAAAGTTCTATGGCGGTGGGCTGAACGGCCGGATCCAACCCGCTGTAATTTGCAAGAATCAGGTCGGCAATCCGAGGCGAATCGAGCTTGCCCAACGCGGAAATCACACGTGAGGCAACGCGGGGAGACACCTTTGTATCTCGTCTCAGCATGCCTTGAACGGGCACGAGGACGGAGTCGTCATTCGCGGCAATCAGCGCTTCCAAAGCCGCCAATCGCTTTTCATCGGGCAGCGAGCTCTCGGAAATCAGTCCCCGCGCGGTCTCCATTCCGGCCGGATCTCTCCAACTTGCCGCGAGCAGAGCCACGTCGAAGAAGAGTTGACCGTCCCGCGGCCCTATCAATACCGAGGCCACACCGGATCGCACTGCATCGCGCACGATTTGGAGGCGATCTCCAATAAGTTCACGGCTTTGGACCCGTGCCGTGAGGTATTGCAGAGATCGGCGTGCCGCTTCGGGATGCTTGGAGTGTAGGGCGAGCAGAAAGAGCTCACGCAGCGCCGACCGATCCGGATCGCGAGCAGCCAGCAGCCTCTCGAACAGACGCGGCACAAATTCGGAAAATGACGGATGCCGATCGAAATCGGGAATCTGTGCCAAGGCTCGCGCGATCGGCCCGGAATGTTGCTCAATCAGTGGCTGAAGGTTATTCCACACAATGTGCGGAATCAGCCGATCACCGCTGGAATTCGCAAGTACATCGATGAGAACTGCTACGGCGTCAACACCTTCCACTTTTCGCGCTGCAATCGCCACCTGGAGTCGCACGTCCGCAGAGGGATCGTGCCCAGCCGCAACGATCCTCTCACGGACGGCCGTCGATACGCGTCCCCGGTTACCGGCGGCCCGTACGCCCCACGCTCGAAGTTCCGGCTCTGGTTGCGAAAGCAGCTTGGCGAGGAAGGTCTCGTCGAGTGCGTCAGAGCCGAGAATCGCCCATAGCGCAGGCAATCGCACCTTCAGGGAGAGCGTTTTGTCGAGAACTCGTCGCTCGAGTTTGAGTCGTGTGCTCGGGTTCCGGCGCTCGGCCAATAGCCGTACGACGGTCGATCGGTAATATTCGTTCGGCACTTTTTCCAGACGACTAAGAAGGGCGTCGTCTGTCTCTTTCGCCAGGTCAAAACCCCCCACGCGCGGCGTGTGTTTGTAACGAACGCGGTAGAGCCTGCCTTTGAGTCGATCGATCCCCCTTGGATCGCGCCGGGCATCCTGGTAGCAGTGATAGCGGTCGTACCAGTCGAGGATGTAGAGGCAGCCATCGGGGCCCGTCTTTTGAGAGACGGGCATGAACCAGGCATCGTTGGCCGTGAGAAAGTCGGACTGCGGACGGGCCTTGTAGGTGGAACCGTCTCGTGACAGAACATCGACATTGATGCATCCGCCGTGGATGTTGCCCATGTAGAGTTTCTCGCGGTACTCGGGCGGATACACGTCGCTGTCGAAGAAGTGCAAGCCTGCATAGGCGGCCTGCTGATGCTTGTGTTCGACAATTGAGCCGATTTCCCAGGTGAAAGGAGGATAGGGGCCACCCTGCCTGTGATAATAACCGGTCTCGGTGAGGTGCCAGAGATGGTCAATGACGCAGGCACTCACAAACGAGCTGCCGACGTCGTCCCAGGCGATTCCCCACGGGTTGCTCGTCCCTTCGCAGGAGATTTGAAATTCCCGAGTCCGCGGATGAATACGGAACATTGCGCAGGTGAAGTTGTAGTCTTTGCCGCCGGTGTGCACGTGGCTCGAATTGAAGACACCGTTCAGTCCGTAGAGCCATCCGTCAGGTCCCCAATTGAGCGAATTGGGAAGCTCATGAGTATCGGACCGTCCGAAGCCGCTGACGACAACCTCGCGTCGATCGGCTTTGCCATCCCCGTCGGTGTCCTGCAGAAACAAAATGTCCGGCGAATTGGCGACCCAGACGCCGCCATGTCCGACCGCAATTCCCGACGGAATATTGAGTCCCTCGGCAAAGATCGTGAAGCGGTCCGCTTTGCCATCGCCGTCGGTATCCTCGAGGACTTTGATCCGATCACGTCCCGGGCCGGCTGACTTCCGCGGGTATTCGAGGCTCTCGGTGATCCAAATCCGCCCTCGCTCGTCAAAGGTCATCGCCACAGGGTTCACGATGTCGGGCTCGGCGGCGACGAGTTCGACCTGGAATCCCTCGGGGACCTGCATTCGTCGGATGGCATCTGCCGGCGAGAGGGGCGGGCCCGGCGGTCGCAGTTGGCCATGCGGGACTTGAACATGCGGCGGCCTGTTCGGATCCGGCTTTGTCGGAGCTTCCGCACAGACGATCGACGTGACCCAAACGACGGCGGCGATGAAAAGAATGGGTCTCAATCCGGCTCTTTCAATGGAAGTAGGTCGCGAATGATTGTCTCACAATCCATCGATATTTGATTGCCGCGGCTGCCCCGACGCCAACTATCAGGGCCGCCGGCGACTGGCTCAAGATGGTCCCTGCACACGGACAGGGCGTTTCACCCTCCAGACTCTGTATTGTTCCGGGACGACAGGTCCGAAAGCGAACGGCATCGGGCCGAGATCTGACGAATAGAAGTCCGCGCCGATTCCAGCCTGTAATGTCGAAAGCCAGCCGCACACCGGAAAGGCGAGATCCTCGACGCGCTCGACGGCCTCAGGCGGAAAGGCGTAGATATTCGTGTTGTTAAACGGAGTCACCATCACATCTCCGGGTTCCAAAGCGAGAGCGGCCATGTCCACAGCGCGCGCGCCGTTCAATTGCATGTAGTATTGAAAACCCCAATGTCCTTGAAACCAAACCGTGCGGGCCTTCGGTCTGAACTCCGTGGAGATTTGCATGGCGGCGTCCCGCGCCGAGTTCGCCAAAATCATATCCGCGAATGCGACGAGAAAGGCAACCACCGCGGCTGGAGCGAGCCCCCAACGCCAATTGAGCAGTTTTATCGTCTGGTGGGCGGCCGATTCTTCCAAACGCTGGACGAGGAGAATCGCGACGGCCGGTGCCATTGGAAGGAGGCTTCGCACGTTGCAGGTCCAATTCACGAACCCCGCAAACACGAAAGTTCCCAGAATCCAAAGTGCCATCAGCCAATGCTCGGTCGTGCGGTCTTTCAGAACAGGGCGCAGCGCCATCCAGAGAATCAGCAGTCCGCAGGTCGTCAGCAGGGCCGTTTGCAGGGCGATCGACCACGTGAATTCGTGAGACATGTGCAGGGCAACGAGCGATCGGCGGGACGAAATTCCCTTTAAACAAATCGTGATCAGCGCGACCAGCCCCGCCGTTGCGCCAAGTCCCCGCCTCGACAAAAACCAGGGTGCGCAACAAATAACGGGCAGGAACGATCCGCCGGTGTACGCGAGTGCAATGACCGTTTTCGATCCGGCGACTTCGAGCCAAGAGCCACGAACCGACGGAGCGTTTGCCGAGTAAATGGCTGCATCGGTTAACAAGCCTCGGCCATAACGATGCCAGGTCCACCACTGGTACCCGGCCAGGACGGCAAGCGGCAGAAGCATCCAGACAAGTTGCCACGTCGGTTTGCGCGTTCGGGCGACCGTATAAACAGCCAAAAGCGGGAGGAGGCACATCCCAAAGTATTTGGTGACGGTGGCAGCCGGAATCAAGACCGTGGCGATCAGCAGCCAGCGCCGCTGGCCAGACTCGAGTCCTTTGACCCAAAGGGCGACGGCCCACGTCCAGAAGCACAGCAGCATTGTGTCGCACATCAAATTCGTGCTGGAAACGAGAAAGGCCGGCGTTGCCAATACTGCGAGCGCTGCCGAGACGCGTTGTCGACAGAACGATTTCGCCAGCCACCAAGTTCCACAAAGGACGCCAAAGGCGGGCAGGAGCAACGCCGCGTGCAGTTGGGGCTCGTCCCAGCCAACAAGCCCGGCTACCAAGGCAAGATAATACGATGCCAAAGGAGGGTTCTTCGTCGCCACATACAGGGGCGTGGGCGTGCTGAACCAGTTCACTTGCCGGCCGTAAAAGTCGAGCGGGTGGGCCTGGATTTGCTCGGCGACCCATAGAAACAACGGATCGTCAATGCAAAAGGCCTTGTCGATGAAAGGCACAAGGCACAAGAGTGTCGCCACAACGAGAATTCCCAGGGCCCGGAATGGCGGCACGGGAATGGCGGCAGTGGTTCGGGCGACTGTGGCGATTGGTTTTGGATTTCGAGCGCGTGGCATCGTTAAGAATTGTAGAAAAAGGACGATCTCTTCAGAAACCGTGCAAGAAACTCTGCTCGGCGCGGTTCTACTCAGAGAACGGTCAATTTGCCGAGTCATCTGGATGTCGTTTTCGGCCGAACAGATCGCTGCGCTGGTGGAGCGGCATGCCGTTCCGCTGCAGATTTGGCTCGGCCGCAAATGCCTCGTGGCGGAAGACGTGGTGCAAGAGGCGTTTTGCCGCTTGGCGGTCCTTGACCCACCGCCGGAACGGGCCGCCGCGTGGCTCTATCGGGTTGTTCGCAACCTGGCCGAAAACCAGCGCTTGATGGGCCGACGGCGGCTGTCCCGCGAAAGGCGAGCGGCCGTTCCCGAGGCAGTTGAAGCTGACCCGAGTAAGCGACTCGTCGCCGACGAGGTTGTGAAAGCGGTGTTGCAGTTGGAGGACCCGCTGCGCGAGGTTGTAACAGCGCGGATCTGGGGTCAGCTCACACTTGGTGAAATTGGCGCCCTGTGCGGAATCTCGGAGGCGACCGCCTCGCGCCGCTATCAGGATGCACTGGACGAATTACGCAAGCAAATGGGTGTTTCATGGCCGACAACGGTCCCCTCAGCGATCCGGAACTGCGCCACCTCGAACGGCGATTGAGCGAGCTGACATTGCCGCCGTCGCGACACGAGCGGGAGCGGCTGCTTTATGCGTGCGGCCAGGCAGCCGGGAGGGCACAGATGAAGCGGCGCGTCCAGGCGGCAACCGCCATCGCCACAATTTGCCTGTCGGTCTCGCTCGGACTGGGTTTTACGCTGCTGACGCGCGGCGGCTCCCAAACAGCCGCGATTGAGAACGCATTGGCGCCGGGCCCGCATCCGTCTCTGGCGGTTCCCATGACCGAGGTGCCGCCAGTCGACGAGCGAACTCGAGCGGATCGTCCCGGAGGTCAACTGACCGCCACATCAAGCTTCCAGCAGCTCATTGCGTTCGATCAGCCACACACGGTCAAGCCGCGGAGTGCCGCGGCAATGGACGTCCCTCCACAGCGAATCCTCACGGCTGCCGATAGCGTCCTGCCGGACGAACTTTGATGAGGATTGGCCCGCGACTCTTTTCCACAATTCAACGGGAAAATGCCATGCGTTTCGAACGCGTTTGGACCCTGATACTTTGCCTGACTCTCCCTGCGGCCTCCGCCGCCAGTGCGAAAGACACCGCGACCGCTGCCGCCAATACTCGAGCCGATGATCCGACGCGAGAACTTGCCGTCGATGCGCGGGCCGTGGAGCGGCCCCTGATGAAATACCGACTGCTTCCGGCCGAATATGAATTGCAGAAAGGCAATGCGGCACCCATTCTTCTGAGACTTTGTTGGGAGCAAATTCCGTACTTCTCGAAGGTCGTCCCGACGTTCAGCGACTATCTCGACGTGCCGCTGGGCGACGCGAGGCTCCGCAGTGAACAGGATATCTTCGCCTTCTATCGGACTTTGAAACGAGTTGCCTATCGGCGGACCGCCGATTGGGAATATCCGATTGGCGAAGAGCCGGCCGCAACCATTCTTTTGCCGGATGTGCAGGGCGCGCGCTTTGTCGTGGGCAACGGCCTCGCGGTCTGGATTCGACAGCGCCTCGCCCGCGGGCAGCTCGCCGAGGCGCGCGAGGGAATTCTGGTCGGACTGGCCGTGAGCCGGCACTATGCGCGCACCCCGTTCGTCATCACGCAGCTCGTGTGCGCCCATATCGATTCGTTGATGCTGTCGCGCGTGGAGGAGCTCGTCTCCCAGCCCGATTGCCCGAACCTGTACTGGGCGCTCACGGCGCTCCCGCGTCCGCTTGTCGACGTGCGTCCCTCGATCGAGCTGGAACAGCGGTTTCTGGAAATGACGGTGCCCGGGCTCGACGATCTTGATCAATTGAAGACGCCGGGCCAGTGGACCACGCGCGCCAAGGGAGTTCTCAAGTATTTCCTGGAGGTCGGCAGCGCCGGGCCAGTTTCCTCCGAGGCAATCAAGCCGATCGTGACACGCTTGGAGAAACACGCCCGCACCGATCTTGCCGGTTGGTTCGCAGGCGGTCCAGCACAGATCGCGCAAATGTCCGGTTCGGAGGCGGTGGTGCGGTGGTTGGTCCATGTGAACCAGGAGCACTCGCAAGAGGCCAGTGCACTCATGTCTCTCGAGCCTCCCGCGGCCATCCCGCGTTTGGCCGTACTCGAAAAGCGAATCGCCCAGTTCCATTCTGAATTGGGCTTGCCGAACCATTACGGTGTCTCGAATACGCCGGGCTTCTTTCTGTCCACCCACCGTCTCGAGCGGCAGATCGATGCCTTGCGGGTGGTCGAGGGGATTCGCGATTACGCGGCGCGACACGATCGCCAGCTTCCGGCCTCCCTCGACGCGATTACCGACACGCCAATCCCGCTCGATTCGTTGACCGGAAAACCGTTCCACTACGAAGTCAGGGCAGGCGAGGCGACCTTGTCGGCCGAGGGATTCCCGGTGCAGGGTCGCGTGATTGCCGAGATTCGGTATCGCATCAAAATCCGAAAATAGCTCGGCGTGCTCCCCGGCCTCTTGCGGCGCGAGTCATTACGCGTTTCCAGCGCTGTCGGTCGCGCGATTGCCGGTTTCCAGTCGGAAACGCTTTCTAGCTTGTGATTTGCCGACAGCGCGGCGTATAGTGGTGGGCGTTCAACCGACGCTCCGTGGTTCCCGGATTGTCCCTGGCAAGAACCGCAGCCTATCGGCGCCCAGGTTGACTTTTAGATTTCCGGGACTCTCGACATCGATTCTTGAGCCGCCGCGATCGTTTTAGGTTTGATTTTGCTGAAGGAGTCTTGAGTGGGTAAGAAACTGTATGTGGGCAACCTGTCGTACGACACGTCCGACAGCAAGCTGCAAGAGATGTTCGAAGAATTCGGGGGAGTGCAGTCGGCACAGATCATCATGGACCGTGAGACTGGCCGCTCAAAGGGCTTTGGCTTCGTCGAGATGGGCAGCGAGGAAGAGGCGAAGGCCGCGATCAATGGCCTCAACGGCAAAGAGATCGGCGGACGAGTGCTCACCGTAAATGAAGCCCGGCCGCGCGAAGACCGCGGCGGCGGCGGTGGCGGGCGCTCCGGCGGCGGGCGCGGCGGTTATGGCGGCGGCGGTGGCGGTCGTGGTGGATATGGCGGCGGCAAAGGCTACTAAGAACTGCTGTTAAATCATCAAACGCCCTCCTGTGCTATGGCACGGAAGGGCGTTTTTCCTTGCGCCTGTCATTCAACCCAGCAGCGGGCCGCCCGGCTCACTCTGATCGTAATGCCAGGCGCGATTCAAGCGGCCGCCGTTCATCACTCGGGCGGAATAAGCAGAACCGATTGGACGTTGGCGAGGGTCCCTTTGAGGGGCTCGGCGGCACGCAAAGTGAGCCGCTGGCGTCCTTCCTTCAGACGGATCTTCCCAATCTCGACAGGAAAGTAAACGCCCCAGGCCTTCCCGGTTCCCTCCACGCGGGACGTAATCCGTTGGTCCTGCGAATCGAATTGAAAGCGGTTTCCGGCCACGTCGTTTTTGCATGAGTAATGGACGCTGACCGTGAAAATGCCCGACTTGGGGACATCGACCGTCCAGACGGCTCTGTCGTCGGCACTGTGCCAGGCCCCGAGGTTCTCGCGCTTCGCCTCATAGAGGAGTGAATCGCCGTAGATTTCGCAGTTGTTGGCCGTGAGTTCCAGCGTGCCGTCGGGCGAGGTGGTAACGACCACCGGCTTGTTGCCTGCAAACGTTTTGCGGCTGGGTCCAGTGGAGGCGACGTACGCCATAATGTCGGCAAGGTCCTGCGGTTTGAAATCCTTTTCCAGCCCCTCGGGCATGAGAGACTTGCCCGCACTACTGAGTTCCTCCAGCTCGCCCCGCAGAATCGTCGTTTGCTTGTTTTCCTGCTGCAAGAGCGTGATGCTGCTGCCCGTTTCGGCGGCAAGGATCCCCGTGTATTGCCGTCCTTGATTCGTGACGGCCGTATAGACGACGTACTTTTGTTCCACGGCACGATTCGGATCCAGAATCGCAACCAAGAGGGCCTGCGGCGACTTATCGGTGAGGGCGACAAGCTCCGGACCGACCGAGTGCCCAACGTCATTGAGCCGGTGACACACGGTGCACGTCTTTTCAAAGAGTTGGCGGCCATGTTGGGCGTTGCCGTGTATCGTCAAGGCGACATGGTAGCGTTCGATCACCTTAACGCGATCCTTATCGACCGAGGCGGCGAGCAACTTGGTCGCCCGCTCCGCCAGGGCCCGGTTTTTGAGAGACGCCAGCTGCTGTCGACGGCCGATGTCGATTTCGTGGACGTTGATCTGTTTCTTCTCGACGTGGTCGAGCAGCGCCGTCGTCCAATCATCGCGGCTGATCAGGACGTCGAGAATGCTCGAACGCAGTGCCGGGCCGACGCTTCGCCATTGTGCGAGCAGGACATCGGCGACTTTTGGTTGCCGCAGCTTTCCGAGTGCCGCGACAACTCCGTCCTGTAAGACGGCGGGTGTCTGCGGCGATAGCAGTTCACCAAGGACGGCGATCTCCTGATCGTCTGCGCGACTCTCACTGCGACCGAGAATTTGTACGGCCGCCAGTCGTGTCTCCAACGGAGCACGGGAATCGGCGGCCGCCTGCCGGGCATAAGCGGCCATCTGCGCCAGTTGGCGGAGCGTTGCGGGTCCGCGGGCTCCCAGACGTTGGCCGAGCGCGGAAAGCGTCGTCTTCTGCTGATCCAAACCGTCCAGCATGGCGGCGACCGCCGACAGCTCCCAGGCGGGATACGGGCCGGCCCCGCGTTTTGCCGTCGATGCAATGAAATCGGTCAGAACTCCGTCGTTGTGATAAGCCGTCGCCATCGTGAGCAGATCGCGATAGAGCTGCGCCGGCGCGTTGGGGCCCGGATCGGAACGCGTGACTGTCGCTGCCACGCGGCTGAGGTTTTTCGGCGTGACCGAACTCATCGCGGCCGCGAAAATATACGGTTCTTTTTGGTTGGCGAGAGCAATTTTCCCGATCGCATCACCCGCGCGGATCGTCCCATTCACCCAGCGTGCAAGCGACCTGCAAACGAACCTGCGCGTCGGCATCGTCGACCAGTGACGCGATCCCCTCGCCTAATTCCGGCGCGGATTTTAAGAAGGTCTCACAGAGCCGCACCGCGTTGCGACGGACTCCCGGATGCGCGTCGTGCAGAGCCTTCGCCAGAATCGCCGGAGTCAGTCCTTTGAGGCCATCGAGAGTGCACAGAGCTTGCAAGCGGCTTTCCGGTCGTGTGCATTCCGCAACCATGCGGACGAGGAGCGGAACGGCAGCCTGATCACCCCGCTGCACGAGCAGGAATTGCACCATGTCACGCTGCCAGCCGCCGGGAGAATCGAGGGCGGCAACAAGATCCGCGGTGCTTTTGTCACTCAGACGAGGAATTGGGCGGACGGGACGGTCCTCGGGCACGACGCGGTAAATGCGGCCCATCGTGTCCCCCGCGCGGACGTTGATGCGGGCGAGCCGGTCCGCCGTGATCCACTTTGGGTGCTCGATGATCATGCGGTACATGTCGACGACCCACAAAGCACCGTCTGGACCATTCTTGAGATCGACGGGACGGAACCAATTGTCCGCGGAGGCCAAAAACTCTGATTTCTGTTCGGTAGGCGCCGGAATCCGGCAAACGTCGCCCCGAGTGGCTTGAGAATCCGCCGCGTTACCAGGTTATGCACCGGTTCGCACATGAAAGCGTTCCCGCGGTACTGCTCTCCGAGCAGATCGTCGCGATAGATCACCGGACTGCAGGCCGACGTGACGCGATTGGCGCTCTCCGGATGGTTGAATCGCCTGAGCGTGCGGCTGGCAGGATAAAGATGATCGGGGTCCTCCTTCGGAACCAGGACGATCGGTTCCGGAGGGGCCACGTAGGGATTCCGGCCTACGTAACGGTCGGCGAGCGGCGCGTTCAACAAGAGTTCGCTGTTCTGATTGGAAAAGTAGTTCCCCCAGTCATCGCGCGTGCGACCCTGTTGCGTCCCGCCGCCGGTTTCCAGTTCGAACAAATGCTTATCGGGATCCATGCGAAAGTCGCGGATGCCGAGCTTGACGACAAGATCGGGCCTTGCCGGGCAGTGAATCGTGCCACCGATGAGACCGTTAGCGCCGTGAACCCAATTATCCAGGCCATAGCTCAGGCTGTTGACCCGCGCCTGCCAATTCCGCGAGTCGAAGCCGGTAAAGACGACTTCACGGATGTCCGCTTTGCCGTCGCCGTTGGTGTCCTCGGCGTAAATAATGTCGGGAGCCGCACAAATGAGGACCCCCTTCTTCCAGGCAGTGATGCCGTTGGGAAAGTGGACCTTGTCGAGAAACACGGTCGACTTGTCGTACTTGCCGTCGCCGTTTGTATCTTCGAGTAAACGGACACGCCCCCCCGGCTGATAATCCCCCTTGAGACCGGCGGGGTAATCCAGCATTTCCGCGACCCAAAGTTTGCCGTCCGGACCGAAGTCGATGGCGACAGGGGAAACGACCAGGGGTTCGGCGGCAACCAACTCGACCCGTAGTCCTTTGGGAACATGGATCGCCTGACGCGATTGTTCGGGCGACATCGGCGGTGGAAACTTATCGGGCCCGCCTTGCGCCCACACGCCAGCGGGAAGGGCTCCGATTAGAAAGACCAGGGACAAGCCGCTTCTGGAAACGTTTCGAAGTCGCATGCAATTATCCGAGAGCAAGAACCACGGTTGGACGTCAGGCAGGATTCGTCGGGCGCGGAGCGAATGTCCCCCGGAGGACGGATCGCAGCACCGTGTCAGGTTTAGAGTAGACCGAACGGAGTTTCGCTGGCAAGGCAACGGCCGTGATGCGAACCAAGCTTGAGGGCTCCACCTAGCGGCGAACCGTCGGTAGCGGCACGGTGCGTCGAGACTCTTTGGTCGCATCGGCCATTAGATCGGCCGTCACCCAGTCGACGATGCGCCAGTCCATCCAGCGGCGGTCCGGATCCACTCCGCTCTTGCCGATGAACCCGAGATGACCCCCATACCTGGTGATGTGCAGAATCACGTTGGACGGAATGCACAGCCCCCGAAAACAGGCAATCGTGACCAGCGGATCGTCCTCCGCGGCCAAAATGAGCGTCGGGACCTGAACGTGCTCGATGTGCCGCAGTGCACTGCTCGACGTGTAATAGTTATCAGCCGAACCGAAGCCGCAAACGGGACCTGTGTACGTATCGTCAAACTCAAATATCGATTTCATGCGGAGCCCCGAGTGGAGCGGAACCACGTCCGGGCGAAGCCGGCAATTTGCGCGAACCTGTCGAGTCAGCACGCGCACAAAGTACCGGTCGTAAACCCGCTGGAAGGGGCCGACAAGCGAACGCACGCAACGGCCCAGATCGATCGCGGGGCAAATGGCGGCCGCCTTTGTGACATTTGCAGGGACTGTCTCGGGGGCCTCGCCAAGCAACTTCAGCACGATGTTTCCCGAAAGGGAGAAGCCGACGAGTGCCACGGGTGAGTCCGGACATAACTTGCCGACAAAGTTGATCGCCGCCAGCGCATCGTCGGAACGCCCGGCGTGATAAGGGCGAGACGCCAAACCCTCGCCGGAACCGCACCCGCGGAGATCCATGCGGAAAGTCCGCACGCCGGCCCGGTTCAACTTGCCGGCGACCCGGACCATGTACGCGCTGGAATGGCATCCTGCCAAGCCATGGATCAAGAGAGTCACGCGTCCGCCGGCCTGCCACGCGTCCGGAATGTCGTCATGCAGCACGACCGCGTCCCCATCCGCCAGCAGCACGCGATAGTGGACGGCACGGTAAGGATATCGTTCACCGGGCAGATAGGTCCCCGCCAGTGTCTGGGCGTGGCGATTCCGCAACAGGGGATGGGGCTCAAACAGAGGAGCGTCGAATCGCAGAACCATTGATCCGTTTCTCGCAATTCAAGCCGCCTCGGAACCGTCGCCCACCGGCACGCTGCGTCGCCGTCGTTTGATCAGGATCACCTCATTACCTCGCTCGTTGTAGTGCACTTCGTCCATGAACGTGCGGATCAGCAGAAGACCGCGTCCACAAGGGCGTTCAAGGTTCGCCGGATCGGTTGCATCTCGGAGCAGAGTCGGATCGAAGCCAGGCCCCTCATCGCGAATGACAAAACGGCATTCTTCGGGCGTCAGCAGGCTGTCGATATAGATTTTGCGGTTGCAGTAGGGAGCTTCCTGGGATCGCTTTTTCGACAGTTGGTAATAGGCGTTATGATCGGTTTCACGCAGATCCGAGCTGATCTCGAGGTTGCCATGGTAATACGAATTCAACAGCGCTTCCTCGAGCGCGACGCCGACTCGCAGGCACTCCGTGTCGTCGCAAAACCGCATCCGGGTCATTGCCTGCTGGATATAGTTGACGACCGACGGGACGAGCGTTGAATCGGTCTCCAGAACGAATGTTGTTTCCTGCCGAGTGACACGATGCATGAGTCTTGATTCCGACCGGTCGACGTCCGCCGTACCGAGGACGCGCTCCACGATTTCTCGCAAATCCTGGGCCAGACGGCGCTTCGGGACGTAACTGGCGGCCCCTCGTCGCAGCGCCTGGACAGCAATTTCCTCGCTCCCTTGCGCCGTCATGAGCAGGACCGGAATCAACGGGTATTCCTCTTTGACAGCCGTCACCAGCTCCAGCCCGTTCATTTCCGGCATTTGCATATCGGTGAGCACGAGGTCCGGGATATGTTTTTCGATTTCCTCGAGCGCCTCCTTGCCGTTGACCGCGTAAAGAATGGACCAATCGGGATTCTTTTCGAGGATTCCGCCAACAAGGCGGCGATCCATCGCCGAATCATCAACGACCAAGAGTGTTGCCATACGCAAATTACTCCCCAGTCAATCCGATCCGCGGGGCGCTTTCAGGACGTCAGCCGGCAGGGGGCTGCCGGTCTCGTCGAGCCGCCAGGCCGCTTTCGAGCGCGGCGCAACATCCAAACCGTGTGGCGATTGCCTTTGTTCTAGCGAGTCCGACCCGCGCTCGCAAAGGCTTTGGCCTCGGGGAGGATCTCCTCGAGCCGCGATTCGAGCCGAGCGAGGACGGAGGGAGCGGCGGACAGGTCGCTGGAGCGGCCCATCTCTTCCAACTGAGCGGCCAGGGCACCGGGCGTTTCCAGTCCGAGCGTCCGCAGGATGCCTTTAATCGTATGAGCGGCACGCCGCAAAAACGCCGCGTCTGCCGTCGCGACAGCAGCCCTTGTCTGCTCCAGCAGCTCGGGACACTCCTGCAGAAAAGCCTCGACGACCTCTTGCAAGAGTTGGCGGTCACCCGCAACGGCCGTCATCGCAACCTCCCAATCAATGGAATTTCCGTGGGCCGCTCCAGCCGAATCTTGCGACGGCACGGATCGCGGCGCTCCGCGCTGCAAACAGCGTCTCAATCTTGTCGTAAATCTCCCGCGCACGGACCGGCTTGACGAGATAATCATCCATGCCGACCGAAAGACAGCGTTCGCGCATGCCTTTCATGGCCTGTGCCGTCATCGCGATGATGGGAACGCGTCGCCCGCGCTCCGGGTCGCGCGATCGGATGCGGCGCGTCGCTTCCAATCCATCCATTTCGGGCATCTGGATGTCCATGAAGATCAGATCAAAGTGCTGACCGGCCGCGAGCGCCACGGCCTCGTGTCCGGTATTGGCGACGACCACGTGATGTCCGCGTTTTCCCAAGACACCGACCGCCAGCTTCTGGTTGAAGGGACTGTCCTCTGCCAACAGAATCTTGAGACCCGTCACGCGGTAATCAGGCACCGCGGTGGACTCAGGAATCACGACGGCCGCAGCCGACTCTTCGGTGCACAACAGCGCCAACAGCGTATCGAACAGCTCCGAATGGTCGATCGGCTTGACCAGATAGGCCGCCGCTCCGACCTGGTCGCAGCGGACCCCCTCCGCGGCCCGATTGACCGAACCGAGCAGCATCACAAACGATTTGACCCGCGACGCCGCGTCACGCTTGAGTCGTTGCACCAGGGAGAATCCATCAAATCCGGGCATGTGGGCATCGACGAGCGCGACGGCAAACGGCTTCTCTCGGCCCCGGCATTTGTTCAATCAATCGGATCGCGCTCTGCCCATCCGAGACGAGCGTCGGCTGCATGCCCCAGGCGTGGAGGCATTCCTCAAGTGCCGCCCGGCTGGAGGCGTTGTCATCGACCACCAGCACCTTTGCCCCGCAGAGGTCGACTCGTGGGGGCGCGGTGTCGGCGGTCGCGAGACCTGCGGGAATCCCGAAGCATCCCGTCGCGTGAAAGGTCGTCCCCCCCTGTGGGTTGTCGTCGAACCAGATGCGCCCGCCAATGAGTTCGACCAACTTGCAACAGATCGCCAACCCGAGGCCGGTCCCCCCGTATTTGCGGGCCCGCGAGCCGTCGACCTGCTCAAAGGGAAGAAAGACGGCGTCACGCTTCTCCGCCGGGATTCCGATCCCCGTATCGCTCACCGCGACGTGCAACAGCACGGAAGTTTCGTCGCGGGATTCGGCCGTGATCCGGACGACGACGTCCCCTTGCTCCGTGAATTTGATCGCATTACCGACCAGGTTGACGAGCACCTGCCGCAGCCGCATCGGATCTCCGATGACGCGGTCCGGCACATCCGGATCGACGCGGAGGACGATTTCGAGTCCCCGTTTATGGGCCGACACAGCCAACGATCTCAGGATCCCCGCAACCGAATCGCGGAGGCCGAACTCCACTGACTCGATGTCGAGCTTGCCCGCTTCAATCTTGGAAAAGTCGAGGATGTTATTGATCAGCGACAAGAGCGATTCGGCCGATTCCTGAACGACCGTGAGATAATCGCGCTGCTCGGCATTGACCGGTGTGTCCAACAAGAGTTCGGTCATGCCGAGGATGGCGTTCATCGGCGTGCGGATCTCATGACTCATGTTGGCGACAAACGCGCTTTTGGCCCGGTTGGCCTGATCGGCCGCCTCTTTGGCCGCCTTGAGTTGGGCCTCCGCCTCTTTCTGCGTCGAGATGTCGACCACGAAGCACAAGCAGCGGTCACGGCTCCCCCGCAACACGGCCAGCCCGTTGAGGACGTGCACCCGCCGACCATCCTTGCAGATCAGCTCCTTTTCCCAGGGGGCACAGTCGCCGGTCGTCTTGAGTTGGTCAATTCCGCGGATGTCGAGTGCGGCGTATTCCGGCGCGGTCAGACTGTCCCAGCGCAAACGGCCCGAGTCCAAGTCTTTGCGGTCGTAGCCGACCAGGCTCAGAAAGGCGTCGTTGGCCTCGCTGATGGAACCGTCCATGTGCACCATCAAGATGCCCATCACGTTGGAGCGCACGAGACTGCGGAACCGTGCATCGCTGGCTCGCAGCGCCTCTTCCGCGCCGCCGAGCGGAAACGTCCCAAAACATCCCCTGGATGCCGACCACGTTTCCGTGCGCGTCGTACACGGGGGACTTGAGAACCTGCACGTAAATCGTGTCGCCATTCGGATGGCGATGCTCTTCGACGTCCTCGAAGACCTTTCTCGATGCCAGGACGGCGGCATCATCCCGTCGATATTTTTCGGCCAGATGGGGCGGGAACAGGTCGTAGTCGGTCTTGCCGCTCAATTGATCCCACGTGAGGCCGATCTCGTGCTGATAATTCTGATTCGCGTAGACGAGACGGCCATCGAGGTCCTTGCGAAAAACGTTGAGCGGCAGGCTCTCCACGAGCGACCGGTAGCGGGCCTCGGAATGCCGCAGTTCGTCGTCGGCTCGCTTGCGACCGACCGCATAGCGCACGGCATGCTCCAGGATGCCGGGCTCGAGATCGTCCTTGATCAGGTAATCCTGAGCGCCCTCGGCAACGGCGCTGGCACCAATGGCTTCCTTTGCCAGATCGCACAGGAAGACCACCGCCACATCGGGAGCGATCTCTCGGATTCGACTGACGGCCGAACTGGCTGTCGCAGTCCGATCCGGTCACGTCGATCAGGATCGTGTCGATGCCGCCCCCCTTGAGGCGGCCCAGACCGTTCGACAAGGAGTCCGCGCGTTCGACCGCAAATCGGATCCGTTTGGCACGGCCCAAAAGATCGGAGATCAGGCGGGCCTCTTCGGAATCGCTTTCGATCAGCAGGATTTTGACCGAAGGATCGTTCATTGAACGGGCCGCAGGGAGGTGTCTTCGAGTTTAATCCTGCACGTGCGGCGTTTCAATGTGCTGATCCAGCCGGGGATTCATTCCCCAGATCGCAGACTCCGCATTCGACGAGTTCCCGTTGACCCTCCGGAGCTCGCCCCGGCAAATCTTCCGCATACCACCGCCGCAGCACCATTTGCCAATCCTGCGGCTGAGCGACTGCAATAAAGGCCTGCTTGACCTCATCGGCCTGCGGATGCAATTGCGCGTACTTGATGCCGAACTTCCGCATCAGCGTGCAACTGCGCTTCGAGCCGTAGGTTTCGTCCGAGAGCCGGAAATGTTCCGCGAGGACGTCTCGTTGTTCGTAGAGACTCGGCCATCGCACGGGACGGCCGGCCGCTGCGTCCTTCACTTGCTGAAAGATCCACGGATTGCCAATCGCTCCGCGGGCAATGCTGACGCCGTCCACGCCCGTGTGTTGAAGCATTTCGACGCAACTGGCAGGACTAAACAGGTCTCCGCTGCCCAGAACCGTGCGGCTGCCCGCGTGCCGCTTGATCTGGGCCAGAATGTCCCAGTTGCTGGGACCGACATACCGCTGCACCACAGTACGCCCGTGGACCGTCACGGCCGCGACGCCGCGGGCAAAGGCTCCATCGAAAATTGCGTAAAAGTTTTCGGCGCTCTCCGGCGAGTCGTCGAGTCCGCGGCGCATCTTCACACTTACGGGAATCCTGGCCGGTAGGGTGTCGCGCACGCGGGCGACAATCTCAATCGCCGTTTTGGGCTGGCTCAATAGGAAGCCGCCGCGGCAGCGTCCCAGCACTTTTTTAACCGGGCAGCCAAAGTTGATATCGACGACGTCGAATCCCGCCTCCACCAGCCGCAGGGCGGCCGGCCCGAATTGCTCGGGGTCGGATCCCATTAATTGGCCGCCAACCGGATGCTCCTCGTCCGTGACTTTCAGCTGTCGCCGATTGGCCCGCTGCAGATGTTGATCCAGGATGAAGCGGTCAAGCAGCACCTCGCAGATCGTGTAGGGAGCCCCCAGGCGGCGCGCGATCACGCGCATCGGCCAATCGCTGTACCCAGAAAGCGCGGCCTGCACCGCCGGCAGGCTGATCTCAATCGAACCGATGCGCAACGTCCGTCACCTTCCTGGCTTCAGCCAACCGCGGACAAATGGAATCAAATACCGGCGTCGGCCAGCCGCCGATGGGCATCGAGAATCAGCGATTCCGTCTCCTCCCAGCCGATGCAGCCGTCGGTGATCGAGACGCCGTACTTGAGGTCCGCCCGGTTCCCTGTGAGTTTTTGCGTGTCGGGGAAGAGGTTACTTTCCAGCATCATGCCCACGATCGTGGAGTTTCCGGCAACCCGTTGGTCGATCACATCGTTCCACGGGACGTTTTGCCGCCGGTAATCCTTGTTCGAGTTTGCGTGGCTGCAGTCGACGACGAGACTCGGCGAAAGGCCCGTCTCTTTGAGGCGGTTCGCCGCCGCTTGAGATGTTCTGCCGAGTAATTGGGACCGGATCGGCCGCCGCGGAGAATGACGTGTCCCCAGGGATTCCCCTGAGTATGGATGATGCACGTCTTCCCATCGCCGTCGATTCCCAAAAAACTGTGCGGATTGCGGGCGGCAAACAGAGCGTCGATCGCGACCTGCAAATTGCCGTCCGTGCCGTTCTTGTAACCGACCGGCATCGACAGCCCGCTCGCCATCTGGCGATGCGTGGGTGATTCGGTCGTTCGCGCTCCGATCGAAGCGAGTGTGATCAGGTCGGCAATGTACTGCGGCGTGATCGGTTCGAGCATTTCCGTCGCCGCCGGCAGTCCCATGTCGGCAATCACCAGCAGAATGCGGCGAGCCAATCGCAACCCCTCCGCAATGTCGAACGTCCCGTCCAGATTAGGATCGTTGATCAAACCCTTCCAGCCGAGCGTGGTCCGCGGTTTCTCAAAATAGACCCGCATCACCAGGAACAGCCGATCCTGCACCCGCTCCGCCAGGTTCCGCAGCCGCTGGGCGTATTCGAGGGCCGATTTCGGATCGTGGATCGAGCAGGGGCCGACGACGACAAAGACCCGGGGATCCGCGCCGTTAAGGATTTTCTTGATCGTTTCTCGCGACTCGACGACCGTCTGGTTTGCGCTCAAGGAGACTTCGGTTTCCGCCCGGAGTGCTCGCGGGGCAATCAGCGGGTCCGTACTGCGGACATTGAGGTCCTGAGTCGGTTGGAGTCGTTGATCAACAACCATCGATTGCCCCTGCGATTGTGGAAAACCACCATTATAAACGTCCTTCCCGACCCGTGCACGGCTGATCCGCAACGCCGGAATGTCTTTACGGCGACCGGCATGCTATAGTGCGGCACCCTGGGCGAAGAACACCGTGAAGCCGCGCTGCCTCCCTCATCCGTGGTCTGTTCCTTGGCCCCGCTCGATTCTTGCGGCCGGGCTGGCGCTCTTTTTCGTATTGCCGGTCGTCGCGTCACCCGGACTTCTGAGCAGCCGAGCCCCGGTTTGTCGACCTGTCGCTCTTGGTCGGACCCAATTACCCCGCGACGTGGCCGGCCGGCTTTCTGCCTTTTGAAATGATCGCCTACGAACGGATCGGCAAGCTGGGCCCCTACAACAGCGACCTACTCCTATTCGACGAAAACACCGGCACCCAGTTCGACGCTCCCACCCACTCGGTGGCCCCGCCCAACTCCGGGCTGCCCAATGCCGGGCCTTTCGGCACCATGTCGTCGGAAAAAGTCCCCGCCTGGCAGTTCGGCGGCGAGGCGTGCGTGATCGACGTCCGCGACCAGGCCACCTCCGGCCCCAAAGGCCGCAGCGACCTGATCACAATTAATCCCGTAAAAGCGTGGGAAAAAAAGAACCGCCCCCTCCGCTTCGGCGACGTGGCCTTTTTCCGCAGCGATTACAGCGACCGCTTCTATAAACCCCTTCCTGAGGGCCGCCGGTACATGGCGGACCCGATCGAGGGGGTGACCCCCGCCTGGCCCGATCCCAGTGCCGACTGCATGGAATACCTCGCCAGCCTCGGCGTGATGGAGGCCGGCACTGACAGTCCCAGCATGGGCCCGATTCCGCCCCCCCTCGGCGATGAAACGCATTACGCCGGCCTGCGGCACGGCATGATTTGGACCGAATCGGCCACCCACCTCGGCCAGCTGCCGGTCACCGGGGCCTTCTACTGCATGCTCTCCCCGAAGGTTGTGGGAGGCATCGGCGGTGCCGGACGCGGGTTTGCCATCGTGGGAGAGCCCCTGGCGAGCCGCTTGATCGAATCGGCCCGAAACCGGCATGCCGTCGACCTCTCCGTCGAGCTGACCGAAGACACGCCCCTCTGGTGGCCCGGAAAAGGGGTCGGCCGAGCCCGCAACGCCTACGGCAAATACCCCGTCTATCCCCACAAGCAACAGCGGCACCTCCTCGACAGCAACACGGGCACGCACCTCGTTCCGCCTGCCTATGCCCTTCCGCGGGCCGGCTTCGATAACCACACCTACCCGGCCGAGGTCCAGCAATGGCTGGCCGAATACGAAGCCAAATACGGACCCCGCGGCACCAGCGACATGACGGCCGAAAAAGTCCCCATCGAGCAAACCTGCGGCCCGGCCCGGGTCGTCGATGTCCGCCCGCTTGTCGGCACAACCGACCGCAAGAGCTGGCCCGCCTCGCCCGAAATCACGCCTGATTTTTTACGCAAATTCGAGGCGGCCGAAGGCCCCTTCAAAGCGGGCGAAGTCGTGATCTTCGAGAGCGGCCACAACGACCGCTACTGCAAACCCTTCCCCGAAGGGAAGGCCTGCCTCGAAAATCCGATCAACGGCAAGAGCGAAGGCTGGCCAGCCTTGAGCCCCGACGCAGCCGCCTACCTGGCCGAGAAGGGCATCCATTGCGTGGCGACCGACGCCCCAACCCTCGGCGGCGTCGACCCGAAACAGGCCTTGTGGACGTATTGGCTGCTCGGCACGAGGGGCGTTTTTGGGGTCGAATACCTCAAAAACGTGACCGAAATCCCCAAAAACGGGTATTTCCTGTTCGCCCCGCTAAAAATCCGCAATTGCCACGGCGGACCGGGTCGAGCGATCGTCTTCTTCTAAGTTGCTTCGCCCCAGTGGATTCGTGCGATTCTCGTCGCTGGCGGCTCGGGCGGCTCCCCGATTAATCTGTTTTTTCTGCGGTGTAAAAAAAGAGCTTCTCCACCACAGAAAAATGCCCGCACCACAGAAAAATCACCAGAACGTCGTTAACTCAGCAATTGAACATATGTTCATTTGTAGTTGCGTGATGTAACGCCTCGATTAAATCCTCGGCCTCGTTCAAATCCCCGCCCCGACACTCGGCTTATCGCGCGTGAAGTGCGGCCGCGGCCGCGGCGGTCTGGAAGGCATCTCCGCGGCACCGTCGCAGTCGTGGCGAGCCTGTGACACGCCTCGGCAAGAGGGGCGACTCGATTCACACGCCCCGCATCCGCCGAAAGAGATTCGTCGTGATCTGCTGAACGCGGCGATCGGGGCCCTTCGGTGTCGTGGCGTGTGCCGACGGTGTCTTGTATCCGGGCGGAGCGCTCAGCCCGTCTGCCCACCAAATCGTGGCTGCGTTGAAGACGACATTGTCCTTGGGTCCGGGGTAGAGCGTGGCGGCGTAGTGGCTCACGAGGCGGCCCAACTTAAAAGGGGCCCTGGGCGATCACCTCCAGGCCAGGGATGTTCGCCGGCGCACCCATCGACTCGAAACCCACGAGGCCGTGAATTCCGTCCCCGTTTCTCATGCCCGTGTCGGCAAACAGCCAGTGTTTCTCGGCCGCGCAAATCCAGTCTGCTCCGCCGCTGTAGGGCCAGGTGTTTCGAGCCCCGATGAGATTGGCTTCCGAAGGGCCAAAATGCTGGAACCGCGCCAGTTCGGGAAAGGCCTTCACTGCGCTCGGTTCGAGCGGTCCGAATATTCCTACCCGCGTCATGACCCGGTGCGATGCGCCGGCCGCGCTCGGCAACAACGAGATCAATCCCCGGCACGTGTCGCCGCTCAGAAAGGCGACGTTGACTCCGGCCGCGATGGCCGCCTTGACGTGGTCGTACATCTCCTGCGACCAGTATTCGTCATGACCAATCGACAGAAAGCTCTTCGCGCGGAAGAGGCCGCGCACATCGGCGTGCGTGTCGATGTTCCCCTGGTACGAAACGTCAAATCCGTGTCGCTCCATCCAATACGCAAGCGGGAATTCCCAGAGCATGAAACTTCCCGATCCCGTGAACAACGGGTTGTCGATCACCTGGCAGTATTTCGCATAAGGACGGTCCCAGCTCACGCGCGTATTGGGACCGATGTACCACTCTTTATGTCCATCATCGTAGAGCGCCCATTGGTCGGGCCAACGGTTGTAGGCGGACCACGTCGTATCCGCACACTGAAACAAAAAGTCGCACGCGCGGTCGTCGCGGACAATAAAAATCACGTAACTTTGCAGGTGGTCGCGTGCGGTCGTCAGCTTGCCGACGTAAACCCCGCTGACCCAGTCCGGGGGAATGGCAAATTCGACGGCCGGTTCCCAACGGCATTCGCGGAGCCGTTCTTCGTCCACGACGGGATCGGGCTGAATTTTCCCGGAAAACGGTCCCATCCGCTGCAGATGCCGGCCACCGCTGCCGCCATAGTAGCCCAGGCGATAGATGTCGATGGTGAAGCGGGACGCGGTATTGGTGCTGACCATGATCTGCAGTTTTTCGCCGGCGCGAAGGCTCGTGCGCGAGCAGTAGCCTTCGACGGCCCGACTGCGATAGCGCGATTTGGGATCGATGTGCACGTTCTGCAGCTGCCAATCGGTCGTCCCCGGCTTCTCGTTTTCCGCTCGGATCAAATCGCGTTTGGCGGCTGTTCCCGCCAAGAGTCGCGGCAACGGTTCCAGGAACGAGCTAAGACCCGCGGCAGCGGCCCCTTTGAGGAGTGTCCGTCGACCAACGGAAGGATCGTCAGGAATCTTTGGCATAAATCACCGTCCTTATGCTGCTGACGGGCCGCGACGGAACCTTGCGCTGAATTGTATCAGCCGAACACGCCTGGATCGCGTTCCCAAGCTCTGCTTGGGAACGCAGTTTCTCGAAGCTCCGCTTCGCGTGACGATGGCTTGCATGACACACAGCCGATACCGGTTTTTCGAAGCCGAATATCCGAGTTTCGTGGCCTGCACGGTGGTGGGCTTCCGAAGCAGAGTCCGCCGAAGGCGGATGCGTTCCCAAGCAGAGCTTGGGAACGAGAAAATGGCGAGCGATTGCAGCGAGCGGCCGTCGGCAGGCGGTGCATGCCAGCCGAAAATCGGCGTTCGACAGAGTGCCAATGTCCGCCCGATTTGAACGGACCTCTGCGCTGTGGAATTTCGCCGCCAATCCCTACAAGACGAAAAACGCAATCGGAGGCGGCCGCCCCACTTGCGGTGCGTCTTTTACAGCTCCTGTAAAACTGATCGTGAACGACTTGCGTTTCCCCCGTATAGTGAAGCCAGATGAGGGTCGGCGGCTGGAAATCGGGAACCACCGTCGGAGGGCGAAGTATGAGGAATCCCGCCAAAAAGGGGCGGCGATCGAACCACGGATTTCACGGAGAACACGGATACGTGCGCTGGGAGAAGGCCGTCTGATGGCCGAACGCATCCGTGGAATCCGTGCCGCGTTCGTGCGCGGCCTGACGCCGCTGATCGGTGGGTGCAATTGAGATTGCTGCGAGCCGCCACAACCGATTATGTCGCCTCTGTTGGTTTCAAACTCGGAACGGCAGAGCCTCTTCAATTTAAACGACTTCCGACCCCCTTGATTTCGACCCCCATCGAAATGGGTGGCCCAGTCGGGCGCAACACGGCCCACATGGCAACAAGCCAAACGAAGAACAGCGGAACCAAATTGAGGGCCACTCCCGTCCTCAAGAGGGGATTCGCCGTTGGCCGCCGCAGACCGGCGAAGCCCATCATCGCGCCCGCCACGTACAACAAAATCGCAATGGGGACGACGAAAATGCCCTCGAACCCGGCCATTTTGGAGCCCGCGTCCACAATCACCAACTACCAGGCGACGATGTAGCCCGTGGCGATGGCGAACATGCAACACGAGCCGATGCCCAGATAGGAGCGCGCGTGTGCTGGTTTCGACGCGGCAGAGTGAGCCATAACCTAAATCATACCAATTCAGTTTTCACCGCTAGAGGCGGTGGATTCGCTCGGATTTGGGCGACGGAAGTCGTGTCGGCGAGCACAGCCAGAAGGTCGCTCCTTGTGGGACGTCCGGGCTCACACGGAATTCTGCGTGACGTGTCCCGCATGGCGATCAGTCGTGACCCCACCGCTCAGGAACAGCGGCAGGCCGAAGCTTCCCAGCACCAAGAGGCAGGCGATTCCGCTCAAAAACGGAAAGACGAGCAACTCTTTGTCGAGCCGCAACACACGGCCGCTGGCCTTGGCGAGTTCCCAACCGTTGGCGATTTTGTCAAACACTGCCTCTTCTCCCACCGGCCGAGAGTTGGTTTCGAAGTGTGTCGGCACATATGGTGGACGCTTCGGTCACAAATCCGATGGCTCGGTTCACGCATCGTAGTAGGAGCCGTGCTCTCTTGCGATCGGCGTTCTCGGCTGGCGACTTTGTTGCCGCTCAGTACGATATTCATAGTGTTTGCCGGGCACGCCGTACCGGCCAGCACCATTCGAAGAATCACGCGACTGACTCGACACAGCTCATTGCATTGGCTGGAGTGCGGCGACGAGCCGCTTTGGGATTGGCCGACAAGGGCTTCCCTCAATGACCACCTACAATAAGGCCGGCGGCACAACCCAGAATCCCGACCATGGTTCGCGGCGCGGACATAAGAGAGATCGCGGTACGAGGAGCGGCAATTGAGCGGCAAACGGGTTACCGGAAGGTCGAGCGACAATAAGGCGCCCAAATTTCTTGCTTACGGTCTGCCCCGCAATCAAGGCGACACTCAGAGCAAAGTAATTTCAACGGCCGATTTTGAACTGCATGATCTGCCGGTGCCATCAAGGGAGTCATTTCTCGATTTCGATGGCGTACTCATCCGTGCCGGTGCTTTTGAGTCGTTAAGTGACGAAATGTTTATGGATAACCCTCATGGCACGAGATTTCTCGCGGATTTGGACCGGAGAGAGCGCGAAACTTTTACATTGCTTGACCGGGACGCTCCTGTCATATTCCTCGTCTACCGCCTCTTTAACCGTTACGGCTACTACGACGTCCCTGACCACGTCGACCTCTTCCGTCGAATCGCGCCAACTGCACATCTATTGGAACCCGCTTCAATCTCCTGTCCACCTTGCGCACTCTCATGCACCGGAATTCGACGGATATGTCGACCGCTTTGGGACCGCGTACATTCACATGTACGAGCGCGAAGGTACCAATAACGGACGGCTCATGACGGCTCTCTTTGGCAATGACGACAGTATCTTCGGCGGTGAGATCGGCGCGAAGCTCTTTTTTCTACCATGCACCCTCCCGACCACACACGAAGAGACTCTCAACGCTGCGTCGGAGGCGTTGTCCGCCGTCCTCGCCTATAGACGACGACTTTCAATCGCGATGCCCGATTGGATCGCGGACTTTCACTTCTCAAGTGAGTCCGTACATCGATCGACACTTGCCGATTTGCATCGTCAAATCGCCGTAACAGAAGACCAGCTAGTGCCGTACGCGGAGGCAAAAAGCGCCCTCTGCGCCAATCGACACCACTTGTCTCTACAGTCGTCAAGAGTTTAAAGCGGTTCTTCGACATCGAGCTACGAGTCGAGGAAAAGAATATCGAGGATGCAACGCTCCTCGACGAAGGCGGTGGCACGGCTGCCGTATTCGAGATCAAGGGAGTGAAGGGAAACTTCACTCGTCAACATGTCAACCAACTCGATTCACATCGTGAACGTCTTGGTTTGACAGCGGCGACGCCGGGAATTCTGATCGTGAACACAATGATGTCAGCGACCTGTCTCGCAGAAAAGGAAGAGCAGCCTCACCCGGATATTATCAAGAAGGCGGCGGCGGACAATGTTGAGGTGCTTCAGGTTGCGCGGACAGTCCATTCTCTTATTTCTGGACAGCCAGTTGACTCTCGAACTCGACCGGGCTGACGTATCCCAACGACGAATGACGACGCTCCACGTTGTAGTACCGAATGTACTCCGAGATCTCCCGGACCGCCTCCGCAGCCCCTCCGTACTCCACCAGCTCCAGTTCCGTCTTGACCGTCCCGAAGCACGACTCCATGAACGCATTGTCGTAACAGTTCTCCGCCGCGCTCATGCTCTGACGCATTCCCGCACGACGCAGCACCTCTCGGTAACGTTTCCCCGCGAACTGTCCTCCCCGATCCGTGTGATGGATCAATCCCAGCGTCGGCTGACGTTCCTTGATCGCTCGTCTCAAGGACCCCAGCACCAAGTCCTCGTCCATCGAACTCCCATACTCCCAGCCCACGATCCGCCGCGACCACAGGTCCATCAGCAGCGCCAAATAGCCGAACCGGCCACTCCCGCTCCGGGCCACCAGCGGAATGTACGTGATGTCCCCCACCCACACTTCGTTCCTGCTCGTCGGCGCTCCGCGGCCTGCCAGCAAGTTCTGGTTGTAGCCCAGCCGGTGCCGGCTCTCCGTCGTCCGGGGCTGGTACGAACGGGGCTGAATCGCTCGAAATCCCTGCGTTTTCAGCAGTCGGGCCACCCGCGCCACCCCGCACGCAATTCCCTCCGACGCCAGTTCCACCGCAATCCTCCGGGCCCCGTATCGCCGGCGATGACGCCAGAACACCGCGCTGATCCTCAAGATCAGCTCCCGATCCCGCTCTGCTCTCTGAGACTCCTGCCCACTCCGCCATGCATAGAATCCCGACCGGCTCACCTCCAGCAGATCACACACCTTCGAAGCCTGGAAGCTCTCCGTGATCACCAGCTGATCGATGCCGCTGTACACGTCCCTCACCCGCCGCGGCCGAAAATGGCCAACGCTTTTTTTAGGATGTCTCGCTCCTGCTCGACGCGCCGCAGCTCGGCTTCCAGCTCTCGCACGCGGGCCTCCAGACCGACGGCCGCCGCCCCTCCCTCGCCCACTAACTTCCGCTTCCAGTTGTACAACAGATTGGGGCTCGTCAGTCCCAATCGCTGGCAGACCGAGGCGACCGAATGGCCGTCCAGGACCATCCGTACCGCCTCCTCCTTCAACTCCCGCGTATACTGCCGACGTTCGGCGCAGGGCCGATCACCAGGCTTCCCGGAACTGCTCTTCGACATCGGACAGCTCTCCTCCAGCCGTCCAGAATAAGAGAATCTCCTGTCCGAAAAACCTGAAGCAGGTCAATGTACTCATGCTTCGCTCTCTGGATTTGTTACGGTGTGCTGACGCCTCAACAGGCTCATTAACAAGACGTTTTCCAGCGATCTTCTCTCAGAGGCCGGTTCTCAAAGCAACGGATGATGGTTTTGACGTTTAAGAATAGATTAGCCGCTCCCCTCCCATACATCTTCTAACTCCGGCGGAACACTTCTCGGCCCCACGATTCCCCCTAAAAGAGCCTTCCCCCCCCCGACTCCGTTGCGGTGGCAACTGGCGATCAGGCCGAAGTGGACCGCCGCGGCACGGCCGCCCCGATCGCTGCCGCAAAACAGCCAATTGCGGCGTCCCAGGGCAATGCCCCGCAGGGCGCGTTCGGCCTCGTTATTGTCGATGTCGAGGAACCCGGCCTGGGTGTACCGGCACGGCGCCGCCCAATTCGAGAGCGCGTAGTCGATCGCCTGCCGCATCGGTTCCTTGGGAAGAAGTTTGCCGGCTTCCGTCGTGAGCCAGGCCTGGAAGGTCTCGAGCAAGGGCGTGGCGCGGGATTGCCGCTCGGCAGCGATCCTGGCAAAGCGCTCCTCCACCAACAGATCCTTCCATTCGGCTTGGCACCGCTCGCGCAATTCGCGCTCGATCGCGTACAACTGGCCGATTCGTGCCAAGGCGATCTGTCCCCGCGCGACGTCGGTGTTTTGGGCGTCCTTAAATTTTCTTCGGGAGTGAGCCCAGCAGGCGACCTCGCGGATCTTTCCCCGGGACTGGACGAAGATCCCGTCGTAGCCGCTGAAGGCGTCGGCCTGAAGATAGCCCTCGAAGTCCTTGAGGATGCGGGCGGGGCCATCGCGCTTTCGGCTGGGCGTGTAGTCGAACCACACGAGCCGATGCCCGTCGTCCCCAACGTAATCCCAGAACCGAGCCGTGTCCTGTTCCTTCCGGTGGGCGTTGCGCACATCGACCGGCGTGTCGTCAGTATGCACGACGGCAGAGGCCAACACCTCATCGCGGCTTAACTCATCCAGCGGCCCCAGCAGATCGGCGCAGGCCAGCGACCAGTCGCACGTCGTCTGCCTTGAGAATCGCACGCCGTGCCGCTGGGAGATGCGTTCGAACCGATGCAGTGGCAGGTGATCGGCGTACTTGCTCACGAGAGCGGGCCAACAGCCCCGGACCGGCCAATCCACCTGGGATCGGCTGTGGCGGCTTGGGCGCCACGATGACGGCGGGTTCTTCGGGATCGTGAGTGCTTTGTTCCTTCACCGCGATCAGCTCTGCAGGTGCCTGGTTCTGTTCAGCAATGTTCCCTACTTCGAGAGACTCGCTGGGCTGAACCGCATGAGTTTCGATCGGCTGCGGACGTCGCACATATTTCCTCTGGATGTGCCGAATCACGTACAGGCAGGAGGGCTCCCATTCGTACTGCTCGGTGATCTCTTCGCCGATCAACACCAGGCGGACCTCGCCCCCCAACGCCTTTTTTTCTGCGTCGGTCAGATCATGCACGATGTCGACGTGCCTGAGGTTCTTCTCGGTGCGCCGCCGTCCGTGTCCCCGACGCGGGGATGAATCGACCGGCCGGTCGGAGGGGGCGGGCTCCGCGAGCGGTGCCACCGGCGGGGATTCTTCGACCGACAGGTTCTCGAACAGCACTCCCTGCCGCGGATCAAGCTCTCGCTGCTGCGGCCGTACAGCCGCCGCAGCAACAGGTCCATGTTGTGTTCCAGCCGCTGGATGCGGCCGTCACGGTCCCGCACCGTTTGGACCAACTGCACGATCAACCGCTTCAGGAACTCGGGATCGTCCGGGAGCGATGCGGCGTCGACGGGAAGAGGCGCCTCCTGGCTCATGACCTTCTTGTAACGCCTGGATCCCCAGCGCGCAGATCCTCGAAACCGTGTTCACGGATTTTTTTTGAAGTTTTTGGCCGTGAGGACAGACGCGCTCATCAGGCGGGGCGCACGTCGCGCTTTTGTCGCCGCACGCTGGCCAGGTCAATGCCGGCCAGGAGCATCGTCAGCTCCTCCGGCCGCACGGTGATGCTGACGGCATCGACGTCACGGCACAGCGCGGGGAACTGGAAGACTCCTTGCTCGAGGCGATTGTAAAAAATCGTCCACCCGTCACGGTCCCAGGCCAGGATCTTCAGCCGGTCCCCACGCTTGTTACGGAATACGAATAGATGGCCGCAGAGGGGATCGGCATCCAAGGCCCCCCGGACCAGCGCAGCCAGACCATCGAAGCTCTTGCGAATCCGCCGGCTCGCGGGCCAAAAAAATCTGCACCGTCGGCGGCAAGGTCAGCATGGCCGCGCTCGCAAGGCGCCCAGCACGACGTCGAGCGTCGTTCGATCGCAGCCCGAGGAGACATGCAGCCGCTCGCCGCCAGGCAACTCAATCTCGATGGCCGGCGTCGCCGGTGGACCCTTCTCTACCGTCAGTGCGACAAACGAAGAGCTCGGAGTCGTGGATCGCGGTTGGCCCCTGCGAGCCACCGTTCGCCGTGAGGAGCCGGCATGGCCGCATCAAGGACAGCACGCTGCCGCTGATCGCGCCGCGCAACTCGGCCCGCCAGGCATAGAACGACGGTTCGGTCAAACCACGACTCTCACAAAACGCCCGAACGGTCAACCGGCTGCGCCGCTGCTCCGCCACTACCTTCCGCCAGAATTGCTCCTTCGCCCGATTCCGCCGCGGTCTCGTTCCGATCTGAACTTGCCGCCCCTCGCTCGAAAGTCCACGCATCGACACGCTCCTGGAGTTGTGACCCGATTGCCACGCACTCCAAGACTACTCAGCCACGCAAGACGTGTTCCGCCGGACGCTTACGATCTATCTCCGTGAGTTTCATTTTGGGAGACTCGTCCAGCCGAGGGACGACGCTTACATTCGATTCAGCGGCACCAGGTTAAGCCGATCGAAGAACTTCGCCGTCGCCTTCATCAAGCGTTGTATTGTGTCGAGGCGCCCTCCAATTACGCGGTCTCCGCTCCAGGGAATTCCGAGAATCCATTGCTCAATTACCGCGACATCTCCACGGTCTGCGGCCCGTCCAATTCGATCGCTTTCTTCATACACGGCACCACTGCCGCCGGTAATCTTCGCAATAACGAGGGCACAAGTCCGGATCGCGGTCAGCACCTGCTTTGGATCCACTTGGTCCGCACAACCCCACTCGAAGCAATGGTAAAACGTGCGAACCAGTTTACTCACTTCGTTAAATTGCTGATCGCCCATTGAGACAAGGGAGTCGGCCGCTTTGCATCGCAACAGATGAGATTTCGCCTGCATCCATATCCCGTCGGACTCCAGGACTTTGTCGAGGATTACGGTCGCCGAGTCGTGATGCGGAAATTGATCCAAGGGTTTGCGTCCGCCAAGAGCGGCCAGGATGACTTCTCGGGTGACAGGCCTCAGTGCTGAAAGGCAACCCTTTAGGCGGCTGAACACACGGTACGCCTCCAAGTCTTTAGGCCGAACGATTTCTTCGGTGTGAGGTAGGCCGTGGACGAAGCGGAACGGCACCTGCGTAAAGACCGCGGAAAAAATGCGCGCGCCGCTCAGTATCCCCAAATAATTCCACTAGACGGGCAACAAACTCATCTGACACTCCTCCCTGAGAATCGATCCCGAGTGCCGCCTCGAGTGTACCGCAATGAAGGGCGTAATCCTGTGCCAGTGGAGAGGTGAAGGTGTCGGTCATTCCCGTCCGAAAATACTGCCGAACGGCGACGACGAGACGATCGTGCACATCCTGATTAATTCTGCGAAGCAATTCCTGATGCTCTGGGAATTCAGTTTCCGGCCAAAGCGTGCGGTGTTTAAGGCGGACCGCGAGTGGAGGATACAACTTCAGGCTTTCCGGACACTCAATTAACTGACCGTGTTTGGTCCAATATCCGATTAAACCTGTGTCGGTCTTTTGCGGATCCCCTAGGTTGAAGCCCATGAATGCGAAAGCGCTGCCTCGGCAGGCGAGAAAATGGCCGCAACGTCAGGAAAATCAGTGCTTTAACAGTAAAAAAGCATTACTTGGAGCCACCGGTGCTCACAGCATCGATCGCGGCGAAAAGCTCCGCCCGGTGTATGGGCTTTGGCAGGTAGGCGACCACGCCGGCAGACATGCAGTGCAGGCGTGTCGCGGCGTCCTATATTCGAAGTAATAATAATCGTGGGAATTTTGAGGCCTTTGCCAGCCAGGATTTTTAGAAGCTCTAGGCCGCTCATTTCCGGCATATGCAAATCAACGATCAGGCAATCGGGAAGCCCATCCGGCAGAGAGGCAAGGAAATCTTTGCCGCATTGGAACGTTTTAGTAGTCCATGGACGCGTGCTTAGAAGTCTTCCTAGAGCTCTCAGCAGCGATGAGTCGTCGTCAACAACGGCAATGAAATGAGAAGTACTCGCCATGCGGATTATATTGAACCAATCCAAGCGGTTTGCGAACTAGCCTTAAGGCCAGCCCAAATGTAAATTACGCTTTGGTAATAGAAATTCCGCCCTTTTCCGCAAGGCGTACAAGGTCGGCGACCGTGCGGACTCCAAGTTTGCGCATCATCCGACTGCGATGAAACTTTATCGTTTTCTCCACTGTTCCCAAATCACCGGCAATTTGCTTGTTGAGGCGACCAGCGACAACGTGTGAGAGAACTTCACGTTCCCGAGGCGTTAACGTCGCAATCATGGCTTGTACCGCTGCCAACTGGCGCGTGCCTGCCGGGCCTGAGCATCCGATATTTCGGCGCGTGAAATAGCCAGAAGTAAATCTTCCTTACGTGCGGGTTTTGTCAAAAAATCGATAGCGCCTGCTCTCATGGCACGCACGCTTGCCGGAATGTCTCCTTTTCCAGTGAGGAAGATGATTGGCCACGGCGCACCGCCGTCGGCGAGAGCTTGCTGGAGGCGGAAGCCATCGAGCCCCGGCATCGAAAGGTCGAGTATCGCGCAGCCGGGATTGGATGGGTCGTGCTGATTAAGAAAATCCTGCGCCGACGAGAAGCTTCGCACGTCATAGCCCTTGCCGCGAAGAAAGCGCGACAGCGAGTTCAGCACGCTGGGGTCATCGTCAACCAAACAAACGGTAAACATCGAATCAACCATTTGACCGCGTCCAGACGCTTCTGCGTCGGCAACGAGAATAATGCGCCCCCCGTATCTGGATGTTTGGCGAGCGCCAGATTGCCACCAACGCCCCGACCGCGTGGCGCGACCGATCTGGTAGCGCGCACGAGCCAATGCTGATTTCGCCCGTGCCCGAACAAAATTAGTCCCTCGTATTGTACCAGCCGCGACGTGTATTTCCAACGGCGCGAACCGGTGGCCAGGCCATGCAATGACCCACAACCGAAGCAGGGCGGATGCCAAGCCGGGTGAAGGCACAGCGGGAAGAGCAGCACGGAAATGGCGAATTAATAGGCGGACGACCTAGTAGCGGCGCTTTGGTGCGGTTTATGCGTGCGGAAGCTGTTCGGAGTTGGCGCCGCGAGTGCAACCAGGCGCTCTCGACCAAAGCTTGGACCATGGTCCCAATGGTGTGGCGCATTTCTCCTTGCTAAAGGCCTGTCCAGGGCACAGGCATAGGTCGGATTATGGACCTCCGCATCAGTCATTTCAATTCAGTCACTCCGCTGATCAATTCGGCCGGGCTGCAATTGATCTATAGGACGGCGCCAATTGGCTTAGCTTTCCTAAGCCTGGATTGCCGTTACGTCATGATTAATGAGCATTTGACGGAGATTTGCGGCCTACCCATTAGCGACCACATTGGACGGTCGGTGCGCGAGACGGTCCCTCAAGTTGCCGAGCAGGTAGAGCAACTCGTAGCGACGATTGTGCGCACCGGCGAACCCGTTACCGGCGTCGAAGTCCACGGCCAGCGGCCCGACGGATCAAATAAAGATCACACCTGGATTACCTATTGGCATCCCCTGAAAAACCGCAGTGGCCAAGTCATCGGCATCAATGTCGCGGCCGAGGAAGTTACCGAACGGAAGCGCGCTGAGGCCGCCATTAGCGCTAGCCAGGAGCAGTTACGCAGCCTCAATGCTGCGCTGGCCGAACGCGTCGCGGCGGAGGCCAAGGAACGCGACCGCGTTGGAACGTCTGGACCTCTCATCGTCAGCGATACGACTGGCAATATTGTCAATGTCAATCCTGCGTGGCACTCCACGCTTGGGTGGTCGGCCGATGATCTGGTCGGCAAAAGTGGAGAATGGCTAATTCATCCGGACGATCGCCAACGTTCGGGAAACGCCCTTGCCAATCTGGTCGCAGGACGCACGACGAAGCACTTTGAAAACCGGCTGAAGCGCAAAGACGGTTCGTATCGCTGGTTGTCGTGGTTTGCCGTGCCCGAGGGCGGACTTATTTACGCAAGTGGCAGGGACATCACGAGTCTCAAGAAGGCTCAAGAACAATTGCACAGGCTCCGTCGCCAACTCAATGACGATTTACGGCGAACCAGCATGGGCGAGATGACGGCATCGATTGCGCACGAGATCAAGCAGCCATTGGCCGCGATAGTAACCAACGCCAATGCCGGCTCGCGGTGGTTGAACAGGCAAAATCCCGAGCTTGGCGAAGCACGCATAGCGCTCGATCAGATTGCGAAGGCCCGCATGCGGATCACCGATGTGATCGACAGCATCCGTTCAATGTTCGGACAAACCTCCGCCGTGACGAGCCCCGTCGATGTCTGCGAGCTCGTCAACGGTGTTCTGGCGCTTTGCCAGGGCGAACTGGAAGCTCACGGCATCCTCCTGTGCCGCGAGATGCACGATGCGTTGCCCGAAGTGATGGCCGCGCACATGCAGTTGCAGCAAGTTGTCCTTAACCTGATCATGAATGCGGTCGAGGCGATGAGCGCGATTATAGGCCGGGATCGCTGCTTGACGATTACTGCCAAACCGGAAGGCAAGTCGAGTGTCATGATCGGTATCGAGGATACGGGGACGGGAATCGACCCGGTGTATCTCGATCGGATTTTTGAGCCATTCTTCACCACCAAATCGCAAGGCATGGGCATGGGGCTCGCCATCTGCCGATCCATTATCGAGACCCACAGCGGCAGGCTTACGGTGTCGCTCGACGCCCATTCGGCACGAGCTTT
>CAWHWU010000007.1:0-274064 GCA_963833105.1 uncultured Planctomycetaceae bacterium
GCCTCGGTCGTCACGATGGTGCATGACTCGAGGGCTGCGCCGTCGTTGCCCTGCCAGCATTCCCACAGCCCGGCGAACGCGAAGGGCCGGTCTTTCGCCATCCGAATGTAATGCGGGATCTTCGTCTTGGAATCCGTTTTCTGCCACTCGTAAAAGCCATCGGCCGGAATCAGGCAGCGATGGCGCTTGAACGCCGTCCGAAACGACGGCTTGGTCGCGACGGTCTCAGCGCGGGCGTTGATTAGCGGCGGACCGGCCTTCGGGTCCTTCGACCATGCCGGCACCAGGCCCCAGCGCATCAATGACAGCTCACGGCTTTTTCCGTCCTGGCGGACGACGGCGATGCGCTGCGTCGGGGCGATGTTGTACCGGGGCGACAATTCCGGTTCACGCAGCAGTTCGAAGATTTCGACCAGATCACGAGCTGGCGTCCTCAAAGTGAAGCGGCCACACATGCGAGAATTCTATCGTGCGGCCGGCGGAAATGAATAAACTCAGCGACTTCGTTTGCGGCTGTTCTTGGCTTTTCGTTTTCTAGAACGCTTCGACGAGGAAACAATTTCGATTTCGCATGCTCGCTCGCGGATCGTTGGAAATGGAAGCAACAAGGCTGCTTGATGACGCCAATACGGCTCCGGCTCTGAAGATTCGCTCGGCTGAACCAGCGAACCGTTCTCGCATTGCCGTTTGATCCGTTTCGCTTCCTTCACGGTTGCGACGACGCAAAGCAAACGGGGAAGACTCGTGGGCAGGCGGCGGATGCGGCGCCCATGATCGCTTCGAGAGCAACGGTCATGTACGCCTCGAATTTCTTGTCGACAGATTTGAGATGCAGCTCATAAGCCATGTCGGGAAATGGTATCCGGCGCACGACGCTATGGAGAGTCATCGCCGTCGGTCGGATTATTTCGGGCGGACACCCAAGGCTGCTGCCCGAAAAATCCCGGCCAGAAGGCGAGCATGAGAACAGATGCTATGGGGCAAGCGGCGAGACAGCTGTAAAATCGTCGCTTCGTTCAACTTGCAATTGACGGAGCTCCCAATGCAGAAACCCCACGACAACAGCTAAAGCCAGTCCCGCCGCCTTCATTCAGGATAGCACACTGATCGCGGTCATTGAACTCAGTTTATCAAGCTGGCTGGTCGCCGGCATGATACCTGGCGTTAGCCGGGAACCGCTGAAGAAATTGGAGCCCAAGCCCGGAAGACCTGCTGAAACTGCTGCATCGCTGGCGGGATGAGGCAATCAAGGCCGGAAGGCAGATCACCCGGATTGCGGTGGCATACGAGACTGGGCGCGATAGCTTCTGGCTGGCTCGCTGGCTGCGGGAGCGCGACATAGATGCGCATGTCATCCACGCCACCAGCGTGGCCGTATCCCGCGAACATCGGCGAGCTAAAACGGATCGCTCGATACGGCGATGTTGAAGCGCGGCTTCCTTGGCTGGCTACGTGGTGAGCGTGGCCATTGCACCATGGCGATTGTCCCGACCATGGAGGAAGAGGATGCCAAACGCCCGCATCGTGAGCGCGAAGGGATTGGTCCATGAACAAACCCGTGTGATCAATCGCATGAAATCAGCCTTGATCCAGTTCGGCGTGCGTAACTTCAATCCCAAGCTACGCAAGGCGAGCGAGAAGCTGGAGACTGTCCGCACGCCAGAGGGCAAGTCCTTGCCGCCCAACACCGATCGCCATGCTTCGACGGGATATGGAGCGTATGAGGATCATTAAGGAACAAATCAAGGCAATCGAGCAGGCCCGGCTGCAGCAATTTGAACAAAAGCCGGAGGCTCATACGAACAGGATGGTTTATCTGCTGGTACGGATTTACGGGCTTGGCATTGGAGACAGCCGATCTTTTGGTGCATGAGCTTTTGTCCCGAGACGTTACGCGACCGCAAAGCTGTGGCCCGTTATGCCGGATTGACCGGCTCACCGGATGAAAGCGGCTCAAAGCGACGAGAAAAGGGCCTTTCCCGCTCGGGCAACGCGCGGGTACGTAAAATCATGATCCAGCTGGCCTGGCGCATGGTGAAGTTCCAGCCCGACAGCGCTCTGGTACAATGGTTCAAACAACGCACCGAGAATGCAAAGGGATCACGCAAGCCGATGATCGTGGCGCTTGCCCGCAAACTGATCATTGCCCTGTGGCGCTATGCGGATGACGGCGTCATACCGGAAGGCTTCAGTAGCCTGGCATTGCAGCGGCGATATGATCGGCAACAGGAAGAAAAAGAAATACCAGGTTTTGGCACTTCGGCGCTCATAGCGGCGAAACGGCCAAGAACGATCCGAGGTAGCGGTTGCCCGCACGACTCGCCATGGTTTAAATGACCGGGGAAAAGAATGGGCTACCGCTGCTTCGGAGCTTCGCCTTCGATGCGCATAGTTGCATCATGGTTCGGATCCAACGGATCCACCGAATATAAGGATGTGGCGCGGATGATTTTACAATCACCGCCAATTGAAAGCGGGCTCCACCTCGTGTCGTATTGATTGTGATGAAGCGTCATTGGCCGGCGGACCCGGCCTAAGGGACTTCCGGCTTTTCAGCGGGTAGCCACGTTTCCCGCTGCAAAACCGATTCTGGTGGGACATGGCGATTCAGCGGCTCGGGTTTTTCCGGGACCGAACCTTTCCGCTCATAGTGGAACATCCCCATGTTGGAGGCAAGGGTGGAGCCTCGACGATGGCGAAAGGAAAATCGGGCAGGATGAGCCGATTTTCCTGTGGCTTCGAGCCGTCTTCGAGCAGCAGCCGGATGCGACCATTGCCGGAAACGTACAATCGAACATGAGCCGGAAGGAACGGAGCCTTTCGTCGCTTTGCGGTTCAAGGCTACGACACGTGAATATGCGGCCATTTTTGACTTGACTTTGAAAGTCCCATATAAGCCGTCTTCGAGCAGCAGCCGGATGCGGACCATTGCCGGAAACGTACAATCGAACATGAGCCGGAAGGAACGGAGCCTTTCGTCGCTTTGCGGTTCAAGGCTACGACACGTGAATATGCGGCCATTTTTGAGCTTGACTTTGAAAGTCCCATATAAGTCCATCGCCGGAGGGAGGAGATGTTGAGGGTGGTTGGAATCGGGCCGCAACGGCGGCTTTTCGGCGATTCGGCGGGCGATCGTCGGCATTACGGTCTCTCAGTGGTAATAGCAAGCGAGTCCAGCGATACGGCAGATGCGGGCCGTTCGACGTGGAGGCATTCGCTGGGAATCCCCGAGCCGCCGTCGCTTCACGCTTTCGGCGTTGCCGTTCTTCCTTTTTTCGCTTCCGCGCGGACTTGCGTTCATCGCTATCCATCCGACTGTGGGGGCCGGCCAGTAAGCCTTTTACCTTTTTTCGGTCCGGGTCGAGCGACTGCGAGTGCTCGTCGATCTCGATATCGAGCCTTTTCGCAAATCGCCTGTCGTTCATTCTCAGGGACCGAATAAAGGTAGAGGTGGTTAATGATGAGCGCCACGGATGACGGTCCGAACAAGGACGTTGCCAGCCACGTCGTTGTAAAGTGTCTGAGCTTCGTTTGAGGGAAGACCCTGGGCAATGTCCAGCTTGATGGATAAATCGAACAGCCGGTTAGGGATGCAACCATCGGCTGCCAAAACCTTGTCGAATGTCCGCCGGAGCATTTCGTGGGCCAGCGAATGCGAGACGCGGCGGACGAGCGAAACGTGACGAGCCAGAATAAATGGGTGATGTGACCCACGATGCGGTTGATCCGCATGTCAGGCGTGTCGTTCGGATACTTCACTTCGAAATGCCGCGATAAGGCCATGGCGAAACCTGTGAGCTGATTCGGCAAATCCTTGAGCACGCTGCCGTTTACCCGGCGAGCGAGTCGGTAGATTTCGTCGACGATCTCCCTTTTTTCGGCCGCGTCGATCGAGCCTGCTCCATTCCGCAAGACTTGGCCCAAGATGTCGATCGTCTTCATGCTCGCCTGTAGAGCTCTGATGTATTTCGTGAAATCGTCGCCGGGGTCGTTTGTTGCGGCGCAGTCGCTTCGACGCGTCGACCATCGGTTACGGACGCATCCCGCTGCGCGATCTCCTGGTCCTTTTCCGCCATCAAGGAACGGCGATTCTCTTCCGCGTCAGTCGACGGCAAGCGCAGCTTGATCTCGTCTGGATGGAGAAGATTTATTTCCTTAATGTCCTGGTCGAGAGCCACGGGCGGGCAGTCGGCGAACAAGGTTTTCGCCGTTTGGACGATTGACATCAGGACATGGGGCTCATTTGACAGATGGGCGAGGAAAATGAAGATGTTCGCCGTGTCTTCGTGATGTAGCCGCCCGCAAAGACGTTCGATGATCTGCTGAACGTCCGGTTTATGCATGTGGCGCGATAAATACCAAGCGACGAAAAACCAGTAGGAGTATTTGGTCCGAAAGGCCAACCGTCCGGCGTCTGATCGTACGATGCCGATTTCGATTAGATCGGCCTTCATCTGGTCAAAGGACAAATCGAGATCGTAGCGGTCACAATGCCTTTCGTGAAACCGCTTCGCCTCGGCTTCGTCGAAAGTCGCGACGCCCTGCTCGAACATGGCGCAGGCGAATTCCGCCAGGTAGTTGTACTTGGTCTCGATGTCGACGTTGTGAAAGCGAGAGCGGTAGAGCGCGCTCGTGACGATGGCCTGGAACAGATGGCCATACGACCCGTTCTTGGCCGCGATTTCCTGACCCGAACTCGCCTCTTGAAGCAGGACGAGTAAAACCCAGGGGTGGTGGGGGATCGCATTGATCTGAAGCACGCGGCCGACGATCTTGCAGATGTCGCGAATGGTTGCTTCAGTCACATGGGAGCCGGCGCTTTGGGAGCTCAAGAGCCATCGTCGGGCCAAGTCCTCGATGCTTATGTATCCGAATTCGCAGATGTAGAAACAGTCGTACTCGACGATCTTGCGGGAAGAGCCCTGGCGGGCGTGAAAGTGTTCGAGAACGAACTCGTCGTCCGCAAACGCGATGATCAAGTCGAATCGGCCGTCGACGAAGGTCAGAAACCGCTCGCGGCCGCCGGCACATCGTCAATCGCCTCCAAATTGTCGACGATAAGGGCGGGCTTCGCCCCGGCGTATTGCTCGTAGGCTTCGATGGTCGCTGCGGCGTATTGCCGCTTGATCGCCTTGGCCAACGCCTGCCGCGCAGTTTGGTCGGTAATGACGGCCGGCAAATCTTCCCCATCGATGTAAACCGGAAGCTGTCGATTGCTCAACAGATCGACGAAAAGGCTTTTTGCCAGGCTCGTTTTGCCGGCTTTGGGACTCGCGGCGATCAAGACCCGGCGGCGAGTGAGAAGCTCGTCGAGGACGCGCTCCGCCTTGAATAGCTTCCAACGGCGTTCGATGGCGGTGCCGACGGCCTCCTTCAGATCGGGGTAGGTAAAGATATCCAGCAGGCGGATGGCTCGCTGCTTCGAGTCAGCCAGCGGCAGGTCGGGGTCGTCGAGAAACTCCCTGAATTCGGGTGAGATTTGGAACCGTCGGTCTTTACGGCTCATGTTGACGCGAAGCGGGGTGGGGATCTGCTCCGGCTTGCCGGACGTAAATCCCCTCGTCCTTGTTCAACAATAAACGGACGATCCGTTGCTGCTGGTTTTTGAAGTCGAAAACCAAAACGGCGAACGACGAGATTGATTTGTCGTTTCGCTCCTGAAGCACGCCGCCTTCGAGATATTGCAGGACGCCCGTTGTTCCGATCGGCGTCTTTGTGAAGCCAACATTCCCGTGTTCGTGCCCGGTGATAACCATGTCGCTAGCGTGTTCGATCTTGTCGCGCAACGGCCGGAGCGTCGTCGGCTGGCTGAACCAGTTGAATGGGTGATGGACGACGGAAATCGAATACGTCGGCGGGCACGAGCCATTGACTGCGAAGCGGTCCACGGGAAACAAAAGGGAACCGGGGGATTCGTGGCGGGTGGACATCCAGGCCGAGTTGACCAGATGAAGGTCAAGCGTGCCGTTTTGGGACTGAATTCGCACGGTCCGAAAGAAGGGCTCGGCGTACGTGAGGTGCTGTCCGGCCGCGGAAATTTTGTCCGCGAAAGCGAAGTAGTTACGTTGCGAGGCCAGGACGAGATCGAGAATCGACGGCGGGGGCACGGTCGCGGTAGAAATTCCATCGATGATCTGATTGCGCCAGTTTGGTCGTCCGCCAAATGCAGGTCGTGATTGCCTGGGATCGTAATGATTTGCACCGGGCAGCCGAGCTTCTTGGCGAGCCCGTCGCGGATCGCAGAAAGGAACTCGATGGCGAGACGGAATTCTTCCTCGGCTCCGGTCTGCGCGACGTCGCCAGTCACTAAGATGCAGGCGGCATCGACTTCCGAATCCGCCTCGGCCGCCGCCGCGGCCGCGATCTGCTCCCCGCGCCTAAGAATCTCATCACTGTCCACCTTGATGTGGATATCGCCAAGTTGAAGAACCAACACTGACATTGAGCCCCTCCGTGAACAAACGTGTCGCTGGCAGTTCGGCAAAAGGCGCGCCCGAGAGTCCAATTGTTCGCAAATTATTGATGCAAAGAAAGTTACGCCAATCATTCTACCGGTTGCATTCGCGATTGTGGATTGGTGACTGCCTGTTTGGCAGCCGATGCCGGTTGTGGCCTGATGAGCGGGTTTGATCCCGCTGATTTGCCGGGCTCGTTTGTCGTCAGGGGCTGCGTGGATCAGAGCTTGACTTGTAAGGAAAAATGGGCATTATTTCTTACATGATGAGCCATAGAAAATCGACGCAAAGCATTGACGCCAAAGTGCTTTACCGCATCAGGGGCAAGGGCAGAGGTTCTGTGCACGTGCCGGGTGACTTTCTGGACTTCGGGAGCCGCGAGGCGGTGGATCTCGTTCTCCATCGGCTGGTGCAGAAGGGAGTCCCGCCGGGCTCAGCCTCCGTAAAACTCTCCGACCAGCGCGTCATTTGTTTTCCGGCGCCTCGGCGGGGCCTCCCAGGAGTTTGCGGTTCAGGGAGCCACCGCTGAAGAGGAGTTCTTCGAGCACCTGGTCCACATCTTCGAGAGTCATCTCGTCGGAACCGTTTCGTTCGATCTGAAACTGGGCCGCTCGGCGCATGAGCTCCTTGATGAAGGCGCCGCTCACGTTTTCGGTCTTCTTGACGGTGGATTGAACGATCGCCTCGGGAACGACCAGTCCGCGCGAATAGAGTCGGATGAGCCTGGCCCGCCCCTCCTCGTCCGGGAGAGGGAATTCGATGGCCTGATCGATTCGCCCCGGCCGGCTCGTCAAGGCGGCTTCCAGCGTTTCGGGACGATTCGTGGTGAGCACGAACAGCACGTCCGCGTTCTCCTTGAATCCGTCCATTTCGTTGAGCAGCTTGTTGAGCAGAACCTCCTCGCACACGCTTTCCATCCGCGTGCGTTCTCTGGCGATAAGATCCGCGTCCTCGATCACGACCATGCTGGGCTGCAGCAAGCGGGCCAGCGTCATGTATTCCCCCAACAATCCGACCTGCTCGGCGGAGATCAACAGCGTGGTCATCCCCTCAATCGCTCCGGCAAGGTAGTGCAAGGTGTGCGTCTTGCCGACGCCGGGCGGTCCGTAAAACAGCAATCCCTTCTTCGTCGACAATCCCAGCGCCGACAGCCGCGGCCGCTGGCGGACGAACTGAATCACATTGCGGTCGAGCAGCTCGAGCGTCCGCCGGGAGAGAATCACCTGGTCCCGTTCGACCGTCCGCAGCTTGTGCACTTTGACGCCGGTCGAGGCGCCGGAGAAACCGTGCGGCTCCATTTCCAGCGAGAGGATTTTCCCCCGATACGACCGCGCTTCCTCGACCGAGCGTTCGAGGTGACGGAAGAACTGCTGCATGATTTTCGTGCCGGCTTCGTCGTTGGGAGTGGCGATCTGGAAACGGATGCCCAGGTTCCCGAACGCACGGTGCATGAATTCGGAAGGCTCCAGGAACACGGCGAAACGACACCCTTCGGCTTCGAGCAGCCACAACCCCTCCTTGAGGCAGCGCACCGGTTCCGCCTCGCCGGTATCGATCTGCTCGTACTGCGGCGGGACGGCCAGTGCCGTGTCGTTACGATCGCGGACGATCAGTTCGGTGAAATTGACACCCTGGTGGGCGAATTGCTTGCGAACTCCGGTGAAATGCAGCACGGTCATCGTCTCAAACAGGCTGTCGATGGCCCGCTGCAAATCGGCCCGAACGCGTCCCGGAAAACGCCGTTCGGTGATCGTCAAGGAATCGAGCGGCCGCGGATCGAAGTGCGCTTGTAAGAGAACATGCACGAACGCGGGACGACCGGCCGCTTGCCCGCTTTCGATCGCCGCCTGGGCGGCGGCCGCCGTGACGTTGAACACTTCCACCGAGTCGACGTGCAGTGCCATTTCGAGATCCTCATTGGCTTTGGCGTCCTGGCCGGCTTGGGCCCAGACGTCGCTCCTCGCTTTGTACGCCGACTCGGAAGTCGGATCCAGCCGGATCGCTTCCGTCAAATCGGCAATCGCCCCTTCGATTTGATCCTTCTCCGCCCGAATCTCACCCCGTTCGCACCACGCTTCGGCATTCATCGGGTCGAGGCGGATCGCCTGATCGTAATCGGCGAGCGCCCGTTCGGGCTCGTCGAAATACTCGAGGAGGCGTCCGCGATACAAACGGGCGTTTGCGGATTCCGGGTTCAAACGAACCGCGTCGTTCAGATCAAGAAACGCCGGCTCGTAATCCTCGAGCACGTAGTGCGCCCGCGCCGCGCCAGGTAGGACCGAAAATCATGCGGGTTGAGTCGGACCGCCTCGCTCAGATCGCGGATCGCCGCTTCGTGTTCGTCGCGCGCGGCGTAGGACCCTGCCCGGTAGAGATAAGCTTGAAACTCGTCGGGCTTGAGCCGGATCGCTGTCGAATAATCCGCGATGGAAGCCGCATGGTCGCAGGCGTGCTGAAAGGCGACGCCGCGCTGGACAAAGCCCCACGCATCGAGGGGATCGAGACGGATCGCTTCCGAGTAATCGTGGATGGCCTCAGGGATTCTCTTCAGCATGAGCTGTGCCGCGCCGCGCCAGGCGTACGCGGCACGACAGGTCGGGTCGTGCTCGATTGCGAATGTGACCTCCTGCACGGCGGCTTCGTTCCGCCAGTTGAGGTAGCAGGCCATTCCGCGATAGAGGGCGCCCTCGGCCGCGCTCTGCGCGAGGCTGGCCGCCTGCTCGAGGTCGGCCAAGGCTCCGGCCAGGTCGCCCGCCTCCTGCCGAACTCGGGCTCGCTCGGAAAATCCGGCAGCCGTGACCGGTGCGTCAGGCCCTCCGGTTGGTGCGGACGATGTTTGCAGCATGTCTCCTCATCCTGCACCGGTAACGCTGGGACGATGATGTCCGAATCATAGCCGACCGCGACCTGATCCGGCGCACGGGTTCAGACCGAAAAATACGTCGCAGGGTTCGCCCGAGTCGAACGCTCTTTGTGACTGAGCGCTCGGTCTAGCCGAAGTCCAGTGCCACCCAGAGCATGTCATTCTTGGCTAGACGGACCATTAGGGCGGGCTGTACCAGCCGCTCGATCGCCGGATTTCGCCATGGCCGGTGCCGCGGCGACATTCGCTGTGGCTTGCAGTTTGTTGGTGGCCGTTGGCCCTCTCTCTCATGGTGCGTCGAACGTCCACAAAAACGACGCCTCCATCGCGACACATAAGTGCTGGCGGTCCGAGCGACTCGGGGGGCTCGGCGGCAATGCGTCAAAAATGATTGAGACGATTCCGACCGTTTTGTCGCATGTCTTGATAGGAGAGTTCGATTTGCAGCAATCGCAGACAGAGCGGTGGGACGTGGCATTTAACGCCATCGATGATGTTGGGATTGAAGAGCCCCTTGGGCGACAGAAAATAGCCCAGCGATTCATCGCTGGGAACCAGACACGAGACGGAGTGAAAGTCCCGCCAGGGACGAAAGAGATTGCGAACGTGACCCAATTGACGCATCGGACTCTGCCGCCCCAAGTGGGGCTTGCGGAGCGTGGTTGTTCGCCGCCCCAGCGATGAATCGCTGGGCTATTTTCTTTCGCCCGGAGGGCTTTCGACCCCGAACAAAACAGTCTGCGGCGCCGCCGTGCTACCCTGACTGACTCAGCCTTACCGATCATCGGAAACAAGGGCCCTGGTTGATGTCCGAAACGCCCAAAGATGCCAAAGGCATTGTTCTTGCCGCCGTCGACATCCAAGCTCCGGCCTAACGGGCCGCGTTTGTGGAACGGTCTTACGGCGACGCTGCGGCCTGGATTCAACAGAGCTGGCCCGATTTTGATTTGGAAACGAATTGCCCAGTGACTTGGCCGAAGGAAATACACGACAGACAGACCGCGATCTGTCGCTGAATTCCCCGCTGTCCCAGTGCGGCCTCGCCGCGCTCGGCCGCAATCAAATAAAGAGGTTAGCGACCACGGATCACACCGATTCCACTGATAAAAAACGGATCAAGAATGGAAAAATGGTCCCGCTGGGCTGCGGTGTGTCTCTTTTCTTCAGGTCGTCTGATTTGCCAATCTCCGTCGGTTTCTCATCAGTGAAATCCGAGTCATCCGTGGTCTCTCTTGGCTTTACTTGGTTGCGGCTACGCAGTCTTGTGAATTCAGTCGTCCAAAGAGCGCTCTGGCGAACGCACGGATTTCTTTGAGACGTTTCAGCCCTCTTTGTCGCATGTCATGATAGGAGACTTCGATTCACCACGTTGTTGATGAGAACTCGTAGGGTGGGACAAGCGAGGCTCGGCGAGTCGCCGGCCCACCAGATTGCGGCCCGTTTGCAAAGACACTGTCAATGGTGGGCCGGCGGCCGCCACCCGTGAAGCACGGGTACCCGCGGCCTTGTCCCACCCTACAAAACCGGTGCGCACGTTTAGGGCCGAATGATGTCGGACACACCCCAAGGCGCCAAAGGCATTTTCCTTGCCGCCGTCGACATCCAAGCCCTGCACCCGATGTCGATCGTCCGGACGTGCGTGTTGCGCGATCTGCGACGTTAGAGGGTCGATAGAGCCAGGACGGAGACCCCGCTAAAACTGTTCACGAGACGCTGGTCGGCCGTGATCAGCTGGCAGCTCTCGCGCTCGGCAAGCGCCACGTACAGGCAATCGTAGACGCCGATTCGCATTTGAGACGAAATCTCGACGGCTCGTGGAAGAAGCGGCAAGTAGGAATGAAGGATCGGCTGCAGGGCAAGGAGGTCGGCGAGCTTTACTATCGACTCCGCCTTGGCGATGACATTCCTGCGCTCTGCGCGCGTGAGCGCATGGCAAACCTCCACGGGAAGAGTGTCGGGTGCGATCAATTCGTGGGTGCCGATGCGGTAGTCGTCGCGGATTGAAAGAGCCTTTGCGCTGTCTGGCTCGGGAAGGACCCACTTGACGGCCACCGATGCGTCGAGGACGTACTTCATTGGTTCCGGGCGTCACGAATCAATTCGACTGCGATTTCGACCGTGCCGATTCGCTTCCGCAGTTCCTCACGCATCTGATCCATCCGCTCACACGCTTGCCGCATCACTTCGGGATCCCGTTCTCCCTTCACGAGCCGATCGACGGCCTGCTGGAGTTCCTTGATTGCTTCGGCAGTGGTGAGGGTTTCCGTGCTCATGCTTGTATTCTTCGTCATTTCGCGGTCCGATGCAACATCTCTGCGCACGACTTGCGCACGGTCCGTTTGCAAAGACGCTGGCAATGGTGGGCCGGCGGCCGCGGCGGCCTTGTCCCACCGTACAAAACTGACGACCGCCGTCGTGCACGACCCACGGGTGGGGATGTTCCTCTTTGAAATGCAGAGCACCGATAACCGGGCTCATCGGGGAGTTGCGGTGCGAATCGGGCGAAAATATTTGAGACGTTTCGGCCCGTTTTGTCGCATGTCATGATAGGAGAGTTCGATCCGCAGCAATCGCAGACAGACCGGGGGGACGTGGCATTCCACGCCATTGATGATGGTCGGATTGAAAAGCCCCTTGGGCGACAGAAAATAGCCCAGCGATTCATCGCTGGGAACCAGACACGAGACGGAGTGAAAGTCCCGCCAGGGACGAAAGAGATTGCGAACGTGACCCAATTGACGCATCGGACTCTGCCGCCCCGTCCGGGGCTTGAGGAGCATGATCATCGACCGCCCCAGCGATGAATCGCTGGGCTATTCTCTTTCGCCCGGAGGGCTTGCGACCCCAAACAAAACCGTCTGCGGCACCGCCGTGCTACGCTGACGGACTCAGCCTCACCGATCATCGGAAACAAGGGCCCTGATTGATGTCCGATACGCCCAAAGACGCGAAAGGCATTTTCCTTGCCGCCGTCGACATCCAGGAACCGGCCGAACGGGCCGCCTTTCTCGAGCGGTCGTGCGGAGGCAACGAGACTTTGCGGCGGCGGGTCGAGGAGCTACTGCGGGCCTACGGCCAACCGGACGGACCCTTGGACAAGCTGGCCGCCGCCTTGGCTCCCACGCAGCTCGGCGAACCGATCCGCGAGCAGGTCGGCACGACGATCGGCCCTTACAAGCTGATGGAGCAGATCGGCGAAGGCGGATTTGGCCTCGTCTTTGTCGCCGAGCAGCAGCAGCCCATCCGCCGCAAGGTGGCGCTCAAGATCATCAAGCCGGGGATGGACACCCGCGACGTGATCGCCCGGTTCGAGGCCGAGCGGCAGGCGCTGGCCCTGATGGACCATCCCAACATCGCCCGCGTGCTCGACGCCGGCACGACCGAGAGCGGCCGGCCGTACTTCGTGATGGAGCTGGTCCGCGGCATCCCCATCACCGACTACTGCGATCAAAACCAGCTCACGCCGCGCGAGCGGCTGGAGCTGTTCGTCGCCGGTCTGCAACGCCATTCAGCACGCCCATCTGAAGGGCATCATCCATCGCGACATCAAGCCGTCGAACGTGCTGGTCACGCTGCACGACGGCAAACCGGTGGTGAAGGTGATCGACTTCGGCGTCGCCAAGGCCCTGCATCAATCGCTCACCGACCGGACGATTTACACCCGCTTCGCCCAGATGATCGGCACGCCGCTCTACATGAGCCCCGAGCAGGCCGAGATGAGCGGCCTCGACATCGACACCCGCACCGACGTCTATTCGCTCGGCGTGCTGCTGTACGAACTCCTCACCGGCACGACGCCGTTCGACAAGCAGCGGCTGGCCAAGGCGGCGTATGACGAACTGCTCAAAATTATCCGCGAGGAAGAGCCGCCCAAGCCGAGCCTGCGGTTGAGCCACTCGAGCGGTTCGCTGCCGTCGATTGCCGCCCAGCGAAAGACCGAGCCGGCGAAGCTCTCGAAGATGTTCCACGGCGACCTCGACTGGATCACGATGAAGGCCCTGGAAAAGGACCGCACGCGCCGCTACGAAACGGCCAACAGCTTCGCCGCCGACGTGCTGAGATACCTCAATGACGAGCCGGTGCGAGGCCTCGCCGCCGTCGGCCAGTTATCGGCTCCACAAATTCGCCCGTAAACACCGCAAACCCGTCATTGCTTTGGCGTCGATCGTGGCCGTCCTCACGCTGGGCATTGCCGGCACGACCATTGGCCTCTTCCGTGCCCAGCGAGCCGAGCGGGCGGCGGACGTGTCCAAAAGGGAAGCCATCGATGCGCTCAAGGACGTAACAAAAGAGCGCGACGCGAAGGAGACGGCTCTGATCGCGGAAGCAGCACAACGTGATCGGGCTGAACGTCAACTCGCAAACGGTCTGCTGCGACCGATCGGATTTTCCAAAAACAGTCCCGCGGAGTCACGCAGTTTTGTCGATTGGTCAGCGATCAAAGAGTCTCCGCTAAAGTTGCGCGTGCTCGAAATTGCGTTAGAAGATCCGGAAACCGCATTACGCATCGCACGCCTTGCGGACTACGTGGTTCAAGCGTGCGTCGGTCTCAGCCCGATCCGACGCGAGCAAGCGATCAAATTGGTCTCGGCCAGGCAACGTGATCGCACAGCCGACCCCAGAATTCGCGTTGCAGCCTGCTGGCTGGCATTGCAACTTGGCTCGGCTGATCTCCCCGCTTGGGCAGAAAGCTGCAATTACCTCGGTGATCCGAAGAATAAGTGCGTCGATCGATTTGGCGAGTTCGTGACTTTTGCCGCCAGCCGGAGCGATCCGCAGCAACTCGCCCAATTGAACCCGGAGCCATTGATTGGGGCCCTGGAGAAATCGAAGGACGATCTGGTTCGTGCTGTGCCGTTGGACGCCTTGGCCGCGCTGGCGCCGCGACTGGGACCAGCCCAGGCTACGCGTGCGTGGGACGTGCTGTTTCCGATCCTGGTGAAAACGAACCACACCGGTGGCCGTGCGGCGTTACTTGGCCGTGCGGCGTTACAAGGTTTGGTCGCGCTGGCGCCGCGGCTGGAGCCAGCGGGAGTGACGCGTGCGTGGGACGATCTGGCAGCGATCCTGGAGAACTCGAAAGACGCACAACTTTCGTCTTGGGTATCACCAGTATTTGGCGCGCTGGCGCCGCGGCTGGAACCGGCACAGGCGAAGCGTGCTTGGGATGCCCTGCTTGGCACCTTGGAGAAATCGGGGGGCTCTGCGTATTGGGAGTCACAACGTTTCGCAACGCTGGCGCCGCGGCTGGATCAGGCCCAGGTTAATCGCGCCGCGAATACCCTGATTGCGATGCTGCGCAAATCGACGGGAGACCACGTTTTCCTTACGGCGTCGGAAGCATCGGCATTGGCCGCGCTGGCGCCGCGGCTCGAACCAGCGCAGGCCAAGCGTGCGTGGGATGCACTGCTTGCGATCCTGGAGAAATCGAAGGGCCTGTGGGTTAATGCCTTAGCTGCGCTGGCGCCGCGGCTCAAACCGACAGAAGTCACAGGTGCCGGAGACGCCATGATTGCAATCGTCCTGCAAAATCCGAAGGACGACGGTGTTCTTTCGGCGGCGTCACAGGGATTGACCGCGCTGGCACCGCGACTGGAACCGGCACAAGTGACGCGTACCGCAGACGCCCTCATCGCGATCCTGGAGAAATCGAAGGACGATCTGGTTCGTGGTGCGCCGTTGGACGCATTGGTCGCACTCGCGCCGCGACTGGAACGGGCACAGGTCGCGCGTGCGGGCGATGCCCTGCTTGCGATCCTCGAGAAATCGAAGAACGACAATGTTTGCGGTGCGGCGTCACAAGGTTTGGTCGCACTGGCGCCGCGGCTCGAACCGGCACAGGCGACGCGCGCCTGGGATGCCCTGCTTGCGATCTCGGAGAAATCGGAAGAAGTCGTTCCGAATTGGGCGACGGAAGGTTTGGTCGCGCTGGCGCCCCGGCTGGAGCCGGCACGAGTAATGCGTGCGTGGGACGAACTGACCGCGACCATGGAGAAATCGGGGGGATTCGCTTATTGGGAGTCACAACGTTTGACCGCGCTGGTGCCGCGGCTGGAATCAGCACAAGTGACGCGTGCCGGCGATGCCCTGATTGCAATCTTGGAGAAATCGAACATCAACCCTCTTGTTCGCCGCGCGGCGTCGCGAATTTTCGTCGCGCTGGCGCCGCGGATGAAACTGGCACAAGTTACGCGTGCCGGAGATATCTTGCTTGCGATCTCGGAAAAGTCGGAAGTCGTTCCATATTGGGCGTCGGAAGGTTTGGACGCGCTGGCGCCGCGGCTGGAACCGGCGCAGGCGAAGCGTGCGTGCGATGCCCTGCTTGCGACTCTGGACAAATCGGAGGACGGCGTCGTTCGCGCTATGGCGTGGGGATGCTTGATCGCCCTGGCGCCGCGATTGGACCCCGCGTCGCGAGACAGGCTTGCGACGAAAGCAACAACATCCCTTCTCGAGTGCGATGTCTTGCTTTGGCGCACTTATGGCTACGACATTCGGGGAATGGTGCGGCCAATGGCTCGATCAATAACGTCCCAACGGTCGTTGGCGAAACTGCTCTCGCATCCCGCTTGTGTTGGTGAGTCGCGAGAATCCTTATTGACGCGTTTCGAAGAGCTCGTTTTCTATGACGGCAAGCCGGTGTTTTTGACGATCCGGTCCGCCAACGACTCGAGCAACATGCTGGCGAAAATGAGAAGCAAGACGGAAAGTGCTGAAGGGAAACAGCCGGCACACGAGCAGCCTCCGCCGCGTCGGTTTCACAATCTGCACGACGCTGCCGTCTGGATTCACCGGAATTGGCCAGATTTCGACCTCGAAGCAAGCTGTCCCGCCACATGGCGAGAGTCGAACTAATGGCCGATGATATTACGGGGATTCTTCAAGCGATCGATAAGGGTGACGTTACTGCTGCCTCGCAACTTCTTCCTATCGTTTACAACGAGCTGCGTCGATTGGCGGCGCGGCGGATGGCTGCCGAAAAGCCTGGACAAACGCTCAATGCGACGGCACTCGTGCATGAAGCGTATTTGCGGCTGGTGGGATCGGCCGAGGGTGACGAGAAGAAGTGGGACGGACGGGGACATTTCTTTGCGGCGGCGGCCGAGGCCATGCGACGGATTTTGGTGGAGAACGCGCGTCGAAAGTCGCGGGTCAAGCACGGGGGCGAGTTGAACCGGGTATCGCTCGGAGAAGGCATTTGCGTTTCAGAGCCGACGGGCGATGTGCTCTTGGCCCTCGATGAAACCCTCACGCGGTTTGCCGTCGAGGAACCCGAAGCGGCAAAGATCGTCGAGCTGCGATACTTCGCCGGGCTTTCGATCGACGAGGCGGCCGATGCGCTCGGTGTGTCGCGCCACCGCGAACCGGCTTTGGGCTTACGCCAAAGCCTGGTTGCGCTGCGAGATTCGCGCCGATTGAACGACCCAGGTCGTGCCGGGATGTCGTCCTCAATTCAATTGAGGCGTTCCGAGTGGTCCGACTTCTTCATGGCCAGGGTGCGTGCGAGCTCGCGCCGTGCATCGGGATCGGCAGGGACAACGGCCAGGTATGCCTTGAACTCCCTGATCGACTTGTCGAACTGGCCTTTGGCGCGAAAGGCGAGGGCGAGGTTCCAATGGCAATTCTGCAGCCTGGGATCGAGAGCGAGCGCTTGTTCGGAATACCGGATCGCGGCGTCGTAGTCTTTGGTTTCGAGGCATAACGTTCCCAAGTTCACACACGCTTTCGCGTGCTCGGGATTGATCTGGAGCGCTCTCTGGAAGTGTGCCTTCGCCTCGGCATATCGGTGAAGCTGGCTCAGGATAATCGCCAGATTCGTGTGGGCCTCGGCATGGTTGTCATTGAGAGCCAGCGCCCGCTGGTAATGCTCCGCCGCCTCATCGAGGCGACCAGCCCCTTGCAGAGCCAGGGCCAGGACGTAGTGGACTTGCGGGTCATACGGCCCCTTCTGTGCCGCGGCTTCCAGATGGGCAATTCCTGCCGGCCCTTGTCCGCGCAACAGGAGGGCATAACCGAGCGCACTTCGGCGAGCGGGTTCTCCCCGGTACTCTCGACGGCATGCCGGAACAGAGTCACGTTGTCCCGCCAATAGCTGACCTGGACGAACGCGGCCGAGCCCAGTGCGACCAAGAGGCCCGCCGCGCCCCAACCCGCGACGCGCTCCGGAACGGAGCGGGTCAAAGCCAGCGCCCCAATCAGCCAAGTCACCCCGACAAAAATTCCAATCAGCGGGAAATACGTGTAGCGATCGGCCATCTGCTGCGTGCCGATCTGCACCAAGCCGATCATCGGCACAAGCGTGCCGAGGTACCACGCCCAACCGACAAAAACGAACGGAAAGCGACGCCGCGATGCCACGACAAACAGGCTGATCACGGTGAGCAAGACGACCGCCAGGCCCACCGTCCCGATGCTGAGCCGTTCACCGGGATGGGGATAATAGATCGCCAGGTGAAACGGAACGACGGTGTGACCCAAATAGGCGGCATACGCCGCCAGCGCATTGGCGCAACGTGTCGGGAACGAAACGGCATCCAGCGCCGCGACGGAATGACTGCCGCGCTGGGCCACAGCGGCAACGACGGAGAACGCCACGGTGAGCAAAAAAAATGGTGTCTTCTCCACCGCCAGCCGTACCCAACCTTCGGTCCGCCGACCGAGCGGCCAGAAATCAAGCAGCAAAAAGACGAAGGGGAGCGTGACCAGTGTCGCCTTCGATAGCAAGCTACAAACCAGGCATAAAAAAGAGGCCGCCAGCAGGCAGATCGAGCGACCGTTAAATCGGCTCTCAAGACGGCGTCCGGCGGTGCCGGAGTCGAGCGACGTCACCGTCCGGGCCCTGCGAATCGCGTATTCGACGTAGGCCCACAAGGATGCCAGCCCGAAAAGCGTGCTGAGAACGTCCTTGCGCTCCGCAATCCACGCCACCGATTCCACGTGCAGCGGATGTAGTCCGAACAAGCCGGCGACAATTGCGACTTTTGATCGCCCCACCGGTGGCCCGGGTCAGCAGGACGAAGAGGATCAACGTATTGGCGACGTGCAGCAACACATTGGTGATGTGATAGCCGCGGGGACTTGGTCCCGACAGGTCGGCATCGAGCATTAGCGACAGCCAGGTCAACGGAATCCAGTTGCCGTCCTGGAATTGGCAGCTCCATTTCAAGTTTCTGAGACTCAATCCTTGCTGCACGTTTGGATTGTCACTGACGTAGACGCCGTCATCGAGAAGCACAAAGTCGAAGTTGCGGGCTTGCCAATAGACGGCGAAAACGGACGCGGCCAAGAGGCCCGCGAGCGTCAGGCCGAACAGCACCGACGTGGGCCGTCGTTCGCCGGCGGAACCGGGCCCTGCTTCGAGCACCGGCTCAGCGGAGGGATCGCGCAAGGTCGCCTGCGGCGCTCCCGCGAGGGATGCGCCGGACGGTCGGTGTCTGCGTCTTCGCGATGGCATTCAAGAACCCGAGGCACGACTTGTCATGATTCAATCGTAACGCACAGACCTCGTCGATTCACGCACCTCGGATCGGGCGCAAGTCCGCTCGCGGAACGACGTGCCGCGAAACGGAGGCGGCGACTGACGCATAGTACGCTTTGCCTGCCTCGTCGTTGCCGCGTACGTCCGAGGCACGCGATTCTTCGATCCGCATTTCGTCGGCCAAGGGACCGTTGTTGACCCGAGTCCAGGGCTGGGAAACGGGATCTCAGCCGACGATCTCGACTTTGCCGGTGCTCAATTGGTAAACGCCGCCCATGACCTTCAATTCTTGCGATTGCACGAGCTTCGACAGAATCGGGGCCAAACCTTCCAGTCGTTTAACGCCCTCTAGGACGTTCGCCTTGATGACGTTTTCAAGCTTGTTGCCGGGTTGACCGGCCACCGCTTTGACCACCGGCCGAATCGGATCGATGAGGGCTCCAATCGCTCCGGGAAGCGCGTCATTGGCGTCGATGTGCTCAATCGCCGCCTTGCACGCGCCGCAGCCGCTATGTCCCAGCACCAGCATCAGACGGGCGCCCAGTTCCGCGACGGCATATTCGATGCTCCCTTTGACCGTGGGGCCGGCACCGCTGACGACGTTTCCGGCAATCCGCACGACAAACAAGTCGCCGATCCCCTGGTCAAAAATCAGTTCCGGCGCCACGCGTGAATCGGCACATCCGACAATCACGGCGCGGGGAGCCTGCGCTTCCGCCAGTGCCGCGAAGTCCTTCGGCGCGCGTCCCGGGTGGAGGAGCTTGCCGGCGACGAATCGCTGATTTCCGTCGAGCAGCTCGACCAGCACCGCATCGGGTTTCGGTCGCTGGGACGGGCCGGCGCCCTCGAAAGCCAGAACGCCGGACAGACGAGACACCCCGATCACGCCGGCCGCCGCGGCCACCCTCTGCACGAATTCACGCCGGGACGGATGATCAAAGTTTTCCATGGCCAGGCTGCGTCTCCTTTTCACCTTCCCGAGTCTTTACGAGGAGGCCGATTCACGCACAAAAAGGGCCATCGCCCGAGCCAATGTGGTTGGGCGACCGGCCAGTCGGATCAGTCGAGGAACCGATGATACACGCCCATCCAGTAGGGGAGCAGGATAAATGTGCCGTCGTCGCAGCTCCGCCCCGCGCCTCCCCGCTTGAGCTCATAGGGGTTGCCGTTCCATTTCATAATGCCGCGCTCGAAAACGGAGAACGGTTTGGCGGATGCGTCGTTGCGTCCGCTGTTGTCGACCATCCAGTCCACGAGGTCCGTCGGAACTTCGCGGAACCATTCGACACACGCGTCTGCATCGTAATCCGTCGGCGGGATCTCGGCGATTGGTGGGCGAGCGGTTGCATTCGTCCAATGATCGGCTTGCAGCGCCGCGGCGTAGATGTAATTGAAAAGCGGACTTTGCTCCGGCCGCGCAATCTCCCAGGAGCGGCGAATGCTCGCCAAATACAACTCCCTCAACTTCGGGTCACGCTCGTACTTCAAGAGGGGGTAATACGCCAAAAACGCCAATTCGTCGTCGCTGTGGTTCGCTGCCTCTTTGATTTTCTGCTTCACGGTATTGCTCGCATAGCCGTGCTTTTCGATCAATTCCCGTGCGACCTGCTCGTAACGCGGCTTTCCCACAATGTGCGCCGCCACCTTAAGGAAGGAGAGGATCTCAAGTGAGTTGAGACCATGCTCTTCGACCCATTTGGGATCGCCGTTGATTTCCTTCGGATTCCAGATGCCCCAGGTCGTTCGATGCCCGTCGGGATCGAGGTAATAGAATCCATGATCCAGGATGCGATCCGTGATGCGGGCGACGAGCTTGCGAATGTCTTCCTTCTCGGCGACCGTCGCCGCGAGATCGTAATAGACAGGGTACGCGAAGAAATGTCCGCAAAGCTCGTCGCTGGAGGTATCCGACTTCCAGCGCCAGGCGGGATTTCGCGCGGGCGCCGCTTTTCGGGATCACGCACAGACCGAGTGCCAGCCGGGGAGACGCTGCGAGCCACGTATCCCGGAGTTCCCGTGATCGATTCGAGGAACATCAAGGCCTTGAGCGAGCGGCTCGCCTGCTGCCGCGCCTTCTCGTCGCCTGTGCTGGCGAACCGAAACGATTCCGCCGCCACATACAGGCTGGTCCAAAGCCCGTCGTTGTCGTCATCATGCTGTTTCCAGCCCTGCTGAAGCTGGCCAGGAGCGGCCAGGTCAACAGCACCGATCAATCCCAGGCGGACGTGACGTCGACGGAGGTTGGCGAGAACAACATCCATTTTTTTGGACAACGTAGTGTTGCGCCGACGAATCCAATTGATCCCCTGCTTGGTCAAGACATAGACGGAGTTACTGCCGACAACCCGAAGATTGAGTACGTCGTCGTCCAGGAGCCAGCGCCGCGAATGAAACAGCCGCCACCGCGATTCCTTTTTTCGGCGCATCAGTCCGCGAGGCGAGCCGGCCCAAATTGTCCCGTCTCGGAGTTCAACGGCCACGGTGACCTCGCGAAATGGGATGGGCGGGGCCGCCGCGACCAGGGCGGAGATTTCACGTGTGGAAAGACGTCGGCCGACACTCTTCTCCGCACGACGAGCTGCGGATTTCACCACGGTCGACTCCCATTGCCCGTAGGGCTCGATCGTGACGCCCCCTAAAAGACTCATGATCAGCAGGGCGTGCATTGAATTCTCCTTCGCCCGATTTATCGGGCGTCCCCCCATTTCTAATCGGGCGGTTCCAACAGCAGGAGTCTGTCCCGTCCACTCAACCGTTTCTCGAGCATCTCATCAAAGGACCGTTTCTGAGCGTTTTGCCGCGGTGCGGAGTCGCCTTTACGCTCAGGCCAACGGTCTGATTCGATCAGGCGAGGCTTCGTCGCTCGCCAGGGCCCAGCTACGGCTTAGCTCGCGACAACGTCGGCCGGTGGGAATCTCCGCGCGACGTCCCGTCAGCCGAATTCTCCCTCGACCCGTAGGCTCCCCTTACCGAAACGCCGACCACAGGGAAATGAGCAACGTGGCGATTGGATAAGGGGGACGAATGTCTCAAAACAGATGCACAGAGGATGTCGAGACGGGCCGCAAGGACGGGGGATTGTGAGATCGATTCACGAGATAGAGCCGTACGATATTTGAGGCGTTCCGAATGACGGATTTGGGTAACAAGAATTCAAACCCCTGCTGGTTGCCATACAACTGGAACGTCCGCTCCGAATCGCGAACGATCCCATCGACGGCGACAATCAGTTCCGCCGGCGTTTCGGGGAGTTCCCGTCCATCAAGTTTCCCTTTTAGAAAACTCCGCGAGGTCTCGACTCCCTTCATCCAGGAGTATGTCGAACGGTCTGCCCGGTTCCCGAAACGGATCGATCAGGGTCGCAGGAACCGGTTTCCCTTCGACGACAAAGCTGGAGATTTTACGGCCGTGCCATTCGGGGTGGGTGGGGATGCTGGAGGGCAATTGATCCAGGTCGTCGTGGCCGAAGAGTTCGAATTGGCGCAAGACGGCCGCTCGTCTTTGCGGCAGATTCGGTTCGATGACGGTCATCGACCCGTCGAAATAAAGTGTTTTTCGAGGATGTCGGCGTGCTTGTGAAACGGGAATTCCATCGACGGGCTCCGAGAGCTCAATCCCCAGCGACTCGGCGATCGTCGGAAAGATGTCGACCGATTCCACGTTGCGATCGTCGACATGTCCCGCCTTTTGGCCAGGCAGCTTGATAAACAGCGGCACGCTGGCAATATCGGCCAGATTGACCGCGTCGGGCAGTCGCCGCGAATGAACGGGACGAAACGAAACGCCATGATCGGCCGTGACGATCAACAGGCAGCTGTCCAAAACCTTGGTTTCCACTAATCGATCCAAGAGACGACCGAGAAAGCGATCCACGAATCCGACCTGAAGCCGATAGCGAAACTCCGTGCGCTCGACCGTCGCAGGGTCGCTGAGCCAGTCTTCTGCCATACCGCCAACGGCGCCGGCAATACCAGCATGACTCGTTTCGTGGAGGTACTGCTCACCCGTGGGAAAAAAACCCCACGGTGGGTGCGGCAGTTCGACATGCAGAAAAGTGAAGCGAGGACGGACAGACGACTTGATACAGTCGAGAAAATGGGCCAGTTGCCGAGTCCGATCGCGTAGTTCAGGATAGTTAAACCGCCCCTCGGAACCGTGAGTCAATTCGACTTCCGTTTCCGCTCTTTCGACGGAACACCATTGCCCTGGAATCAACGGGAAGTCAGCGGTGAGATCGTCCGCGATGATCAAGCGGAGATAAATCGTGGAAAGCGTCCTGAACAATCCGTCGAGCTTTTGCCGAGTGGTTTGCTGAGACGTGTGGGGATGCTCTCGTATCGAATAGAGACGGGTGGCCGGCTCGAAGACCGCCATATCAAATTGTCCCGTCGATTGAATCGTCTGAAACAAGTTGCCGGGATAGTTTGATGCGAGCGGCAGCAATTCCTTTTCGGGAAACCGGCCCGACAAGATCGCGGGAACAGCGATAATTGTGCGTGGATGGACGGTTGTTGCATTCCGATAAAACGTCGAGGTTTTGGCCAGGCGTGCAAATTGCGGGAAGCGGCGCGCGTCGATTTCCATCCGGTCGTTGAGCAAGGTCGTCCCGCTAAATTCATCGAACACGACCATGACAACATGCGTCGGATGCCTGGCGACGACGGCTTGATCGGCTTTCAATTCTGATTGTCGAATCGAATAAAACTGGCGAAGAAAGACTCCGGGGAAAACCACCAGTCCGATTGCACAGATCGTCAACCAGAAGCGGATCCCGCTGAATCTTTCATAGAGCCAGACCGCCATCAAGGCGCCCATCAGCGACAGGAGCATCGAGAGATAGCCGGCAAAACCCGACAACGCGATCCACGGCGCCGATGTGTAGGGCCGAATCATCGATAAGAGAATCAGCACAAACAGGCCGAAGAATACAGTATTGCGTCCCCATCCACGCAAGCGTTTTGAGAGTGCCAGGGCCAGGCGATCGGCAAGGAGGAATCCCAAGGGAAGACAGATCGTAAGGCCGATCAAGAACGCACCGATTTCCCTCCATCCCAATTGCTGGTCATGAATGTAGACCGGTTGCCGCGCAAACGCAGTGAGAATCGGTTCAGTGAACGCGAAACCACACAACGTAAATACGTGCAACGTTCGCAGGCGGTACCGGGAAGGCTCCGGCGTCGCCCGATCGGGTTTGACTTCAGCCGTCATCACGCACCCGTTGAGGAGCGAGCGGGAACCGCGTGGTAGAGAGTTCGCTCTCCCGACGGTAAGGATTCAGTGAGGCCTAGGTCGAAATGTCGGCGCAACTCCGCCTCGAGGGATTCCCGCGAATAATCATCATACTGATCCCGTTTGTTGCGGAGCAACGCTTGCACCATGGGATCTGTTTTCGAGGGAAATTCGAGGATCACTTCGGCGCGAAGACTGGCCAGCCAGTCCACCACTTCCGCGAGCGGAATATTCGCGGCGATCACCAGATGATGAATCAACCCCAGACAGAGAATGAGCTGCGGTTGACCACGGTCCTCGATCCGTTTCCGTTCGCGGCCGCGCCATCCCATCGCGGGCGAGGCGTTGGCCAGGTCCATGCACAGCGGGAGCACGTTGGCCGAATCGGCCGAGCGATACAGTTGATCGACGCAGGCATGGTCCTGGTCCATCGCCACGACGGTCGTGGCGCGCTCGCCTGCGATCATCGAATAGCGGCCGTCATTACAACCCAGGTCCCAGACGAGATCGCGCGGGCGGAGATGGCACACCTTGCGCACAAACTCACTTTTGGCTTGCCGGTCCTCAGCCACGTGCGGCAAGGAATTGTCGTAATTCGTCCATTGTGTTCGTGGCGGCGACCATTGAAGGCGTTCCACCAGTCGCGTCAATTTCTGCAAGAGTCGCTCGATCAACGATGTTGTGAAACCGCTGATTTTGAGATCGCGAACGGTGCTGGTCGACAACGCTTGCGTCTGTTGTTCCAGCTTCGCCTGCAGGAAGCCATGCGTGAAGACGCCGGGGCGGAAGACATCGCGCCACCGCAACCACTGCAGAAATTGCCGGGCGGAAATCCCCTCCAACTCGCCACGAAGAATGGGTTGGAAGTGAACTCCCCGGTAGGCCTGGAGCAATAAGGGAAACAGCATCAACTCGCAAAACTGCCGATAGGCCAGCCAGGGCTCCCCGGGTGAATGAACGGTAAACGATCCGATGTCGATAAACACCGGTTGCTTCCCGGCGAACTGAACGTTGTAGGGGGAGGCATCTTTCAGAATCAGGCCGGCACGAATCGATTCCGTGAGCAACCGCAAATGTAAGAGCGCCGCGTCGCGGAGCATCGCGAAGGACCACTCGTACGGATAACTGATAAAGGGAATCCGGGCGTGCTCGAGAACCCCGGCAACGCGGGACGGCAACCCGAACGCGGCGCACTCTTTTTCCGAAACTTCGCGCGTTCCGACGAGCTGACCTTGCGATAGCAGCTGCTGCACAAACGGCAGCGCGCACGCGCGGCGCCAGGTTGCCAGCGATTCGGCATCCAGCGCCCGAAACACTCGACCCTCACGGAGGAACACTCGCGACGATCGGTCGCGAAAGGATCCGGGGTCGAACTCTACCGGCAACTGTTCGACAACGTCATTCGAACCCTCGCGGGCGCAGTGATCGCGGCGGGGTTCACCTGTTTCCGATAAACTGCGTCCAGAGATAGCGGCCAAGGACGATTAAGCCTCCGAATCCCCCAACCAGCGCCTGTAGCAACAAGCTTCCCGCGCTTGGATCGAAGTACGCCAGCAGCGGACTCATTTGTCTTCCTTTCCGACTCAAGAACTGTTGATCTGTATGTCGGGCCCGCTCGCGGCAGTGAACCGAAGTTCACAGATACCTGAAGTTTGCAACCTGCCTACTGAACTACTGCTACGTATGCCTAGCAAGATTGCAAAACGTCTCTGAGGTGTTGAACCATCGGAATCGCCCAATGTGTCGCGAGAATTTGTTGCGGACGAGCAGTTCCGAAAATTTCCGAGGGGAATTTCAGGAATCGTTAAGATTCCAAGGGCGCTGTTGATCGAGCCGATAAGTCCCCGGAGAACGACGACATCGAGTCGTCCAACGGAAAGCTCCGCGACGAATTGCTCAATGGGGACGTTTTCGAGCGCACTGCTGGTCGACCGCTCGAAGCCGTGCCTCCGCAGCGAACGAGATCGGCGCTTAATTCTCGTGAGTGCCCATCACGTTCTGGTCGAAGTCGATGATTGACCCCGTCATCAAGCCGGACCTTTCTGAGAGGAGGATGGCGGCGAACTGGGCGACCTCGGTGGGCTTCACGAGTCGGCCGAACGGCTGCTGCTTTTCCGCTCTCTGCAGCCAGTCGTCAGCGGCTGCGTGGAACTTCTTCTGGATCGTGTCTTCGGCGGGGCTATCCATCCATCCCAGGTTGAGGCCGTTGACGCGGATGCGGTGCTTCCGCACTCCGCAGGCGACGTTCCGCGTCAGCGTCGCCAGGGCGCCTTTGGACATGGAATAAGGTGAGAGGAACGGCTGACCGCCGTGGCTGGACATGCTGAGAATGTTCAGGATCGATCCGGCGATTCCGCGGTCGATCATGATCTGGATCGCGACCTGCATGAGAAAAAACGGGGCACGCACGTTGATGGCCACGATGCGGTCAAAAAGCTGGGGCGTGGTGTCCAGGATCGTGCCGCGCTCGGAAGTGGCGGCACTATTGACCAGGATGTCGATGCGGTCAAACGCGCGCCGGGCCGTCTCGGCCACACGGCGGCAATCTTCGACCGCCGCCAGATCGGCTCGGACGAACTCCGTGCGGCAGCCGCGCGCAGTGAACTCGCGAGCGAGCCTTTCTCCGTTTTCGGTGTTTCGCCCGCAGATCACGAGCCCCCCGATCAGGGCCTCGTCCACCAACCGCCGAGCGATGGCCTCTCCAAGTCCCTGGGTGCTACCCGTTACGATCGCCACTTTTTTCGCGTCGCCTGACATGGTTCGAGATGCCTCCTCAAGAGCGAAGTTTGCCTGACACTACGCGGCTCATTTCGGCTCGTCAATCGCCGATCTTGCCAGCCAACTTGTCGGCGTGCAAATCCGCATGGCCGACGGAATGGATCTCGACGAACAATCAGGATCGCCTCGCCGGTGACTACGTAGGAGCCGATTCGATCGAACCGATGGCTGCTTCGGGAATCAGAACGGCGCTGAGGTGGCGATCAAGCGCCGCACAGGCTGCCGCGGCGGCGGACGGTAGCCGGCAACCGATGTGGCCGTCCCGACAGAATCGACGCGTGGCTTGTAAGCGAACTGCACGAGCTTGTAGCCGCGCACGACTGTTTATGATGATGACGACGGATCTCAATCGGGTCGCCGCAGTCACGGCTCGGAAGGCGTTCACCGCTCTCCGCGCGATTTCTGCCCGCAGGGTGCAGCCATGAGAACGGATTCACTTTTGGGACTCAGCTTCTGTGGAAACCGACCCTCATGACACAGCACGGCCCCTGGAAAATCGTTGAGTCGCACGAGATTTATCGCGACGCGTGGATCCGTCTGCAAAAGGACGACGTCATTCGTCCGGACGGGAAGCCAGGAACTTACAGTGTCGTGACGTTGAAGCCCGGCGTCACTGTCTTGGCGACGGACGACGATGGCTACGTTTATCGTGCGGAAGAATTTCACTACGGCGTCGGACGGACAACGGTCGAAGGAGCCAGCGGCGGCATCGAGCGGGGCGAGCGTCCGCTCGATGCGGCCAAGCGCGAGCTGCGAGAGGAACTCGGCATTGAAGCGGACGATTGGACCGATCTGGGAGTCGTCGACCCCTTCACCGCCAGTGTTGTTTCACCGACCCGGCTCTATCTGGCTCGAAAGCTGCGGTTCGGTGCTCAGGCGCTCGATGAGGCCGAACTGATCCAATGCGTGAAGCTGCCGCTGGCCGAGGCGGTCGAGAAGGTGATCCAGAGCGAGATCACTCACGGCCCGAGCTGTGTGGCCATTCTGAAAGTGGCGCTCGGATTACGTCAGGCGTGAGCTTCGCGCCTTTGCGCGACACATCGCCGATCGGCCCATTGCCAGAAAACCAACAAATATGCCGTCCATCGATCCGGAACACCGACCTTGACATGCAACCAAAGGGTTGCATAATGGGGACGTGCAGGCCGACATGGATAAGGTGTTCAAGGCGCTGGCCGACGGGAGCCGTCGGCAGTTGCTCGATCGGTTGCGGTCGCACAACGGCCAGACACTCGGCGAATTGTGCCAAGACCTCGACATGACGCGGCAGGCGGTCACGAAGCATTTGAAGCTGCTCGAAGGGGCGCAGCTCGTCGTCCCGATTTGGCGGGGGCGCGAGAAGCTGCACTACCTCAATCCCGTTCCCATCCACGAAATCGCAGACCGCTGGATCGACAAATACGAGCGGGGCCGCCTGCGGGCGATTGCCGACCTCAAAAAACACCTGGAAGGAGAAACCGATGGCTGAGTCCCGATTCGTCTACGTGACCTACATTCGCACCACGCCGGAAAAACTGTGGCAGGCGCTGATCGACCCCGAATTCACCCGCCAATACTGGTGCGAAACCGTGCAAGACTGTGAATGGAAGCCCGGCAGCTCGTGGCGGTTGATGATTCCCGACGGGCGTGTCGGCGACAGCGGTGAGATTCTCGAAATCGAGCCGTTGCGGCGGATCGTCCTCAAGTGGCGGAACGAGTTCAAGCCGGAGCTGCGTGTTGAAGGTTATTCCCGCCTGACGTATGAACTGGAACAACGAGGCGACTTGGTCAAGCTCACCGTGATTCACGAAATGGACAAGCCCGGATCGAAGCTCATCGACGGCGTGTCGCAAGGCTGGCCCGCGATCCTCTCCAGCCTCAAGAGCCTGCTCGAAACGGGCGAATCGCTGGAGGCTACGCGGAAGTGGCCAAAGGGGGCGTGATCGGAGGACGGTTGGCCAAGGAGTGCCGCAAGCTGGCGGCTTTTTCGTCGACGAAGGCGGCAAGCTGGCATGGCAGCTTGCCCTACAATCTTCAATACGCCTTCGCGAAGACGACGCGGCGGTGGCTTGGTTTGCCAGTGAAGATACAGCGGCCCGATTCCTCCGCCGCATCCAGCGGAATGCAGCGGATCGTGACTTTGAGTTCCTTGAGCAGCTCGTCGACAGACGGGTCTTCCGACCAGTGGCACAGCGCGAAGCCGCCGTGGATTTCGGGTTTGTCGGCGTCTTTCGCGGTGAAGTAGGCCTTGAATTCGTCGAGATTATCGATCTGCCGCGTGTTCTCCTCGCGAAGCTTGAGAGCTCGCTGGTAGAGCGAGTTTTGCATGTCGGTGAGGATGTCGGCGATTGTTTCCACGAGTTTTTGCCGGCCGATCGGTTCTTTGCCACCCGTGTCGCGGCGGGCGAGAAAAACTGAGTCCTTTTCGAGGTCGCGCGGGCCGATCTCCGCGCGGAGCGGCACGCCCCGCTTCACGTGTTGCCAGCTCTTCTCGCCGCCACGCAGATCGCGGTCGTCGAGCTGCACGCGGATCTTTTCTCCTGCGAAGTCGCGCGCCTCGAGCTCCTTTTTGACCCGGTCGCAGTATTCGCGGACTTTCGCCCGGTCATCATCGCCGCGGTAGATCGGCAGGATGACGACCTGCTTGGGGGCCAGACGCGGCGGCAGTACGAGGCCGTCGTCGTCGCTGTGGGTCATGATGAGGGCGCCGATCAGTCGCGTGGAGACGCCCCACGACGTCGTCCAAGCATAGGCTTCGCCGCCGGCCTGATCCTGGAACTTGATTTCCTGGGCCCGCGAGAAGTTCTGGCCGAGGAAATGGGAGGTGCCCGCTTGCAGGGCCTTGCGGTCCTGCATCATGGCTTCGATCGAATAGGTTGCGACCGCCCCCGGAAAGCGTTCGCCGGCCGTCTTTTCTCCCTTGATGACGGGCATGGCCATCTCGGATTGGGCGAAGTCGGCGTAGACGTCGAGCATTTTCATCGTCTCTTCGCGGGCCTCGGCCTCGGTAGCGTGGGCCGTGTGGCCCTCCTGCCAGAGGAACTCGGTTGTGCGAAGGAACATCCGCGTCCGCATCTCCCAACGAACGACGTTGGCCCACTGATTAATCAGGATGGGCAAATCGCGGTACGACTGGACCCACTTGGCGTACATGGCGCCGATGATCGTTTCGCTCGTGGGTCGCACGATGAGGGGCTCTTCCAGCTCGGCCGACGGGGCGGGCCGCAGCTTGCCATCCTTCATTTCGAGGCGATGATGGGTGACGACAGCACACTCTTTGGCGAACCCCTCGACGTGCTGGGCCTCTTTCTGCAGGAAGCTCAGCGGGATGAAGAGCGGAAAATAGGCGTTCTCGTGGCCCGTTTCTTTGAATCGCCGGTCGAGGCCGCGCTGCATATTCTCCCAGATGCCCCAGCCCCACGGCCGGATCACCATGCAGCCCCGCACGGGAGAAAGATCGGCCAGATCGGCCGCCTTGATCACCTGCTGGTACCATTCGGGATAGTCGTCCTCGCGGGTGGGCGAGATCGCGGTCTTCGTCGCAGCCTTGGCCATGCGGTCGTTCCTTAACCAAGTCGAATTGCGGCGGGATTGTAGCAGAAGCTTGGATAGGCCAAAAGCTGCGGTACGCGAGCTCATGCGAGATGAGCTGAGTTCGTCGTGGGGCGAGCTGCTAACTTGCCCTGAGCCTGGGGCGATTGAACTGGAAAGACAAGTTAGCAGCTTGTTCCACGGGCCGATGGACATGCGCCTCGCAGACCCCTAGAATCGGACATCCGACTGCTTTCTGCCAAATTCGAGACAAACCACCAACCTCATGCCGCGGCGATTTGTAAATCAGTTGAGCGACGGTGAGTCTGTCGAAGAGATCTTCCTCCTGGCCGACAAGCAGCTTCGCGCCAACCGTAACGCCAACCTGTACCTCTTGGCCCACCTCCGCGACCGCACGGGCATGATCAACGGCCTGATGTGGAACATGACCGAGGCACAGGTCGCCCCTTTGAACCCCGGCGCCTTCGTCAAGGTGAAGGGAAAGGTGCAGCTCTACCAGGGCGCGATGCAGATGATCCTCGCCCACATCCAGCCCATCCCTCCCGAAGGGATCGACCCGTCCGACTTCCATGCCACCACGAGCGGCAACGTCGAGCAGATGCTGATCCGGCTCAAGCAGCTCCTGTCGGTGATCGAGGAGCCGTCGCTGCGGATGCTGATGGAGCAGTTCCTGGCTGACGAGGCCCTGATGCGAGACTTCGTCCAGGCGCCGGCCGGTATCAAGGCCCATCATGCCTATCACGGTGGGCTCTTGGAGCACGTGCTCAATATCCTCGAGACGGCTGACCGGATTGAGGACCTTTATCCTAAGGTCGATTTCGACCTGCTGCGGGCCGGCATTTTCCTGCACGACATCGGCAAAATCCGCGAGATGAGCTACGGCACGACTTTCGCCTACACCGATGAAGGCCAGCTTTTGGGCCACCTTGCCATTGCCATCGAAATGCTCGAGGCCAAGATCGGCGAAGTGGTCCGCATGACGGGGCAGCCCTTCCCCAAGGAGCTGACCCTGCGTCTCAAGCACATGATTCTGAGCCATCACGGGACGTACGAGTTCGGCAGCCCGCGGTTGCCGATGACTCCGGAGGCGATCGCCCTGCACCACCTCGATAATCTCGACGCCAAGGTGCACGAGTTCGCCCGCTCGATCCAGGACGATCCCAATTCGGGCTCGAATTGGACTCCGTACTCCCCGCGACTCGACCGCAAACTGTTCAAAGGCGAATCGACGGGATAGACGAGAAATCCGAAATGAGGGGCGAGGGGCGAGTCAAAATGCAAACCCCGATCTGCCGCAGGCGGATGGTTGTTGTCCCGCTCATCCCTCGTCTCTCACCCCTCGTCCCTCACCATGTCTGATCTCGAACGACGGATTTTGGACGCGCTCTCGGAGCCGGGGGCCAAGCCGATGCGAGCGGCGGCCCTGGCCCGCCGGCTGACGCTCACCAAGAAGCAGATTCCCGAGTTCCGCGAGACGCTCGCAAAGTTGGTCGAGACCAAGCGTCTGCGCGAAGGAAAAAAAGGCACGCTGCGGCCCCGCCACGTTCCCGGCCTGATTGCCGGAATCGTCAAACGGGTGAGCACCGGCGCGGGCTTCTTTTTGCCGCACGAACCACCCGCCGAGCACCGGACCCGGGACATCTACATCGACCCGGCCGATATGGGGGATGCCCAGAGCGGAGATGAGGTGCTCGTCAGCCTGACGAACCGCCGCCGCCGTTCCGGCCAGCGGTGCGGCCGGATTCAGGAAGTCCTGGTCCGTGCCTCCAACTCGTTTGTGGGAACTTATTCCGAGCGCGGCGGACAGGGCTACGTCGAGGTGGACGGCGGCACGTTCCGCGATCCCGTCCTGGTCGGCGATCCCGGGGCGAAAGGAGCGCGGATCGGCGACAAGGTTGTCATCGAAATGCTGCGGTTTCCGTCACACCTGCGGGCGGGGGAGGCGGTTCTCACTCAAGTGCTGGGACCGCGCGGTGCGCAGGGAGTCGACACACTTTCGATCGTGCACGAGTTCGGATTGCGCGATGAGTTTCCCGAGACTGTGCTGGAAGAGGCCCGCGAGCAGGCCGACGCGTTCGACGAGACGCGAATCGGGCACCGGCTCGACCTCACCGATGAGACGATCGTCACCATCGATCCGATCGACGCCCGCGACTTTGATGATGCCATCTCGCTCTCGCAGACGGACGAGGGAGGCTGGCGGCTGGGAGTGCACATTGCCGACGTATCGCATTTCGTGCGGGCTGGAAGCTCGCTCGACGTCGAGGCTCGAATCCGCGGGACAAGCGTCTATCTCCCCGACCGCGTTTTGCCCATGCTCCCGGAAGTTATCTCCAACGGTCTGGCCAGTCTGCAAAAAGGCAAGGTGCGGTTCACGCAGTCGGTCTTTATCGACTACACGACCGAGGGTGTTCCGGTCCATGCGGAATTTGCCCGTTCGGCGATATGCGTGGCCTGGCGATTTGCGTATGAGGATGTATTGGCCCTGGTCGAAGACCGGCCCTCGCCGCGGGTGCGCGATGTTCCGCAGCCGATCCGCGAACTGATCGAACGGATGCACGCGCTGGCCATGCTGCTGCGGGGCAGGCGGATGGCCGCGGGTGCGCTCGACTTGTCCCTGCGCGAAGCAAAAATCGAATTCGACGAAAACGGGGCAGTCAGCGGCGCACGCGAGGTGCCCAACGACGTGAGCCATCAAATCATCGAGGAGTTCATGCTGGCCGCCAACATCGCGGTGGCGACGGCCCTCGATGACCGTGGCGTGGCCTTCATGCGGCGCGGGCACGGCGAGCCTGATTTCATGAAACTGCGACTGTTGGCCCAATTCGCCAAAATTCTCGGCTATCCGCTTAAAAAGTGCGAGAGCCGTCACGATCTGCAACACCTGCTGAGGCGGGTTTCGGGCAAGCCACACGAGCGGGCCATTAATTTCGCCCTGCTGCGGAGCCTGAAGCAGGCGGAGTACACGGTGGCGGACGTGGGGCATTACGCGCTCGGGGTCGAGCATTATTGCCACTTCACCAGTCCGATTCGCCGCTATCCCGACCTCACGGTGCACCGGACGGTGGCCGACGTGTTATTTCACCGCAAGTCGCGTCGCGGCGGAGACGTCGTTGAACTGGCAAAACTTGCTCGCCACTGTTCGACGACCGAGCGGCGGGCAGAAAAGGCCGAGCGCGAACTGGTGAAGGTGAAGCTACTGACCTATCTGGAGGATAAAGTCGGCCTCGAGATGCTGGCCACCATCACGGGCGTCGAGCGGTTCGGCCTGTTCTGCCAGGGAATCGAGCTGCCTGTCGACGGCCTGGTGCATATCACGATGCTCGATCGGGACGAGTACTTCGACTTCGATGAGGCAACCTTCAGCCTCGTCGCTCGCCGCTCAGGCCGGCGGTACCGCCTGGGGGATCAGGTGTGGGTCAAAGTCGCGCACGTCGACGTCGACCGCCGGGATCTCGATTTCGTCATTGTGCCGGAAGATAAAAAAGGGACCAAGAAAGAGGCTGCTCCAAGGAGCCGGCCCATCCCGCAACGGCACCCGAGATCGAAGCGATCCGACCGCCCGGCGGCTGCGGAGGACTCCCCTGCCCTCCGCGCCCGCCGCCGCGAAAAGAAGCGCCGCCGTGCCGACCGCCGCGGCGATAACGGGGATCGCCACCGGCCGTAATGTTGGCGAGCCACAGGTTTCAGACCATCAGGAACCTACGAAGGCCGCCAACTGTCGGTTCACAAGGGGGCCACATTTTCCGTAGGGCAAGCTGCCAGCTTGTCTTAGCGTCGCACGGAAATCCCTGAGTGCGAAGCAATTGCCAAATTACCCCTTTGGCTGAGGAAACCGGGGCCAGCCAGTCGATTGAATCTGATCCGGGTTGCCCTATAATCCGTTGGAAAATTCGGCAGAATGCAGGACGTGCGGTCCTGTCCGTCTCTTGAAGGAGGCGATTTTGAGCTCGGTCTTGAAAGCCCTCTCCTCATCCGTGGGCAAGAAGTTCGTGATGGGGGTGACGGGCCTGTTGTTGTGCGGCTTTCTGGTCACCCATCTTGCGGGAAACCTGCTCCTGTATGCCGGCCCAGATGCGTACAATAAGTACGCGCATACACTGCACAGCCAGCGGATCCTGCTGCTCGTTGCCGAGATCATTCTCTACGGTTTGTTCATCGCCCACATTTATCTGGCCTTTCACACGACGGCGGAAAACCGGGCGGCGCGCGGGCATCAGTATGCCGTGCGGCGATCGAAACTCGACGCCGCTCCTCATACGACGAGCTGGCCGTTGCATCCCGAAGCGTGGATGTTCATTTCCGGCGCGATCGTGCTCTTCTTTCTGATCGTGCATGTGGGCCAGTTTGCCTGGGAGATTTGGCTGCCCGGCCCGAAAGGGGAAGAGCCTTTCGCCAAGGCGATCCGCATCCTGAACGACAACTTCACGGCGGCGGTGTATCTCGTCGGCGTCGTGATTTTGGGAATTCACTTGTGGCACGGTTTTGCCAGTGCGTTTCAATCGTTGGGAATCACGCATCCTCGCTATGCGGGGCTAATTAAATGGGCGGGGGTCGTGTTCGCCACCGTCATGGGAATCGGATTTGCCAGCTTCGTTGTCTTCGCGAGGATGGCAACCAACAGCGGCCATTAAATGGGGCAAGCCTGCCAGCCTGCGTGGTTCGATTGAATACTTTGCTACCGGGCAAGCCGGCAGCTTGTCCCACGAAAAGTTGCTTATGATTCAAGTCAGCGAAAAAACCCTCGATTCCAAGATCCCCGGCGGGACGGTGCAGGAGAAGTGGGACCGGCACCGCTTCGAGCTGAAGCTCGTCAATCCGGCCAATAAGCGGAAGTTCACGGTGATCGTGGTCGGGACGGGACTGGCCGGCGCTTCGGCTGCCGCCTCGCTCGCCGAACTCGGCTATAACGTCCTTTCCTTCTGCCTGCAGGATTCGCCACGCCGCGCCCACAGCATCGCCGCCCAGGGGGGAATCAACGCCGCCAAGAACTATCCGAACGACGGCGACAGCATCTGGCGGCTGTTTTACGACACGGTCAAAGGGGGCGACTTCCGCAGCCGTGAGGCAAACGTCTATCGGCTGGCTCAGATCAGCAACCTGATTATCGACCACTGCACGGCGCTGGGCGTGCCGTTCGCCCGCGAGTACGGCGGAACGCTGGCCAACCGCTCCTTCGGCGGGGCCCAGGTGTCGCGGACATTTTACGCCCGCGGCCAGACGGGGCAGCAACTCCTGCTCGGCGCTTACAGCGCGATGATGCGGCAAGTCGCCCGTGGCAAGGTGACGCAGATTCCCCGGCGGGAGATGCTCGACCTTGTCCTCGTCGACGGCTGTGCCCGCGGCATCGTCACCCGCGATCTCGTCACCGGGGAGTATGAGACGTTTGCCGGCGACGCCGTCGTTCTGTGCACCGGGGGTTATGGCAACGTTTACTACCTGTCGACCAACGCCAAAAACTGTAACGTCACGGCGGCTTGGCGGTGCCACAAACGGGGTGCGTATTTCGCCAATCCCTGCTTCACCCAGATTCATCCCACCTGCATCCCGGCCAGCGGACACCATCAATCCAAGCTCACGCTGATGAGCGAGAGCCTGCGAAACGACGGCCGCGTCTGGGTCCCCAAGGAAAAAGGGGATTCCCGCCCCGCCAACCAGATTCCCGACCAGGATCGCGACTACTTCCTCGAGCGGCGTTACCCGGCGTTCGGGAATCTTGTGCCACGCGACGTCGCTTCGCGGGCGGCCAAGGAACGCTGTGACGCCGGCTACGGCGTGGGCGCGACGGGGTATGCCGTTTATCTCGATTTCCGCGATGCGATCGCCCGCGACGGAGTCGAGACGATCCGCACGAAATACGGCAACCTGTTTCACATGTACGACAAGATTACGGCCGAAGACCCGTACCAGACCCCGATGCGGATCTACCCCGCCATCCATTACACGATGGGCGGCTTGTGGGTCGACTACAATCTGCAGAGCTCGATTCCCGGCCTGTTCGTGTTGGGCGAGGCCAACTTCTCCGATCACGGCGCCAATCGTCTGGGTGCCAGCGCCCTGATGCAGGGCCTGGCCGACGGATATTTCATCATTCCCTACACCATGGGCCAGCACCTGGCCGCGCAAGTTGGCGAAGGTCACGACTGACCACCCGGCTTTTGGCGAGGCACTGGCGGCGGCCAAATCTCGCATCGACAAGATCACGTCGATCCAGGGACACCGCACGGTCGACAGCATCCACCGCGACCTGGGCCACGTGATGTGGGAGTCTTGCGGTATGGCCCGCAATGACGCCGGTCTCAAATCGACGATCGAACGGGTGCGGGCGCTGCGCAACGAGTTCTGGAGCGACGTGAAGGTTCCCGGTACGGGAGCGTCGTTCAACCAGAACCTGGAACATGCCGGCCGCGTGGCGGACTTCCTTGAATTCGCCGAACTCTTGGCACTCGATGCGCTCGAACGCAAAGAGTCGTGCGGCGGACATTTCCGCGAGGAATACCAGTCACCCGAGCACGAGGCGCAGCGGGACGATCAGAACTTCTGTTACGTGGCGGCCTGGGAATTCCAGGGCGTCGACAAGCCCCCCGTTCTGCACAAAGAGCCGCTCTCTTTCGAGTCCGTCCCCCTGGCGACGCGGAGTTACAAGTAACCATGAGTCAGACCCTCTCCCTGACTTTGAAAATCTGGCGGCAAGCGGACGCGCAATCCCACGGGGAATTCGAGACGTACCAGCTCGACGACGTCTCCCCCGATATGTCGTTCCTGGAGATGCTCGACGTTCTCAACGAGCGGCTGATCCAGGACGGACAAGAGCCGGTCGCGTTTGACCACGATTGCCGCGAGGGGATTTGCGGCGCCTGCGGGATGATGATCAATGGACAGGCCCACGGTCCCGACGCGGAGACGACGACCTGTCAGCTCCACATGCGGCGGTTCAACGACGGCGACACGATTGTGATCGAGCCGTGGCGGTCGCGGGCGTTTCCCGTCGTCCGCGATCTGGTCGTCGATCGCTCGGCCTTTGACCGCATCATCAAAGCGGGTGGCTACATTTCGGTGAACACGGGGAACGCGCCCGATGCCAATGCGATTCTCGTTCCGCACGCCGACTCCGAACGGGCGATGAATGCCGCGGCCTGTATTGGCTGCGGGGCGTGCGTGGCCGCGTGCAAGAATGCGTCCGCCATGCTCTTCGTCAGTGCCAAAGTTTCGCACCTGGCCCTGTTGCCGCAGGGCAAGCCGGAGCGGAAAGAACGCGTGACGGCGATGATCGCGCAGATGGACAAAGAAGGCTTTGGCTCCTGCACGGTCACCGAAGAGTGCGAGGCCGCCTGCCCGGCGGGCATTTCGATCAGCAATATCTCGCGGCTCAACCGCGAGTACCTCAAGACTCTGTTCGCTGGCGGATGAGGGGAGCGGCGAGTGAAGAGCGGCCAGTGGCTCGGGAAGGCAATGCGGCCCGAAGCCGCGACCAGCGCCGCTGATCTCGTTAAACCGGTTCCAATCGCGTCCCTTTCGGCTCGCCCTCGCCCCTTGTGAGATAAGGATGCTTCGCACGGCTTGCTATTCCTGGCATGTGCAGCACGGCGGCCGGATGGTCGACTTCGCCGGCTGGGAAATGCCCATCCAGTACACGTCGATCATCGAGGAGCATCGGGCGGTGCGGCAGGCCGTCGGCCTGTTCGATATTGCTCACATGGGCCGGCTCAAGTTCACGGGACCGGATGCGTGCCGCCTTCTCGACCACCTGCTCACCAACGACGTCACCAAGCTCACGCCCGGCGAAATCCGGTATTCGCTCATCACCAACGACCAGGGAGGAATTCTCGACGACGTGCTGGTTTACCGGTTCGAATCGTTTTACTTCCTCGTGGTCAACGCCTCGAATCGGCTGAAAATCGTCGATTGGATCGCGACCCATCGAGGTGGATACGACGTCACCGTCGACGACGTGACGACCCAGACATTTATGCTGGCCCTGCAAGGCCCGCGGGCGCTCGAAGCCCTCTTGCCGCATGTCAATGCCGACATCGGCCGCCTGGCCTATTACACGGGTTGTGAGGCGGTGATCTTTGGTCGGCCGGGGATCGTGAGCCGCACGGGCTACACCGGCGAGGACGGTTTCGAGATCGTCGTCGAGGCCACCGACGGGCTCGACGTGTGGCATACGCTCGTCTCGACGAGCCGCGAAATCGGCCTGCAACCGTGCGGTCTCGGTGCCCGCGACACGCTGCGTCTGGAGGCCGCCATGCCTCTTTACGGGCACGAGTTGGGCGAAGCGATCGACCCGCTGACGGCGGGCCTTTCCTTCGCGGTCAAACTCAACGCGGGCGACTTCATCGGCAAGACGGCGCTTGCGGCGATCAAAGGGGCCGGCATCCACAAAAAACGCATCGGACTGGCCCTCTCCGGCAAAAGAATCGCTCGCGAAGGAGCGGCGATTCTTGTGGGCGGTCGTGAAGTGGGCAAGGTCACTTCCGGCACGTTTTCACCGACACTCGAAATGCCCATCGCCATGGGATACGTCAATTCCGAGGCGGCCAACACGAGTCAGTCGGCGGAAGTCGACATCCGTGGCAGCCGCGAGCCGGCGGCGATCGTCGCTTTGCCATTCTACAGTCGGCGTTGAGTCCGGCGGCGACCCCTTTCTTCGGTCAGGGTGTCGTTTTCGGCAAGGGACACTCTGTCATGGCCGACTACAAATCCGCGTTCGCGGCGATCGTGCAGGATCCGCGCTATCAACGCAATCTCGCTTGGGGCCGACCGCGACCGGGACATCCGGAAGGAACCGTGCGGGCCCACGTGACGGAGCTCGAAGAGAACCTGGAGTCGATTCGCGGCCGCCTGACCGAAACCGACTACTGGAAGCTGAAGCTGCTGATCCACACGCACGACACGTTCAAAGCCGATGCCAGGCCGAACGTGCCGATTGCCGACCCGGCGAGCCATGCCTCGCTCGCGCGGGCGTTCCTGGCGGAATATTGTAACGACTCGGATCTGCTCGCCATCGCGCAAAACCACGACGAACCATACGCTCTCTGGCAGCAATTCAAAAGTAAAGGGACCTACAACTCGGACCGGTTCGCCGCGCTATTGAACGCCATTCAAGATTGGGATTTGTTTTTGGCGTTCAACATCGTCGATGGTTGCACGGCCGGCAAAAGCCGCGAGCCGCTGAGGTGGTTTTTTCGCGAGGTTTGTGGAAAGGTGGCGAGCCGTTTCACTGCCGATGACATCTTGTGATCGGCCGCGTCTCCTTCCTGGTTTCGATGGCAAGCTGGCAGCTTGCCCTACGTCAGGCGTTGCGGCCGAAGACCATGATCGTGATGTCGTCGTTCTGCGCGCGCCCGTTGGCGTGGGCGCGAACGTCCGCCAGGAGGGCTTTGCCGATTTCGGCGGCCGTGCCGCGGCTGTTCCGCAGGAATTCGCGGACGCGTTTATCCCCGTAGAGTTCACCCTTGGGATTCATCGCCTCGCTGACGCCATCGGTGTAGAAGAGGACCGTCTCGCCGGGCTGAACCGTGCGGGACAAGACATCGAACGGGTACTCTTCCAGTACGCCGATGGGGACGCCGACCGATTCTTCGTCGAATTCTTCGATCGACCCGTCGCGCTTGCGAATCATGGGCGACATGTGCCCGGCGATGACCAGCCGCATTTCGTGCGTGCGTGTGTCGATGATCGCGAGGATGTAGGTGACGAAGCGCCCCTCGACGGCGCTTGCGCACATGTGGTTATTGATCGCCTCGACCGCTTCGCCGACGTCGTCGACATGCCGCAGGGTGCTTTGCACGACGCTGGAGATACGCGACATGACGAGAGAGGCCGGGATACCCTTCCCTGCCACGTCGCCGAACGAGAGGCAAACTTTGCGGCCGTCGTCCAACAGCATCGCGTCGTAGTAGTCGCCCCCCACCGCCAGGGCCGTGTCGTATGAGGCAAACAGGTCGTAGCCGGCGACGTGTGGCAGCTCCTTGGGCAGCAGGGCCTGCTGCACGTTTTTGGCGATGGCGATTTCGCTGTCTTGCTTGATTTTCTCCATGTGCGACGTCAGCAGTCGGGCACTTTCGTAAGAAAGCGCCGCCTGCCCGGCGACCGCCATGAGCAAATCGAGATCTTCCTTGGTGAACCGCGAGAGCACGTTTTGCGTGTCGAGGTTGATCGCGCCCATCGGCTCGCCGTCGAGTCCCAGAAGAGGCACGCACATCATCGAGCGGATCGTCAGGCTCGAAATCGAGGCCGCTGCTTCGAATCGGGAGTCGCTTGTGGCGTCGGCCGACAGAATGCCCGTTTTCTCTTTGAGGACCTTGTTCAAGATGGTGCGGCTCAGCTTCACCGTTTCGTCCGAGTCGGAGCGGCGGTGTTTCTGCGCCACCGGCACCAACTGGCCCGATTCGGCGTCTTTCAGCAGGATGCAGCCCCGGTCGGCCTGCGGAAAAATGCTGAAGAGCGTATCGAGGATCAAGGGAACGATCGCCTGCAGGTCGACCGTGCCGGCCAGGCTCCGCGTGATCTCGATCACGGCCCGCAACTTTGCCTCGGGCCGCACTTCCAGGCCGCCGTACCCGCCGGAAACTTCGGACGATTCGACGATTGTCGTGGCCGTGTCGTCCCCGCCGATTTCGACATTCAAAGCCGGTTCGTCCGGCATTTGCCGTTTGCGTGACGGGGCGCCCGTCTCAAAACGCAGGAGAATGGGCCCCAGTTTGAGTCGGTCGTCGGAACGCAGCGGAGTCCGTCCCGCGATTCGCTTTCCGTTCAGATACGTCCCATTGCCGCTGCCGAGGTCCTCGACATAGAAAACGTTGCCTTCCCGGATCACCTGGGCGTGGCGACGGGAAACCATATTGGAATCGAGCTGGATTTGGCACTCGGGCGCACGGCCCAGAACCGTTATTTCGCCGTCCAGCCCGTAGGGGATGGCCCCCCCCTCTTGAAGCAGCACCAAGGTCGGCATGGCCTTGCTCCACCGCCTGATCTACGTATGTGCAGTGCTCGATCGTGAGGTTCGATTCTACAGAGGCCGGCCGCCAGAAGAAACAGCGCACCTCCCGCAAGTTTTCACCCATTGACCCCGAAGATTCGCTCCACGTTCCCACGCAGGACCAGCCGGCCCAGGTCGATGGCGCGCTGCTCCGACCAGTGGCGGCCGACCACGAAGTCGGTGGCGAGCACCGACGCCAGAATCCGCCGATACATGCGGAACTTAGGGAGCGCGAACTCGAGCTTGTACATATCGCTGTAGTAGCCGATTTGCTTGGTTTGCGGCACCGCCTGCAGCCGGCTGCGGCAGTCGAGTTCGATGTAAGCAGGAATGTTGGAATACCACCAGTGGCCGTTGGTCACCACGTTGGGGAAGATCCAGCTGTAGCTCACCAACTCCTGGTTGCTCGTTTGGGCCAGCACCGAGATCGGGAACGTCACCTTCGGAAAAGCGTTGAACAACCGTCGATATTGAATCAACGACGTCCGCTGATCGAACAGGTCCTGTCCCTGAAAGACCCCCTCTTCGTAGACTCGACGATTGACGCCGATCATGAGATCGAACGGCAGGCGGTGTTCCGCACACTGCTCCGCGAGCGTCCAGAAGACGAATCGGGCGAGAGTTCCCAACTCGTCGGCCGACGGTTCGTGCTTGTCGTGCAGGCTTTTCAATATGGGATCGACCGCGTACCGCTCGATCGGACCTGGCTCGAAGTCGGGGGGGAGTGATATTGCGCAGGCGCGGCGCCGCGCTTCGTGAAATGATCGAAGAGTTTGCCGATCGCCTCGACCAGCTGGGCGGCGGTCCCGGCTTCGCTGCCGGTTGCCTTGGCGAGCCGCTGCCGGACGGCCGGCTTGGCGAGATGAAATACCAGATCGTCGGTCCGCAGGCAGGGAATATAGCGCGACGAATCAAAGCCCGTGAGCGGGTCGTCAAAATCGTTGGTGAGAAACACCTGTTCCAGCCGGCTTTGGTCGAGGACCTGCTGCTCCCAATCGGGCGCGGCCATTTTCTTCGCGGCCGTGTCGTAGAGCGTCTCCCAGTTGTCCTTCGTGATCCGTTCCTCGTGAAAATCGAAGAACGCGCAGCACATCTCCAGAAGCCAACTGACTTGGACCGTGTTCTCAAGCGGTCCGAGATGTTCGACCAGCCGGCGAACTTTCTCCTTGGGATCGAGGTTTTCCCCCTCGATGCGTTGCCGCGGCATGCCGGCCGAATGCGCGAGCTCCGTGTAATAGTGATAACCCATGATGTCGGCCAGCGTTTTCGAGGCGGCCGCATGGGGATTGATGTGCGTATGCGGATCGATCAGCGGGATCGATTCCAGCTCGTGAAATAGCCGGTCAACGAGTTGTTGAGACATATCGGATCCTGAAAACTTTCGTGGCGACAGGTGGTCGTAGCACCAATTTAGCCGAAAAGCTCGCTCGAGCGAATCAAATCGGCAGCCACCAGGTTACTGCACGGTCCGATCGATCCAAGCGGGAATACAATCTCAGGAGCGACGACCGCCGAAGCTCTTGACTCCGGCGACACCTGAAAGCCGCGCAAGTGACGTCACATTTTTGGACAGACGCTTATCGCTTGCCTGCGTTCGCTTGGGCCGAACTGCGTTGTCCCTTCGGAGGGGCGAACGCGAACAGCGATTTCCCTGTCCTCCCGTTCCAGACACGCAACACGCCGTCCTCGCCGCCGGCAACGACGATCGAACCGTCCCGAGCGGCGGCCGCCGAGTACATGAAGTCCGTCCCGCCTTCAAACTTGCGGTAATTGTCCCCGTCGGATGCATGGTGCAAGCGGACGGTTTTATCGCCGCTGGAGCTGACGATATCGGCTCCCGTCCCGATGAATTGGATCGAAGTGACCTGTTTCGCGTAACCCGTGATGCTGTGCGCCTGCTCGCCCGTCTCAAAGTTCCAGACCTTGATTTGATTGTCGGCTCCGGCGCTGACCAGGAGGCTGCCGTCGGCTTTCCAGGAGACGCCCAGCACGTGGTGCGTGTGTCCTTCAAACGAGCGCACATGCTTGCCCGTGGCGACGTTGAAGACCTTCACGAACTTGTCGGCCGCTCCGCTCGCCAGGTTTTTGCCGTCGGGCGAGAACTCGACCCCAAAGACTGTGTCGCTATGTGCATCTTTAAATTCGCGCTCAACAGCAAGCGAGGAGACGTTCCAGATTTTAAGCTCGCCGCTCCGCGACGGCTCTCCGCTGCCGGTGGCCAGGAGCGTTCCCTGGGGATTAAATGCCAGGCAGAGGACGCGGCCGGACAACGATGATCCACTGGTATCCAGCGGAGCGTCGGCCTTGGGGCCGATGCGGCCGACGAAGCTCCAGGCCGGATTCGTGTCCCATGCGACGAGAGACTGATCCGCCGCCGCGGAGACGAGCGTCGAGAATCCAAGAAAGGCCAAGCCGCCGACCGTCGCCGAGTGGCCTGTCTGGCTGCCCAGTGGCCGGCCCGTACGCGCGTCCCAGAGTTGCACGGCCGGATCGTCGCCGGCAGTTGCCAGGACCTTGCCGTCGGCCGAGAAAGCCAAAGCACGGATCGGACGCAGGCTTTGAGTCGCCGCAGCGATCGCTTCCGCCAAGAGATGATTGGTGTCTTTTTTGGCGGCTTCGGAAACCGTGGTTTCAGTTTTCGCCTCTTTCAGGCGGTCGTTGGCGATCCGGAGCGCCTTTTCAGCCCCCTCGGTGGCACGACCAAGTGACACAAGGGCACTCGTCGCCGTTTTCGTCGCCTCTGTCGCTGCGGTGGCCGCTTTCGTGGCCTCGTCCACTTTCTTTTTCAGAGCGGCGTCGGTCGGCTTTGCCTTGAGTGTTTTTTGGGCAGCGGCGAGCGTGTCGGTGGCCGCTTTTTCCTTAGTCTTGGCAGCGGAGAGTGCCTTTTCGCCGGCCTTTCGTGCATCGGCCGTTTTCTTGGCCCCTTCCTGGCGATCCTTGATCTCCTGCTCCGCCGCTTTGACATGGGCCTGGGCGGTGGTGATGTGCTGCGCGGCAACGGTTTGCGCCTCCCCGCGTACTTTCACCAGACGTTCAGTGTTGAGATCGCCCTTCATCTCCGCGATGCGGTGGCCGTTCTTTAGCTGCCACAAGCGGGCAAGTTTATCGGTCCCGGCCGAGGCGATCACCTGTCCATCCGGACGCACGGCGACGGCGGTCACGGGCCCGCCGTGATCCATACGGGCGAGTTGCTTGCCGGTGGCCAGATCCCAAACGCGAACGCTGCCGTCATCGCTTCCAGAAATAAGTTGCGACCCAGCCGGCAGCACGACCGCCAGCGATGTGACCGCTTTGGAGTGTCCTTTCAATTCACGGATGGGGATGTCCTTACCGGGCGATTTAGACGGGCCGAGCGACCACGCGCGGACCACGCCGTCGGAACCGGCCGTGAACAACTGCGTTCCCGCCTTGTTCAAGGCGATAGAGTTGACCGCCGCCGGAGTCGATACGACCCGACTCGGGGCGCCATCGGCGACCGACCAGGCCCGCCACGACTTATCGAGCGAGCCCGCGAAGAGAATCCGGCCGTCTGACGAGAACTGGAGCGACGTGATCGGAGCCGAGGCGCCCGCTAACGTGTGCGCTTTGGCGCCTTTCGTGGCTGGGAACAGCTGGATTGTCAGGGCAGAGGTTGCAACGGCGATCATGGAGCCAGATCGATTCACAGCAAGCGCCGTCGGCTTGCCGGAAAGTAACGCGGTCCATTTGCGGACGTTGTGCGGATGCCGCCACAGCTTGACGACGCGATATCCACCGGCCGCCAGCAATGTCCCATCCGGGCTGAAGGCGACGGAGTGAATGAAATCGTGGTCGGCCGCCCCGGCTGGATACATCAAATGACCGTCGAACTGCACGGAAGACAACAGCGGATCGACGAGCCGCGCGGTCTCTTGTCCGAGGATCAGGTCGTAAATCACGACCTGGTTTGTGCGACCGGCGGCGGCAAAACGGCCCCAGGGAGAAAGGGCCACGCTTTCAATCGATTTCATGGTGGACGGGATCGGCTGCCATTGGATCGAGTCGTGCGCGGCGCTTGCGCCACCGCCTGCCCCTTCGAGAATCCACTGTTTCAAAACGCCCAGCTCTTTAGGCGAGAGGGCATTCGCTTCGACCGTATTGGGAAGCGGCGGCATGGCGGGCTGTTTGGCCCGCGACGCGACTTGAAACAAGAGGCTTGCCGCGGGGTTCTTCGGCATAACAGCCGGGCCCCGTTTCCCCCCCTTGCGGATCGACTCGGCCGTTTCGACGCTGAGCTTGCTTTCGGAAATGGCCGAGTTGTGGCAGGCCAGACAGTTCGCCTCGAGAATCGGTGCAACGTCCTTCTCAAAATCGACCGGACGACCGAGCTTCACTGCCGCCGCTTCAATCGGTTTGGCAGGCGGGGCCGCGAGGGCGAGATGGGTTGCTCCAAGAAACAGGGCGATACCAATGAGGGCGCTGGAGGCGCGGAATGGCACGCGCGTACGTACTTGAATCGTGCGGCGCGCTTGTTTCGTCCCTCGTGCTTCGAATTTCATCATTTGGCTGCCTGTTGCCTAGGGCACGACCTTCAAACCAATTGGTGCGTCGACCTCGGCCTTGCCCTCGAAGTCCATCTGCGCTCGCACCACCATGTTCGCTAAGGGACCCTGCGGTGCATTCGGTTTGGCCGTGATGAGGAGCAGGCCGGAATTCTTGCCCGCGGGGACAGTGACCGGCTTTGCGTCGATTCCTTGCACACCGGGAGGCAGCGGCAGGCCGAGCGCCACCGGGCCGGTAAAACCTCTGCGCCGCTTGACGTCGACTTTGACCGAGATTTGACTCCCTTTTTTCAAACTGCCTCCACCCGGCACGGCGGCCTTGAGATCGATCGGAGCCGGTTTCACCGTCACCAAGATCGGCGTCGAAGCCGCGAAATCGGTCAGATTGTGCGGGGCGGCCGCTTTTTTCGCCTGGGCCAATTCCCGTTCGGCGGCCGACTTTCTCGCCGCTGCCGTCTGTGATTTCGCGCTCGTTTCGGCGACCCGCGAGGCGGCCTTTTGCCTCGCCTGGGTGGCCTCCTTCAGCGTCACCTGCAGCGCCACGAGCTCTTGTGCGCCGGATTTACGCAGGGCATCGGACGCGTGCTGCGCCTTCACCGTTGCAAGTTGAGACTTGGCTTTCTTCAGCGTCTCCGCCAAATGGTTCTGTTTCTTGATCGCCTGAACGAGTTCGCTGCGCGCGGTTTTGAGAAGAGAAGCGGCCGTAGCGGCTTCCTTCGCGGCGGCGGTCTCTTCGGCCTTGGACCGTTCTTCTGCGAAGGGATTGCGGCGGTAGGCAACTTGGGCCTGCGTTTTCCAGTACAGCGTCAAGGTTCCGGGTCGTTCCGTGCGCGGCACGAAAAACCGGACCAGTTCCGCGGATTTGCCTTTGGGAAACGACTTGATCGTCAAATCGAGAGCGGCCGGCGTCGCTCCAACCAGGGTCATTGCCACTTCGCCATCGAAGCCGTTGCGGCGCGCGAGTGACAGAGGGAGCAGGACCTGCCGGCTCTGATTGACAACAATCCGGACGAGCTCGGTCGACAGAGCGAACGGGGCCGCTTCCTTCATCACGGAAAGTGCCAGCGATTGGCCGATCCGCGAAACGGCCGGCGCATCGACCTCCGCGCTCCAGACGATCGTGGCGGGGATCGCTTCATGGACGATTTCGGTCGGGAGAGTCCCTTTCCGCGGCGCGCGGCTCGGCAGTTTCGCCTGTCCCATGACACGAATGAATCCCGCCCCTTCGGGCGCATCGTCGGCCGCGGTGAAGATGAGTTCGGCGGTCTTCGCGTTGGAGGCAATCGATGTCCCGCGGCAAGTGACGCCCTTCGGCAGGTTCTCCGCCCAGACTTCGATCGGCTCGCGAAAACCGTCTCGCCGCAAGACAAGGATCTCAATCGCGCGACTGTCTCTTTTACGAAGTCCCATGGCCCAGGTCGAAACCCCTTTCACCGTCCCCTGCTTTGGATACTGCGGCAGGACGACGAGCTGAAAGTCGGGCTCCTCCGGGCGAATCGAAACGCGATAAACCAGTCGCGGACTCCCCCGGCTCTCGAACGAACGGTCCCGCAACTGGATACGGTAGGTCCCTGTCTCACGAGCCTGAAAGCGATAGGTCGGATCATCGGTGCGGGTGTCGAAGACGGCCGGAGCGACGTTGCTGTTGTCGTCGTCCATCGAGGTGATCCGGCTTGCGGTTTCATTTCCTTTGGCGTCGCGGACGACCTGCTCGACGATCAGCACGGGATCGGCAAGCGACTCGATGCGATCGGCGAAGACGTCGATGTAAAAAACCTGGCCGGCGTCAGCATGGAAGGTGAAATAATCGGTGTCGCCGGGCGCCTGAAACTGGCCGGCAAATTCTCCTGGCGCGGTAACCGTTTGGGCCAGAGCCGGCGTGTCGTTGGGTTCCTTTTCGACGATCGGCGTCGAGCGCGCCAGTTGGATCAAGACGGGATTCGATTCGCCCGCAGGTGTCTTGAGGGTCCAGGAAACGGTCTTCACGCCCGCGGAGACCGACCGCAACGTGGTTTGGGCCGGCGCGATCGGCGCAACACTGGGGAGCGAGATGGTGACGTCGAGTTTATCGAGGGGCCGCCCTTCCACGCTCATTCCGGCTGGCTTTCCTCCGGGAAGATTGCGGCCATAGAGAGTGAAGTGACCGGTCGATCCCGCCACGCCGGCAGGCGGCATGACAAAATCGATGTAGGGGAACGTGCCGACCGCCAGGCGATAGACATATTCGGGGCCGCCCCGGAACAGAAAATCGTGCACTTTGACGAGGTACTCCCCATCGGCGGGCAGTACCACGTCGACCGCCGGATCGTGCCGCAGCTCTTCGCGCGCGTAACCGAGCCGCCGGCCGTCGGCGGCGGAAATCTCGATCATCGGTGACAGACGCGAATCGAGATCCGAGGCACGGCAGACGGCGACGATGTGCTGACCGCGCTCACCACGGAAGCGGAAATAATCGACGTCCGTGGCGGCGCCCAGTGTGCCGTTGACGATGTGACCCAGTGTCAGCGCGTTGGCTTTCTCCGGCTCATTATTTGGTTCGGATTCGCGTAATTCGTCCTGCGAGCCGACAACGAAGACGCGCGGATTGGAGAGCCCAAACAGGCCACCCGCGTAAACCTCATAGATTCCCGAGGGAACATCTGGACGGATGGTGACTTCAAAGACGTTGGGAACCGGTTTCTTCATTCCCCCGGCATCGATCGTTTTCGGGACGGCCGTGATGCCGGAATGGTTAAACAGGAGATGATCGGCCTCGTCGAGATCGGTAACGGTCGTGAGCGATAGCTCGACGGTGGTTCCGGCCTTCCCCCCACAGGGAAAGATCGAGAAGAGCCGTGCCTGGGGCAACTGGCCCATGGCCGGCGCCACGCCGACAAACGCGATTACTCCGGCAATGGCAAAGCGGAAACTGTGACGGAGACGGGGGGTCGTGCTCATGAACTCCTCTCGCAGGCGTCGGCTGAGAGTGGGGTTTCAAAGGCGGGAAAAGGCAACTCGCGGAGGCCCAAGGCAGGCAATCGGTCGGTGGGCCGACCAATTCATCATAATCGGCAGGTGGGATTGTTCGGAAGGATCAACTCTGCCGGGCGCGAAACAAAAACCCGGAGCGGCGGCGACACCGCCCCGGGCTTGTACGTTGCATTTCTGGGGACCCATTCCTGATCGGATCAGTGGTTGAAGAGGAACTCCTTGGTGTTAATCAGCGCCCAGACGATATCTTCGTAGGCCGGCCGGACGTCCTTGCGATGCTTGGCGAGGTGAGCCGTCGCGATCTGGAGTTCGTCGTCATTCGGCTGGCGGGAGTAGACCCACCGATACAGTTCACGAATCTTGGCTTCCGCCGGCCGCTTATCGGCAGCCAGCATGGCAGCCCGGCCCGAGGGGCTTGAAATCTTGTCCTGGACCTCGCTGCTGTTGAGCAAATGCAGGCTCTGGGCCAAATTGGCCTCCTGAGACCGTTCGCACTCACACGCCGTGTCCCCCTGCGGCTGCCCAAACACTTTCAGGAAATAGGTCCCCTCACTCGGATCGGGGAGCTGCATCGCCTGCGTACCGGCCGGCAGTCCTGAATACGCTTGCGAGGTCGCCGTCACGCGATGGAATGCGTCATACAAGACTTCCGCACTGAGCCGCTTGGGATAATAGCGGGAGAAATTTTGCCGGTCCTTCAAATTCTGATCGTTTGGCAGCGAACTCAACTGGTACGTGCTCGAGGTGCAAATCGTGCGGACCAGGTCCTTCAGATCGAAGCCGCTGGCGATGAAGTGTTGCGCCAGTGCATCCAGCAACTCGGGATTTGAGGGAGGATTCGTCTGCCGCATGTCGTCCTCGGGTTCGACGATTCCACGGCTGAAAAAATGCTTCCAATAGCGATTGACGAGAGACCGCGCGAAGAACGGGTTGTCGGGCCGTGCCATCCAATCGGCCAGTTGCAGGCGCGGATCGTGGTCGGCTGGAATCGAGAGCGGCTTTCCACCCAATGTCGTCGGACGCAGTGTTTTGCCGGTCCGGGGATTGGCCACCTCGGCGATCCCTTCATTGTGATACAGACGCTTCTCGCGAACCTTGAGATTCGGCGCGTCGGCGAGGGGTTTGCGGGCCAGCCGGCTGAAGAAGGCCGAGAAGCCGTAATAGTCGTCCTGGCTCCACTTCTCGAACGGATGGTGGTGGCACCGGGCACATTGGATGCGCAAGCCCAAGAAGAGCTGGGCCGTGTCCTCCACTTGCTCATTGATTTGATCAACTTCGCGGTACCAGATGACCGCGGGCGAAATCCGCGGATCGCCCGAGGCTGTCAACAGTTCGCGGACGAAACGGTCGAACGGTTTGTTTTCGTACAAGCTGTTCCAGATCCATTGATAGAACTCGTAGGTCCCCTCCGTGTCGACCGGGCTGCGCTTTTTATTTCGCAGAACCAGGTTCCACTTGTTCGCGAAATAGTCCGCGTACGAGGGACTGGCCAGCAGGCGATCAACAAGTTTGCCCCGCTTTGCCGGATCCTTGTCGACGAGAAAAGCGGTTACTTCGCCGGCCGTCGGGGTCGTTCCCGTAATGTCGATAAAGACGCGGCGGAGGAAGGTGGAGTCGTCGGCCAGCGGGGACGGCGGCACGCCCAGCACCTTCAGCTTGCTGAATACGGCGCGATCGATGAAGTTCTCTTCCGGCGGCAGCGTGTCGACTCGGGCTCCCAGCGGCACGGTCGCGCGGTAGGTGGCGACCTGGCCCTGGTAGCGAGCCATGATGGCGACTTGCCCGGCCAGATCGAGGGTCTTGACGAGTCCAGTATTGCCGACCTCGGCCATTTCCGTGTCGTTGGCCTCGTAGAGCGACATCCGCGTCACGTCCTCCGCGGTTCCGTCGCTGTAATGCGCCAACACGGTGATTTGCTGTTGGCTGCCACGCTCCATCACCCGACCCGCCGGGACGCATTCGATCGAGACGACCGTCGGATCGCTGTCGGTGCCGTACGGCATCCCCTGCTCGATCCAGCGGTACAGCATGCGATATTCGTAGCCGCCCACCTCCATCCGCTTTCCACCGCCGTGCGGCGAGCGGCCGGTCGGCTTCAACAAGAGCAGGCTTTCGCCCGGCGCAGTGGGAAAGATTCGGCGACCGCGTCCCTCCTTCACCAGGAATTCGTAGTCGTCCTCTGGAACAAAGCCGAGCAGGGAAAGCCTGAAGCCATTCTGGCCGCTGGCCTTCCCGTGACAGCCGCCGCTGTTGCAGCCGAGCTTCGTGAAAATGGGGACGATTTGGTTTTTGAAGTTAATCGGGATCTGGCGGCTGCACCCTTCGACACGCAGCGAGAATTCGGTTTTCGTCCGCTCGGGGCCGGTCACGGAAACGCGAGCGCTCCCGTCCCGCAACGGTGTGACCATTCCTGTCGCGTCAATTTCAACGATGCCCGCGGGTTCCGCCGCATAATGAACGCCGCGCGTGAGATCACGCATTTGACCCGCACGAGAGATGCCGGTGACGCACAATTGTTGCCGAGCATCGCGACCTGTCAGCAGGACCGGCTTCCCGGTTGCGGCTTGCTCGACTCGCAACGACTTTAAGGAAGCGGGAGCCGCCGGCGCGGCAACGATTGACGCTGCCAAACCCACCGAGCTGCCATCCACGGCACACGAGAGGGCGATTGCGACAACCAGCAGTGTTCGAGGGAAACGTATCATGCGTTGTCTCCTCTTCTTTGGCGGGCGATGAGGCGGGCGGTGGTCCCTGGGGCCAGGCAATCGGCAGCCCTTCCAGACCACGAAAATCCCGTGCGGCAAATCGTTGGTGAACGGTTGCCCCACGCATTGGCAGGTCAATCCAAGGGGAATCGAAGCGGCGTTACCCCGCTTGGGGTTACGACGCAACTATCATCTACGTATCAGCATATCAGCCGCTGATGATCCGTGCAACGAGCGTCTGTGCGTGCAAGGAGAATCGAGGCGTTCGAAAGCAAAAGAGGGGACGCACTTGCGTCCCCTCTTGAACAGGCGAAATTGTCTCGTCTGAGCTATTTCTTCTCGGGCTGTTTTTCGGTCGAAGTCGACTCTTTCGCTTGGGACTTCGGAGCTTCCTTCGCGCTTTCCTTGGAAGCCGCCTTGGATTTCGCCTTCCTGGCTTCTTGGAGATCAGCTTTCTTTTTGTTGTACGCATCCAGCGTCTTCTGCGCTACGGCATCCGCTTCTAAGCTCATCGCCCGCGCATGGGCCTGACTCTCGGCAGCGCCTTTTGTGCAGCGGCCCTCCTCTCTTTCGCATCTTGGCGAACTTTTACTGCAAAGGCCTTCGCGTCCTCAACAGCTTTTTTCTGCGCTTCCGTTAGCAACGAGTGCAGTTCGCCCTCGCGCTCGGTCTTGAGCTGATTGATTTTTGCTTCGAGATCCTTGATCTGGCCGGCGTATTTGTCCATCACGGTCTTCATCTGCTGGCGCTGTTCGGCACTCAAGCCGATCTTGCCGAAGTGCGCGGGCAAATGCGTTCTGGCCGCCTTTTTGCTTTCGCCGACGGCTTTGGTCCCTTCGGATGCGACGGGTTTATTCGCCGTGTGTTTCCCGTTGTCCGTCGTCTTGGTCTGCGCGTCCGCTTTCGTCGTGGTCGGTGTCTTCGATGTTGCCGGCTGATCGGCGCCGAAAGTGGCACCGCCTGCCAACAACGCGATTCCTAACAATCCCGGCAGACAAACTCGTCTCATGACAACCATCCTCCACAGTAACTGAGTATGCCCTGGTGTCTTCGTCGCCGAGCGCGTTGCCCGGCCCGCGCCTTCATCCTTACAAATCCCGTGCGCAGATCAACATAAAAATCGTGAAAAATAGGCGATCTGCGAAGTTGACTGTCCAAGCGTATGCCAACGTCGGATCAACCTTCCTGAATTGCCTGCGCAGAACGGAGATACTTTTCGGTCATCTCGCCCGTCCTGATTTCCGGCGGCGTGCACCTTCGGCCTCGGAATGCGCGCAGGTCGAGGTTGCAACCGCGGGCAGTGCGGCACCTCGCTTCTCGCTCGATCTTTCGCAATTGACGGACTAGACCGTTTTTCGTAAAGTGACGTACCATAATGACTTCTGTTAGAAGCGCGAAGGATGGGACAGCCGCTTTCCATTCACAAGCCGCGGGTGGCCGACGCCTCTTGAATGGATTCGTTCGCTTGTCGCTTGAAGGAACGCTTCGATGAGTTTTGGCGGGCAAGCCAGTGCCGATGCCGGTACGATGCGCGGACGCGACTGGCCCTGCCTGCGCCAATTCGGCATCTTCATGGAGAACCGCGTCGGGACGCTGCACGAGCTGTTGCGGCACATCGAGCGGCACGACCTCCGCGTGATGGCGCTGACCATCGTCGATTCGGTCGATTTTTCGATTGCTCGCTTGGTCCTCAGTAACTACGAACGCGCCCTGGAGCTTTTCCGGCTCTCGGATTTCAAGTTCTTTGAGACCGACCTGATTGGCGTGGAGTTGACGAACGATCCACAGCCGTACGTCAAAATCTGCATCGCACTGCTTCAGGCCGAACTCAACATCCATTACACCTATCCCCTGCTCTATCGGCGCCAGGGCCGCGGCGCAATTGCGCTCTATGTGGACGACGTCGAGACAGGAATCAAGACCTTGGCCGACAAAGGCCATCGAATCATCACCGAGAACGATTTGCTCGAATACGACGAGGACTATTGATTCGGCTGCGCGTCCTTCTCAAATGGATTCTGTTTGCCGTCGTCCTCGGCTACGTCTGCTACCACGGTTACCGCCTTTGGAACCAGAGTGACGTCCGGCAACAGCCTCTCTCGGCAGCCGGCGCGTGGTGGCTGGTCGCGTCGGGTGTTGTTTACACCCTGAGCTGGCTCCCCTCGATCTGGTTTTGGCGACAATTGATGCACGCGTTGGCGGGACGGGTCAAGTTCCGCGACGCGGCCCGCGCCTACTATTGCGGCCAGCTTGGGAAATATATACCCGGCAAGGCGATGGTGCTCGTGATTCGCGGTGCGATGGTCAAGGACCGCGGCTGTCCAGCTCTGACCGGCACCGTGACTGCCAGTTATGAGACGCTCACCATGATGGGAACGGGCGTCGCCGTCGGTGCCGCCTTCGCGCCGCTCCTGTTCCGAGCATGGATCGCCGCGCATGCACCGTGGCTGAATTTGACTCCGCTTTTGCAAACCGCGGTCGCCCTCGTCATCGTCACGGTTCTCGTTGTCGTTTCGCTCCCGCTGATCTCCAGGATGCTGACGTGGATTGCAGCCAAAGTGACGCCTGACAGCGGCCTTGCGCGGAGCGAGCAGAAATCAATCCCGCCTCGCCTCATCGGCGCTGGCTGCGTCGCGTTCATCTTGAGTTGGGCACTGCAGGGCTTGAGCCTCGGAATGATTCTGTCCGCTGTCGACGAAAGCAGCTTCCATATCACCGCTTGGCCGCTGTGGACCGGTGCGATGGCCCTGTCGACGTCGCTTGGTTTCGCGGTTCTCTTTGCTCCGGGCGGCTTGGGTGTTCGCGAAGGGATTCTGCTCGCCATCCTCAATTCTCAGCCAGGAATCAGCGCTCCGGCTGCCGTGGCGGCAACGGTCCTTTCCCGAGTTGTCTCGTTTGTGGCCGAGCTTGTCGTCTCGACCGTGCTGTTCATGACGATTCGCCGGAGTGCGGAACGCCGATCTGAAGACCAGGACAAATTTGAAAAAACCGAGTGACATCGAGCGATTTTCCACGCCCCCTCAGTAACCAAAGCCCGCGGACTGGCCTGCGGCAATAGCCTTCGAAGAAAGGGCGGCTCATGGTAAAACGCGAAATCTCTGAGCGGAATCGTCAATGGCTCGCTGCGGAAATGCGAGCGTGGTAAGCGGAAGGAGCGCTCTCCCAGGAGCAGCCCGGCCGTATTCTTGCACTTTATGAAACGCCGCGGGACGTCGCCCTCCGCAAGCACTCGGTTGCCACGTTCGCCTTGATGTCCGTCGCCGCACTCCTCGTCGGTTTGGCGGCCCTGCTCCTCATTGGCTACAACTGGGAGGCCATGCCCAAGCCGGCCAAGTTGGCCGTCGTCTTTGGTGTCATTGCCGTGACGCACGGCGCCGGCTTCTGGCTGCGCTATGAACGCAAAGCACGGCGGCTTTCCGAAGTCGTGTTCTTTCTGGGCTGTCTTTTCTACGGCTGCGGGATCTGGCTCGTGGCCCAGATCTTCAATATTTCGGGCCACTATCCGCATGCGCTTTGGATCTGGGCCTTGGGAACGATTCCGTTCGCGCTCTGCCTGGACACGCTTCTGTTGCACGTCCTGGTCGTGGCCTTATTGGCGACCTGGGTTGGGACCGAAATCTTGAGCTTTGGATTGCCGTGGAGTTTCTGGAGCGTCCCCGACGCCTGCTACACCCTTCCGCTCTTGGCCGTGCCGGGGTTGATCTGGGCCTATCCGCAAAAGGTCGCCTGCCACACTGGGATTGTACGTCCCGCTGTTGGCGTGGTGGGTCATTTTGCAACCCGTTGCCTGGCATTCGGACGTCAGCGTCGTTTACTTAATCGGCGCGGCGGGCGCTTTGTTTCTGGCAATCGGTGAATGCCATGAGACGGGAAGTCCTATGGCGGTCCCCTTCCGCCTCTACGGCGTGCTGTTGACGGCGGGCGTCCTCTCCGCGCTCAGCTTCGGAGATGTGATCAGTGAAATGTTGCACGGAAACCCTCCACATATCGCGATCAGCATCCTGGCAGCGAGTCTGATCGTCGTGATTGGTCTCGGTGCGATCGGGCTCGCGCATTGGCTGGTCCCGCGACCGGCGAAATCTGAGGGAGCCGTCTCACCGGTCGCTGGGATTGATTCAACCGTCTCCCGCAATTGGTTCGCCGGATTATTAATTCTGCTGATGGCCGGTTTGTGCCTGTGGGTCGGCGCCTTCCAATCGCCCGGGGCCGAAAACTATTACTTCCGCAGCCGGCTCGACCATTGGACGGCTTCTGTCATTGTCCCCGTGATTGCCATGAACATCGCGATGGTCGGGTTTGCCATCTGGTTGATTCGCACCGGTCTTCGCGATGACCGCGGGCGCCTGTTTGCTGCCGGCGTGTTGGTCTTTTTGTTGTGGGCCGTGTTCCGGTACATCGATCTGTTTGCCGGCGTCGGCGGGATGTTGGGCGCCTCGCTGATGTTCTTTGGCTGCGGAGCCGCGCTTTTCGGCGTGGCCCGCTTCTGGTCACATCGCAAGGAGATGGTCCATGCTTGAGACATCCCTCGTTGCGCCGGCGGCCCGAAGCCACGGCGATCGAATCGTGGATTGGTTCAAGTCCCGTGAACGTCCGCTGCTCGTGGCGGGAGCCATTGCACAGGTCGTCGTGCTGGTCGGGATGATCGCGCTCCGCTCGGTTCCCTTTTTCGGAGGCAAGACCGTGTTGCTGAAGGTGCAACCGGTCGACCCGCGCGACATGTTTCGCGGTGATTACGTCACTCTGAGTTACGATTTCAGTCGCGTTCCGCCGAACGGAATTCCGGGACATCCCCTCGACCACGTCGGCGCGGATTCGGCCAGTCTGCAAGGGAAAACGGTGTACCTCGCCTTGGTGGCGGACCCCGACGGCATTCACTATCACGGCGGCGGCTACAGCCTGACGCCGCCGGCGAGCGGCCTCTATCTGCGAGGCACGTTGACCGGCTGGAACCGCGCCTATTTCGGCATTGAAAACTATTATGTTCAAGAGGGGACGGGACACAAATACGAGGACGCCATGCGCAGCCACGATTTGTGCGCCGAAGTGGCAGTTGCGCCGGACGGACAGGCCGCGGTCAAAGGGCTACGGATCGAATAGTGGCGAAAACGCGGCCGGCAAGCGACTGCTTGACCGTAGCGGCCGAAAGAAAGAGGGCAAAACCTGACTTTGCACGCTCCGTGCATGCCCCCAGAAGGCCGATTATGATGGAGGAATGCTCTCGATCATCGTTCCCGCCTTCAATGAACAGGACAGTCTCGAAATCCTGCATCGCCAGATCGTCGAGGTTTGTGGCGCCTTGGGCGAACCGATCGAGATCATTTTCGTCGATGACGGCTCGACGGATGTCTCTTGGAACACCATCCGCGACTTGGCGGCCCGCGACCCCAGGGTCTCCGGAATCCGCTTCCGTCGAAATTTCGGAAAGGCGGCCGCGCTAACGGCCGGCCTGCGTGTCGCCAAGGGGGATTTGATTCTCACCATCGACGCCGACTTGCAGGACGACCCGGCGGAAATCCCTCGGATGCTGGCGAAACTCCGCGAGGGTTTCGACGTCGTCAACGGCTGGAAGCGCAGGCGGCTCGATCCTTGGCACAAGGTCTATCCGAGCCGGGTTTTCAACGCGACGGTCAGCGCCATCACGGGGCTCAAGCTCCACGACCATAACTGCGGACTGAAACTTTTCCGGTCCGAGGTGGCCGGTGAGATCCGGCTCTACGGCGAGTTACACCGCTTTATTCCGGTCCTGGCGCACGCGCGGGGATTCCGCGTCACCGAGGTGACGGTCAACCACCGGCCGCGGCGTTTCGGGCATTCGAAATACGGCGTGCGACGTTTCGCTCGCGGCTTCCTCGACCTTCTGACGGTGAAATTCCTGACGGGGTTTGGCGAGCGGCCCCAGCACATCCTGGGAGGATTCGGCCTCGTCTTTTTCGCTCTCGGTTTTTTGGGATTGTTCTTCCTCGGTTGCGTCTGGTGCGCCACGAATATTTTCGGGGCCAAGTTCGGACCGATCGGAAGCCGTCCACTCTTGCCCTATTCGATCGCGGCCGCGCTTTTGGGGGCCCAAGCCTTATCGCTGGGGCTGATTGCCGAGCTGCTGGTCGCCTACACTGGACGAGAGACAGACACGTTCAGCGTGGCAGATCGCACCGCAGCAGCGGCGCCAGAGCCCGCGGCGGAATTGTCGCCGGCGCTTGGAAAATGACCCTCCGCGAAAACCGCGTGGCGAAAGGGCCGAATTGGCCGTGACCTGTTCCCGGCCGATTCACTAGAATTTATCTGGCGGCTGACAAATCGGCCGGAATGCTGAACGGAGTTGACTGCACATGCCGACCCACAGACACGCCTCAACCGGATTGCTTGCTGTTTTGGGCGTGGCGATCCTGGCTTCTTTCGCCGGTGCTGCGAAGGCAGCCGAGGCCCCTTCTGTCGAACAAACGCTGAGCCTCTTCAAGCCGTCCCAGAGAGACGTCGAATACGAGACGCCTCCCCCGCAAGACTTCAAAAAATGCCGAATCAGCGTGGAACGCGTCGGCAAGACCTCCGGATGGGTGGTCTTCGGTCCGAGCGGACAGGTGTTGCGGCGGTTCGTCGATTCGGACGGTGATGGGACCGTCGACCAGTGGCGCTATTACAACCACGGTCTCGAGGTCTATCGCGACATCGACACCAACCACAACAGGAAGCCCGACGAGTGCCGGTGGCTCAACACGGGGGGCTCGCGTTGGGCGGTCGACTCCAACGAGGACGGCCGGATCGACTCGTGGAAATCACTCTCGCCGGAGGAAGCCGTCCGTATCGCGATGCTCGCGATCCTCCGTAGCGATGAGAAACTGCTGCAAACGGTGCTCGTCACGCAGGAGGATTTGACCTCGCTCGGCGTGGCGGAATCTTACGCGGCAAAAATCCTCAACGCGGTTGCTGACTCGGGCCGCAAAATTCAGGCGATCGAAACGAACTCGAAGATCCTCAACGAAAACTCGAAGTTTACGCGGGCCGACAATCTCACGCCGGCCTCCATTCCCGCCGAAAAAGGCAAATTGCGCGATGACCTGTTCGTCTACGAGAACGCCATGGCGATCGTCGACTCGGCCGGAAAGCCCGGCCTGGTGCAGATCGGAGAATTGGTCCGCGTCGGCGACGTCTGGAAACTAACGCAGATTCCGCAGCCCATCGAGGGGAACGCGACGATGGCGGGCGGAATCTTGATGCAACCCACCCTCGCTGCGACCGTCGCTGCCGCTTCCGAAAGTGCTCCCGGATCGGCGGAAGTCCAGAAAGTCCTCGCCGAACTGCAGAAACTTGATCAGGAGAGTCCCGCGCCGACCGCCGGCGCGGCCAAGCTGACCGAATACAACGCCAAGCGGGCCGACATCCTTTCGAGGCTCGTGGCGGCTTCGTCCACCGAGGAAGAACGGAACCAGTGGATGCGGCAAATGGTCGACAGCATCGCCTCGGCCGTCCAAATCGGTGCCTATGCAGAAGGCTTGGACCGGCTGAAATCGCTGGAAGGCGATGTGCGCCGCACGAGTCCCAAATCGCCGATGGTCCCCTACATCGCCTACCGCCGGTTGCTGGCCGAATACGCCTCGCAGCATCAGGCATCGAGCAGCACGGCCAAGCAGCAGGAAAACCAGAAGTGGTGGCGCGGCGAATTGGAGAAGTTCACGAAGGAATACCCCGCGGCCGATGATACGCCCGAGGCGACACTGCAGCTGGCGATCGCGCACGAATTCATCGGAAAGCTAGCGGAGGCCCGGCACTGGTATAGCGATCTGGCCGACCGGTATCCGCAGACGAAGGCCGGCCATCGAGCCATCGGCGCACTGCTGCGGCTCGATCTCAAGGGAAAGGCGTTTGACTTCTCAGGCCCGGCGCTGGGAGACGGCAGAGCCATCAACGCGCACGATTACCACGGGAAAGTTCTGCTGGTCTCCTACTGGTCGACCTGGTGCACGGCATGCACTCAGGACCTGCCGGTCCTCCGGTCGCTTTTTGATCAGTACAACTCGAAGGGGTTCGAAATTCTGGGCGTCAGCCTGGATGTGACGGCCGATCCGATCGAGCCCTTCCTGAAGCAGAACAAGGTGACCTGGCCGCAGATCTTTCAGCCGGGGGGAACGGAGAGCGAGCCGGCGGCGGCTTTTGGCGTGATCGTCCCGCCCCTGATGATCCTGGTCGACCGCCAGGGAAAGGTGGCCGCGCTCACCACGACCGTCGACGAAATCAAAGCCGCCCTGCCCGGGCTTCTCGCCGATAAAAAGGCGGATTAACGCGAGTCCCACCCACTTGAAGCGGTCCCGCGGCGACAAATGTCGGCAATACTAACACTTCCGTCGCGCACCTAATTGCTCGTATCACTAGCAGAGCTCGAACAGGCCAGCTGCGCCCTGTCCGCCGCCGATGCACATGGTGACCACGCCGTAGCGCACCTTGCGTCGCTGCATTTCGTTGGCCAAAACGCCCACGAGACGAGCCCCCGTCATGCCGAAGGGGTGACCGATGGCGATTGAGCCACCGTTGACGTTGAGCTTGTTGGGATCGATGCCAAGGCGGTCGCGGCAATAGACAACCTGCACCGCGAAGGCTTCGTTCAACTCCCACAGGCCGATGTCGTCGACTTTCAGGCCGTGCCGCTGAAGAAGCCTGGGAACGGCGAAGACCGGTCCGATGCCCATCTCGTCCGGGTCGCATCCCGCCACGGCGAACCCGCGGAAGGTCACCTTCGGCTTTAATCCGAGCGATCGGGCCCGGTCGGCCGACATGAGAGCGCCACCGAGGCACCGTCGGAGAGCTGCGAGGCGTTACCCGCTGTCACGGTTCCCTTCCCGCTCTCTTTGTCGAAATAGGGCTTGAGCGCAAGAGCCCTTCGAGCGTGGTATCGGGCCGGTTGCACTCGTCGCGGCTGAATTCGGCCTCCTCGGTCCCGGCGATCTTTCCGGTCGTCTTATCGAATAGCCCGCGCGTCACTCGCATCGGGGCGATTTCGGCGGCGAGGATCCCTTCCTTTTGAGCTCGCGCCGTCCGCACCTGGCTCGATAGGGCATATTCGTCTTGGACCTGACGGCCGATGCCGTACCGTTTGGCCACGACCTCGGCCGTGTCTCCCATCACCATATAGGCGCCGGGAAAGTGTTCCTTGACCCATGGATTCTCGGCGCGGTTTCCTGACGGGATTTGCGTAATGCTTTCGACCCCGCCGCCGATCGCGACATCGGCCCCCTCTTGAATGATTTCGTGGGCCGCCATGGCGATTGCCTGCAGGCCGGAGGAGCAGAACCGGTTGACGGTCGTGCCGGCGACCGACGTCGGTAAACCGGCGCAGAACAGTGCGATGCGCGCCACGTTCGACCCCTGCTGCCCTTCGGGATAGCCGCAGCCGATGATCACGTCTTCGATCTCGGCCGCCGCGACTTGCGGAACCCGCTTCAGGACCGACTGAATGCAGTGGGCCACCATGTCGTCGGGCCGCGTGATATTGAACGAGCCACGGAACGATTTGGCCAAAGGAGTCCGCAAACTTTCCACGACGACGGCTTCGCGTGCCACGACTTTTCACTCCGAGAGGAAATTTGGGAAATGGTATGCTGAGGATATCCGATCGGCACTTTGCAGGGAAATCGAGAGGAATGGACCGGCTCGCGGTCGATTCGATAGTGCAGCTTTACCCGGATCATTTCCGGCCACGGGCCTTCTACCCCCCGCCGGAGGGGGCGGGTTTCAGCGGCGCGGTTATTCTTCGCGTGGAAACCAATGTCGGGCCTCATTGCCTGCGCGGCTGGCCGCCGGAAGTTGACACCGACCGCATCGCCGGCCTGCATCGCCTGTTGGAACATGTCCGTTCGCGCGAAATTGATTTTGTCGCTGTCCCCCTGCGGGCAAGCGACGGCCGGACTCTCGTTTCGGCGCTCGGACGCCGCTGGCAATTGGAGCGCTGGCTCCCGGGACGGGCCGACTTCTGGGAGCGGTCGAGCGATGCGCGGTTGACGGCGGCGATGACCGCGCTCGGCCGCCTGCATCTGGCGATGACCTCTTTCGAGCCGATTGACGCGGAGACGCCGTGGTTCGGAACCCATCCGAACACAATTCCCGCAGCCGTCTCGGAACGAATCGAGCGCGTCGAAGGCTGGACGGGGAATGCTCTCGAATCGTTATGGATCAAGATTGAGCGCAGCCCGGAAGATACATCTGGATTTTCTGCGGCGGCACGGTCCATCGTCGCCGGATTTCAGCGGTCGGCAAAGAGAATGACGCTGGAACTCCGCACGGCCCAACGGCTGCGCGTGCCGGTGCAGCCCTGTCTCCGTGACGTGTGGCACGACCACGTTCTGTTCGTCGACGACGCGGTCTCGGGCATCGTCGATCCGGCGGCCGCTCGAACCGACACCGTCGCGGCCGACATCTCGCGGCTCGTCGGCAGCCTCGTCGGCGATGATCCACGCGGCTGGACCGTGGCGCTGGCGGCGTACCAGTCGGTGCGGAGACTCTCTGCCGACGAACTCACCCTCGTCGGCGTCCTTGATCGCAGCGGGACACTCTTATCGGGAATGACTTGGTTGGCCCGTCGTTATCTTGCGAACGCGACGTTCGCACAGCCCGACCGCGTGGTGGCCCGGCTGGAAAGGATCGCGCGACGTCTCGAGCATCTGGCCGAATCGTCGTAGAGCAAGCTGCCAGCTTTCCAGTATTGTGAAGTCGTCGGCGAAGGCGAACGCTGACGCGGAAACGCTAAACCGAGCAACGGTGCGCTGGCTGCCCTGAAAAATGGCAAGCTGGCATGGCAGCTTGCCCTACATTGAAATCAAATCAATCGCCGAGTCGAAATCTCGCATCGGCGTCTCAAGGACCGCTCGGGCTTTCGCAATGTTGAGCGAGACATCGCGCGGCCGTCGCGCCCGGCCGACGATTTCGGTTGGCGAACGGGGCATCACCGTGTCGGGCGAAAAGCCGAGCCGCTCGGCCAGGCGTCGGGTCAACGAAACGCGGTCGAGCGCTTCGCTTCCCGCCAGGTGAATCACTCCGCGAAAATCGATCTCCGCCAGTTCCAGAATCGCCCGCCCGAGCGTAACCATGTCGATCGGCGTGCGGATCTCTTCCGGCGGGACGTAGATCGTTCGCCCCTCGCGAAACATCGGGACAGTTCGCTCCAAAAACGAATTGCCTCCGCCGAGCAGGCCAAACCCCATGACGAGGGCCACTCGAGCGATCACGGCGTCTCCGACGGCGGCCGAGACGATCGTTTCGCTCGCGGCTTTGGTCCGGGCGTATTCGTTGATCGGTGCCGGCCGGTCCTCTTCGACGTAGTTGCCCTGCGTGCCGTCAAACACGTTGTCGGTCGAGAGGTAGATGAGCCGCGCCCGGCTGCGGCCGCAGTAATCGACGACCGACTCCGTGATACCGACGTTCACCACGCGGGCCGTCTCAGGATGGTTTTCGCAGTAGTCGATATCGCCGATGGCTGCGGCGTGGATGACCACGTCCGGTACGATTGCCTCGAAGGTCTCACGGATTTGCGCTGGCTCTTTCAAATCGAGTGTGTGCCAGACGAGGCCGGGTTGCCGGGCGAGCGGATCTTTTCCAGAAAGCGCGTGAACTTCCCAATCGGCGGATGCCTGCTGAATCACGCTTCCCGCGACGAAACCACCGCCGCCTGTAATTGCCAACTTGCGCATTCTTTATCGTTTGCGGCCCATCCAAGATTTGAGGTTGCAGGGAGCGCGCCGCGACCCAGACTTCATGGCGTTGAGGCGGGGCGAAGCTGGTCACCTTCTTGCGCTCGTTCGGGTGGTTTGGTGGTGCCAGGTGCCGGCCGCTTTGCTCTACCGGGGATCTCGCGTTTGTCCGCCTGCCGCTCCATCTCTTTGACTTGAGACTCGATTTGTTTCATTTCGAGCTCGAGATGCTCGAGTTGCTGTCGTCTTTCATATCGATCCCATTTGATGGCAATCAACATGAGGACGACCGCGACGAGATTTCCCAGCGAGAGAGTGAGTCGAAACCAATCCTGTCGACCGATCCGCGATTTGGTCCCCAGCTTTTCTGATTGTGGCGGTCTCTTGACTGTCGACATGGCTGCGATCCCCTTGGGACACGAAAAGTGGCCGTTGACGTCTTCGAGGAGCGCGAATGTGTTCACTCTCTAGGCCGATGGTAACTTTGCCACTGTGTGCATTCAACGAGCGCGTCGCAAAGCGGTCTGTACGCGAGCCGAGTCGATTCTTTACGGCAGCGTTCTCAGATATGCTCGGTTTTAAACAGACATGAACGAACGACTTTTCCCCCCCAACCACCAGACACGGCTCTTGACCACGTTCAAGGACGTTGACGAGGTCCTCGTTCAGGCCCTGTCGCGGCTGGAGTCGGCGTCGGATTCTCCCTTCTCGGAATATGTGGCCGACGCGGGACCCGCGGAATGCAAGGTCTTGGCGGAATATCTCGATCAACTCCGCGCCGTCATGCGAGGATTCCTCGATCGCCACCAAATCTCGGTTCCTCAAGCGTCGATGAGCGCCCTGCGGGCCGCGGCGACCGCTTGCCATCACGCTGGTGTCTCGGTCGAGGAATTGCAGGCCCGCTACCTCCGCGCCTATGGCCCGCTCTCGCAGGAGGCTGCCGACGAATTGGACCGGATCGTGGCCGATCTCAGCGGCGTGCTCAAGAAGATGAACGGGTATCTTGCCCAGATCAAGAACTCGACGGCGGAGCGGAACCAGCCTCCGACCCTTCCCGGTAAAGAAGGATCATCACATGCTCCATCGTGATCATCCCCTCGGGGACCATCTCTTCAAGTGACGGCAGCAGGCGCTGGATCTGATCTTCCGTGTCGACGATCTCGATGAGGACCGGCAGATCCGACGACATATCGAGCAACGAGGCCCGATGCACGACGCTGTGCGCTCCAAATCCCTCGGTTCCGCGCAAGACCGTCGCTCCGGCGAGACCCAGTTCGCGCACCTTGCCGATGATCGCTTCGTACAGTCGCTTATTTTCGTACTGGTCTGATTCTCCGATGAAGATTCGCAGCAGCACGCCCTGGTCGTTGACTTTCATGTTTGCCCTTTCTTCGACTTGCGGCAGCGTCGATAGCGGCTTGAGGACTCCGCCCAGGCGCAGGCTGCATGGCTCGTCGTGCTGGCGGTGCCGATAGAGCATCACGTGGGCCCGTTCGAGCGTGATGGTTCCGTTCTGCATGATCTCTGCGACGGGCCCGTTGAGAAAACTCGAGATCCGCTCGGCCGTGTCGACGATCTCGACGATAATCGGCACGTGTTCCACGATCCGCCAGGGGGACCACTTGATGAGCCCGTGGAATCCAAACCCCAGGGTCCCGCGGAGAACCGTCGCACCGGCGAGCGCTTCGTATCGTGCCGCCTTGACGAGCCGCTCGTAAGTGGGCGTGTGCGGCGCACGGTCGGCGCTCTGCAAGTAGGCCCGCAGGAGAACGTGCTCTCCCTGAAGACTCACTTCGGCCTCCTCACACGTGTTACAGTCGCGCAAGCGCGACGCCCAGACGCACGGCCACCAGCCCGACGACGACACTGCCCACGATATTCACGAGTGCCTTGATTTCCGAGCCCTGTTCAAAAAGTCCGGCCGATTCGTAGCAAAAGGTCGAGAACGTCGTATAGGCGCCCACGAATCCGACAGCCACCGCCAGGCGAAATGTGTCGGAGACAATCATCCGATCACGAATCGTCTCCATGAACCAGCCGAGAAACAGGCATCCCGTAATGTTGATGATAAACGTTCCGAGGGGAAATCCGGTGCCGAAAATCCGCCCGGACACAGTCCCCACGACGTACCGCAAAACCGAGCCGAGCGAGCCGGCGACGCCGATCGCAACGTAAGGGATGAGAAATCTGATGACCTGATGGATCATAAGTCTCATGAGCGCTTTTCCCTTCGGTACCCGAGGCGAGGGCCACACGGCGATTGTATTTCGTGATTCCCGCCTGTCACGCCTCGCATGGGTGCGATCCGAGTCGGTTGGCCCTTTCAGGGATGACTCAGTGATTCGATACCGTTTCCAGGGCTTTCTCGGCAGGCGGCGTGAGAACGTGGATCAGGCCCGAAATCACGTCCGGCGGGAGCGGCGCACGGCGCAGTTCGCACACAGTCTGGGCCACATCGTAGGGGATGCGCTTGAGTGAGATCTCTCCTGCCTCGAGTACCGCGTAGCAGGCGTCACCGGCCTTGTCACGGGCCAGACCCACGCTTCCGGGATTCACCACCGTCGTTTTTCCGAAGGTCCGCATTCCCTGCACGTGTGTGTGGCCCAACAGCACGAGATCGGCGTCGATCCCGTCCAATTGACGCTTCCAATCCTCGGGCGACAGGTATTCGAACAGGTTTCCGCGCGGCTCGGCGTGCGCCATCCGCACATGACGCCCATCCCACTCGAACCAGTCGACCGCCGGCATCTGCCGCAAAAAATCGAGGTCAGCCGGTGCGAGAATCTGGCGGTGCCAGGCGCGGGTGGCCACGGAGTAGGGACGAAAGCTGCCCATACAGCGGCAGTCAAGGTCGAAGGCGAGTGCGTTGTCGTGATTGCCCCGCACGACGTGGGTGCAATTCCCGCGGACCCACTGCAGACAGGCCGCCGGCCTCGGGCCGTAGTCGACGACGTCGCCGCAGAAGACGGCCTGTTGAAAATCTCGCTCCGTGTCGAGAACGGCGCGGAGGGCCGCCCAGTTGCCGTGGATGTCTGAGAGAATCAGGAGTTTGCTCATTTTCGCCTCCCGGGAAACAAAAAAACCTTGCCGTGCGGCAAGGCGGTTTTGCGAGGGCGGACTCCCGCCGCGCAGTTGCTTGCCGGCAGGAGTCATCAGCTCTCAATGAGCAATTACGGGGACTCCATCCCGATGTCGCTCAATTTTGGAACGCCAATGGAGTGAAGTCAAGGAGCCCAATTGCTCTTGACCCCGCAACGGCTCAGGACTAATTTCCCGCTCTCTTTTCAAGGCGATGGAGTTCGCCTGAACCGCCGGTTGTCTGCAACCGAGCTAATGACTCCTACGGACCTGTTTCAGTGGGCGTCCTCCGCGGCTTTGCCGTCGTCCGGATTCCCCAGTTTACTGGCACAAGACCGTGGGAATCGGCGTGGCAGCGCCTTCTTGTGATAGCCGTGTGGCACAAAAATGGGAGCACGCGGCGCGCGAACCGCGCAGGCGCAACGTCTGCGCAGTCCGCCGGCATCATCGAGCGTCTCTCGGACGCTGGATCTGTCGCAACATGCGGCGACATGCCAACGGAGGGTCTCATTGTCGGCCGGTATGTTGTTTGCTGTTCGCACCCTGCTCACTCCAGCGGCGGTAGTCTCTTCTTGCGCTTTTTGAATTCGCGAACACAATATGTCGTGGCGATCGTATCTCGATGAGCATCGCCTGCTCGGTCGTTATTTCGCGAAGTGGTTGGCGATCACGACGGTGTTGGGGATCACCGTCGGGTCGGCCGTCGCGCTCTTTCTGTGGTCGCTGGAACGGGCCACGCAAATCCGGTTCGCAAATCCGGCGATCTTGTTCTTCTTGCCGCTCGGTGGTTTGGGCATCGGGCTCATGTACCACTACTTCGGCCGCAGCGTCGAAGGCGGCAACAATCTGATCCTGGATCAGATTCACGAGCCCAACGGCGGCGTCCCGACACGCATGGCGCCGCTCGTATTGATCGGCACCGTGCTGACGCATCTCTTCGGCGGCTCGGCCGGACGTGAAGGGACCGCCGTGCAGATGGGCGGCAGCATGGCGGCGGAGATCGGGAGCCGAATTGGCATCTCGAATCACGACTTGCGGATTCTGCTGATGGCCGGCGTCGCGGCTGGTTTCGGCGCGGTCTTCGGCACGCCGCTGGCCGGTGCCGTCTTTGCCATGGAAGTATTGGCCATCGGCCGGATGAGCTACGAGTCCCTAGTCCCGTGCCTGGCTGCCAGCGTGATTGGCGACGTCACGGTCCGTGCCTGGGGGATCGGACATTCGCATTACTACATTACGTCGGTCGTCTCCTCCGCAGGGCTCACGGCCCATTCGCCTTTGAGCTTTCCCTTGATGGTCAAGGTGATCGTCGCGGCCGTCGCCTTCGGTCTGGCCGCGGTCTTGTTCGCGGAATTGACCCATCGCCTGCATCGCCTGTTTGCGACCATCCTCCCCTGGCCCGTCGTTCGGCCCGTGTTGGGAGGCGTGCTTGTGATCGCCCTGGTCTACGCCTTGGGAACGCGCGACTATCTGGGACTGGGCACGAATGCCGACCCCGCGACTCCGCACGCCGTCACGATCCAATCGTGCTTTTCTGCGGGCGGAGCCACGTGGTGGAGCTGGTGGTGGAAGATCCTGTTCACCGCGGTGACTTTGAGCAGCGGATTCAAGGGAGGCGAGGTGACGCCCCTGTTCTTCATCGGCGCGGCCTTGGGGAACACGGCCGCGCGAGCGCTGGGCGCCCCCGTCGATCTGTTCGCCGGACTCGGTTTCGTGGCGGTTTTTGCCGGCGCGACGAATACGCCTTTAGCCTGCACGATCATGGGACTGGAGTTGTTTCTGCCCAATAGCCCGGGCCTGATGAATTCTGGCTTCGGCATCTATTTGCCGGTGGCCTGTTTCGTGGCTTATTTGGTGAGCGGACATTCGGGAATCTATTCGGCACAGCGGATCGGCATGCCCAAGATCGACTCCCCGGACGTTCTGCCCGAAACGCCCCTGCGCGTGGCTCGCGAAATCCGCCGGCTGGCTCACGAGCAGCCGATTCGCCGTAACGGCGCCCCCTCGACCCCGCGGACCTTAACTCCTCTGGAAGGTGATGGCATGTCGCACTCGACTCAATTCGGCGCTCACGAGATCGGGCAGTTGCGGATTTTCCTGACGACGCGCGAGCGGAAGAACAAAGGTTTCCGGGGCCTGTTCGGGAAACCCATCTATCAAGAAATCATCCTCGCCGCCAAACAGGACGGGGTCCTGAATGCGGTTGCCCACCGCATGCATTTCGGCTACAGCGGACAGGATAAGATTGAGGATGACAAGCACGAGATACCGAACGAGTATCTCACGATGTGTGTCGAATTGATCGGAGATCGGCCGCAATTGGAACTGTTCTGCCAGAAACATGCGGCCATGCTCTGTGACAAGGTCGTCGTCTACGAGAAATTGGAACGCTGGGACGTCGGCATGCTCGTCACCAGCAATGCCGGTGAAGACGAGGCGGCATAGCCGCTCGTGGGGCAAGCTGCCATGCCAGCTTGCCCGTGGTGACGCATCATTAATGGCGGACGGGCACGCTAGCAGCGTGCCCCACGAATGCCGCCGGGCAGCAACACGGGCCACGCGTCATTTCGCTGAAAATCCCTGCCAGGAATTGCTATTCTTTGCAGCGGTTTGTCACGATCCCGTTTGCTCAAGCGAATCTGCATGACGCGCGTTGAAGCGCCTCGGCTCCGCTCAAGATGGCTCAACTCGACCGTATTGGGAGTTGGGCTGGCCAGCCTGTGCTCTGACGCGGGGCATGAAATGGCCACGGCCGCCTTGCCGGTGCTTCTCGCGACACTCGGGGCCGGCTCCGCATCATTGGGACTGATCGAAGGTCTCGCGGATGGGCTCTCCAGCTTTGTCAAACTGTACTCCGGACTGTATAGCGATCGCCTCAGGCGGCGGAAGCCGTTGGCGGTGGTGGCGTACCTCGTCACCGCCCTGGGCATGGCGAGTTTTGCCGTGGCTGGGCAATGGTGGCACGTGCTCTTGGGACGCGTCGGCGGATGGATCGGGCGCGGCGCGAAGTCCCGTCCGCAAGGTCTTGCTGGCCGAGGCGACGACCCCCGAATCGTATGGTCGGGCATTTGGATTTGAACGCGCGATGGATAGCGCCGGAGCGATCGTCGGTCCGCTGCTTTCGTTGGGCTTGGTGGCGACTTTCGGCCTCCGCGAGATGTTTCTCTTTACGCTGGTGCCGAGCTTGTGTGCCGTGCTTTGCATGGCTTTCTTGGTTCGGGAGCGGCCGCATACGCCGCAGCCGCATGCCCAGCTTTGGGGAAGCGTCCAGGCGCTGCCCGCAGATTTCAAGAAATACCTGGTGGGGATTGGTATTGCCGGCGTTGGCGATTTCTCGAACACCCTGTTGATCCTGTGGGCGACGCAAGCGTGGATGCCTCGATTCGGACCGGCGCGTGCCGTGCATCTCGCGATGCTGTTTTACGTTGGCTACAACGTGGTCTACACCGCGTCGTGCTACGCGAGCGGCCTGTTGGCGGACCGGTTTCCTAAACACTGGGTTCTCGCCAGCGGTTACGCCCTTGCCGTCGTTCCGGCGATTGCCCTGTTGACGTCGGGCGATTCCTTCGTGAAGTTCGGCGTCGTCTTTGGAGTCTCCGGTCTCTACATGGGCGTCTGGGAGACGCTCGAGAGTTCAACCTCGGCCGCGCTTTTGCCGGACGAGCTCCGCGGGACCGGCTTCGGCCTGTTATCGACGGTCAACGGGATCGGCGATTTTCTTTCCAGCCTCCTGGTCGGTATCCTTTGGGCCGTTTCTCCGGCCGTGTCGATGGGATTGGTGATTATCACGTCGCTCGCCGGCGCGGCGGTCATTGCACGCACCGGAGCAGGACGCGCAGCGACGTAAGGCAACCTGGCAATTTGCTTTACGTAGAGAACCAGTGGTTCCTTGCCAGGCCTTCACTCGACAACAGCCAAGGCGTTCCGTTCGCATTTGCGGACCACCCGGCCGCGAGCGACAGTGCGGCCTTCACAACGGCTTGCGTCACGGCGGCGGGTGACCCCAAATAACGGATGCACGTGTCACCCGAAGCCAGCGGCATCACGGCTGTTTCGATCGGCGGCGTCCCCGAGACGCGTTGCTCGTCGACGGCACCTGTCACGAACAGGCTGCCACAGGCGAGATGGGTGCCAAGGTGCCATTTCACGGTTTCGGCGTCCCAGGGACCCTCCCAGTGAAAGCGATCGCGGTAAACCAGCCTGGCGCCGCGCGTCACTTTTGTCTCTTGGATCAACGAGTGAAACTGAAACCGCTCGGAGAGCGCACCGCGGTCGTAACGGCCGGGATGCCAGATCTCCGTCCAGATCAATCGGGCGTCGTCATCCGCAAGGTCGATTTCCACTCGTTGATAGGAGCGAGCGCCCTGAAACGGAATCGTCGGTCCGGGAAGAACGACCAGCTGACTGTGAGGGGCGACCCGGATCCTCCATTGCTGCGTCGAGAAATTCCGCGGACAAGGATGGATCCGCGTCGCGGACTGGCCGGTCACCACGGCTTTCGCGCCGGGCGCCGTCGAAATCTCGAGCCAATGCCCGTCGCCGTCCATCAGGCCCGCCGTCGGATTGAGAAGATAGAGAAGTCCGGCCGGCTCATTCTCGAGATGAAACGGCGGCAACACGCGCAGGGGAACTTGCTGGTAACACTTCCCCAAGCGCGCATTCTCTCGGCCGTTGACGTTCGACGGCAACAGTTCGAGCCGGATGCCGCCGATCTGGCCGGCTGAACGCTGCGCCAAATTGAGGCCGTCGAACTCGGGGGGAGTTACGAAGGTTTCCGCCGTGATGCGAACTGCTGACGGACCCACTTCGAAAGCTCCTCGGCACCGTCTCCTTGGCGCAGGCTGATCATCAGGAACGGTTTCTCGCCCCGCATTTTGCGGCTGTCGCGGCGCATGACTTCCAGGTCGGCTCCGACGTGCGGTGCCAGATCGATTTTATTGATAATGAGCAAGTCGCTCTGCGAGATGCCGGGGCCCCCTTTGCGGGGAATCTTGTCCCCCTCGGCCACGTCGATCACGAAGATGTGCGCGTCGGCCAGTTCGCGGGAGAAGCACGCGGTCAGGTTATCGCCCCCCGACTCGATCACGATCATCTCGAGTTCGGGAAACTGCCGCTCGAAATTGGCGACGGCGCTCAAGTTGGCGCTGGCGTCGTCGCGGATGGCCGTGTGCGGACAGCCCCCCGTCTGCACGCCGACGATCCGCTCCAAGGGGAGCACTTTGCGGCGGGAGAGGAACTCGGCATCTTCGTGCGTGTAAATGTCATTGGTGATGACGGCCAGATTGATCTCCGGCCACAGGTCGCGGCACAACCGCTCAACAACGGCCGTTTTGCCCGAGCCGACCGGTCCGGCGACGCCGACCGTGAACGTCCGCCGCGAGGGGCCGGCGAACCGGCCGGTATGCCCGGCACCGTATCCGCCGTCGTGATCGTGATCATGATCGTGGTCGCGATGAAAGGCGATGCCAAACCGCCCCGAGCGGCACGGCGCAAGCAGGCCGATGTCGCCGGCAATCTCACGATCGAAACAGGCGCGTATAGAGTCGTGGCTGTTCATGGCACAAAACCTCGTAGTAGGGGCAACCGCTGCCTGCCGTGTGCAGTTCCTGTCGGGCCAGCGATTGGGTCAGTTCATCGATGTCGCCGTGCAGATAGGCGAGGATTTGCTGAGCATGCGTGTGGCCGATCGGGATTCCGCGCACGCCGGCCGCGATCATGCCCAGGACCGCTTGATTCAAAAAGGCGCCGAGCGCTTCCTCGGCAGCCGCTTGGGCGAACGCGGCCAGCACTCCGAACGCGACGCAGTAATGCCAGTTCGCTTCGGGGTCCCGGTCGCCCTGCAATTCGGTCACCCGCAGGCGGCTCCATTCCCAGGTGGCACCGAGTTGCAGCAGTTGTTCGCCCATTTCCTGGCTGGCGGTGCGGAGCGAGAGGGGGTTAAACGAGGCGCCGACAATCGCGTTGGCCTCGAGAACCTCCGGCCAACGCTCTTGGGCGGCTGAGCGGCAGACCGCCGCGACGACCACTCCCTCCAGCGGCCCCAACGACCGGCGGAGCCAGAATCGCGTCCAGCCTTCGAGGGACGCCGCATCGGAGACCAGACCCCGCGCAATGGCCGTCTCCAAGCCCCAGGAATGTGTGTATCCGCCGACCGGCAGGGCCGAATCGCCCATCTGCAGCAACCGCAGGTTCATCATCGCAGACCCAAAATATCGGTTTTTGGCCTTGACCGGAATGGCCGCAAAAAGAAAATGCCCCCCTTCTCTTTCCACAATTCAAACGATTCGAGGCGTCACTGCCCTTTCAAAGCAGGTCGACGCGGCGACTCAACCGTAATCTCAATGCCACTGGGCAAGCTGCGGCTTGGCCCGCGATCGCGAGATCGTATCTCGACAAAGGGCTGCGCTATGAAACGCTGGATGACCCACTTGGGAATCGGCGCCTACCTGATGGCTCTGGCGGCCGGATTCGTCACGCACGCCTTCGACTTCGGAACCGGTTGCCATCCCGTCATGTACTACCTCATCTGGGACATGTTTTGCGGCTGGTCGAGCTATGAGGGCCGCATGCATGTGATCGGCGAAGGGGAGAGCGGCAAGTTCTACGAATTGGCCCCCGGACCGTGGGGCGAATTTCACCCCTACGGCTTCATCGCCCGCCATCATTACGACCCGAATCAGACCAACGGCTACGTCATGGCCAAAAACTGCCTCCAACACACCCGGCACGAGCCGATGGTACGGCTCTTTGTCGTCGAAGAGGAGTACCCGAAAAAATTCAACATCCCCGACGCCCAGTATCAGGCGTACTACGGCAAGCCGAAGGAATTTCACCCGTATTATCAGACCCGCTTTATCATGACGCCGCAGGGAGAGGTCATCAGCCAGCAACCGACCTGGTTCGCGTGTCAGGGCCGCGTGTCGATCGGTGACAACCCCCGGCTGATCAGCGAGTGCTGTCGCAACCGGCCGTTCATCCCGTCCGGCCCGCAGGTCCATTCGCACGGAGCCTACGCTTCGGGACGCTTCTACGAACCCTCTTCGCTCCTTTCCGCCGAAACTCCGCTGGCGGAATGACGTCGCGTCCCCTGACTGAACTGCGGCCTTTCTCCCACGCAGGAGTCGATCCATGAGTGCTCTGCAAGCCGTTGCCTTAGCTCCCAAGGATGGGATGCGGGACCGGGTGCGCAATTTCTTTTACAGCCAGGAGATCCCCTACGGCATCGCCCTGGTGCGGATCATGATCACCTTCACGCTGTTGTGGGTGATGGTGCCGCGCTGGTACTTCGCGCGAGAACTCTTCTCGACCGACGGTGCTCCCATCTCGCTGTGGGATTCGTACAGCACGCATCCGTGGGTCCCGAGCCCCAACGGGGTGGTCGCCGTGGCCCTCGCCACCGTGATCATCCTGACCCTCGTGACGTCCATGTTCGGATGGTGCACGCGGTTTTCGCTCATCGTGGCGACCAGCGGCTATTTGTATTTGACCATGTACGACATCATCGGCACGTTGAATAAGTACACGGCGATTTCCGGGCAATTGATGCTCCTGTTATGTTTTTCGCAATGCGGAGCCGTCTGGTCGGTGGATAACTGGCTGAGGCGCTCACGTCTCAAGCGGCAAGGCGTTCCCCCGGAACTGGCCGACCAGCCGCGACGCTATCCCGCCGTCTCGCGGCGGCTCCTGCAGATCTTCGTCGCGGCCGTCTATTTCGGCGCAGCGACGACCAAGGTGCACATTCCCGCCTATTTCACGGGTTTGCAGCTGCAGACCTGGATGATCACCGAATACAACGTGCCCAATTTCCTGGGCAGCCACTTTGCCATGTACCCCTCGCTCCTCGTGGTCATGGGGGATGTCGCCATTTGCTGGGAGATCCTGTTCATCTTCCTGGCCTGGCGGGGCATCGGACGCATCACGATGATCGGCCTGGGCGTGCTGTTCCACATGATGACCTGGTTGACGCTCGGTCTGTGGGTCTTTCCCCTGGTTTGCTATTCGGGCTACTTCGCCTTCATGAACGAAAGCGACGTCGAGTGGATCCGCGGAGTTCTGGAACGTTGGCGGGCGCGCGGCCGCGGACTGCGCGGCTGTCGGCCGGATTCTCCAAGGCAGCCGCACTGTGGACGCTGCCGGCCATTCAGCCCTCCTGGAGCTACGGAACCTTCACGGCTCTTGCCGTGTTGACCGCCATCGGCGGAGTCGGACTGGAACACTATCTCGATCCCTACGGCATCCGTCGGCCGCAGGGGCCCTATGCGCTCAAGGAAATGGACCGCAAGCTCGTCGACGAAATGCTCGCGCCGCCGGGCCGCATCCGCAACGAAGACAAGGTGTTCTTGTTCGACGTCGGGTCCATGCTGCTGGGCGGTGCGGTCTTCGATCGCCGCTCGGAGTTCCACCAGGGCGAAACCGTCCGCATCGAGTGCGACTTGAACCCGCCCCACGAAGATCTGTGGATCGAATGCAACCTGCACGACTCGGAAAACCGGGCCGTCGATTCGATCGGCGTGTTTGTCACCTGCGGCGACAATCGCGCAATGTTCTACTACAACCTGGGCGATTGCACGATGCCCGGAAAGTATGAACTCGTGCTCAGGGTCGCGGGCGAGGAACTCATGCGCCGCCCGATCACGATCTTGCCCCGGTCCGGGACGGCCTGCCTGGCGAATTGACGCCTCGGACGGGGGGCACGGGTGGCTGGCCCGCCCGTGGGATCGCCGCGGCTCCCTCCTATTCTGTCAAAAATTTTGCATTTTTCGCCGCGCGCCCCGTTGTCGATACTTTGGCCCGCGCCTAGACTTCCCCTCGGAGGGCCATTGGGCAATGGGGAGCGCGACCTGGCCGCTGTTTTTCATCTGTCTCGTCCTGTCGGCTGCCCTGTTCGGGCAATGGTTCGTCCAGCAAAGACGCCGCCCGCTGGTGATCTCGCTTGTCTTCCTCGCGGCCGCCGGCGGCATCTTCCTCGCGGATCGGCTCATCATCACCGAGACCAAGCGGGTCCAAGCCGGCATTTACGGGCTCGCCAAAGCCTTCCAGGAAGGCAACGTCGACGGGTGCATGACGTTCTTCTCCCCGCAGGACCAGACCGATCGCCAACTCGTGGGCCAGGCCGCCGGAATGGTCCAGATCGAGGGCCCCATCCGCATCAGCGACCTCTCCATCGACATGAGCTCCACCGAATCGCGGGCGGTGGCCACCTTCCGCGCCAGCGCCACGGCCAGGTTTCAGGGCCGTAGCGACCGCGGGCACACCCGTTGGGAACTCACCTGGCAGCGGGAGGGGAACGACTGGAAGGTGATCCGCGTCCGCCGCCTCAAATTCATCGGCGAAGGCGAAGCCAGCCCCCTCTCGGTGATGGAGTAAATCGTGGGGCGAGCTGCCAGCTTGCCCGTCTTTCAACCAATTATGAACCAAATGACGGGCAAGCTGGCAGCTCGCCCCACGAGTCACAGCGGCTTCTTGATTAACCAAATCTCGGCCACCGCGCAGCCGCGGCCGTTGCCGCCCAGCCCCGCTTGACGCCGCCATGTCAGCGTCAGCTTCCCGTCGCGCGTCGCCTCGGGGGGAATGTCGTACTGCACGACCGCCATCGGCCGCGGCTTGCTCTGCTCGGGATGAATCTCGTACTTGTCGTCGGCCGTCAAACGGATTTTCGTCCGCGACGAATCGCTTGCGTACGAGATGCGGACCGCATAGGCGGCGTGCGGATCGAGATTCGTGTACTGCATCTTGAGCGGCCCGTCGTACAGCATTTCGACGTTGTCCCACCACGAGCGGGGATACTCCCGATGGGCACGCCGGCCCATCACGTAACCGAATCGCGGCGTCTGGAAGCAGCCGGGGTCCTTGCGGAAGCCGACGCCGTGGACCAGGTGCGGCTGACGCATCACGTTCCCCAGGTCGTCGTAAAATCCGCCCGGTCCCGGGTCGGTCCAATGCACGATCGAGTACAGCTCGTCGAGGCGGTCTTCCTCGTCGGCCATCTTGCGGATTTCGGCAAACCGCGTTTTGAGCCACAGGCGGTTATTGAGCGTTTCGTCGATCGTGTCGAGCGTCGCCCCGCGGTCGACGCCGATCGCCTTGTGCCGCGACACGCTGAGCTGCATGCGGATGCTCTGAAACAGCATGTCGCCCAGTTCAAAGACGCGAGCCCGCAACCCCGATGCCACCGGTTGCACGACGGCCCGGTCCAACTCGTTCTCCGCCTCCTGCATGGCGAGCGCCGAGCCGACTTTGCTCGCCGCCGACAGCCGGTTGAGTGCTTCCTGCTCCAACTGGGTCTCGTAGAGGTTTCGGCGATAAATATACGCGTCGTAGTACGCCCGGTAGAGGGCCTGCTGGAACCGCCAGTTGAGCGAGACGGCCGGCGTCGCACGATGTTCGAGAGCCTGGAACTGCTGCAGCGTCGTCAACACCGAAGCATTCGCCACGAGCGGCCCGCGCCAGTTGCGCTCCAGTGCCAAGAGGCCCTGTGCAAAGTCGTCGGCGAACTCGTCGCCGATGAAATAGCGGCCGTACTCGCGCAAGGTCGCAACGACGGGCCGATCCGGATCCCAGCCCAGCCCGCTCCAGACGATCTTGTTGACGTCGTCGTTGCACCCTTCCGAATACGAGATGAAGCCGATCGACTCGTGCTGCCAGGCCCGAAAGATTTCCGACTCGGCCACGGGCCGCGGATTGATCACTTCCCGCGACTCGGTCATGGCGTAGGCCGTGTCCCAATCCTGCACGGGGAACTGGCACTGAATCGAGTGCGTAATGTCCGGGTAACGGCGGACGGGGTATTTCTTCGGAATGGCCGCCCGCATCTCGGGGAGCGACACGCGAACCTGCGGACCGTAAACAACGCCGCTCAGCCAGCTCGGCTCTTTCGTCTTCAAGTAGTCATAGAACGAGTCGAGCCATTCCTGGTTGAAGCTCTGCGGCGAGACCCACATCTGGGCGTGCGGATGGTACCGATGCAGGTTGGCCGTCTGCTGTTCGAGGAATGGCAAGAGGATCTTCGGATCGGTATGACCCGGATCGCCTCCCGGAACAAAGACCGCGTCGATCCGCGGCAACTTGCGGAAGACATTTGCCCATTCGGCGAGCGCCTTCTGCACCGTTTTCGGATTGGCATAGTCGGCATCCATCGCCGGATACCAAATCCACACGCCGAGCCCGTAGTCATTCGCGATCCGCGACATCTCGACCATCATCGGCATCTGCGGCAGCGGAAAGTGCGGACTGTCGGACGCGTCGTCGCTCCGCGGCGGAATCAACTCGATCGCGTTCGTGCCGAAGATGGCCAGATCGCGGATGTACTGGTCCCACATCGGAACCGACCAGGCGTCGTACGAATTCGTCTTCGGCCGATACCCGAGCTGATGCCCGCGAAGCGGATACTTCGGCGCGGTGGCAATCGAAAGCCCCGCAGGAACGGCCACGCGCTGCCTTTTCATTCGCAGCTCGCGGAGCAAGTTCCCCACGCCAAACAGGACGCCCCGCTCATCGTTGCCGACAACCGTGACGACGGCCGGTTTGCCCGGTACCGCGCGCACCTGGTATCCCTCGGCACCTTTGACGCGCGTTTCAGCGGCCCCGTTCACGCCGTGCTGGCTCAAGGTCGCGTCGACGAACGGCGCCAGTCCCACGACGACGACGGCCGGCGCTTGTTCGGGCCAAGAGTCGGCGACGCTCCAGGCAATTTGCGTCCGTTTCTGCACCTCTTCGACCAGCACGCGGACGGCCTGCACCTGCGGGCCTTTGGCCGTCTTGTCCGCGACAACGACGGCTTGCTTCAGGTCGAGCGTGTCGGAGGCCGCAAACAGGCCGGACGTGATGAGAAAAATGATCGCGACGGCGCCGGCAAACCGGCCCGCCGACGACGCCAAGCGCGTGACGTTCATGAAGGTGCCAATCGAGTTTGTGATGTTGTGGCAGGAATTCGATTCAGGCGTGACAGAACCAATAGCGAGGACGGCCTCGGTCACTCCAGGCTAATCCGTGCCCGAAGCGCGTGCAATCAGAAGGAAGGATGAGAGGGAAGGTCGAAGATCCGCCGTGGCGGGATGAAGGTCGCAGATCCGCCCGTGGCGGGATGAAAAAAGGCCGAACGGTTCATCCGCCTCGTCTTTTGTCTTACTTCATCCTTCGCACACGGCCTGCTCGGGCCGCAGCTCGCACCGCACGTCGAGCTCGCGGAGGTCGACGATCTCGCCCCACACGGTCGTTCCGGGCCGGGCCACCACGCCCGGGCAGACGTCGAGTCGGCTCACGATCCCGTCGACGATTGCCGTCACGTGGAAGTGCTCCAACTCGGCCTCGGCCGAATCGAGCGCGGCCTTGGCCGCCCGCTCATCCGCCTCGGTTTTGCGGACGGCCAGGCGCGCGTCGAACAGCCGTTGCTCGGGCAGGATTTCCGGGACCGATTCGACCTTTCTCTGGAAGCGCCGCGCCTCGCCGGCCGATTGCCGGGCGCTGTCGAGCAGCGCCTGCTTGAGCCGCACGTCGGCCCGCGCTTCGTCGTCATCCAGAAGGACGAGTTCCTGTCCCTGCTTGACCCGCTGGCCCGGAACGACTTTGACCTCCAACACCGGATGCAACGGCACCGGCGCGATGATGCCGCGGCGGCCCGGATCGCACTGCGTCAGCCCGCTCACATCGAGCGGCCCGTCGGTCCGAGCGGCCGGTTGAAATTTGACTGGCGGCGCCGGGACGGCGCTTGGGCCGGGCGCCGGCTGTCGGGGCGCCGCCAGAGAAAAAATCACCACCCCACAAACCGTCCAAATCAAAGTGCGCATCACTGAGCCCCCGCCCGCGGACCATTCCGTTGTCGTCTGTAAAAAGCCTACGTCAGGTTCGGCCAGGAGGCATTTTTGGAATCGGCGGGGACGTTGCGAAAAGGCTACATGCGGCATTTTTTCAGCCCCGAGAGGGGCGGCGGTCCGCTTGCCACCAGCGCAAGCTGGTGGGAGCTGCATCGCCAATATTGTTTTGAAGCCCCCGATAGGGGGCGACGGACGATCGAAGAGTGCCGCCCCTGCCGGGCAACGCCGTGAAGGATTTTTCCGCGGCGCAGGCGTCCGCGTAGGGTGGGACAAGGCCGGCTTTGCGGCCGCAGGCCCACCAATTCATGTGCACCAGCTGCGCGCTCGTGGTGGGCCGGCGCTCGCGTTGCTCGCTGGTCCCACCCTACGAAAGCCGGATTTTCTCGAAGAAAAATCCTTCACGGCGTTGCCTGCCGGGGCTTTAAGAGGCAAGGGGCGCGAAGCTCACCACCAGCTCGCGCTGGTGGCAAGAAGACCGCCGCCCCACGCGGGGCTAAAAGCCCGCCCTACGACTGCTTAATCTCGCGCAGGTGATACGACTTCACCCGTGTCAGCGTCGAATAGCCAAGTGCCGACAGCGTGATGCCGCGGCCGGTTTCTTTCACGCCGGTCCAGCAGAGGGCCGGGTCGAGGTAGTCACAGCGGTTCATGTAGACGGTGCCCGTCTCGATCTGGCGCCGATCCGCTCGGCCGCGTCGGCGTCTTGCGTCCAGATCGAGGCACTGAGGCCGTAGCGACTGTCGTTCATGAGCGCGATCGCCTCTTCGTCGGAATCGACCGGCAACACGCCGACCACGGGGCCGAACGTCTCGTCCCGCATCAGGGCCATTTCGTGGTTGACGTCGACAAAGACTTCGGGGGCGAGATAGGGCGAGCCGGGCCGATCCGCGGGGAAGGCATTTGCGGGCACGAGATGGCGCGCGCCTGGCTCGACGCTGCGCTCATCTGTTTTCGCACGCCGTCGGCGGCCGCTCCGTGCACCATCGGGCCGAGTGTCGTTTTCGGATCGAGTGGATCGCCCAGCACGTATTTCGTGGCAAAGTCGACTAAACCGCTCACCACCCGGTCGAAGTGCCGGCGATGCACGTAGACCCGCTCGATCGCGCAGCACGATTGGCCCGAATTGAAAAACGCTCCGTCGCCAATGTTTTCGATGGCATACGGCAAATCGGCGTCGGCCCGCACGTAGGCGGGGTCTTTTCCGCCGAGTTCCAACCCAATTCCGAGAAACAGCCCGGCCGCCGATTTCTCGATCTCGCGGCCGGCCGCCACCGAGCCGGTGAGATTCACTTGCTGCACCTGTCCCGACTTGATGATCTGGGCCGTCTGCTCGTGGTCGAGCACCAGGTTACGAAACAGTCCCCACGGCAAGTCGGCCCGATCGAACGCCGCCTGAAACCGCTCGCCGACGAGCAGCGTCTGAGCCGCATGCTTAAGCAGCACGGCATTCCCGGCCATCAACGCCGGAATCACCGAATTGACCGCGCTCAAGTAAGGATAGTTCCAAGGCGCGATCACAAAGACGGTTCCCAACGGCTCGCGGCGGATGAAGCGGTGAAATCCGTCGATCGGTGCCGGCACAAGATCGGCCAGGGCGGCCGGGGCGATTTCGATCATGTGGCGGGCGCGGGCCTGGAATCCGCCGAAGATTTCATTCCGCGCAAAACAAACGGGCCGACCCATCTGCCGCGCGAGCTCGGGGACGATCTCATCCGCCATCGCTAGCATGGCATCGACGGCGGCCGTACAGAACCTCGCCCGCTCGGCCAGCGGCGTTTTCCGCCACTTCTGCTGCGCCCGCCGCGCCTCGGCCAGCGCGGTATCAATCTCCGCCTGCGAGGCACAAGGCCGCTCGGCCACGATCGATCCGTCGATCGGAGAAACAATCTTCACCATCTTCATGTTCCTGGGCTCTCAAGCGCCTTGGTGATAAAAATTCTTCGCCTGATTCCACCGGTCGCTCGAACTCATAGCATCTTGAGCAAGCCCGTTCGAAAGGCGGCAGTCAATCGCGGTGTTACAAACCCGCATCAGGCCCGTGCGCCCGACGGTTCCTGGTAGAGGCCGATGATGTTGCCGGCAGGGTCTTGGAAGCGGGCAGTAATTTCCGGTGCGTCAACTCCGATCCGCTGAATGATCTTGCCCCCTGCCGCCTCAACCTTGTCACACGCGGCCGCCACGCTGTCAACCATGATGTAAAACAGCAGCCCAGGCGCGGGCCAGGGTTTTCGGCCTGCGACGAATGCTCCGCTGACCTCGCCGGTCGTGTCGTCGAAAGCCTGTGCGCCATCGCCCCGCGTCCGGACATTCCAGCCGAAGACCTTCGAGTAAAAAGCCGCCGATTCGGCGCCATTCGCGGCAGGCAGCTCGACGTAACAAATCTTCCCGTTGGCAAGTGTGGGGGGCATGGTGAACTCCGGTTTGACCCACGATTGGGAGCGGCCAGAACGCCCAAAGCGTGCGGGGCGTAATTCTAGCTCCTTCGGCAGGATGGGGCGACGGCCGGAAAGCCGGCTGCGTCCCACCCACTACAGCATATCCAGCGGCACAGGGCCGCTTGGGGGCGGGAAGAGGCGATCGAGTTCCGCGAGTTGTTCTTTGTTGAGCGGATGTTCGAGCGCTCCGACGTTCTCGCGGAGTCGGTCAGGGCTGCTGGTTTTCGGGATGACGATGACGTCGTCCTGAGCCAAGAGCCAGGCGAGAGCCGCCTGCGACGGCGTCATGTCGTGGCGGCGGGCGAAGTCGATCAGCTGGCGGTCCCGCACGAGGCGGCCCTGCTCGATCGGTGAATAGGCCATCACGGGAATTTCCTTGTCGCGGAGCCACGGCAAGAGATCCCATTCAATGCCGCGGCGGGCAAGGTTGTAGAGCAACTGATTGGTCGCCACGTCGTGGCCGCCCGGCTCGTCCCACAGCGCCTGCATGTCCGACAGGTCGAGGTTGCTCACGCCGTAAAACCGAATCTTGCCGGCCTCGCGGAGGGCCGTAAACGCCTCGAGCGTCTCCACAAACGGCACGTTCCCCCGCCAGTGCAACAGGTACAAATCGAGCACGTCGGTCCGCAGCCGCTTGAGGCTCCGCTCGCAGGCCGCAATTGCCCCTTTCCGCGAGGCGTTATGCGGATAGACCTTGCTGACGAGGAATGCCTCGTCCCGCCGCCCGGCAATCGCCTCGCCGATCAACTCTTCCGACCTCCCTTCCCCGTACATCTCGGCCGTGTCGATCAGCGTCACACCGAGATCAAGCGCCAACCGCAGCGTGGCAATCTCATCGGCCCGCTTCGACTTGTCCTCTCCGTATCGCCAAGTGCCAATGCCCAGCGCCGGAACCGATTCGCCTTTGGGCAGTTCGACAGTTTTCATATCGGTGTCCCGAACAATCGTGGGGCGAGCTGCCAGCTTGCCATTCCCAAGCAACAGTGGCCAAAACACAAGCTGGTTTTACGCTACGCCTTCTGCACTCGACATGCCAAGCCAGCTATTGCGACTGCGTCGTTTTGCTGGCGATCAAATAAACCATGGCGGTTCGCGTCGTCCCGGCGCCCGCCTCGACCAGCGGTCTCAGATATCGCTTGAATCGATCCTGTTCTTCGGGAGAAAGCGCCTGCTCGATCGTTTCCCCCATCGTGGGCACATTCGGATTTCCCGCCGAATTCAGAAAAACGTCCCACGACTCAGGCTTCTTGGGCTCGATGTGGAGCTCCATGTAAAGATCAATGGAGCCGAAACCGGCTTTGTCGGCGAAACGCACAAGGTCCCGCTCGTCGAAGTCGATCATCGATTGGATCGCGCTGGGATAGCGGAGGACCGCGACCTTTTCCCACAAGTCGTGGACTGGGCCGATCTCGTAGCCCTGATAGGCGCTCATCAAATTGTCGGGCACGGGGACAGGAAACCGGTTGATCGGCTCGAACAGCGAGATTCGTCCCCCAGGCTTGAGCACACGGTGGAATTCGGCCAACGCTTTTTGCTTGTCGCTCACGTAGATCAAGACCGATCGAGTCGTCACCAGATCGAAGAAATCGGAAGGAACGCCCTGCAAATCGTCCGCCGAGGCTCGGACGAAGCGGCAGCGATCGCCCACATGGGCTTCCGCGGCAAGCTGCCGAGCGTGCCGCCGCAGAGGCTCGCAAATGTCGGCAAACCAAACGGTGCTGCGCTCGGTTCGTTCGAGGGCGGCGAACGCGATCAAGCCGTCACCGCATCCCACGTCGAGTAGCGTCCGGTCGTCGGCGAATTTTCCGTACTCCAGGATGCGGTCCCGCACAGGGTGCAGTTCGTCGAGCATGGCCTCCCGTTTCGCGGCGTCACCTCCGTGCCGACGCTCCAGCAGCCATCGTTTCCAATGATCTTCCATCGTGTACTTGTCCTACGGTACTCGGTCGTCTTTACCGACCGCTCAGCCGGGTGCTCGACCCGCCAGGTTTTCGGGCCGGTCACCCGGATTGTCGCTTGTCCACCAATGCTGGAGCAGACATAGCCGTCGATGACGCCATGGAATTCGATGCCTTGCTCCTTCGCGACAAAGCTGCAAATTCCCGCTCCACGAAATTGTAGATACCGGCGAACGTGCTGACCGGCCGCAAGGGGTCCGACCTCCTTTTGGATTCCGGGACCTTCCAGCACGAAACTTTCAATCGCGGTATTGCTGTCGTTAATCACGTCGATGGTCGTGCGAGTCATGACATCCTCCGCCGAGTACAGGTAGAAGACCGCGGCGGGAAAATTGAGAAGTAGCAGGTAGCCGGCCGCGGCGACCTGACGCCGCCAGCGTTGACCGGGAATCGAGCCTCGATGAACGTCACGGGTCGCACCTGCCAAAAGGCTCACCGCTCCGACGAAAAACAGGACAAGCCCCACCGCGATCAGGATGAATGCGGCCCCGATCAGCCAATCCCATCTCGTCACCCGCCAGCACAGGTAAATCAGCGTACCGGTCGCCAAGGGCAGAGCGCCACAAACGGTCGCAATACGCAAATCGCCTCGGGCGAATGCTGTCGGTGACTCTGATGACGGATCCACACCGTTGCCTTCAGCCTGATACCGATCGGAACCACGAGCGCGGCGAGGTCAGGCTCCCGCTTGACCAGAAGCGCGCGGCCGAGTCCGATCTTTGGACTCGGGTTGCCGCGCCACGAATTCGAATTGTTTCAGAACATTCATCGTGTTGGCCATTGGGACATCGTACCTTTTGCCATCGAAAAACAGGGCGCCGTGCGGTTCCGCCTCTCGTCAGAGCACAGTCGCGATGATACGCTGACCGCCGCAATCGTCGCCAAAGGCAAACGGACGGAAAGCGGCCGGGATCGGCACGGAGGGTCATCATGCGCGGCAGTCTCATTTTTGGATTGACGCTCTCGGTCGTCGTCACAGCGGCAGGCCCGTTGGCGTCGGCCGCCGTCGAGCCGCGGCCTGAGAAGTATCTCGTCAACGGCCGGTTGGTCGATGCCGAGAAGGAGTTGAGCGGGCGGCTCGCGAAAACTCCCAAGGACGACACGGTCCGGTTCGCGTTGGGGGCCGCGCGGTTTTTGCGTGGGTTGGAGCGGCTCGGGCAGAACCTGTATCGGTACGGACTGCGGGATCAGGCGTTTTTGGGACAGTTTGTGCCGATTGTTCGTTTGCCGTTTTCCGGCAATCCGCATCCCGAGACGCTCAGCTACGAGAAATCGCGGACAATCGTGCAGGCGTGGATCGCCGATTTCGAGAAGGCGGAGACGACCCTCGCGCCGATTGCCGATCCGGCCGTCGCGCTGCCGGTTGAGTTGAACCTGGTCCGGCTCGATGTTGCCGGTGACGGGACGAAGATGATGTCGGTCGTCGAGATCGTCACGCGGCTCATGAACCGGCAGCCGGGCCGGCACGCGATGCTGGTCCGCTTCGATCGGGCCGACGTCGCTTGGCTGCGTGGTTATTGCCATTTGCTGGAGGCGCTCGGAGAGATTCTCTTGGCGCATGACGGGCGCGAGTTGTTTGAGCATACGGGTCAGGTTTTCTTCACCAGGGTGGAAACGCCTTACAAGTTTTTGCTGGCCAAGCCGAACGGGGAAAATGAGTTCTGGGCCAGTCTCCCGGACATGATTGCCGTGATTCATCTGCTCCGCCTGCCGGTGATCGAGCCGGCCCGCATGCAGGCGGCTTTAGGCCATTTGCAGCAGATGCTGGCCATGAGCCGCGAGATGTGGAAGTTCGCGCTGGCCGAAACAGACGACGATCACGAATGGATCCCGAATCCCAAGCAGAAAAGCGTCGTCGGCATCGCCGTCAGCCAGCAGATGGTCGACGGCTGGCTCGGGTTCCTCGACGAGGCCGACGCCCTGTTGGCGGGAAAACGGCTGATTCCGTTTTGGCGGAATTCCGAAAAGGGGGTGAACCTCAGGCGCGTGTTTACGCAGCCCCGGACCTTCGACGCGGTCCTGTGGTTTCAAGGGACGGCCGCCGTGCCTTACTTGGAGGAGGGACACAAAACGCGTCCCGATGTGTGGGAGCGGCTGTGGCGGGCTTTCGAGGGGGATCTCTTTCTGTTTGCCGCCTGGTTCAACTGAATGTCCAGGCCTCCTGCCCCGTTCTGCGACCGCGTGTCGCTTAGAGAATTGTACGGGGCTATTGCATTTTCCTCGGGATCAATTTTGCCTCTTCGGCAAAATTTTCAGCGGAGTTGGCAGCTGCCAAACTGGCACACCGCCAGTTTGATTTTTCTGTGGTGAGCGGCCGACCAGGAGCCCTTTTTTTAAGCCGCAGAAAAACCAGAAAATTTACCGTGCGCCTGCCAAAACGGCATGCGTGAAGCCCGACGGGACGACGAACGCCGTTTAGAGCGTGGCGATCTTGGCGATGATGTCGGCCGTGCGGTTCGAGTAGCCGTACTCGTTGTCGTACCAGCCGAGGACCTTGATCATCCGCGTGCCGATTTCGGTCGTCCAACTCGAGTCGAAGATGCAGCTTGACGGGTTGCCGATGACGTCGCTGGAGACGATCGGATCCTCGGTGTATTCCAGGATGCCCTTGAGCGGGCCATTGGCGGCGGCCTTCATGGCGGCGTTGATGTCCTGGACGGTGACGTCTTTCTTTAGGGTCACCACGAGGTCGGTAATGCTGCCGGCCGGCACGGGGACGCGGAGCGAAATGCCGGTCAGCTTGCCTTTGAGTTCGGGCAGGACAAGGCCGACCGCTTTGGCGGCTCCGGTCGAGGTCGGGATGATGTTGAGTCCAGCCGCCCGGGCTCGATGCGGGTCGGAATGGAGCTGGTCGGAGACGCGCTGGTCGTTGGTGTAGGCGTGGACCGTGGTCATCAGCCCCTGCTCGATGCCGAAGTTTTCGTGCAGGACTTTGGCCATCGGGGCCAGGCAGTTCGTGGTGCAACTGGCGTTGGAGACGCACTTGTGCTCTTTGGTGAGCTGGTTGTCGTTGACGCCGAGGACGACCGTCAGGTCGGGCTGGTCCTTGGCGGGGGCCGAGAGGACGACCTTGCGGGCGCCGGCGGCGAGGTGGCTGTCGTAGCCGGGCTTCGACTCGGTCTTGCGGCCGGTGAAAAAGCCGGTCGACTCGAGGGCCACTTCGACTCCCAGTTCCTTCCAGGGAAGCTTGCCGGGGTCTTTTTCGGCACAGACGCGAACGGTTTTGCCGTTGACGATCAGGTTGCTTCCCTCGACCTCGACGGTGCCGGGGAAGCGGCCCTGGACGCTGTCATACTTGAGGAGCATGGCCAGGTGCTTGGGATCGCCCAGGTCGTTGACAGCGACGACCTCGAACTCTTTCGGCCGGGCCGCCAGCGCCCGAAAGGTGATCCGACCGATCCGCCCAAATCCATTGATACCAACGCGTACAGCCACAGCACCGGCTCCTTAGTTCTAAGCGTAAAGGCGAACCCCCAGCATGGGAGCCGCGTGGCGATTCTAATACTCCCGTGCAGAGGAGACAATCTTCCCAGCCAACGGCGGAACGGATATAGTCCCCGCCTTGCCAGTGCGGCCGCACGGAAAGGGACGTCCCATGCGGGTGGCTTTTTTTGAGGACGCGGAGGCGGGAAAATTCCAACCGCTCTCCCTGGCCCGCCCGGTTTTCGAGCTGATTTGCGGCCGGTATTCGCTGCGCGAGCGGATCGTCAGGCACTGCCCGGCAACGGAATGGGGCGTCTTTCTTCGCAAGCACCTGGCGGAGACGTACCGCGAGGCCCATCCCGAGGCGCATGTCAACGACTTTACGTGGCTGGGCCGCGGGCCGACGCTCGTGATCAACGGCCGGTGGCTCCCCTCGGCCGACGCCATTCGGCAGGACCTTGCCTGGGAGCGGGTGGCCATCGTCAACGGACGGGTCGCTTTCATGATGCTCGATCGGTCCGATGCGCCGCGGGTGATGCGAGACGGGTGGGACGGAGCACTTTTGGACATCGCGAAAGATCGCCCTCCGATGGAGGCTCGCGGCCAATTCCTTGAGAACCTGTGGGATCTGATCGGAAAGAACGGCGCCCTACTGGCCGACGATTTTCGACTCGCCGGTGCGGCGGCTTCGCCCTACGAGCCGGCTTTGCAGGTGGCCGTGATCGGGCCGGTGGAGCGGCTGCAGATTGATCCGAGGCGCGGATCGAACCGTTTGTGGTGTTGGACGTTTCGGCCGGGCCGGTCTCGATCGGGCCGGGGGCGGTTCTCAAGCCGTTCACGCACATCACGGGTCCGTGCCATGTCGACCGCGGTTCGCAGCTCGTCGCGGCGACTCTTCGCGGACCGACCACGATTGGTCCCCATTGCCGCGTCGGGGGCGAGGTAGAGGCCACGATTCTTCACGGTCACGTGAACAAGTACCACGCCGGCTTTTTGGGGCACAGTTACCTGTGCCCTTGGGTGAACCTGGGAGCGCTCACGACTAACAGCGATTTGAAGAACGATTATTCGAACATTCGCGTCCCCGTTTCGGGAGAAACAGTCGACACGGGACTCACGAAAATCGGCTGTTTCATCGGCGACCATGCCAAGACGGGAATTGGCAGCCTGCTGAATACGGGGGCCTCGATCGGCGCGATGGCGATGATCCTGCCGGACGGGCAACTCTCACCCAAGCACGTGCCGTCGTTCTGTAAGGCGGCACTCGGCGGACTGGCCGACGGAATCGATCTGGAGCGGGCGCTCCGCACGGCACGCATCGCGATGGCGCGGCGCAACTGTGAGTTGACCGCGGCCCAAGAGCGGCTCTGGCGGCGACTTTTCGTCCAGACTCGGGAGGAGCGGGAGAGCGCCATTCTGCGCTTCCGCAATCGCGATTTCAGCCGCGACCCGAATTTTCCGCAGTCAAAGGCCGGCTGAGGGCGGCCCGACCGGCGTGGGGCAACTGCGGTTGGTTATGCCGTCACGTTCAGGTTGTTGCCGGTCGTGCTCGAGCTGCTGGACGGACTGCCCGAGCTCGACGCGAGCGACGCCACGAACGACTGCACGGCCTGACTCTGGTTGTTGTCCGATCCTCCGCCGTGATGATGGTGGTGGTGGCCTGCAATCTGCTGTGACTGCATGTCCTTTTGCAACTGCGCGAAGGCCTGCTGCGCGGAGCCGACATTGCCCGAATTCAGCGCGTTGGCCAGGCTCTGGATGTCGTTGTTGACCGAGCTATTCGATTGTCCCGATTGCTGGCCACTCTGATTTTGATTGGACTGCTGGAGCGAAGCAAATGCCGCCTGAGCAGCCGACAGGTTGCCCGAATTCAGCGCATTGGAGAGCGTTTGAAAAGTGGACTGCTGCTGGTTGGACGAGTTCTGAGCGTAGGCCTGGTAAGGATTGGTGAGCGAGTTGATGCTGAGAGATGACATGGTTTCCTCCTTGGCTGGCGTGCGGTTTTCGAGGCTCTTTGGCCGGGGATATCGGTGCTGATTGGCGAGTTTGCGGTTCGAGGGCGCTCGCCGTGTCAGCTCACGCCAGGTGCTTGATGCGACCTTACTCAGTCGATCGGTTCGATTGCACCGGTTACGTGATGGAAAAACATCACAATTCGGCGAACCTGAACGGCGTCTGAAAAGAGGATTGCCGAAAATCTGACGGTCAATCGAAATTGATTCAAGTTACGGCCACGCAGGAACCGCGTTGGCTGGATCGGTCTGTTGGCCGCAGATAGACTAGCGCCGCGATTTCTCACCTGCCCTCACTGGTTTTTTTGCACAACTCACCAAGAGGTCCCACCGTGCGAAGGTTCCCCCATCAATCGCTCGCTTGTCCAACTGCGTTGCTTCTCTCGTTTGCCTTTGTGGCCGCGCCGGCGCTGGCCGCCAACAATCTCCGCGACACCAAGGCGGAAGCGACAACGACACCGGTCCCTCGCCACGACGAGTGGTGGGTCAAGCGACAAGACATGCTCAACAAGCGGGTAAAGAAGCACCAGGATGCGCAACTCCTGTTCCTCGGTGATTCCATCACGCACGGCTGGGAAGGTGGCGGAAAAGGGATTTGGGAGAAGTATTACACCAAGCGGCATGCCGTGAACCTGGGGATCGGAGGGGATCGCACGGAGCACGTTCTGTGGCGACTCGACCACGGCAATCTCGACGGCCTCCATCCGAAGCTGGCCGTGCTGATGATTGGAACCAACAATTCCGGCAGCAACACGTCGGAAGAAATCGCCGACGGCGTGCGGGCCATCGTCGAGAAACTGCGGACAAAAGTCCCGGAATGCAAGGTGCTGATCCTGGCCATTTTTCCCCGCGGCGCGACCCCCAAGGACCATCTGCGACAGGTCAACGAAGGGGCCAACGAGCGGATTGCCAAGCTGGCCGACGATCAACACGTTTTTTACCTCGACATCGGCCCGAAATTCCTTGGTCCGGACGGAAAGCTCTCGAAAGAGATCATGCCCGACCGGCTCCATCCGAACGAGAAGGGCTACCAGATTTGGGCAGATTCGATTGAGCCGACGGTCGCCAAGCTGCTTGGCGAGTCGTCATGAGCCGCTCGTGGATCGCCGACCGGATGAGCCGGATCGACGCCTCCGGCATTCGCAAGGTGTTCGATCTGGCGGCGAAGATGAAGGACCCGATCAACCTCAGCATCGGGCAACCTCATTTCGACACGCCGGAGCCAATCAAGCAGGCGCTCTACCGGGCGGTGGCCGAGGGGCGTAACGCCTACAGCCAAACGCAGGGAATCGCCCCGCTTCTGGAGAAACTCCAGCGGCGGGTCGATTCCGAGTACGGACATCGCGACCGCAAGTTGTTCGTTTCCAGCGGGACCAGCGGCGGGCTGATGCTGGCCCTGTCGGTGCTGGTCAATCCAGGGGACGAGGTCCTGTTTTTCGACCCCTATTTCGTGATGTACAAGCACCTGACGACGCTGGTCGGCGGCAAGCCCGTTGCGGTCAACACGTATCCGGACTTTCGGATCGACCTGGACAAGGTCCGCTCGGCGATCACCGAGCGGACCAAGGTCATCCTTTGCAACAGCCCGGCCAATCCGACCGGAACCGTCTTGCGTGACGACGAACTCGAAGGACTGGCCAAGTTGGCCGCGGAAAAGGACGTCGCCCTCATTAGCGACGAGATTTATCGCACATTCTGTTACGACAAATCGTTCACGAGCCCTGCCCGCTGGAACGAACGCACGATCGTGATCGACGGTTTCAGCAAATCGCATTCAATGACGGGGTGGCGTCTGGGCTATGCCCATGGCCCGGAAGAGGTCATCCAGCAGATGATCAAGTTGCAACAATTCACCTTCGTGTGCGCGCCCCAGCCTGTGCAATGGGCCGGTGTCGTGGCCTGCGATACTGAGTTTCCCGAGCGCGTGGCCGAATACCGCTTGAACCGCGATTTCTTGCTGCACGAATTGGGGAACCTGTACGAATTCGCCCCGGCCGACGGCGCCTTTTACCTGTTTGCGAAGGCCCCCTGGGGAACGGGGACCGAATTCGTCGCCGAGGCGATCCGCAACGATCTGCTCATCATCCCGGGGAATGTATTCAGCGACCGCGACACGCATTTCCGCATCTCGTACGCCGCCGAGCACCGGACCCTCGAACGAGGGGTCGAGGTGCTGCGAAAGCTGGCGAAACGCTAGGGCCGCCGGTCTTCCTGTAATCGAGTCGTCCACGCGTTTGCGATCGCGGGCGTCGCGATCCTCTCCCTGGATCCCCCGATTTGTGAGCCGCGACAAGCGGCGATCGGGCCGCTAAGATCGAGTTTTGAGTCCTGGACGCACAAACGCCTTCACGAATTCGGAGTTCGGCAGAGACGATGCGGCAAGCCCCTTCCCTGCTTCGGGTCGCGGTCGGATTGTCTCTGACTTTGGCGGTCGTCGGGTCGACGGCCTTGGCGGGCGACTGGCCGCAATGGCGCGGACCGGCCGGCAACAGCACGAGCGACGAAACGGGCCTGCCCACTCACTGGTCCGAAACCGAAAACGTGGCTTGGAAAACGCCCCTTCCCGAATGGGGAACGAGCACGCCGGCGATCTTCGGAGATGCCATTTTTGTCACTTCCGAGAGCGATGGGGCCCTGCTTTTATTGCGACTCGATAAGAGGGACGGCCATCTCGTCTGGAAAGAGCAAATTGGCACGGGGCGGGCCCATCGCAGCGTCATGGGGAAGAAACGGGTTCCCAAATATCATCCGTCGCACAACATGGCCAGCCCGTCGCCGGTCACCGATGGCCAGCGCGTGATCGTTCATTTTGGCAACGGAGACCTCGCGTCCTACACGTTCGACGGACACCAGGAATGGATCCGCAATCTGGTCACCGACTACGGCCCTTACACGATCTGGTGGGGGCACGCCAATAGTCCGATTCTCTATGGCGATGAAGTGATTTCCGTTTGCATGCAGGATTCGCTTGAGGGGACCGGCCGCCCGACCGCACCCAGCTACGTCGTCGCCCACGATAAGCGCACCGGCAAACTGCTGTGGAAGGTGATGCGGATGACGGGAGCCGACGCCGAATCGTGCGATTCGTATACAACTCCGGTTCTGTCGCGATCGTCGGGACGTTCGCAGATGATCGTGATGGGCGGAAATGTGGTCGACGCCTACGACCCGGCCAATGGGGCGCGATTGTGGGAGTTGCCGGGCCTCGTTGGCGGGCGGACGATTACGGGCCCGACCGTCGCGGATGGATTCGTCTACGTGACAACGGGTATGCGGGGCCCGCTCGAAGCGGTCAAAATCGGCGGAAAGGGGAAACTTGCACCTGCTGCGGCCGTGGCGTGGAAAGTGACGGATTCCACTCCCGACACCTGCTGCCCCGTAGTGGCAGGGGGATTCGTTTTTCTCTTGTCCGACAATGGAATCGGGACGTGCCTCGATGCCCGCACGGGCTCGCGCAAATGGCGGAACCGCCTCTTTCCCCGCGGGAATTGCAAAGCGTCTCCTCTCGCCGCCGACGGGCATGTCTACTTTCTCGGCTATCATGGCCAGTGCATCGTCGTCGACGCGTCGGACAACCTTCGGATCATCGCGACCAACTCGCTCGACGACGCATTCACGGCTTCTCCGGCCGTTTCCAACGGCCGAATCTACCTCCGCGGCCGCAAGGCGCTCTACGCGATTGGAAAATAGCGTCGGCCCTCTTTGGAAGAACGCCCGTCCGGATGACATCTCGAGCGACTGACTTGCCGGTGCGAATCGGATTGATCGGTCTGGGGCCGACGGGAGCCTACCACCTCGAGCGGATCAGCCTGCGCAACGACTTGCGGTTGGTGACGGCTTGTGATTCCTGCGCGGACACGATCCGCGCCCATCCGCTGATTCGCGAGCTTGCGTCGTCTCCGACCGAGGTGCTCGCGCGGACCGATGTCGATTATGTCCTCGTCGCCGCACCGCAGAAGATGCGCCGCGATCTGGTTCTTCGGGCGCTCGAAGCTGGAAAAAACGTTGCCGTCGACGGTCCGCCGTGCCTCGACAGCGGCGAAGCACGCTCGCTTCTTGCAGCGAGTCGCCGAACCGGCCGAACCGTTTGTGTTTTGCCCAGTCGCCGGGACGGGTTTGATTTCCGTGCGGCCCGGCACATGGTCCAGTCGGGACGCTTGGGACGGATCGAGGCGGCAAGAATTGTTTCTTGGGCGAAGGCGGTGCCGCTCGACTCCTCGGAGCTGGCCCGCGAGGAGGGATCGCCAACCAAAGTTTCCGGAGAAGGAGCGTTCACCTCTTTTGCGTATCAGTACGTCGATCAAATGTTGCAACTGGTTGAGCGGCCCGCGAAAACGGTCTTCGCCAGAATCTCGTCTCTGCCCGAGTCCGATTCGACCGCGGCGGCGTTTTTTGTGGCCATCGCGTTTCGAGACGGTGGTGACGGGCTGATCGATGTCAACTTGCATTCCGGTGCCGCATTGCAGACGGGCTGGACGTTGGCTGGAACGACGGGAGCCTACTGCCAGCAGCGAATCCATGTGATGGAACCGTCCGGAGAGGTCTGCGATGTTCCGCTGGGGCCGTCCGACGTTCCAGAGGCCGACCTGTACTCCAAGTTGTTGGAGCCGGCACGGTCTGAGACTGACCGGCTCCGATCGATCCAGGAAGCGGTGACGGTGATGGAAATCCTCGATGCCGCCCGAGAATCTTCGGGAACGGGACAGGTCGTTGAAATCCGAGACGAAAGTGAGCAGGACACTTAGATTCCGCTATACTTGAGAATGAGCAAACCTCGGATCGCGGGCCGACTTACAAAAATGGGGTCGAGCCCGCCTTGCACGGCGGCCGAAGATCCGGAGGCCGGCCACCTCGGCGGTTTACCTTGCCGCGGAGCCTGCTGGGTTCTAAAATACGACTGCCAAAGGCATTGGGACTGTTTTCGAGGATAGGCGGGAAACGCTATGGCCAAATCGGGAGCGCGTAAAAAACTGCCCAAGGAAGTGGCGGTGATCAATGCGGACAACTGCACCGGCTGTGAGGCCTGTCTGGAAGTTTGTCCCGTTGATTGCATTTACAAGGTCGCCGGGTCCACGATCCCCGTTCTGCAGTCCTGGTGCGAAATCGACGTTGAGCGCTGCGTCGGCTGCGAAGTTTGCGTCCACATTCCGACCAAAAAGACAGACCCCTACGAATTGACCGTTTGCCCGTGGGACGCCATCGAAATGGTGCCGACCGTTCAGGCCGCCGAGTACGTTGCCTCGAAGGGGGGGCCTCCCGATTATCTGCGCGAGAATTGGGAGCGCGTTGTTGAACCGGCCATTCATATGTCGCAACTGGCCGCCCAACAACGCTGAACGTCGCGAGATTGGCTCCGAAAGGTGAGTCCCGGGCGATCGCTCCGCAAACAGGGCGGTCATGAGCCGACAGTTCCTCGTCCTGATCACCGACCGGGCGTGGCCCGATTGTGCCATCGAGCAGGAAATCCTCGGCCAAATCGGCGCGGAAGTCGTTGAAGCGCCCAAAGGGGACGAGGCGACGCTCATTACGCTCGCCCGCGACGCGGATGCCATTGGAACGTGCTGGGCTCACGTCACCGAAAACGTGATCCGCGCTTCGCCGCGATGCCGCCTTGTTGCTCGCTTTGGAATCGGTCTTGACAATATCAGCGTCAACACGGCAACCGAGCTCGGCATTCCGGTCAGCAATGTTCCCGATTATTGCGTCGCCGAAGTTTCGGATCACGCGTTGGCCCTGATTCTGGCCTGTGCCCGCAATATCGCTTTTTTTCACATGCGGACGAAGGCGGGCGAATATCGCCTTGGGGCAGCGCGCCCCATGAAGCGGTTGGCCGGATCAACGCTTGGCCTGGTGGGCTTCGGCCGCATCGCGCGGGCCCTTTTGCCGAAGGCCCGGGCGATTGGCTTAAAGGTCGTCGCTCACAGTCAGCATGCGGACGATCGGGGGACCGGCTGTCCGATGCTGCCTTTGGACGATCTCCTCGTCCAGAGCGATTTTGTCTCGCTGCATGTGCCCTTGACCGACGCGACGCATCACCTCTTCGGAGATCGGCAGTTTCAAATGATGCAGCCGACCGCCTATCTGGTGAACACGTCGCGCGGCGCCCTGGTCGACCAGGCGGCCTTGTGGCGGGCGATTTCCACGGGGCAGATTGCCGGGGCGGGGCTCGACGTGTTTGAGCCGGAGCCCCCCGATCTCTCGCAGCCGCTATTTCGGGACGAGCGTGTGATCGTGACGCCCCACGCGGCCTTCACGTCGGCAGAATCGTTACAAGACTTGCGGACGCGCGCCGCGCACCAGCTGGCAGAAGCGCTGCAGGGCCGACGACCGGAAAATGTCGTCAATCCGCAGGTTTACGACCGCGCACTCTGATCGCGAATCCGTGGACCTTTCGCAATCCAGAGCCAGATCCCCGGTCGCGGCCGCATTATGAGCTACGCTATCGTGTTGCGGATTTTCCACATGGATGAAACAGGAACAATGCAGGAACGCGTGGATTCGCTCGAAGCGAAGCTGGCCGAGCGGGAGCAGCTCGTCGCCGCGCTGACGGAACGGCTTGAGCAAGCCGCCGAGCAGCTGGATCGTCTGCACCGCACCGGGGCAGATCGGTCGCTGCGCGCCGGTCTCGCGGGCATCCCGCCGGAACTCGTCGCCCAGCAACAGAAGCTCACCGACGATCTGCAGCGGGCCGTCGAACAATGGGAGGCGTTGCAGCCTGGCGCGTTCTTCGGCCGGCTCGAAACGCAGCTCGCCCAGATCCACGAACTCGTTGTCCATTCCGATCGCGGCGAGGGACACGTCGGTTCGACGTACACTTCGGGAATCGGTCAATCGGGGAGCAGTTCTTACGAGCAAGCAAGCGAGCACCGGGTATCGGCTGAATCGCCTCGCAGCATCCTCGAGTTCATGAAGGCGAGTCAACTAGCGGAAACTCCCGCGAGCGAACACGCGCCGGCTTATACCGAAACCGAGACGACTCAATCTGCGGCAGCTCCACTCGACATCGCCTTGCCTCCTCTCGAGGATCCGCCGACCCCGGTCGATCTCGCTCATGTCACGCCCGAAGAACTGGGCGAAGCCTGTGTGACCCGGGATGCCTACATCGCCTATCTGATCCGGCGGTTGAAGCAAATCGAATCGCTCGGTCACGTCCCCCATAGCTGGGCCGGACTCGAAAACGCGCCGGACGAGACGAAAGTTCGTCTCGAGGCTCTCGAACATCGTCTGCAGGAAACAGCTCGCCTGGCCGAAGTGGAGCTCTCGCTGCAGCGGGCCAAGCTAGCGCGGGACGAAATCCGCATCCGCGTGATGGACGAGCAGATGCAAAAGGACTTGAAGCGGGCCAAAGTCGCCTCTGAGAGCCAGGCCGATGAATCTGGCGACTCCAAGGGAGATCAGGGAAGCAGCCGTTGGAAACGGATGCTCGGACGTCGCGGCGACGCCTGAGACACCTCTGCCCGGATTTCGGACGCAGACGACTTGTTGGCGGCTTCAGCCCGGCAGCAGATCCTTGATCGTGTCGCGTTCGCTGCGAAGCTCGGCCAACGTCGCGTCGATCTTCTGACGGGCGAAATCGCTGTGCGAAAGACCTTGTGAAATCTTCCAGGTTTTTCCGTCGGTCGTGAGCGGATAGCCGAAGATCAGTCCGGCGTCGACACCATAGCTGCCGTCACTGCACACGGCGACGCTGATGCAGTCTCCCGCGGCGGTCGGCGTGACGATGCTTTTGACCGTGTCGATCACGGCATTCGCTGCGGAAGCGGCACTCGAAGCGCCGCGGGCCTTGATCACGGCCGCGCCTCGTTTTTGCACGGTTTCGATAAACGGGCCTTTGAGCCAGGCCTCGTCTCGAATCGCCTCCGTTGCGGGACGCCCGCCGATGGTCGCGTGGTAGAAGTCGGGAAACTGCGTCGCCGAGTGGTTTCCCCAGATGCCCAGATTCTTGACCTGTTCGACGGGCACGCCGGCCTTGCGCGCGAGTTGCGTGGCGGCCCGGTTTTGATCGAGTCGCGTCATGGCGAACCATCGCTCGCGAGGAATTTTCGGCGCGTTGCGCATGGCAATCAGGCAGTTCGTATTGCACGGATTGCCGATCACCACCACTCGCACGTCCGATGCGGCGGCCGCCTCGATCGCCTTGCCGGTGCTGGTGAAGATGGGGCCGTTGACGCGGATCAAATCGCCCCGCTCCATCCCCTCTTTGCGCGGAACGCTGCCCACACACAGGACAAAGTTGCAGTCGCGGAAGCCGTCTTCGAGATGACTGCTATCGGCTTTCACGACTCCGGCCAGAGTGGGAAACGCGCAGTCATCCAACTCCATCATGACGCCGTCCAAGGACGGCATGACGGGGGGAACTTCGATCAAGTGCAAGATGATTGGTTGCTGGGGTCCGAAAACTTGCCCGGACGCCAGTCGGAAAATCAGCGCGTATCCAATCTGGCCGGCGGCACCCGTGACAGCCACACGAATCGGCGAAGCCATGAATTCGTCCCTTGAAAATCACTCGGAAGCGGTTTTCTGGAACTTTTAGCGTTTCCGTTGCAGAGGGGCAACTGTGCCGGCGAGCCGGGCCATGAATGAGAGTGGACCGCGGTGGCCGAGCCTCACGACGGGCATACGAGGCACCGGTCAAGCGACGTGCCGCTGTTCCTCTGCCGGGCCGGCGTTCCGTTCGCTGCTTGTCGGTTCCTCGCTCCACTCGAAGTCGAGCGTAACCATTTCGCGGACCGTTTTGCCTTCGCGACGACAACGGAGAAGAAACTCACCGGCCAAAATCGGGCCCATGAGCCGCGGCATTGGATCGGACCAGCAGAACGCATTCGTCGAGCGTGCAAAGAAAACGTGTCGGCACCATTCGCGAAAGCCGGGAAAGTTTTTGGTGTGCCGAAACAGCGTGAAGAACAGCCAATACCGAAACGCGTAGGACCGGTCCCGCGCGGCCTCGATCGGCTCCATCTGGGAATCGAAATAGGCCGTTGCCGCTCGCGGATTGTCCTTAAGGAGGTAGAAGCCGCCCGTGAGCCGCGGGTTGCATTCGATCCCCGCGATCTGTCCTTTTTCGTCTTCAATGAAGTCGAGCCCGATTTGACCTGTGAATTGAAGTCCCTGGATCAGCTTGTGCACCCAGGCGTGTATCGCCGGATGGTCCGCGTGGCGATACACCACGGTCGGCCCGAGATCATGACAAAAATCGGTCGCGTAGGTGACATGGCCGGTCATCCGGCCACGATGCGCGATGCTGAAAGTGGCAAAGGGCCGACCCGGAAGAAAGGCTTGCGAGAGCCACGGCCTTTGCGGAGTCGGCTCGACGAAAGCCAGCGAGTCGAGGCTCTCCGGCCGCACGACCGTTTGAGCGGCGAATCGCGAGAAAACCGGCTTAAAAACCCGGTTGCGGCCGCCGCGCGCAAACTCGCGCTCGACATCGTCGCGTCTCGTGAGAAGCGCGGAATCCGGAACCGAAAGTCCCAAGGCCCGGGCCGTTTGATTGAATCGCCATTTGTCGTGCAACGCGATCAGTGTTGGAAAATCGGCTGCGAAGAGGGGCAGCGGTTCGGCCAGGTCCGCGAGCGCCTTGGCCAGGTGCAAGACCTCTTCATAAATCGGCACGATCAGGTCGACGCGCTGTTGCTTGACGATTTCCTGTATGGCCTCAGCCCAAGCAGTCGTCGACTTCGCCGGCGAAGGGACGTAAAAGTACCGCGCGACGGCTGCGGAATACCGGCACAAGCTGCGTGGCCAGGCGTCAGCCACCAGCACCCGATGGCCGGCGGCGTGAAAAGCGCGAGCCAAGGTAAGGGAAAATGTCCCGCGACCGCAGGTGAGTAATACTGTGCTCATTGAATCCGGTCTTCACGGAGTCTCTAGACATAGCGGATATGAACAATTATCAGTCTCTTAATAATGGTGGGTGAAATAGCATCATTTCCGCTTCCGAGGCAAGCTCTCTTGCGCTGAGGATTGTCCGAACAATTCTTATCCGACAAACAGGAACAACTCGATGCGAGCGCATTTTCGGATTGGCCTGGTTCTCTGTCTCTTTTCCCTCGTTGGGACCGGCGTTGCGAGTGCCCAGGAAACGGAGGAGTATTCCGTCGACCCCGATCACTCGGGAGTGAGCTTTAAGATTTCGCACCTCGGGCTTTCGTGGGTGCACGGCCGCTTCGACGATCTTACCGGCCATTTCACGCTCGACCGTCAGAATCCGGCGAATTGCTCGTTCGAGCTGGCGGCGAAGACCGAAAGCGTCGACACCAACAATCGCAAGCGAGACGACCACCTGCGCAGTCCGGATTTTTTCAATGCCAAGCAGTTTCCTGTCATCGCTTTTAAAAGCACGGCTGTGCGTCCCGCGAAGGACGGTTTTGAAGTGACCGGCGACCTCACGCTGCACGGCGCCACTCATCCAGTGACGTTTTTGCTGAGCGGCGGCAAAAGCGCCGAGTTTCCGCGCGGCGTTCACCGGACGGGGTTCTCGGCCGAATTGTCCGTCAAGCGAGCCGAATTCGGCATCACGAAGTTTGCCGGAGCCGTTGGCGACAATGTTTACATCGAGGTCAGCTTCGAGGGAAAAAAGAAGCCATAGGGAATTCCGCGGCATCTCGAATACGGCGCGCGTTACCGCGCGCTCGATTGTTGGCCGGCCCCGGTAGGAACCGATGCCCGACCCGATTCGTATCTTTCAAGCGTTGTCGCTCTCGATGATTGCGGCGGCGGTCGTGCTCTTGCTCGCAAGCTGGCCCTGGCGAGCCCCGCATCGCATTCAGACGCGATGCGGCGGAGTGCTGGCCGTCGGGGTCGGGATTTACGCCGGTTGTTGGTGGCTGGGAGTTTCTCCGAATTGGCCTCCGCGCGAGGACCAGGACCGGCTGCTCTTCGTTTTGCTTCCCACCGTGATTGTCGTGGAAATCATCAGTGCCGTCATTGCGCGGCCCACATGGCTCCCCTGGCTCCTGCGGTTGCTCGTCGCGGCTGCGGCAGCCCCCTGCCTGCTTTACGGGTCGAGCTATCTCAGCGAACTGGCTGGACCAGGATCCCGCGAATGGTCGCCCCTCCAAATGGTCCTGATCCTGATTGGACTTGCCGTGCTGCTTACGGCCATGTGGAGTGCGCTGTCGATGTTAGCTAAGAGGACGGCTTGTCGCTCCGTTCCCGTGGTGCTGGCAATCGTCTGTGCGGGTGCGGCGGTGACGATCATGCTGTCCGGTTATGCCAGCGGCGGACTCATTGGATTGGTCCTCGCGGCCGCGATCGTCGGTGGTGTGATTGGCTCGCTTCCCTCGAGAACGCCCGAGATGAACGGCATCCTTGGGTTGAGCGTTGTGGGGCTATTTTCCGTGCTCGTAATCGGACGCTTTTTTGGACAACTGAGCATGTTAAACGCCGCCCTCCTGGCGTGTGCGCCTGGCGTTGCCTGGATCGCTGAAGTTGGATTCCTCCGAAGCCGCCCGCCGCGTCTTCGTGGCAGCATCCGCCTGGTCTTTTGTGCGATCCCCGTGGCGATCGCCTTGCTGATTGCGCAGCGCCAGTTCCAACTCGATGCGAGCCGACCTTCTGGGGGATCGAACGAATCGTCGGCCGACGATTATTCCGCCTTCGGCAAATGAGCGGTCAGTTGTTGTACGACACGTCGGATTGATTGATCGTCTGCTCTGCTGAGGTCCGGCGTCGTTCGCGCGTCAATCAATACGGTCGAATCGCGCTCAACTCGCGCCTCCGCAACTGCGAGGCCGCTCTCTCTCCGGGCGGGCTTGGCTCTGGCACGAAAACTGCATCCTCTGTGTCAACCAGACAGGTTTTCAAACATCCCTTAGGAGCCAAGCCATGTTGTCGTGGGCACTTACCTTTTTGATCGTTGCCTTGATCGCCGCCGTCTTCGGTTTTACCGGAATTTATGTGGCGGCAGCCGGCATCGCCAAGATTTTGTTTTTCGTGTTTATCGTTCTCTTCGTGATCAGCTTGGTCAGCGGAGGAATGGCGCGGCGGGACCTTCCTTAAGCGGGGTTCGCGCCAAGGCGTGGTCGTGCGCCTGGATTATCAGGTGGCAGCGGACCACGCGTGTAGGTGCCGCGCGTCCGGACGGCTGAGGCGTCATTTGGCGAATTCAACCGTGCGGAATTCGCGCAGCACCTGCACTTTGATCTCGCCCGGATAGGTCAGCGTCTCTTCGATCGCTTTGGCCAAATCGCGGCACATCTTTGCCGCCTCGCGATCATTGATCTGTTTGGCATCCACAATGACGCGAATCTCCCGGCCGGCCTGGACGGCATACGCTTGTTCGACACCCGGGAAGCCGCAGGCCAGTGACTCGAGTTCTTCGAGTCGTTTGACGTACTTTTCCAATGTCTCGCGGCGAGCGCCGGGCGGGCGGCCGAAATCGCGTCGGCGGCGGCGACGAGGACGGTATAGATATGGTCGACGCGGATGTCGTCGTGGTGTCCTAAAGCGGCGTGGACCACCTCGGGCGGCTCCCCGTATCGCTTGAGCAGTTCCGCGCCGACGGCGGGGTGGCCCCCCTCCATCTCGTGATCAGCCGCTTTCCCGATGTCGTGCAGAAAGCCGCACCGCCGCGCGAGTGCGCCGTCGAGGCCCAACTGCTCGCCCAAAAGCCCCGTGAGATAGGCCACCTCGATCGAGTGGCGGCGAACATTCTGGCTATAGCTGACCCGGAAATTGAGCCGGCCCATGAGTTCGATGATTTTCTCGTGCAGGCCGCCGACACCCGCTTCCTGCGCGGCCTCGAGGCCAAGCTGGCGGATGCGCTCGTTCATCTCCTGCTGCGTCTCGCGGACAATTTCCTCAATCCGACTGGGATGGATGCGTCCGTCCTGGATCAACTTCACGAGCGAGAGCTTGGCCACTTCCCGACGGACATTATCGAAAGCGGAGACGATGACGACGCCCGGCGTATCATCGACGATGACGTCGACCCCCGTCTCTTTTTCAAACGCGCGGATGTTGCGTCCTTCGCGGCCGATGATTCGGCCCTTCATTTCATCGTTCGGAATATCGACGGTCGAGACGGTCGTTTCGGACGTATGAGGTGCCGCGTACCGCTGAACGGCCATCGACAGGACTTCGCGCGCCTGGCGGTCGCAATCGGCCTTCAATTCGTTCTGATACTTGAGGATCAAGGTGCCTGTTTCATTCTTGAGCTGCCGATCGAGGCGCTCCAGCAGCATCTCGGTTGCCGCTTTTTTATCGAGCGCACTGATCTTGAAGAGCTGCTCCTGCTCCTCTTCGAGCACCCGTTCGACCTCGCGCTCGCGGACTTCGAGGGCTTTGGCCCGGTCGGTGAGCTTGTGCTGGGTCAGTTCGAGCATCCGTTCTTTTTTGCCGATATCCTCCTGTTGCTCGTTCAGAAGAATGTCGCGGCGATCGAGCTTGCGTTCGAGTTCCCGTAGTTCCTCGCGGGACTTTTGCAGTTCGCGCTCCATCGACTCGCGGTGCTTGAAGAGGTCCTCCTTGCCGGCCAATTCCTGCGCCTTGCGCAGGTTCGCAGCTTCGGCCTCAGCCTGCTTGAGGATTTCGCCGTGCGTGCGGTACGCGGCTCCTTGCCGCATCCGCTCCACCATGAATTCGCCGACGATTCCCAGGACCAGTGCGCAGACCGCAATGAGGACGCAGACACCGATACCGATCATCGGACCGCCGCTTTCTACGCAGCGGGAATGCGACGAGACCCGGGACGCCGATCGCTCCCCAGAGGGTGCGATTTGCCGAGCGCATCACCGAACGGACAGCATCGGACGAAACGGCGAGTCAACGATGGTGCCGGCGAGAACCTCGATCAGGACCGAACCCACCTGAATCGAATGGTACGCCCCTGTTGGCAGGTGGTGCCGTGGCCGGCGCGAGTGCGGGCTTCAAGATCAACAGGCCGAGCGGAAGCCATTCCGGCAAAAGGGAAACCCTTTCACGTTGTTTCGTCCTCCTGCGCCCTTGCCCCTCTCGTCCCGCAACCCGTCGTCCCAGGATGCGGGAAATGACCGAACCAATGGACCAAGCAAAACGACACATCTCAATCAGCAGGATCTGCACAATCGCCGAGAGTGCCCTGCCGAAGCGGCGAACCATCATCTTGGTTTTCCAGTGGAACCAATCGTGCTACAACTCACCAAAGGCTCGCGGCTCAGCCGCAGAGCCCTTTGCTGCCCTCCGGACCGCGATGCGGCGGAGGCCCCGGAAACTGTCACAGTTCCCGTTTTGGCTTGTACTTACGTTTTCTTTGTTAAATCGCCGTTAATACTTTCGCCCGCCGGGAATGAATGCCCTGTGAGCGAAATATCAACGAAGCTTCATACTACCAGAGCAGACTCGGCCGTCAACTAACGCACGGCCCCTGACCCCCACGAGCGACTTCGGTCCACCAGCCGGTACGGCCTCACAAATGCCCTTCCTCCCGACCTTGGCGGCGGCGCTCGAGCCACTGGGACTGCATGGAGCGCGCGTCGTTGTCGGCGTCTCTGGAGGAGCCGACAGCGTGGCGTTGTTGCGAGGCCTCCGTGCTCTTGCCTCCGCATCATCAATCGAGCTTTATGCGGCCCATTTGAACCACGGTTTGCGTCCTGGGTCGGCGGAAGATGACGCCGCATGGACCCGCCAGCTCTGCGATCGGCTGCAAATTCCGGTCGTGCTAGAGCATGCGGACGTATCCGGCCGTGCTGCCGCCGAAGGTTGGAATATTGAGGAGGCCGCGCGAATCGTCCGTTATGAGTTCTTTGAACGGACGGCCCGCACTTTGGGAAGCACCCACGTCGCCGTGGCACACAACGCGGACGACCGGGTCGAAACCGTGCTGCACCATTTGCTGCGCGGTACCGGCTTGGCCGGGCTGCGTGGAATGAAAGTATCGCGGTCTCTCGCCGAGGGGATCACGCTTGTGCGGCCCCTGTTGGGCGTCCATCGTCAGGAGATCGAAAGCTGGCTGGCAGAAATCGGCCAGGATTTTCGCACCGATCCGACGAACGCCGACCAAAGCCGCACGCGCAACCGCATCCGCCAGGTCGTGTTGATCGAGTTGGAACGGGAGTTTGGTCCGCACGTGCGGGGATCAATCCTGCGATTGGCTAAGCAGGTGGACGAAGTCCAAGCGTCCATCGAGGCGGCGGCGGAACATCTCTTGAAGTCGAGTCTGGCCGACGAGTCGCCCGAGATTTGTCGCCTCGACGTGCGCCCGCTGGAGGGCCAGGCTCCTCACATCGTCCGCGAGGTCTTCGTCTCACTGTGGAGGCGAAAGAACTGGCCGCGGCAGCGGATGGGCTTTGACGATTGGGAGCGGCTTTCCCATCTGGTGAAAGAGGGAGGGGGGCCGATCGTATTGCCCGGCAAGATCGAAGCCGCGCGCCGCGGTACCCTGATCGTGTTGCGGCGAGCGCGTCGCGACGGGTAAGTCTCCCGAGTCGCACTTCGGTCCGAGTCGTCGATTGACCACAAAAGTGTGTCAACCACGTGGAAAACGGTGGCAAGCGGCTGTACGATGCGTGGTTCATTTGCAGATCACCCCTTCCCTCCGACGCTAGGGTAGCCTTCCGCATGAACAACAACCGTGCGCTGTTTATCGCCAGCTTTTTGACGCTGATTGCCGCGGGCTTCGGATTTGCCGTTCGCGGCGCCATCCTCGGAGACTGGGGCACGCAGTTCGATTTCACGAAGCAGGAGCTGGGAACGATCACCGGGATGGGCTTCGTGGGGGGCGGCATCGCGATCATCGTGTTCAGCATGTTCACCGACAAGGTGGGCTACAAAGCCATTCTGATCGGCGCGTTTGTACTTCATGCGCTTTCGGCCGTCGTGACTTTGGCTGCCGCGCCTGTTCATTCGGCGATGGGCAAGAACGCGACGTACTACTGCCTTTACTGGGGCATGTTCATGTTTTCGCTGGCTAACGGACTCTGCGAGACTGCCATCAACCCGCTGGTGGCCACGCTTTATCAACGAAAAAAGACGCACTATTTGAACATGCTGCACGCCGGCTGGCCGGGAGGCCTGATCCTCGGTGGTGTCATCGCGTATCTGTTTTGCGGATCAAAACCGTTCATCACCCATATTCCGTGGGAGGTGGCGATTGGTCTATTCCTGATTCCGACCCTGATTTACGGCGTGATCGTCCTGAAGGAGAAGTTCCCGATATCAGAGGCGCGAGCCGCTGGCGTGTCCTTCGGGACGATGCTGCTGGAATTCGTGTCTCCCTTGTTGCTGTTGCTCTTGGTACTGCACGGCATGGTCGGCTACGTCGAGCTGGGGACCGACAGTTGGGTGCAAAACATCATGAACAACGTCGTCGGCGAGAAGGCGTTCTTGCTGTTCGTGTATATGTCGGCCCTGATGTTCATTCTGCGGTTCTTCGCGGGGCCGATCGTTGAGAAGATCAATCCGGTTGGCCTGCTATTTATTGCCTCCATCGTGGCGTGCATCGGACTGACGGGGCTCGGCTACGGTAACGCCGGCTTGGCGGTGCTCGCCGCGGGAACGATTTACGCCGCAGGCAAGACGTTCTTCTGGGCGACCATGCTGGGAGTTGTCGGCGAGCGGTTCCCCAAAGGGGGCGCCGTCACGATGGGGACGGTCGGCGGCATCGGCATGCTCTCGGCCGGTCTGCTCGGCGGTCCGGGCATTGGCTATGTGCAGGACAAATATGCGTCGGAGAAACTGAAGCAGGAATCCGTCTCGGTCTACGATCAATACGCGGCCAAGGACGAGAGCCACTTCCTCCTCTTCAAGCCAATCAAGGGGCTCGACGGCAAAAAGGTCGGCGAATTGATGGACAAAGTCGCCGCCAAGCAGAAACTGACTTCCGCCGAGGAAGCCGACGCCAAACCAGTCGAGGAGGCCCGGCTCTACGGCGGCCAGATGGCACTCCGCAAGACGGCCCTTGTGCCGGCGGTCATGGCGCTGGGCTATTTAATCCTGCTCATCTACTTCCGCTTCAAAGGCGGCTACCGCGCCGAAGTCCTGCACGGCGCGCCACTTGAAGGTGAAAAGTACACCGGCGGAGTCGAAGCTCCCGTCGAGTAATCGACCAGGCACGGCATGCGGCCAGCTTACTAACCTGCGCGGGTTTTCGAGTGCGCAAAAAAAAGGCTCGGCTCCCGTTATGGGAGCCGAGCCCTCGTCAATTGGTCTCGTTAAGAGATCAAATGTTGCAAAGGATCATACTTCGCAGTTGATCCCCTAAGAGAAGGTGGCTGCCCGAGTCGACAGCCCGTCGACTGCCATCAGGCGTTTCCACCTCGTTGGCTACTACTGTCGGAACTCACTAGACCACCTCCTCTCTAAATAAGGCCATCCGCTTCGGCCAGCTCGCCAAGTCCGGCCCCTTCGCGGCTTGCTGTCCGTCGTGCTACGTTTGCACGACCCGCTAAAGGTATCCTTGACAATTCCGGTGCCCGTGACAAGTCCAATCTGGCCAATTTTACGGTTTTTTCCAGGCGAATTCGGGGCTTGGCCACGGTCGGATCGTCCCTGTCACGGATGACACTTCTCTCGCTCCGCCGGGGAACAAACGCCGCTCGCGCGGCCAGCCGGGCCGAATTCCGCCTCTTGTTTACTTCGCGCGGAGATAGGCGAACAGATCGCGGACTTCCTGCTCACCGAGCGGCTCGATCACGCCGTCCGGCATCAGCGACGTCTCGGACGCTTTGAGTTCCTCGACATCGGCCCGTTTGACGACGGTCCGCTGGTTCTTGGCATCGAGGATCGTGAGCGTCGAATCATTCGAGTCGGCCAAGAGCCCGGTGAGAATCCGGCCGTCGTCGAGCACCACGTGATAGCAGCGAAACTCGGGCCGAATGACGGCGCTCGGATCGATCACGTTGGGCAAGAGAACCGGGAGATTCTTGCGGTCTGCGGCAGTCAGATCCGGACCGATTTGATTCCCTTCGCCGTAGAGACGATGACAGATCGAGCAGTGCATCACGAAGAGTTTGTGCCCGCTGAGTAAGTCGCCTTTTCCGCGGGCGAGAAAGATGGTCACTGCTTTAATCTTTCCCTCTTTTTCTCGCGGCGTCGTCGTGCGGATGGAACCCCAGCGGGCCGCAACCTGGTGCGCAATCTCTGCGTTCCCGTGCAACAACATATGGCGGATCTGGTCGATCGACACGGTTTTTGGATCGACCTTCTTGGCCGTGATCGCTTGGAGCAACTGTTTTGACCAGACAAGCCGGCTCGCCAAGACGTCGATTGCCCGATCACGTAATTTCTCGGAAAGTGACGGCCAGCGTGCGAGCAGCCGTGTCCCCAGCGATTCCTCTTTGAACCGTCCGATGGCGGTCAGCGCGGCCTCCTCGATCGGTTCAGGCTGGCGGCCGTTCAAAAGCAATAGGAGATGAGCGGCTGTCTGCGGCGGTCCCGCTTCGCTCAGAGCGCGAATTGCCGTAATGCGTTCGGTTTGATTCGTGGCCGAATCGTTGACGCGATCGAAGAGTTTTGGAACCGCGTCTTTCGAACCGAGACGGATCGCCAGGCACAAGAGCTCGGTCGACGGTCGGCCATTACTCAACAGCTTCGCCAGCGGCCGTTCGAGCGCCGCCGGCGGCTGGCCAAACCGATGTCCCGCCAACTGTGTTTCCATCCCGGCGACGATCCGTTCGACGCCGGCCGACGTGGGAGCGTGTTCCAAGAGCCACGCGCACGCCGCGTATCCGTTGTCATCGCCGAGGGCCATGTACCGCCGCGCGAACCGCTCGACAAGTACGTCGCGCACGATCGGCCGCTTCCAGGTTGCTGGTTCCGCGACGAGGGCGAGCACCCCTTCCCGATCGGAAGTTGCCTTGTTCTCGATCGCCCACCAAATCAAAAGAGGTAAATCCGGATCGCCCGCGTCTTCGTCGTGTTTGAGCAGCTCCGCCGCGATGGGAAGCGCCACCGACGCAGGCAGTCGCTTGGCTGTGCAGGCCAATTGGCTGCGCACCACGACGCTCGGATCGGACTTCGCCAGCCGCACGAGCGCGGCGGCCAGCTTGTTTGAAACGTTCCGGTCATCGCCCAACAATCGGACCGTCCAGGCGCGGACATACTCGGCCGGATGGCGCAACATTTGTGCGGCGAGCGCCTCGTCCAATCCGCCGCAGAGATGGATTGCCCACAGCGACTCGAGCGCGCTCGTCTCGTCCGACGCGGCGGCCAGTTTTTGCTTAAGTTCCGGCACGACCGAACTGTCCCGCCGCTCGCCGAGGATCCGCCAGGCCTCTCGCCGATACCACTCGTTCGGATGGTTCAAAAGCGCGGCGACGTCGTGCGAGGTCAGTTGATTCAAACGGGTTTTCGGTTTCTGGAACGATTTGCCCCCTTTCGCCGACACGCGATAAATTCGTCCGTCGTCGCGGCTGGGGGCGTACCATTGGCTGCGATTTTTCGGGTTCGAGTGACTCAGATTGACGTCGTACCAGTCAGCGATGTAAAGCGCGCCGTCCGGCCCGACGGTGGTGTCGACCGGCCGGAACCACACGTCGCTGGAGAGGATGAAATCTCCGCCATTCCGCGTCGAGAATGTCGAGCCTCGCTTTTCAAAGGTGTACCAGCGGAGCGCATTCTGCCGCATGTTCGGCGCAATGCAGTTGTTGTTGAATCGCTCGGGGAATGCGCCCCCCTGATAGATGCTGCAGCCGCCGGTGAGACCGCCGCCGAGCAGCCCGTAATGTTTCACCGGCTGGAAGTAGCCGAACGAATACGGATTGTGGAGCGGTCCGTGCTTGCCGAATCCTTTGACGTAGTAGGCCCCTTGCACGTGATGGCACAAGGGCTCGACGGTGTTGCCGCCGGCAAACAGGTTGCCGAAACGATCGAAATCGATGCCCCAAGTATTGCCGCCCCCCTCGGCAAAGAGTTCAAACTGTTTGGTGCGCGGCTGATAACGCCAGATCCCCTGTTGGAACTCGATTCCGCGGATATTCGCCGTGACCGTGCTGCCTTGGGCTCCGTAGAGCCAGCCGTCTGGTCCCCACGTGAGCGAATTCGCAAAGGCATGCGCGTCCTCCATGCCGAACCCGGTCAGCAGGACTTCCGGATCGCCGTCGGGTCGATCGTCTCCGTTGGCGTCACGATAAAAAAGCAGATAGGGCGGCTGGACCACGAACACCCCGCCGTAGCCGATGGCCATCCCCGAGGCGAGGTTCAGCCCGGTGAGAAACGGCTTGGCACGGTCGTAAACGCCGTCGCCGTTGCTGTCCTCCAGGATGGCGATGACATCGTGGCCGCGGGGTCCCTTGGGCGGCGGATCGGGACGCCGGTCGTATTTCGTGCGCAGATATTCGTCGACGGCAACCGGCCGTAGCCCCTCGGGGATTGGATACTGAATGTATTGCAGCAGCCAGAGCCGACCCCGGTCGTCGAAGCTGATCGAGAGGGGCTGTCGGATCAGAGGCTCGGAGGCGATCAAGCGCACATCGAGCCCCTCGGCAATCTTGAACGTCTTGACGGCGTCTTGTGGCGGAGTCGCCTTGGGCCCCTCGGCGCGCGAAACAGGCGCACACAGCGCAATCGAGTCCCAGCGCGACACCCACCGCGCGTCCCATCAAGCCCACCGACGGCCGTCGGTGGGCTTTTAAACACATCATCATTTCGCGAAATACTCTCGTCACTGCTGCTCGAACTGCGGGTGATAACCACGGGCGTTGAGCTTGATCCGATACAAGCTGAGGTCGACCGTCACATACAACATGTTCTTTCCCTCGCCGACGCCGAATTCGACGTTGCTCGGAAAGCCCTTGCCCGGATGGTCCGCGTCGATTTTCTGGTTGGGCTCACCTGTGGGAATGAAGCCGAGCTCTTTCCCCTTGGGATCGGTAATCCGCACGCCGGGGCGTTTCACCGAGCGGTCGGCGATATATAGGTTGCCTTTGCTGTCGACCGTCATCCCGTCGCCGCCGGCCTGGTCGCCCCAATTGATTAACGTCCGCTTTTCGCCGTGCACGAGGCCGTCGTCGCCCAGCGGGAAGGCGTCGAGTGCCATTCGTCCCTGCTTGGGTTGCGGACCTTTGGGGTTAATTTGATCGGTCCCGTTGTCGTGATCGAGCACGTAGAGCGTTTTGTCGTCAGGACTGAGAGCGATCCCGTTCGGCTTCGAGATGTCGTGGGTGACTTCCACGACCTTGCCGTCGGCGTCGATGCGGTAGACGGCACGGTGCTCCAATTCGCGCGGCTCCGTACCCAGGTAGCGCGGATCGGTGAAGTAAATGCGGCCCTGGCGGTCGATGGTGAGGTCGTTGGGCGCGTTGAAGCGTTTGCCCATGTAGCGGTCGGCCAGCGTGGTCCGCTCTTTCGTCTTCACGTTCCATTTTGAGACGCGGCGGCCCCCTTCGTCGGAGCCTTCGCAAGTAATGAGATTCCCCTTCGCGTCGAAGAACATCCCATTGGCCTTGCCGCTGTCGCTGGTGAAGATTTCCGACTTGTTGGTCTGCGGGTCATACCGCACGATCATCCCTTTGTCGGGCCCGTTCGGAATGTCAGAAAAGTAAATGCTCCCGTCCGGAGCGGCCGCAGGGCCTTCGGTGAGGCCTCCCTTGATGGGCGCACTCCGCGTATAGAGCGGCCCTTCCAGCTTCGCGTCCCGCGGGACGATCGCCTGAGCGCGCCGTCCGCGTCGCCGCGCACGCTTTCGTTCCCGCTGCTCCTGAGCAAACACGTTCGATGCAACCGCCAAGACGAGAGCGCACACGATGACACGTCGCATGGTGTTCCTTCTGTGAGTAAATGACTCGCTGCCAGCCGATCGGTCCCGCCGCGAAACCGGTCCTTCAGCGTAGACAGAGGCCACGCGAAATTTCAACGACGTCCGTGCAAAGCTGTCGTTACAACTTAAAAGGTCGTCGAAATGCTCGTTCGCTGCGGCGCTCTCTCAAGAGCGAGATCGGGCTCGGAGGCTGGCGAGGGCCTTCACCACGGCAGCGCTTCCAGAAATCGCACCGGGCGGAAGTGGGTGCGCGGAATCAAAACACTCCATTTGCGACGGCTCTTCGATGGCAATGCGTGTCAGGTCTTCCGGCATCTCGCTCATGCCCAGTTGACGCCCGAAAAACTGATACATGGCGGCCCGCTTCGACGGCCCGTAGTCGTGCTTCTCTTTCGGTAGATGGACATTTTCCGCCTGGCTCGCGGCGTGGTAGGCCGCGTAGGCCTGGCGGATAAACGGAAAACCGACTTTCGGAAAATCGTACGTCTGGTCCAGACCGACCGAAATGATCAATTGCGGCCGCGGCGCGATCGCCGCCGCAAACTCGAAGCAGTTTGTGTGAGTCTTCTGCATAATGGGAAGTCCCCCTTCGCAGCGGCAGCAGCCGTCGGGTGCGGACCACGGATAAAGAATCACGACGGGAGTCGATGCGCGGACGCGATCGTCGAGGAGTGCTAGATAAAGCGTCTGCGTTCCCCCGCCGGAAGCTCCCGTCATGCCGATTCGCTGGGGATCGACGCCTTCGAGCGAGGAAAGGAAGTCGAGAGCCTTGATGCTGTTCCAGGTCTGGAGTGCCAGCACATTGGGATCGTCGTGTGTCGTCTGCTGGGAATCCTGCCAGCCGACCATGCTATAGGAATAGACGGTCGCACCCATGCGGGCCAAATGGGCGCAGCGAATCTGCTGATTGGCTCGAAAGCGGCCGAGCGGCTTGAAATGGCCGTGCGGGCACAAGATGCCGGGACCGGGCGGACCGGCCTGTGCCGGTCGATAGAGGTTGCCGGTGCAATAAAAGCCGGGCAAGGTCTCGATCGCCACGTTTTCAACCGTGTAGCCATCGTGGGCCCGCAGGCTGTGCCGCAAGACACGAACGGGTCCCTGCTTCGGCAGCGGCCACAGTCCGGCTCCTTTCAAAAAGCCTTCGCGCAACTCAATTCGCCGCTTGTCCCAGGCCGCCGCGTCGCGTCGCTCTCCGCCCATTTGGGCGACCTGTGACAGCACGGCCTGCCGGTCGCACCGGGCCGGCGCGCTCAAGGCCGCCAAGGTTAATAGAGCGACGATAAACCGGATGGCTCGCCGGCCAATCGGGAATACCATGAGGGGGTTCCTCTGCGAGTCGACTGGCGGATATCAAACAGGCGGCCCGTTTCACCGAGCCGTTATTCGCGTGTGCGAACGGAGATCGGCTGTGAGCTGCGCAAATAGGCGAACAGATCGCGGACCTGCTGGTCCTTTAGCCCATTGAGCAACCCTTCGGGCATCAACGACTTGGATTGCGGAATCGTCTCTTCGATGTCACGGCGCGCCACTGTGATGTTCTGCCCGTCGACCCCGCGCAGGACAAGCACCTGCGGATCCTGGTCGAACCGCAGCCCGCTTACGGCACGTCCGTCGCGCGTCACGACCATCACTTGCTCGAAACCTTCGCGGATCTCGGCGCTGGGATTGACGACATTGATCAGCATATTGAGCCAATCGTCTCGCTTGAACGTCGTCAGATCGGGTCCGATTCGTCCCCCTTCGCCGAAGAGGATGTGGCACTTCGCACACGAATTGTTGAAGAGCTGTTTTCCTTTGTAGGGATTCCCGCCGGCGCCCGGCTTAAGGACGCTGGAGAGGCGGGCGATCTGCGCCTGCATCTCGGCCGTCGTCGCCCCCTTAATATGGGGAAAGTGCTTGCTGATCAGCGCGGCAATCCGGGGATCCCGGTGCACCGTCATCTTGCGGACGACCTCGGGTTTGATTTGCCGTGGATCAACGCGGCCGGCATCCACTGCTTCCAGAAGCTCGCGCGACCAATTCTTGCGAGTCGAAAGCAGCGTATCTGCTGCGCTGCGTGGGTCGTCGGTGAGATGCGAGTAGAGTGCGACCACTGCCGTGCCGATCCGGGGTTCGTCGTAAAGTGTCAGGGCGGCAAGCGCCGCCGTTTTGATCCGCGGATCGGAATCGCGTTCAGCCAGCGATAGGAGGACAGGAACCGAACTGGACTGAGCGACCTCGCCAAAGATCTCGATCATTTGCAGCCGTTCTTGGACGGCCGCTTTCGGATCGGCCGCGACGCGGAGCGCCTTCGCGACGGCATCCACCCTTCCCTGCCGCACGCCCAAAGGCAGCGAGTCACCGCCGACTTTGGCCAGGATCTCGACCAGCTCGGGGGGCAGACCCGCGAGGAGCCGGCCGCGCGAGGCTTCCTCGAATCCCTTTACCAAGAGTCGCGTCGATTCAGCGTCGGGCGAATGCTGGAAGAGGCGAACACACGACATCAAATTCGTGCGGCCGCCAGCGGCCGCATAACGCTGGAGGATCCGCGTCACGAGGAATTTGCGGACGAGCGGCCGCCGCCAGAAGGCCGGGTCATCGAAGACGGCCAAAACGGCATCGCGGTCCGACTCGGCCTTGGTCTCGATTCCCCACCAAATCAGCAGCGGAATATGAATGTCGGCGACGGCGGCATCGTGTTCCGTGAGATTCCGCAACACGGGCAGACCATCGCGGGCGGGGAGCCGTCGCGCGGAACAAGCCAGTTGGCTGAGAACGTCCACGTTCGTTTCAGCAGCCGACATTCGCAACAGGGCCGCGGAAACTTGCGGCGAGACGGTCCGTTCATCACAAAACAGGCGAACCGTCCAGAGCCGCACGTCGGGATCCGGATGTTGCAGGCTCTTAAGTTCGGTCGCTTCGTCGAGAGCTCCCATCCAATGCAGTGCCCACAGCGCTTCGAGGGCGATCGCACCGTCTGATTGCGAAAGCCGTTTCAAAAGTGGTGCCTTCGCGGCCGGATCCTTTCGCTCCCCGAGAAGCCGCAGCGCCATCCGCCGGGTCCACCGGTTCGGGTCGCCGAGCCGGGCGATCAGCTCATCTGTCGATTTGGTTCCCATGTTTTCCGGCCCGCGATGCGTGGCACCTTTGGCCTCTAAGCGATAGATCCGCCCCGTGTCTTTGCTGATCGTCCCGGCGAAATGGTCGCGATGGGAGATTTTTGGCTCATACAGGTCGCAAAAATAGATCGCCCCGTCGGGACCGGTCGTCAAATTGACAGGCCGGAACCAGGGATCGCTCGTGGCGACAGGCCGTCCCAGGTCTTTCGTCTTAAAGGACGATCCGTCGCGATCGATCCGGCCGGAGACGATCCGCCCCTGCAGCGGCTCGACGCCGAAGAACTTGCCGCGGTACTCGGCCGGCAGGGCGACGTCGTCATAAATGATGAACTTGTGCGTGAACCGCGGCACGGCGTGGTGGGCCATGGCGGGGAAATATCCAAAAGCGTACGGGTTCGAGAGCGGGCCATGCTTTTGGAAGCCTTTGAGATAGTAGCCTCCCTGCACGTAATGAAAGCCGCGCGTGTCGCCGCCGTTGTGGCCGGAGAAGATGCGTCCCTTGGAATCGATCTCCAGGCCGAACGCGTTGCCGCCCCCTTCGGCGAAGATCTCATACTTCCGCGTCTTCGGCTGATAACGCCAGATGAGCTGGCCCATCGAATGGACGGGGTTTTTGTCGAGGCCCGGGCGAATCACATGGCCCGTGACAGTGCTCCCTTGGCAGGCGTAAAGCCAGCCGTCTGGACCCCACTGCAGGCTGTTGACGACCGAATGCGTGTCTTCCAACCCGAAACCTTGCAGATGCACTTCAGGATCGCCGTCGGGAACGTCGTCGTGATTGCGGTCGGGATAAAACAGGAGATACGGCGGATTCAACACCCACACGCCGTCCCGCGCAATGGCGAACGACGTGACGATATTGAGACCGTCCACGAACGTCGTGTGCTTGTCGTAGCGGCCGTCGCCGTCGGTGTCCTCGTGGATCGTAATTCGATCGAGCCCGCGGGCCCCGTGCGGCGGAGGCGCGGGAACCTTGTCATAGACAGCCCGCCAATACTCGTCCCGGCTGACCATCTTGAGGCCGGCCGGATAGGGATACTGAATATATTCGACCACCCACATCCGGCCGCGCTGGTCCCAATCGACAAACAGCGGTTGTCGGACGTTCGGCTCGGCGAGGACCTGTTCGACTTCGAGATCGGCCGGCACGCGAAAGGCCCGCAGTGCCTCGGCGGGCGAGAGCGGTTTCGTCGTGGTCGAATCGATGGGCCGTTTGGAGACCGCGGCCGCCTTTTTCGGCGGAGTGGGCGTGGCGGCGAAAGCGACCTGGATGCACATGACGGCCGCGACGACGGCGGAGGTGATTGCACGCATGGGAGCTACCGGCGATTCGAGGCGGGAGGAAGGCGGGTGGCAAGCAACAACGTGACCTGCAACCAGAGTATCAAGAGGCCTTGTCGACCGGCAATGCGGCCGATCTGCCTGTTGACTTACTTGCTCGCGGCCCAACGGAGTCCATTCAGGAGCAACTTGCGAAACGCCGGCTCCTTGAAATCGTCCGGATGGCCCAGCGACGTATAAAACGACTTGCCGCCGTCGGCCCGAATGAACGTCCAGGCGACCGGCTCCGGCTTTTTTTCCGGAATTGTGCCAATTAACAGCGGCTGTGCGCCTTTGACCAGGGGATTGACGCGGTAAAGGGCCCCGTTCCCCTCCAGGGCCGCGACGTCGACCCCGTTCAGGATCGGATTGGCGGCCGCGCCGGGAGCGAGACTGATCGAAGTGGTCACGGCCTTGGCGTGATGATTCACATAATGGCCGCCGAACACGTCGGGATCCCACGATTCCCAGGTTTCAAGTGGCGGCGACGGCTCTTTGCCGCGGAGCGAAAATGCGTGGCACGCCGTGCGAATGCCGGCCACCGGCTTGCCGCTCGAAACCCAGTCGTGCAGCAGTTTCATTTGTTCCGGTTTGAGAGGTTTGCGGCGGACGCTCACCAGCAACACGTCGGCATCTTTAATCGCCTCGAACCCGGGAATCTCCGCTTTGTCCTTCTCGCTGCCGAAAATAAAGCTGACGCGAAAGTCCTTGCCGAGTTCTTTGGCGGCGAATTCGGGCAGCGTGCGATTGGTTTTGTACTCGGGTTCGGCAATCAGCATCGCCAGCCGCGGCCGGTGATCTTCCGAGAATTGAAACTCGTGGCCCCCTAGAAAATCGGTGCTGGCGATCGTCGGGCACCAGTGCTTTTCGATGTGCTCGACGACCAGGTCGGTCCCCGTGAAATGGCTGACAAACGGGGCCGAGCGCGAGTTATACATCGTGTCGGTCATGTCCCGCATAAGGACGACGTTGAAGCCCTGGTAGACGAGCTGCCGAATCGAGAACGGCCGACCCAGAACACACATGTTCGTGTGCACGCCCATCACGATCACGTTGTCGATCTTCCGGTCACGCATCAGATAGACGGCTTCGATGTTGTCGGTGATTGCGTCCGTCGGCGCGATCTGGAGCGTGTCGATCTCGTGTGTCCAGGGGCTTCCCTGCTTGCAGGGGGGATCGCAATCGCAGCCGCCATCGGAATCGTTGATGGGAAGCCGCCCTTCGCGGCTCTTATCGAGGTTGCACGAGGTTTTGAGGGCCGTTTTCGTGGAGACGGGAGCTGCCTGCTGCGCGAGCTTGCGCTGCGGCGTGCCGGCGTAGTATTTCATCGTGTCGCTGGGGCAGTGAATGATCAGGACACCCTGCTTGCGGGCCGCGGTGAGGACCTCGTTCATCCGCGGGGCCATCTCTGCCACGCGTCGCGTGGCCCCTTTGCACCAATGCTGGTTCCACATGTCGCACACGATGATGGCCGTTTTGGCCGGGTCCCAGGCGACCTCCTCGGTGAGGACGTGGAACCGGTTGCTGCCGGGCTTCGTTTCGACCCGTTTGCGGATGTGGATCGCGAGGGGCCTCCCTGCGGACTGCCCGCTGGCAGCGGCAGCCTCTTGGCCGCCAAGAATGATGCCGCAGAGCAACAGGACCGCGGTGCTCAAAATCGGCCAGAACAGTCGTTGGAAACGCGCGAAACGTCGCATCCGAGTCGAACTCCCTCAAGTAATGAGCGGCTGCGTTGTCAGCCCCTTCCAAGAGCCAGTAGAATCAAAGTTTACTGATCCGTCGAGCGAGGACGCATGCTGAGTCACCTGTGCCGTTGGCGAATTCTGCTTCTGGCTCTGGCCGTCCTGGCGGCAGCGCGGACCGAAAACCGTGTTGTCGCCGCGGGCAAAACTGCGGAACCGGTGCCGGCCGACCATGCCCGGCAAATGGCCGAAGGGTTGGCCCTTTTCACGCAGCACGTGCGGCCCGTCCTCATCAAGCGGTGCCTGAAGTGCCACGGGGGCGAGGCCGAAGTCCAGTCCGGTTTCAACCTGTCGACACGTGAGGGGCTGCTCGCCGGTGGAACCAACGGCAAGGCGATTGTTCCCGGCAAATCGCAGCTCAGTCGGCTCTATCGGCTGATTACACATGCGGAAGAGCCGAACATGCCGCAGGACGCACCCAAACTGGCGAATGCCGAAATTGCGCAGATCGCCGCATGGATCGACCGCGGGGCGCCCTATGATGATGCGCTCGTCGCTCCCGCCAAGCGGGCGCCTGTCTGGACCGAGAAGACGGTCGATCCGAAGGCCCGGCAGTTCTGGTCGTTTCAACCGTTGAAGGTGCGGTCCGCTCCGGACGCGGCGAAATCGCATCCTCGCACGCCCATCGATGCTTTTATCGCGCAAAAGCTGACCGAAAAAAAGATCGCCTGGAATCCGGAAATCGACCGCCGCAAACTGATCCGACGCGTCTCCTTCGACCTGATCGGACTGCCTCCCACGCCGGAAGAGGTCGCGGCGTTCGTGAACGACCCATCCCCCCTGGCGTACGACGCCCTGCTCGATCGGCTCATGGCCAGTCCGCATTACGGGCATCGCTGGGCCCGGCACTGGCTCGATTTGTCCCGCTTTGCTGAGAGCCACGGGTTCGAGCACGATTACGACCGGCCGAGCGCGTACCACTTTCGCGATTTCGTGATCCGGGCGTTCAATGCCGATCTCCCGTTTAACACGTTTGTCCGCTGGCAGTTGGCCGGCGATGAGCTGGCTCCGCACGACAGCATGGCCATGATGGCAACCGGTTTTCTGGCCGCCGGCGTGCACAGCACGCAAATCACCAAAAACGAGGTCGAAAAGCAGCGGTACGACGAGCTGGACGACATGCTGGCCACCACCGGGACCGCCATCCTGGGCCTGTCGGTCGGCTGTGCCCGCTGCCACGACCACAAGTTCGACCCCATTCCGCAGGCCGATTATTACCGCCTGCTCTCCGCGTTTACGACGACCGTCCGCAGCGAGGTTTCGCTCCCCTTCGGCCCGAAAGGGTCGAAGCTTGAAAAGGTGCTCGTCGCGAGCGAAGGCCTTCCCCCCATCCGCCTGCACAGCCAGGGAGACGACTTTTTCAAGCAGACATTCTTCTTGAAGCGGGGCGACGTCAACCAGAAGCAAGGCGTGGCCCCGCTCGGTTACCTGCAGGTCTTGATGCGTTCGCCCGACGCGGAAAAGCACTGGTCCGTTACGCCGCCGCCCGGTTCCCGCACGTCGTTCCGCCGCACGGCCCTGGCCGACTGGATCACCGATCCCGATTACGGGGCCGGCCAGATCGTCGCCCGCGTGATCGTCAATCGGCTCTGGCAGCACCATTTGGGACACGGCATCGTCGCCACGCCGAACGATTTCGGAGCCCGCGGCGAACGGCCCTCGCATCCCGAGCTGCTCGACTGGCTGGCCGGCGAGCTGATCCGGCACGACTGGCGGCTCAAGCCGATTCAACGGCTGATCCTCACCAGTGCCGTCTATTTGCAGGATTCGCAGTTCGATCCGGCAAAAGCGGCCGTCGATCCGGGAAATCGACTCTTCTGGCGGCATGAAAAAAGGCGGCTGGAAGGGGAAGTCGTCCGCGACGCCCTTTTGGCCTGCGGCAAAATCCTCGACGAGCGGATGTACGGGCCCGGCACGCTCGATGAAACCCAGCGCCGCCGCAGCATCTATTTCACGGTGAAGCGGAGCAAGCTGGTCCCCATGATGCAGGTCTTCGACGCTCCCGAGGCCCTCACCAGCATCGGCAACCGGCCGTCGACCACGATCGCCCCGCAGGCCCTGCTTCTGTTGAACAACCCCAACGTGCGGAATTGCGCCGCGCTTTCGCCCGGCGGCTTGTCCCCCTCTGGAGCCAGTCTCCGGAAGCCGCGCTCCGTCAGGGATACTTGATTGCGATCGGCCGCGAGCCCGAGGCCGAGGAGTTGAAGGACTCGGCCGCCTTCGTCACCGAGCAATTGAACCAGCACGAAGCGGCCCTGAAATCGAACGCCCCGGAACTGGCCTTGTTGGACTTCTGCCAGGTCCTGTTGTGTCTGAATGAGTTCGTGTACATCGATTAAACGGCGAGCTGGATCGCGACATGAAATCAATTCCCCGCTTTTTCGCACCTCCAGGACCGGCATTCGCCTCGCGGCGGGACTTTTTGGCCCGTGCGGGGAGCGGCTTCGGCACGCTGGCACTGGCCGGCCTCTTAGAGGAGCAGGGACTTCTCGGCCGGGCGTCGGCCCGCATGACCGCTCCGCGAAATCCGCTCGCCCCGCGGCCGGGTCACGTGGATGCCAAGGCCCGTTCGGTCATCTGGCTGTTCATGAACGGCGGGCCGAGCCAGGTCGATACGTGGGACTACAAGCCCGAACTGGCCAAGCGCGACGGCCAGGAACTGCAAGGGCTTCGACAAGAACACCGGCTTCTTCACCGACCAGGTCGGCCCGGTGATGAAGTCGCCGTTCCGCTTCACGCAGCACGGCCAGTGCGGCAAATGGGGTTCGGAGATCTTTCCGAACATCGCCCGGCACGTCGACAAGATGGCCTTCATCCATTCGTGCTGGTCCACGTCGAACAACCACTCGCCCGCCCTGTTCAAGATCAACACGGGCATGTCGCGGATGGGCTTCCCCTGCATGGGCTCGTGGGTGACCTACGGCCTGGGGAGCCGAGAACCAAAACCTGCCCGGCTTCGTCACCATGTACGACACGCTGGGCCGCGGCCTGCCCAAAGGGAACGCCTCGAACTGGGGCTCGGGCTTTTTGCCCAGCATCTACCAGGGGACCGCCCTCAAGCCGACAGGGCGCACCGATCGACAACCTGTTCCGCGCCGAGGGGGTCACCGACCGCGAGCAGCGGGCGCAACTCGACCTCTTAAAGAGGCTCAACCAGCGGCACCTGGAACATTCGCCCGACGATTCCGAACTGGCCGCCCGCATCGAGAGTTTCGAGCTGGCTTACCGCATGCAGATGGCCGCCCCCGAATGTCTCGACCTGGAAAAAGAGTCCCGGGCGACGCAGTCGCTCTACGGCCTCGACAACCCCAAGTGCACGCATTTCGCCAAGCAGTGCCTGATGGCCCGCCGGCTGGTCGAGCGCGGCGTCCGCTTCGTGCAGATCTACAGCGGCGGCATGGAGAACGAGCGGAGCTGGGACGGCCACCAGAACATCGTCGAAGAACCACGCCGGCTTCGCCGGCGAGACCGATATGCCGATCGCCGGCCTGCTTGACCGATCTCCACGCACGCGGCCTGCTCGACTCGACGCTCGTCCTCTGCTGCGGCGAGTTCGGCCGGCTGCCGATCGTGCAAAAAGGAGGGACCGGCCGCGACCACAATCCGCACGCCTTCACCACCTGGATGGCCGGCGGCGGCGTCAAAGGGGGCGTCTCCTACGGCGAGACCGACGAGATCGGCTTCAAGGCGGTCGTGAACAAGGTCAGCGTCCACGACCTGCACGCCACGATCCTGCACCTGCTTGGGGATCGAGCACACGCGGCTCACCTACCGCTACAACGGCCGCGACTTCCGCCTCACCGACGTCGAGGGGACCGTCGTCCGCGACGTCCTCGCCTGACGGTTCCGAGGGCCGTCTTGAGGGGCCTGCCAAAAACTCCCGCATGCCAGTCTGGCAGGCGCGCGGTAAATTTTCTGGTTTTTCTGTGGTAGTAAAAAAGGGGCCCCGCCACAGAAAAATCGACTCCGCCTGCCTGTCAATTTGGCGGTGTCAAAACCGTCCCGTCGTTCGCAAAAAATCTTGGAAAATTTTCTTTGTCTGGGAGCATAGTCGCGTACGATTCAGAGAGCGGATCAGGGAGGGCGGAAGGATGAAGGATGACAGTAGTTCCCAGTTTGACTCATGCGTCTAAGTCGACGTAAGGCTTGGAACCATCGTGCAATTGGGCGACCACTTCGAGGGCGATCCATTCGAGCATGCGGCGGAGTCGCAATTTTTCTTGGTGAAGCGTCATCGAATCTCCGTACCCTTCAGCCAGCATGGTTTCGTGAATCCACACCCAGACATTCCGCAGCAGAAGCGCGACCACGACGAATAGCAGCCGCAGATGGGGATCGCGGGTGCAGGTGTAGATGCGCGCCTGGCGGGCTTGGCGGTAGCTCGTCTCGATACCGAAGCGTGTCCGATACAGTTCGCGGATCTCCCGTGGGGAACCGCTGACTCGCCAAGCGGCAAACAGGAGCTTTTGTTGCTTGTGTTTGCCGTCTTTGCGGTTCTTGTGAGTCCGGTAGGCCACATAAACCGAGACTGTCACCGACTGCTTCTTGTTCTTCAACGTGTGCAAGTAGCATCCGACGTTCTGACGTCGGATCCAATGCAGGCCCCGGAGTTTCCGCCGCTTCTTGGGGATTCGTCCCCGAAACATCACCGGCATCACGAAGGGAATCTGTTGCTCTTGTAAAAACCGCGTGACGGTGACGTTGAAGAAGGCGCGATCCAACAAAAAACGTCGGATTTTCAGCTCTTTTGCGCGGATTGTCGCCAGCAGGCGATTCAACGCCGTGACCGTCGTTTCGTGTCGCCGCACCCAGGTGGCGGCCAAAGTGTAGCGCACTCCGTGGGAGACAATGCAGGCGGTGGCGTAGGCATGGAATTTTGTGGTTCCCTGTCGCGGCTTGCCGTAGTAAATCTCGTTGCGGCTGCGCTTCGGCTCCCCGTAGTAAGGCACCAAGTGCCAGTCGATCGCCACTGTCCAAGCGCGACGCTGGAGGCGCCGCGGCAGATGATCCGTCAGCGCAGCATTCAACCGCTTCTCCAGAACCCGAAGCGTCTTGGGCAGTCCCGCCTCCAACGCGCCCATCACGCTGGTGTCCGACGGAGCGTTCGCCAAATCCCGACAGGCCGCGAACACCGAGATCGTTTGCGCGGCTGGCGCAAGACGATGTTCCAGACAACCGTCGCCGTACATTTCGGCCCTCGATCCTTCAACTGCATCGAGTTGATCAGCCAACTCAGGGCCCACTGATGAACCTCGCTACTCGATATGGTATTTCTGTTCCTTGAACGCATGAGCTCCCTCCTTGGGCTTCTGGTTCTCTACACAAACCAGTCTGAGGAGGGGCCTTGCGTTCCTCAACGTCAACAGGCCGACTTGGAACTACTGGATGAATAAAAACGTGACCTGATTGATCCACCTTCCTTCATCCTTCATCCTTCCGATTTCCGCCTTCCCGCGGAACCTGACAACTTGTTGCCAACCACTTCAGCTCGACTGGCCCCTGCGACTTGGATTTTCCGCGCAGTTGGCCAGAATGGATGCGCTCGTTGGGCGACCCCGTATTTCTGGAAAAACGTGCTGGAGACCGTGATGCAGCGACTTGAGGTTTGGCGACGATCGATGAGAGCGTGCCTGTTTCTGTTGGCCGCGGCGTGCCTCGCGGCTTTTGGCCTGTGCGGCCGGGCGGCGGCGGACGAGGGGGGTTGGGTCTCCCTGTTTGACGGCTCGACCCTCCACAACTGGAGCGGCAACCCCGAGTTCTCGCGCGTCGAGAACGGCGCGATCACCGGCGAAACGACTCGGGGCCACATGGTCAAAGGCAACACGTTCCTCATCTGGCAAGGGGGCCAGACGAAGGGCGATTTCGACCTCGTGGCCGATTTCAAGCTCATCGGCGGCAACTCGGGCATCCAGTACCGCAGCTTCGAGGTCCCCAATCATCGCTGGGTCGTCGGCGGCTACCAGGCCGACATGGACGGCAAAGACCAGTTCACCGGCATCATCTACGGCGAGAAGTACCACAACACGATTCTCGCCCCGCGCGGGTCAAAGTCGGTCATCGAGCCGAACGGCAAAGTGAAAGTCGTCGGCACCCTCGGCGACCCGCACGAGATCCTCAAGCACATCAAGCACGAAGACTGGAACACCTATCACATCACCTGCCGCGGCTACCACATGGAGCAGCGGATCAACGGCGTCCTCACCTGCGAATGCGACGACCAGGACACGGCCATGCGCCGCGACTCGGGGATCATCGCACTGCAGCTTCACGCCGGCTTCGTGATGAAGGTGCAGTTCAAGAACATCAAGCTCAAGCAAATCCCCGGCACGGCCACCAGCTCCGCCGAACCGGCCGGCAAGCAAAAGAAAATCGTGTTCATCGCCGGACACCCGAGCCACGGCTACGGACAGCACGAGCACCACGCCGGCTGCCTGCTGTTGGCCGGCGACCTCAACGAGAACGTGCCGCAAGTGCACGCGGTGGTCGTGAAGGGCTGGCCGAAGGATCCGCACATCCTCGACGACGCGGCCTGCGTGGTCGTGTTTGCCGACGGCGGAGAGGGCCATCCGCTGATGAAACACCTGGACGAGTTCGACGCCCTCATGAAAAAAGGCGTGGGCCTCGTTTGCATCCACTACGCCGTCGAAATCCCGCCCGGCAAGGCGGGCGAACACATGGCGGATTGGACCGGCGGCTACTTCGAGACGAACTGGTCGGTAAACCCAACCTGGACGGCCCATTACAAGCACCTGCCCCAGCACGAAGTCACTCGCGGCGTCAAACCCTTCACCACCCACGACGAGTGGTACTACCACATGCGGTTTCTGGGCGGCACGAACGACGTTACGCCCATCCTTACCGACCTGCCGCCGGCCTCCACGCTCGGCCGTTCCGACGGCACGCATAGCGGCAACAAGTACGTGCGGCAGGCGGTTGCCAACGGCGAAGCCGCAAACAATGGCCTGGGCCCGCCAGCGGCCGGACGGCGGCCGCGGCTTCGGTGTCACGGGGGCCCACTACCATTGGAACTGGGGCAACGACAACTTCCGCAAGCTGGTGTTGAACGCCATCGTCTGGGCGGCCCACGTCCCGGTGCCGAAAAACGGCGTCGCCTCCCGCACGCCGACGCTCGAAGAGCTCAAAGCGAATCTCGACGTGAACAAGGACAAACAGCGAACGGAGGGCGAGTTCAACGACGCGCGAATCCGCGCCTGGCTCAAGCAATCAAACGCGGAGTCGGGAACATGAGGAGGAGGGGTGAGGGCCGAGGGGTGAGGGGCGAGGACGAGAGGGAAGAGGGCAGCGGGAAGAGGGCAGAGGGTGGAAAACGAAACAATACGAGCCGGCGGCTTAACGCCGCCGGTCTTCCGCCCTGCCCCGACGAGCTACGAGTGCACAGAGCCGAACACGATCCCGGTCGCAGGCGGGGTGCCACTGGTCTGCCACGGGCGGACTTTGAGCCCGCCAGTGCGAGTGCCACTTGGTGCCCGAATCAAGACACTGGCGGCCCAAAGCTGCCGCCAGTGGCACCCGGATTTGGCTGCTCGTTCTTCTTGACCGGTCTCTTGCGTCACGTTCGTCGGCCGACCCGTGTTCGCTGCCGAGGACGAGCATCCGGCGGCGAAGGCTGTGGCCGGATTGGACGTGGCTCCCGGGTTGGCGGCGACTTTGTTTGCTTCCGAGCCGATGATTGCCAGTCCGACCAATATCGACGTCGACGATAAGGGCCGCGTGTGGGTGTGCGAGGTGGTCAATTATCGGCGTCGGGCCGGCACCCGGCCGGCAGGGGATCGCATCCTGATCCTCGAAGACACCGACGGCGACGGCCGGGCCGACAAGTCGACCGTGTTCTACCAGGGACGCGACATCGACTCGGCCATGGGCATCTGCGTCCTGGGCAACCGCGTGATCGTCTCCTGCTCGCCCAACATGTTCGTCTTCACCGACAACAACGGCGACGGCAAGGCCGACAAGAAGGAAGTCCTGTTCACCAAGACCGGCTCGCCTCAGCACGACCACTCGGCCCACACGTTTCTGTTCGGGCCCGACGGCCGGCTGTATTGGAACTTCGGCAACGAGGGAAAATCGGTCCACGATAACAACGGCAAGCCGGTGGTCGACATCTTCGGCCGGACCGTCGTCGACGACGGCCAGCCCTATCACGGCGGCATGGTCTTCCGCTGCGGCCTGGACGGCAGCAAGTTCGAGGTCCTGGCCCACAACTTCCGCAACAACTACGAGGTGGCGGTCGACTCGTTCGGCGGCCTCTGGCAATCGGACAACGACGACGACGGCAATCGCGGCGTCCGCATCAACTACGTGCTCGAATACGGCAACTACGGCTACCGCGACGAAATGACCGGCGCGGGCTGGACCGTGCCGCGGACCAACCTCGAAAGCGAAATCCCGGCCCGCCACTGGCACCAGAACGATCCGGGGGTCGTCCCCAACCTGTTGATCACCGGGGCCGGCTCGCCGTCGGGCATCTGCGTCTACGAAGGGACGTTGCTGCCGACCGTGTTTCACAACCAGATGATCCACTGCGATCCCGGCCTGAACGTGGTGCGTGCCTATCCGGTGGAAAAAGACGGGGCCGGCTACCGGCCAAGATCGTCGACGTGCTCAAGGGGACCCGCGACAACTGGTTTCGCCCGTCGGACGTGTGCGTCGCGCCGGACGGCTCGCTGATCGTCGCCGACTGGTACGATCCGGGCGTCGGCGGCCACCGCATGGGGGACATCACGCACGGCCGCATCTTCCGCGTCGCCCCGCCGCACACGCCCTACCGCGCTCCGCACGTCGATTACTCGACGATCCCGGTGCGATCGAAGCGCTCAAGAGTCCGAACCTGGCCACGCGCTATCTGGCCTGGACGGCGCTCGCCGCCCGCGGGACCGCGGCCGAGCCGGCTTTGACGGATTTATTCGAACACGCCGCCAATCCGCGGATTCGAGCCCGCGCCCTGTGGCTGTTGGGAGCCGTCTCGCGCAAGCCGGAAACTTACGTGGCCAAGGCGGCCGCCGACTCGAACCCCGACCTCCGCGCGACGGCAGTCCGTCTTGCGCGAAAGTTGCGGACGGGACTTGCCAAAACCGTCGCCAGCCTGGATCACGACCCGACTCCGGAGGTCCGCCGCGAATGCGCGATCGCCGTGCGAAACCTCGAGGGGCCACAGAAGAGCGCCCGTGGGTCGAGTTGGCCGCTCAGTACGACGGTCACGATCGCTGGTATTTGGAAGCCCTCGGCATCGGAGCCGACGGCGATTGGGACGCCTGTCTCGCCGCTTGGATGAACAAAGTCGGCTCGAATTGGAAATCGCCGGCGAGCCGCGACATCGTGTGGCGGTCCCGCGCCGCCAAGACGCCGCAGTTGCTCGCGGAACTGATCGAAGATCCGGCGACGCCGGCGGCCGAGTTGCCGCGGTACCTGCGGGCCTTCGACTTCCTCAAAGGCCCGGAGAAGGAGCGCGCCCTGGTCGACCTGGCCTTCGGTGCACAGAGCACTCAGGTCGAGCACCCGGCACAGACGGCAACCCATGACAAGTACACCACGATTCGAGTTGCCGGCCGGCACGACGACGAACGACGCATGTTTGTCACGCTGAAGCCATTCAGCGTCTCGATCGGCAAACGGTGCTCAACGATCCGTCGCACGCTGCCGCGCTCAAGCGGGTGGTCGACAGGTCCCGCGGGACGCAAAGATTTGTCGACTTGATTCAGCGGTTCAATCTTCCGGGGTACGCCGGAGACTTGCTCGCGCTCGCACAGAAGAATCCGGAGAACGATCTGGGCGTGCAGGCGGTGGAAGCGCTGTTGGCACAGCATGAAGAGGCCCGCCTTGCCGCCGCGCTTTCCGGCCGCGATCCGCAGAAAGTGACCGACACGATCCGCGTGCTGGGGAGTGCCCAGAATCCGCAAGACGAACCGCTTGTTGACGCCGATCCTCAATGATCCCCAGCGGCCGCTTGAACAGCGGCAGGAGGCCCTGCGAGCGCTCTGTCGCACCAAGACGGGCGCGGCCAAGATCATGGCCAAGGCGGAGGCCGGCAAACTCGAACCGGAGCTGCGCGAGACGGCTTCGGCCGCGCTCCACGCGTCGGCCGTCGAAGACATCCGCAACCGGGCCGACAAGCTCTATCCGCTGAGGGCGGCCGCCGACGCCAAGCCGCTGCCGCCGATGCGGCAGCTTGCCAAGCGGTTGGGCGACTCGCACAAGGGACGGCTCGTTTTCGCCACGAACGGCACCTGCGTGAAGTGCCACCTCGTCAACGGCGAAGGGAAAGAGGTCGGACCCAATCTGTCGGAGATCGGCGCGAAGCTGAGCCGGCTGGCGCTCTACGAATCGATCCTCTTCCCGAGCGCGGCCATCAGCCACAATTTCGAGGCGTACACGGTCGTGCTGGCCAACGGCAACGTGATCTCCGGCCTGCTCGTCAATCGCACGGCCGAGTCGATCGCCATCAAGGGGGCCGACGCCATCACGCACACGTACCGCGTCGGAGTGGAAGAGATCAAGCAGCAGCCGATCTCGCTGATGCCGGCCGACCTGCAAAAAGGGATGACGGCCGATGACCTGGTGAACGTCGTCGAATACCTGACGACGCTCAAAAAGGCCGCCCCTACGAAGCCGGCCGGCCAGCGAAAAAAACCGCCGCGCAGACCGTGACTTCGGTCCGCATTCCCTCAAATTCTTTGTGTCCTTCGTGTCCCTTGTGGTTCTCATTTTTCTGAACCACAAGGATCACAAAGGACACAAAGATTGAGGACAATCATCGAGCAGTCTTGGGTGCGAGTGGCGTTGCTTTTCTTCGACTTCGCCTGCCTACGGGATTCAGCTATGTCCGTGCGTGCACCAGGCAAACATGAAGAACGAAAGCAAGCGCCAACCAAGAAAGATGCAGAAAATCGTCAGCGCAGCTCCGAATCCCGCCTCGATGCCACCAACAAGCCAATGCCGTAAGCGCCGCAATGGCAACGGCGGCGACCAATCCTTTTGATTCGGGGGCGTCGTCCAGCCGGCCAACTCCAGAGGGAGCTGCGCTAAAACAATGGGCATTTCCGCGAAGCAAACAAGACGATCGTCCTTGATGACCGTCGCATCGGAAACGAGGAACCATGCGCAGGGAAGATAAGCCGCCAACGATGACCCAACAGCGTGACGGCGACCGACCGCGGAGGTTGATCCTGGCTTTTCAGCCATGAGTCGTCCCATCGAGTTGTCTGGGTGGTCAGCGACATTCGTCGATTCGCGATCTTCTATTTCAAAATGTTCGTAGAGACCGCCGAGAATATCAAGGCAGGTGAGCTTGACCACAACAGCGATGAGCCGATTAAAGATCAGTCGTTCGCATCGACGTTGGGTGTGATGACCTCACGCTTTGAGGCGCGGCGTCCGCCGCTTATCTGCCAGCTCCACAAACCAGCCGACGGCAGCGCCGCAAGCAACGTCAATGACGATTGTCGGGATATTGTCGCGTGTCAAATACGGAGGAACCGTGAGCACGAAGAAGAACAGGCCGCCTAGCGCCCCCGCGATCAGCCAGGTGCGGAGGACAAAGGCACAAGTCATCACAGACGTCATGTACGCCAGGAAGGCGATCAGTCTCCGCGGCGGATCCAGCCATTCGATAGCCGTGATCGCAATTGGCGATGTCAAGGCGGCTGGGAACTGATTGCGACGCTGATCGCCCGGCGATAGCGCCGGCGGTAAACGTGCCAAAGTACGGAGGCAACTACAAAACAAGCGTGAGAACGAGACCGCAGCACCCCAGGACGTGATCCCAAACGTCGAGTTCCGGTACTCGATCACGATCGTCCGGTTCATGGTTTATTCCGCGGACTGTCGCCGCCTGATCGGCTATCGCCCACTCAACCATCATTCTCCCTCTTTGCGACGCGCAGCGTATCCAATCCCCGACAAAAGGCGTTCCCATTTCCCAAGTCTTTATCGCGGCCGCCTCACCACCAGCCGTATCCCCTGCGAATCGGGGCGGCCGGCTCAGCGGGGCCGTTTGTCGATGGTGAGCTCGGATCGACCGGTCTGTAGTAGGTCGTCTGACTTTCACCGGCCTGGCCCGTCTGGTAGTAGCCGCCACTCGTCGACACGGACGTCGGCATGTTGTAGTTGGCAATGCCGTCGTGGTAGGCCGCGCCAAAGTCGGCGAGACAGGCCGAGTGCGAATAACTGTCGGGTGAATAAGCCCCGTAATAACCGCTGCCGACCAGGCCGCGGGGCACGTTCGGGTTATTGCCGGTCGGATTGAACTGGTAGGCCGCATTGTCGGCAATGCCACAGCCGTAACCTGGCACGGTGATGCGGGCTGCGGCGCCGCAGCATGGCGGGTCCGCTTGCGCTGTCGATGCGAATAGAAAAGCGGTTGCCATCGCGGTCAGGGGGAAGGAATGGGCGATCTGTTTTCATGGCTCCAGGGCCTTCCTGTCGTAGGGCATGCTGTGCATGCCGCTTCAAGGATGTACTTCACGCAACGGAGAAACGGCATGCGGAGCATGCCCTACAGAATCCCCATCTTACCACCAACCGTACTGAATTGGGCCTTGCGGGGCCTGGGGCGTGGCATTCGGTCGGGCCGGCATGTTGCGGTGGCGCTCCGTTGGCGGTGCCGTTCGCGGCCCGCGGCCGTATCGGAGGGCCGAGTTGTTGCCGAAGGTCGTTTCGTTGCCGGTCGCGGGATTCCGCGTGCCGTTGATGTCCTGGCCGTACTGGGCGCGGCCCGTGTTGTTGTACGTCGTTCCTGTTTCGTGTTGTCGTTGATTGTGCCGTTCGTGGTGCCCGAGGGGTTGGCGCGGCGTTTGTCCGTTTGGATAGCCCGGGTTGCCCAAGCTGTAAGGCGGAGCCGTCATCGCGGGCCGGGAATCGCGCGGAACGCCGACGTGTTCGTGCGGAGGCGGCCCGTCGAAAAGCCGGTCCCGTTGAACGCCGGCATCTGACTATAAATGGTGCTCCCCTGCACTGCCCCGCCGTAGGGGTGTTGCCAAAGAGTCTTTGAGTCGAATTGATGCTCGTCGTGCCGCCCTGTAGCGTTTGGATTGGCAGGCTGCCCGGCGGAGTGAGTCGGTTTCCCATTCCGCCCACCGTCATGCCGGTACCGACGGGCCCGGCATTCGTCGGCGTGCGCTGGACGCCTTGCGGCGTGGTCGAGAGAGCCGTCCGTCCCAAACTGGGCGGCCCCACGGGTAAGCCTCGACGCTGGTCGCCAAAAACAACAGGGCCAGCCCGGTCGCCGGCCCCCAACGAAAGTGAACGCGTGATGGATTGCATGGATCTGTTCCTTTCCGCGGCACTTGCCCCTCTGTTTCAATCATTGCGGCCTGAGCCTCGTGTCCATCAACAAAACGCGATCCTGCTCACGTTCGGGCGTGAGCAGGCCGCGTTTTTGTCTGCGCCTTCCGACTTTCACTGCTCTCCGTCTGTTTCACTCTCGAACAAAATCACCACCAACCGTATTGCGTGCGGCCCTGGGCGGCCGGCCTCGCGGCGCCGTTCGCTGACCTGGTTCGACCGGGTCATCCCATTGCGCCTATACGATGAGTCTGGCCGTTTTGCGTCGATGGGTAGTACCCGTTCGCGGGAGCATACCCCGCCGTGTAGCTCCCGGCGGCGTTATCCGCACCATAGCCGGGAACGTAGCCCGAGTTGCCGAGCCGGGTTGCCGTAGCTACCGTTGCTGTAGCTGTTGGGCGAATAGCTGCCGTAGTAACCACTGCCGCCGCGCCAGGCGGCGGACTGCCGGCTGTCAGCGATCCGTTGCCGTAGGTGTAGGGAGCGTACGCTCCGAATTGCCCCGTTCCGAAATAGCCGGGCGTGAGATAGGCGCCCGCGGCCATATTCGGGTTATTCGTGAACGGGTTGCCCGGTGCCGTGTTGCCGTTCACTCCGTTGGTATAACCGTAAGGACCGTAGGCCTGGTTCGGCAGCGATCCCGGCGGCGTGCCGGCGTAGGGCAGATTCCCCAGGCGGGCCTGTGTGCCGTTCGTATTATTCGGGCCGACGACGTGATTTGGATTCTGCGCGGTCCCGGCCGTGGTTCTGCGGCCGGTGCTGGGAACCGTCTGCACCTGTGACGTGGCCGTCATGGGAGTGGGCGTCGCGGTCTGCGGCGTGCCGGCGGGCGTCACACCGGCGGCCGGCGGGTTGGAACCCGGCGCAGTCGCTGCCCCCGTGGTTCCGGGAATTGCAGCATTGCTCGCCGCTGTGGCTCGGCGTCCCCGCCGACGGTCCCGCCGGCGCCGCGCGGCGCTGCCCCACCTCCTGCCGCCGCCGCCGGATACGCTTGCACCGTCGACGCGCCATTGCCGCTGCTCCCAGCGCGGCCAGTGCGCTCAGCCATAAAGAGGATGTAATTTGACGCATGGGTCCGATCCTTTTCGCCCTTCAATGTTCGATGCGTATCGCTTCACCTGCGGACCGAGGTTCGCAATTTTTATTCCGGGAAGAGGGCTTTCGGCCGCGGCGGCGGCTGTTCAAGTGTTCGGCGGACAATAAAAAACCACGGCAGCACGGCGCCACAACGGGAGGGGGAATTTTCATCCGCTTCCGGTTGTGCACGTCGTACTGTCGTGGTTCCTGTCTGAGGGAGCCCGCTTATTTCTTGTCCGCGGTTACCACCAGCCGTATTGGACCGGCACGGGGTTAGTTGTTTCCGGTGCCGGCTGGTAGTTCGGCGGCGTGGCGTTCTGATAACCGCCGTATTGTGCTTGTGGTGACGGAGTGTAGCCGTAGGTGGTCGTGTTGTAGTTCCCGGGGTTGTAGCCATTGCTGTAGGCGTTTGGCTGCGCGTTGTAGTAGTTTGGCTGCAGATTGATCGACGGCGTGTTCGACCCGTAGATGGCCTGGTTCAGCCCCGGTACGGCGCCGTACGAAGGAAGCGCCGTGCCGTAAGCGGTCGGCATCGGGTAGTTGCCGCCGACGCCGGGGCCGCGAGTGAATCCGCCGCTCACGACGGCACCGTTCTGAAAGTGCTCGACGCCCCCGCTCTGGTAGCCGCCTATGACGTTGCCGGCGCCGTTGACTCCGCCGATGGTCGGTCCGTTCAGCGAGCCGTTGTTGAACGCGCCGTAGCTGCCGTTGCCGCCGTTATTCACTCCCGACGGGCCGTAGGTCGGATTGCCCTGCGTTTGAAGCTGCAGGTTGCCGAGCGGCGTGCCATAGGGAGCGCTGCCAAAGCGGGTGCCCATCATCCCGCCGACCTGGCCATAGGCACCCATTGCGGGCGATCCGAAACGGGCGCGCCACGCCCGGCGCGACTTGGATCGGCGCGGCACCGATGGCCGGCTGCGGCGATGCCGCGGCGGCTGCGCCCGCCGCACCACCCGCGGCCTGAGCCGTGGAACCGACGAGCGTTGCGACCCCGAGGGCCGCCAGCTGCGGCGATCGTTTGCGAGAATTTTGTGCGTTTCATGGTTCGACCCTCCCGAGTCGTTTTCTTCCTATGAGAATTGTATCTCATCTCGCAGCCGTTGTCGGAACAGAATCCGTCCGGCGGCCGTGCGGGGTCTTCAGCAGACAGGTGCTCCAGCCTGGTGACGCAATTCTCGTTCCGGCGGGAACAGCGGCCAGCCCCTTGCGGCACGCGAAGTGCGTCCGCCCGCGTCCCGTCTGGCTTCGATGAATTCCACACTTTCTCGAAAAGAGGGGACGATCACGATGATATTCAGCCACAATTTCACTCGAATCTTGCTGGCCGGCGGCCTTGTTTTGCCGCTCGCACAATTTGCCGTTGGGCAGCAGCCGCGGGCAGGTTTTGGCCAGGCGCCTCGAGCGCCGGCAGCCGGAGTGCGGCAGGGAACGGACCCGAAAGGCGGTTCCGACGCCAAGCGCGGGGCTGCAAGGGCGCGACTTGGGCAACCAGATCCTGCGCGGCAGTCAGATCATGGGCGCGACGGTGAATCTGCGCGGCGGATCGCGGTTCGGAACCGTCTCGGACTTTGTGCTGGCCGATAGCGGCTGCGTGGAATATGTGATCGCGAGTTATGGAAATCAGTACGCTCCCATTCCGTGGGGTGTGGCGATGTGGGTGCCCGGCCAGCGCGTGCTGTCGGTCGACATCGATCCGGGCCGGATTCATGACATTCCCATGTACCGCCGAATCTCGGAGCTGACCAATCACCAATTCTCCGACAAGGTGCACACATTCTATCGCGGCGTGAACGGCCACGGTGAGGCGAACCAACACGGTGCCCAGCAGCAAGGGGCGAATAATCACGCACCGGCGGCCAATCCCCCCGCCGCCGGCCAGGCGGCCGGACGTCCAGGCGTCCCCGCGCAGGGCTCGCAGAATCGCACGGGCCGCAACGAGCGCAACGGCGATCGGCGGTAAACCAAAAGGCTGAAGGCGGAAGGTCGAAGATCCGCCCGCGGCGGGATGAAGGATGAGTCAGACGGGCAGCCTGCGGTTGCGGCGTGTGACTCATCCTTCTGTTTTTTCATCCGTCGTCCGTCCAATTTCACCCTCTGCCCCACGTCCAGACGAGGCCGGCGGCGGCGGCGAACATGAGGGCGGCCGTGAGCCAGCCCATCACGTTCATGCCCCGCCCGTTGACGCGATGGCCCATGATTGCCCGGTTGTTGCTGATGAGCAGGACGATGACCAACAGCGGTGGCGCGAGAAAGCCGTTGATGACGGCCGTCCAAAAGAGGGCCTGCATCTCATTGATCCCGACGAGCCGCATCAGGATGCCGGCCAGCGTCGAGGCGGTGACGATCAGGTAAAACTCCTTCGCTTTGGCCGGCTTCGCGTCGAGGCTGCATTTCCAGCCGAAAGTCTCGCACACGGCATAGGCAGCCGAGCCGGTCAGGATGGGGACCGCGAGCAGACCCGTGCCAATGAGACCGAGCGCCATCAACACGGTGGCCCCCCGGCCGGCCAGCGGCGCGAGTGCCTGGGCTGCTTCGGCGGCTGTGCCGATGTTCGTACGCCCGGCCTGATGAAGTGTGGCGGCGCTGGCGAGGATCACGAAATACATCACGACGTTCGAGAAGAGCATGCCCGTGTTGATATCGAGGGCCGCGTACTTGAGTTCGCCGTCGGTGGCCCCTTTTCGCTGCCAGAGACGTTTTCTTCCGCGCGAGATTTCCTCTTCGACTTCCTGGTTGGCCTGCCAGAAAAAGAGGTAGGGAGAAATGGTCGTCCCCAAAATGGCGACGAGTGTGGCGAGAAACGTGCTGTCCATGCGGAGCGTGGGCACGAACGTTCCCGCCAGCACGTCGGGCCAGTGGGGCCGGGCGAAAAAGGCCGCGCCGATGTAGGTGAAGAGCGCCAGCGTCAACCACTTGAACGTGTTGGCGATCAGCCGGTACGAGCCCCAAATCTGCAGCACCAGGATCAGAACGCCGATCGGCGCGACGATGGCGGCCGTGGGGATCGGCACCAGCAGGTTGACGCCGGCCGCGATCGCCAGCATGTCGGCCCCGGCGTTGATCGTGTTGGCGAGCATCAGGCTGACGACGACCACGTAAACCACGGGGCGGGCATAGTGCCGTCGCAACAGGCCGGCAATGCCCCGCCCGCTCACCAGGCCGATCTTGGCACAGATGAATTGAACCGAGGCCATCAAGGGGAACGTGATGAGGGCCGTCCAGAGCGGCGAGTAGCCGGCTTGAGCCCCCGCCATCGCGTAGGTGCCGATGCCCGACGGATCGTCGTCCGAGGCCCCGGTAATCAGGCCTGGGCCGAGGACCTTGAAAAACCGCTTGAGGCGGCTCGGCTCGGCGCCAGTTGGTCCTCTTGCGATTCGGCATTCAACAGGAGATCCGCAGCCGGACGGTCCGGAGGCTCGATTTCCTCAGATTTCAAACTCGGCATCGTTGACTTCAATCGGAACCGTGGGGCCCGTTGGGGAATTCGGAGGACACGACGAGCTGTACGCAATTTCGCTACGCAAATGCCGCGCCGCGGTTGGTCGAGCGGATTCTCGCGATGGCAGGTTCTGAACCGATCGCGCCAGGCTCGTGCTTGAATAAACAAAGAGAGATCCAGCCGAGTCGTTCGAGCGGATAGAATGCAATTGGGATTCCACGCCTCGCCCATTGGGCATGAGATCGTCTTGGCGCTGACAAAACCGGCCGGAACCATGATCGCCGTACCGCGAAACCTGCCGATCAGCCTGTTTGCGGCCTTCGTTGTGCTGACGTATGGATTGCACGTCTTTGGGCCATTGCGGCTGGTGGACGATGCGCCCTTGTACCTGTCGGGGGCGGTCGATCTGGCGGACGGGCGTGGATACCACGACGACCATATGCCGCGCGGCTATTCGCACGCACTGGCGACGCTCGAGCTGGTCGGACTGGCGTCTCCGGCGGGCATTATCGCCTTGAACCTGTTTTGCGCACTGGCCGGGTTCATCTGCATCGGCACCGTGTTGCGGAATGATCTCGAGCTTTCACACCGCGAGACGCTGGTCGTCTGCCTCTTGTCGTGCATGTCTTGGATGTGGATTTATCTCATTGCCGTCCCCATGTCCGAGATGCTGTATTTCTTCCTTTCGAGTGGCGTGCTGGCGATGCTGTCGCTTGCCAGGCTGCGCACGGGGCGGCGAGCCGGCGTCTGTCTCGCGGGAGCGGTGATCGTTTCGATTGGTGCGTTTTTCGTCCGGACGATCGGTGCCGCCCTGTTCGTGCCGGTGGCAATCAGCATTTTGGACCGGACGGTCGTCAACTGGGGCGTCTTGGGCCGTCGGAAGGCGTTGTGGACGGTGCTTGCCGTCGGGGTATTGTTAGCCGGCGTCGGTCTCTTGTTTCGCGACCGGTTCACCAGCCCGTGGTATGCGCGGGAATACACGCACACGCACGTTTCGACTGCGGAGGTTGCCTGGTGGCGTGTGGGAGAGATCGGCGAGATCGTGCGCAACGTCCCCTCGGACCTCGTAGCGGAAACCCGCCCCAACTTGCCCATCGACTCGACCTCGCCGTGGATACTGCTCGGCACGGAATTGCGCTCGACGCGATACCTTTTGGGACTCGTGTGGGCCGGCCTGATTGTCTGTGGACTCATTTCACGGCGATCACTCTCGCATCTGGAGACTTATTTGGCGGCTTATGTCGCCATCCTCTGCCTCTGGCCGTTTGAATCCGTGCGGTTTTGGGCTCCCATTCTCCCGTTTTTGTTGGCCCTGGCCTGGATCGGTCTCAAATCGTTCGGGATCTCGGCTCGCACGTCGGGGCGAATTGCGGTTTGTTATTCGCTGCTGTTTATCGCTTTCGGATCGATTGCCATGGCACGATCGCTGGACCAGACTTTTTCTGCACGGGAACGGTCCTGGAACGAGTGCAAGCAATGGCTGGTACTGCATCCCAAATGGCTGTCCGCTTTCGATCGATTTAACGGCATCCGACCGAGAAACGGCGCGGCCGATCGTTAAACAATCGTTAAGACAGCGGGTAACTTTGTGGGTTTCCCTGCCCTTTTGTCGCAGGGAAAAAGGCGTCGAGCGAATGATTTCAAGCTTGGGCGGCACCGCGACTTTCGCTGTTCTGGGGAGCGTGTTAAGCTCGGTCGATCCCTTAAAAAGGCGATCGGCGGATGCGAACGATTCTTGTCACTGGAGGCGCAGGGTTCCTGGGGAGCCATCTGTGTGACCGACTGATTGGCGCGGCGACAATGTGCTGTGCCTCGATAATTTCTTCACCGGCACGCGTGAAAACGTCGAGCACCTGCTGACGCGGCGCGACTTCGAATTGATTCGCCACGACATCGTGCGGCCCGTTTATCTCGAGGTCGACCAGGTCTACAACCTGGCCTGCCCGGCCTCACCCGAGGCGTACCAGTCCAACCCGATTAAAACGATCAAGACGTCGACGGTGGGAATGGTCAACGTGTTGGGCCTGGCAAAGCGGTGCAGGGCTCGCATCCTGCACGCTTCGACTTCGGAAGTTTACGGCGATCCCGAAGTCCATCCCCAGACGGAGGAATATTGGGGCCACGTCAACCCGATCGGGCCGCGAAGCTGTTACGACGAAGGCAAACGCGTCGCCGAATCGCTGTGCATCAATTATCACCTTGCCCATCGCGTCGAGGTGCGGATTGTCCGCATCTTCAACACGTACGGACCGCGGATGGCGCGCGACGACGGCCGCGTGATCTCCAACTTCATCGTGCAGGCGCTGCAGGGCAAGCCGTTGACGATTTACGGCGACGGCCGGCAAACTCGGTCGTTCTGCTTCGTGGACGACTTGATTGACGGCTTGATCCGCATGATGGACCAGAAAGAGACCGTGGGGCCGGTCAATCTGGGCAATCCCGTGGAGAGTTCGATGCTCGACTTGGCGCAGGCGGTCCTCAACCTGACCGGCTCCAAGTCGCAACTGACGTTTGTGCCGCTCCCTCAAGACGATCCCAAACAGCGCTGTCCGGACATCGCGAAGGCGAAGAAGTTACTGGGTTGGACGCCATGTGTTTCGCTGGAGACGGGCCTGACGCGAACGATCGAGTATTACCGCTCGGAGTTGGGGAAAGACAATCGCTCATGAACGCTTTCGCTGACCGCAGTCCCACGCCGCGCGCGGCCCGCAAGGGGATGATTCTCGCCGGGGGGGCCGGCACGCGGCTCTATCCGGCCACGCGCGTCGTCAGCAAACAGCTGTTGCCCGTTTACGACAAGCCGATGATCTATTACCCGCTCTCAACCTTGATGCTGGCGGGAATGCGCGAAATCCTGGTGATCAGTACGCCCCTCGATCTGCCCCTGTTTCGGCGCCTGCTCGGCGATGGCTCGCAATGGGGTTTGCAGCTGGAATATGCCGAGCAGCCCAATCCGGGGGGATTGGCCCAGGCGTTTCTCATCGGCCAGTCATTCATCGGGCGCGATCCTTCGTGCCTCGTCCTCGGCGACAACATCTTTTATGGCGAGCGCTTGAGCGAGAACCTGCGGCGCGCGACGGATCGGCGCGATGGCGCGACGGTCTTCGCTTACCACGTCGGCGATCCGGAGCGGTACGGCGTCGTCGTCCTCGACGATGAGAATCGGCCCGTGGAGATCGAGGAGAAACCCGCGCAGCCAAAATCGAACTACGCCGTCACGGGGCTCTATTTCTACGACGGCGACGTCGTGACAATCGCCAAAAGCCTCAAGCCTTCCGCACGTGGCGAACTCGAGATCACCGACCTCAATCGCCAGTACCTGAAAGCGGGAAAATTGACGGTGGAGATTTTCGGCCGCGGAACGGCCTGGCTCGACACCGGAACGCACGACTCGCTGGTGGAAGCCGCGACGTTCGTCCACGTGCTCGAAGCCCGGCAAGGTCTCAAAGTTGCCTGTCCCGAAGAGATTGCTTACCGGATGGGTTACATCGACGCGGAGCACGTGCAACGTTTGGCCGAGCCGATGCGGAATAACAGTTACGGTCAATATTTGCTGCGGCTCGTCGAGGCTCCCGACCGTCAAATCTAAAAGGCTTTCCCTCGCTTCCGGAACGCCGCGCATCCTCTCCAAGATGACGCCGACCCCCCCTCGAAGGCGCGCGGTCAGGCGTCAAAGTCCCATCCATTCTCCGCCTGTGGAAACGCCGGGAAAACCGGCCCTTCGTTTGACGTAACCACTTTGCAAATTGGTGGTTTGTGCGACTCAAGCGGTCGTCCGAATGCCGCCGATAGATTGGGTCAGTCCTTCACAGACCGAGCGTGAAGGAGCTACCTCTCGTATCGCCTGGAACGATGGCATGGGTAGGGAACCTGTGCCAAAACGAGGGCGGCGCATCGAAGCACCGTCTTCGCGTGGTGAAAAACGTTTTGCCGTCTGTACGCGTGCGACCGCGGTCGGGTGATCTCGGAGAAAACGCGACGCGCGTCGCGGGCAGCCAGGGCTCTGCCGAACCAGAACCTGGCGAACTGCCTACGAAGACATTTGTTTGCCGGCCCCTCGCGCAGCCGCAGACGGCCCACGATGTGAATCCCAAGGGAAGGAGACTCTGCGTCATGAAATGGATGAAAATCTGTAGCGCCGTGGTCGTGACCTTTGGTCTGACCACTGCTGCACAGGCCGACATGTTTGACCTGTTCCACGGTTGGAACACGGACGGGTCAAGCAAATGCTGCGGCTGCGCTCCGTGCGCCCAGCCGTGTTGTTGCAAGCCGGTCATTGTGCGACCCTGTTGCCCCACCGTTCACTGCTACCAACGGCAATGCGCGTGCGTGAAGCCTGCGTGCTGCCAGCGGTGCTGTGAAGCTCCCAAATGCTGTGCTCCGGCTCCGAGCTGCTGCCCGGCTCCGAAGTGCTGCGAGGCCCCGCACTGCTGTGCGCCGGCCCCGATGTGCTGCCCGAAACCGGCTTGCTGCCCGGCTCCGACCTGCGGCTGCCCGGCTCCGAAGTGCTGCGAGGCCCCGCACTGCTGTGCGCCGGCCCCGACGTGCTGCCCGAAGCCGGCCTGCTGCCCGGCGCCGACCTGTGGCTGCCCGGCCCCGGCTTGCTGCCCGAGACCGACTTGCTGCCCGAAACCGGCTTGCTGCCCGGCTCCGACCTGCGGCTGCCCGGCTCCGAAGTGCTGCGAGGCCCCGCACTGCTGTGCGCCGGCCCCGACGTGCTGCCCGAAGCCGGCCTGCTGCCCGGCGCCGACCTGTGGCTGCCCGGCCCCGGCTTGCTGCCCGAGACCGACTTGCTGCCCGAAACCGGCTTGCTGCCCGGCTCCGACCTGCGGCTGCCCGGCTCCGAAGTGCTGCGAGGCCCCGCACTGCTGTGCGCCGGCCCCGACGTGCTGCCCGAAGCCGGCCTGCTGTGCAGCTCCGGCTCCGACCTGCTGCAACGCCGGCTGCCCCACAGAGAGCTGCTGCCCCCACCAGGGTTTGCTCGCCTCTCTGTTCGGTGGTCACACGAAGGGCGTCTGCTATGAGACGCACTGCACGACCGTCAAGGTTTGCTGTGCGAATCCGTGCGAGGTTGCGGATTTGATCTATCAGTCGCAGACGGCCTGCTACGGCCGTCAACGGGCGCACGCCATCCACAAGTTGGGTGCCTACGACTGCCAGTGCAATCCGGAAATCCTCTGTGCGATGGTGTATGCCCTCAACGACGCTGATGAACACGTCCGCCGCGAGGCGGCCGAGCAAATCGGCGTGTCGCTGCACCGGAATCCTTGCTGCTGCAGCCGCGAAGTCGTGGCCGCCTTGACCTGCGCGTTGGCTGACTGCGATCGCCACGTCCGCCACCATGCAGAGAAGGCCCTGCGGCAGTGCGGTTACGAGATCGTCGATGGCTGCTGCAAACCGAGCTGCTGTGGCCCGGTCGGCGGCTGTGCGGCGGGCTCGATGCCGGCTGCTCCGGCTCCGGCCCCGAAGATGGCTCCGGCCCCGGCTCCGGCTCCTGCGCCGGCCCCGGCTCCTCCGGAAGACTCGAAGGCGTACTTCCCCTCGCGTCTGCCCGTTCAGCAGACGTCTGCGGAGATGCCCGCCTCGAGCAGCCGGCTTTCCAACCTGTTCGGCTTGCTTGACTGATTTGTCTTCCTGCCGAACGGGAACGGTAATGCCGATCCCCTGATGATTCGCGGCCCCCGGATTTAATCCGGGGGCCGCTTTTTTATCTCAAGTTCCGACGCGCAAGCGTCCGCGAGAGCCCGATTACCGACACGAGTGGCGGATTCTGCCGCAAAACGTGTTGACGAATCGCGACCCAATCGTTATCACACTCGCCTCTCTCCACCCGTCGATCTCAAATCCCTAAACCACTCGCCGTCGCCCACCCGTCCGTCGGACATCGTGTGCCGCCCTTGTCACGAGGCACCGACAGCCTCGGACGCTCGTCGCCCTCGTCAGCTGTTTTCACCGTCAACCCACGTCCTCAGCTCGCAGTTCGAGGACCCACCGGGAACTCACGTTCGCGGACGTCCTTTGTCTGCCGGATTTTTCGATAAGCGCCCATGGCCGATTCACCACCACAACCCGCCGATCCGAAAGCGACGACCGATGCGCCGGCGCCAGGCGGCACGGGCCGAAACAAATACGTCGGCCTGCTGCTGGCGTACAAATGGCCAATCATCGGCGCCCTGGCGGCAGTTTTCGTGATCGGCGTGGGGACCCTGGGATATCTCACTCATCAAAAGCGGCCAGAACCGTCGGTCCTTCTGGCCGAGGCGCTCAAACTGCTGAACGATCGGCAGGATCCCGAGGCCATTCCCGAAGCGCGAAAGATTGCCTCGGAGCTCGACGCGCTCCATTATCGGGATCCGCACTTCATCGGCGCCGTTCCGTATATCCTGGGAATCACGGACTTTGCACGCGCTCAGCTGCAAACTGACCGTGAGCGGCTCGATTCGTTCCGCGCCGCCGTCAACCATCTGGACCAGGCGGCTGGGGTGGGCCTCGACGCCGAGCATCAATTGGAGTGCGATTTCGCTCTGGGCATCAGCCGCTCGGCGATCGGCGACGCGGTCGGAGCGGAACAACCGCTGCAGCGGTTCGTCAAGAACTCTCTCGGCGACGAAGTTCCCAAGCCTCCCCCGAATTCTTCGAGGCGGCGGCGGCGCTCGAGGACAGCTATCTCGATCAGCGCGGGCCGTCGCACTTGCGGCGGGCGATCGCCCTCAACGACGCCGTCTTAAAAAAGACGAACCTCGGTCCCAAGGAGCGAGACGAGACCCTCCTGCGCCGCGCTCAAATCAATGTGGCCTTACATGATGGTGAACAAGCGCAGAATGCGCTTAAGAAAATCTCAGCGGAGGCGGCCGCAAAGCCGGGCACGACCCTCATCCGGGCCCAGGTCGACATTGCGGAGCAACGCTTTCAGGACGCGATTCACGAGCTCGAACCGCTCGCTTCGAAGCCGTCCGGCCTCGACAGCCTCTATCCGCGGCAGGCCTTGTTCCTGCTCGGCGTCTGCTATGAAGTCCAGAAAGACTACGAAAACGCACTGCGAAAGTACTCCGACGTGGTCCGCGGTTTTTCCGACAGCCCAGAGGGGCTGGCCGCGAACGTCCGTCGCGCGGAGCTGTTGCGCAAGGCGCAGCGCTGGGAAGAGGCTCTTGACGGGTATGTGAAGGCCCTCGAGACGATCCATCCTGTCGGCTTCAGCAATCGCTGGCTCCGGCTGGACGAATTTCGAGCGATCGTCGTCGCGGCTTGGGACGATCTCAAGCGGACTCATGCCTACGAGTTTGCGGTCGAGCTGGCCAAGCACATGCGGCCCCTCTTTCCGCCCGACCAGGCCTACCAGGCGGTCGAGCGCGTGGCGACCGCGAACGAACTCTTGGCCTCGCAATTGGAATCCGAAATTGCCCATCGCCCCTATCGCGTGCGAGAACAACGCTACGCCGACCTTCTCGAGCGGTGGAGGACGAGCGGCAAAGCGTATGCCGATCTGGCCGAAGCACTCCATGAGTCGCCCCGTTTTGCCGACGTCTTATGGACCAGCGCGGAGCATTACCGGCAGGGGCACGACTTCCAAAATGCCCTCGTCCAGATGACCCGCTTTATCAACACCCAACCGCGGCAGCGCCTCCCCTTGGCCTATGTGCGGCGGGGCGAAATCTTGATGGACCTCGGCCGATTCGACGAGGCGCTCGACCACTTCGAGCGCGTCCTGGCGGAGTATCCGCTCGACATCGCCTCGTTTCCGGCGATGTATTTGGTGGGCGCGTGCGAGGTCGAGCGCAATCACCCTGATCGGGCCGTGCAGGCCTGGCAGCGAGTGCTCCACGACCCGCATCTGGATCCCTCGGCCAATGAATGGCAAACGTCGCTCTTCGCGCTGGGCCGCCTGCAATTCCAGATTGCGTTCACGATGCAGGCCAAACCAAAGAACAACGCTCCGGCGGCCCAAAATCCCAATCCCGAAGAGACACAGCTGCGGCCTTTGGCGGCGTACGACTGTCTTGACGATGCAATTCGTCGTCTCGAGGAATTCGTTGCCCGCTATCCCAAGCGTCCCGAATGTCCGGAAGCCCGCTTCCTGCTCGCCAAATCCCTGCAGAATCGCGCGACGCTCCCGCGATACCAGCTCAAACGCGCAGAGACCGAAAACGCCCGCAAAGAGCTCAAAGGCAAAGTGCAGGCGCTGTTAACCGATGCGGAGAATCAACTGGAAATCGTGATCGACATGCTGCAGGCCCAGGAGAGCGCCGGCCTGCTTGATCCGTTGGCGCAGCGCATGGTCCGCGATGCCTACTTTGAACGCGCTCACAATTTGTATGCCCTCGAAAAATACGATCGTGCCATCGAGGCCTATACCAACGCCGCCAATCGCTATGCCGATGATCCGAGCGTGCTCCTGGCGTACATTCAGATGGCCAACTGCTACGATCGGCTGGGAAAACCGATCGACGCGCGCGGCGTCGCCATTCAAGCGATGCTCATTCATAAGAACATGCCCGACAAGATCTTCACCCGAGACAAAACTCTGATGACCCGTGATGAATGGCGCAGCTGGCTGGAATGGGCGGAAGCCCTCCGCCAGGCGCCGCGTCGCGGTGAGCCCGCTGCCACCGGACCGCGGACCGCCGCGTCGCGTGCGTCGGCGCCCGGAGACGTGTCTAGCGATTCGGATCACGCCCTTCCTCTCCCGAAGAACTCGTGATGAACCTCGTCACCTTAGAAGACGTTCTCGACGTACTCAAACACCGACAGGCCCATTGCCGGGAGCTGCTCGATCTGTCGCGGCGTCAGAACCGCGTGATCGATGCCAGCGATTATTCAAGTCTGCTGGGAATCCTGGGTCAGAAACAACGCATTCTGGGACGCCTCGATGACCTGAAACGCCGCTATCCCGAGCTTGGCGAACAATGGACAGCCCTCCGCGATCAGGGACGGCCCCAAGTCCGCAGCCAGTGCGAGGGCATCATCTCCGAAACCGAAGCCATCCTTGCCGAACTGATTCAGACGGAAAAGGACGGGGCAGACCAGCTCGTCCGACGCCGCGACACAACCCGACAGCAACTCAAGTCAATCGCTCAAGGCTTCCACGTCAACGACACCTACCTGGACAACGTCGCCCCTTTCAGTCACCGCTTCCTCGACACGAACCGATAGCCCACCCCCTTTCACTTTCCGACGATCGAATCGGCACGTCTCACAGACGTCGCCGATCTGACTGAATTTCCCTTCCGACATCTCGCCTTTCCTCCCTCATCTGAGCTGAAACTATGACTGCCACAACGCTTCTGCGTCCCATTTCCACGAGCGCGGATCCTGCTTTGCACGGAGCAGCCGGCACCGCTCTATGAACTTTTGGCGGCGGCGGACGATCCGTCGCTGGAAATCAATTTGGCGGAAATCGACACCGCCGATTCGACCGCCGCAGCGATCGAACGGCTGAGTCTGCGGCCGTTCGACATTTGCCTGGTCGACGCGAATTGGGATGCGTCGACGGTGGCCGACCTCATAAATGGTATTCAGGCCGCGCAACGATCAACACAGGTCGTGCGGTTGTCGGATACCGCGGAGGAAGCGGTGGCAAGCGGCGACGAGCCGGTCGAAGTTGTGCCGTTGTTGGCGTCGCCGGCGGTCGTCCGTCGAATGTTGCGATCGGCTCTGCAGAAGGCGAAGTTGCAGTGCGAAAACCGTTCGCTCAAACGGCAGCTCCAGATGCGTGTATTGAGTGAGATTGTCGGCCAGAGCGAGGCGTCCCAAAACCTCCGCGAGCAAATCCGAGCGGCCGCCGATCAAGACGGTTGCGTCCTGATTCAAGGAGAAGCCGGCACGGGAAACCAGCAGGCCGCCCGCGTCGTGCATCTGGCGAGCACCCGGGCCATGCGGCCCTTCCTAGTTCTCGATTGCCGCGTGCATTCGACGGAGAGCCTCGAACGCGAGCTTTTGGGACAGGCGTCTGCTACGTCGTCTCCCGACGAATTGGAGGATGCGGGCCGCCTCTCCAGCGGCGCGGGGGGAACGCTGTTCCTCAAGAATGTTGAAACGCTTCCTCTGGCCGCCCAAAAGAAACTGGCCGGAATTCTGGCCCGCAAATCATTTCCCTGTCCTGTCACGGGCAAGACGCGCCCGCTTGACGTGCGCGTGATGGCTTCGACGCACGTCGATCTGGCGGTCGAGGCGCAGGAAGGACGCTTTCCCGTCAGCCTTTACGAGTGTCTGACGGCTTGTTGTATCCACGTCCCGCCGCTGCGTGAACGGCTGCAGGATATCGGTTTGCTCACCGAGCGCGTGCTCAACCATCTGGCGGTTGTCGAGGGCAAACCGGTGAAACGACTCAGCGTCGAGGCGCTGAAAACGCTGCGGACGCACGATTGGCCGGGAAACCTGCGCGAGTTGGAGAATGTCGTCGAACGCTCCTGCTCGCTCGATGAATCGCCCTTGCTGACGGCAGAGATGATTGCACCTTGGATCGCCCGCTCGATCGAGGCTGATTCGCAGGAGCCGTCGGGTCTGTCGCTGCGTGAGATGGAGCGAAAGCTGATCGAAACCACGTTCACGCGTTGTCAGGGCAACCGGGAACAGACGGCCCGGCTGCTCAAGATTGGTATTCGTACGCTCTCAGGAAAACTCCGCGAATACGGCTATCCACCGCGGGGCGGGCCGGGCTCCAACCGGCGGCTTGCCAAGGCGGCGTGAGAGTGAGGGGACTGACCGGTCACAGTGCGAATAAGGTCTGAAAGGAGCGGATGATGGGTTCCATGTTCGACGGTACGACGATTCCGCTCTTGGAAAAGATCGCCCGATTCGCCGATAAGCGGCACGATGCGTTGACGGCGAACGTCGCCAATATCGACACGCCGAACTACCATCGCCGCGACTTGCCAGTTGAGGCGTTTGAAAAGGCCCTTCGAGAGGCCGTTGCCAACGGCAAAACGCGTGTTGAGCAGGGTGAGGCAGCGACGAGCGGCAGTTCCGCGATCGGGTCGCTGGGAGGCACCTCGGGATCTCCGTTTCCCGAGCAGCTGTTTCAAGCGATCGAAGCTCAATCGCCGAGCCTCACGTTCCAGGACAACAACAATCGAAGCATCGAACACGAAATCATGGAGATGACCAAGAACAACCTCATGCAGAGCTTTGCCATCACACTCATGAATACCCAATTCGGCATGCTTCAGGCCGCGATTCGCGAACAGGTGTAAAAAGCGGGTTCGCGGTCGCCTTAAGGAGGCCCAAACATGTTCAAAACTCTCGACATCAGCACGAGCGCATTAATGGGCGAGCGGCAGCGGATGAACGCGATCGCCGACAATCTGGCCAACCTCAACACGACGCGCGACGCCGACGGGAAACCGTCGCCCTTTCAGCGGCGGTTCGTGACGTTTGCCGCCCAGTCGGACAATCCGGCGGACGGTCCCGTCGGCGTGAAGTATCAGGTCAATGTCGACACCACTTCACCGCCGCGGCGCGTGTACGAACCGGGTCATCCGGACGCCGACAAGGACGGTTATGTGTCGTATCCCAACATCGACATGATGACCGAGTTCGTGAATGCGGTCGAAGCGAGCCGGGCGTACGAAGCGAACCTCGTCGCGATGGACATCACCAAGCAGGGAATCGCGGAGAGTCTCAAGATTCTCGCGTGAGGCGGGCAGCCGCTGACTTTGTGCAGGAGACCGACACATGCCGAGTTCGATCAACGGCCTTGGGATTCCGACCCCGCCGCCGGCACCGGGGCCTCTGTCTGCAAGCGGCGCTGCCGGTGCGGACCAGGAGGCGCCGCTGTTTGGCGACCTGCTTGCCCGATCGCTCTCTCACGTGAACGGTCTCGAGCAATCGGCGCAGGCGGCCGTCGAAAAGAGCTTTGTGGATGATGACATGACACAGATCGAGGCGATGACCTCGATGAAAAAGGCCGATCTCGCCTTGCGACTCATGATCCAGATCCGCAACAAGCTGATGGATGCCTACTCCGAAATCAAGCAAATGCAGATGTAGAAAAACGAGTAATCTCCCATGCGTCGGACCCTTGAACAATTCCTGGGCGTCTTCAACTCCCTGGCTCCCAGCCAGCGGATTACGTTTGCCGCGATCACCGTGCTGATTCCGGTCGGCTTCTTGTTCTTTGCCTGGAACGGCAACTCCTCTTCGATGGTCGCGCTTTCCTACGGCAAAGTTTTCTCGCTGGATGAACAGCGCAACGCCGAGCAGGCCCTTAAGGAAGCCGGACTCACGAAATTCCGCAGCGAAGGGCGACAGATTTTCGCGCCGGCCAACGACGTGGAAAAGTACAACGCAGCTCTGCTGCAGTCCGGCAGCTTGCCGTCGCACTGGGCCGAAGAGCTCGAAGAAAAAGCTCGACAGCACGAATCCGTTCATGAGTTCGACCGAGAACATGCGGCAGACGCGGGAAGCCCTGCTGGGCAAGCACCTCGTACGGATGATTTTGGGAAGCCCCGACTTCGAGGATGCCGACGTGCTGTGGACGCCTTTGAACACATCGCGCTCCCGTTTCTCCAAAGACGTACGGATGAAGGCGACGATTGTCGTCAAACCGAAGGTCGGCCGGGAAATGACGACGCGCCAAATTCAGGCACTTCGCGACGCGGTCACCTTCGCCATCCCCGACCTCAAGGCGACCGACGTCACGGTGTACGACCAGCGGAAAGGAGAAGCCTACACCCCGGACGCCGAAAATGACCCGCTCAGCGGCAAAACGCTGGCCTTGCTGAGGGAATCCTCACAACTCTACGAGCATCGGATCAAGGATGCCCTCACGCACATTTCGCCCGACATCGTGGTGACCGTGAACGTCGATATCGATCCGACGCAGCGAATGGTCACCGAGACGCGAAAATACGATCCAAAAAAGAGCATCGAACAGCAACAGACCGAACAAAAGCGAATGGAGCGGTACAAGCAGCAGCCGGCCCAGGCGGAGCCCGGCGTGAAATCGAACCAGCCACGGGCGCTGGTCAGCAGCCCCGGCACGGTGCAAGACCGCACGCTGCAGGATGAAACGACGACAACGGTGCGGAGTCCCGGCGGCGAAGCCGTTTACACCGAAGGGATTGCGGCGCTTCCCAAGACGGTCACCGTGTCCGTCCTGATTCCCGAAGACTACTACACGAAGGCGCTCGAGCTGCAAAAGTCTCAGGGAGATTCAAAGGCGGGCGGTAAGACGATCGAAAAAATCCGGGAAGAGACCGAGCAGGCCGTCAAAAACATCGTCGCCGGTGCCATTCCGATGGATCCCGCGAACCCCAATCCTAAGCAGATTACGGTCAGCTCGTACGTGCGCCTGAAGGAGACACCGCCCGAGATCCGCACCTCGTCGCTGGAGACGGTGACTTCGCTTCTCAGCCAATGGGGGAGTGCCGTGGGTCTGGCCCTCTTTGCGCTGTGGGCCTTGTGGATGCTCAAGGGAACAATGCCCAAAGCGGCACCCCCGGCTTCCGAGACGCCCGCGTCCGAAGAGGCCGTTGCTCCCGCTCCCGGCTCTGCCGCCGGCCGTCGCCGAAAAAGAAAAGCCACCAATCGAGGAGGAACCGATGCCCACTTTAAATGATCGAGACCTCGTTCAAACTATGGTCCGCGACAATCCGGAAGTGGCCGTTGCCATCATCGGCAAATGGCTGCAAGCGGCGCGATAGCGGCAAGTCGTGAGTGGCGACTCGTATTCGCGCCTCACCGGCCGCTACGTCAGCAAACGCCAAATCCCCTTCTCACTTCGTCTTAATTCGCCACCCACCGCTCAACACTGATCACTCATTATGGACGCCGTTCGCAAAGCCGCGATTTTGTTGCTCAGCCTCGAAAAGCCGATCGCGGCCGAGGTCTTGAGCCAGCTTCCCAAGCCCCTCGTGGAGGCGGTCACGCTCGAGATTGCCAAGATCGATGACATTACCAAGGACCAGGTCGAAGCCGTCCTCCGCGAGTTCCGCGGCATGGCACGGGAGCGCGTGCCGATCGAGCGCGGCGGCATCGACTTTGCCAACGATCTTTTGAAGCAGTCCCTCGGCACCGAGGGGGCGGGCGAAATCCTGGAGAACGTCCGCAACTCGATCAACTCGGTGCCGTTCGGCTTCCTGCACAAGATGGGGGCCGAGAACATTCTCACCTTCATCATCGAGGAACATCCGCAGACGATTGCCCTGATCATGTCGCATTTGCCGACCAACATGGCGGCGGAAGTTCTCTCGGGGCTACCGTCCAACAAGCAGATCGAGGTGATCCGCCGCGTCGCCAACATGGAACAGACGAATCCCGAAGTCGTCAAAGACGTCGAGGGGAGCCTCGAGCGGCGGATGAAGTCGATGTTCAACCAGCAACTCGAGAAGGCGGGTGGCGTGCGGCTCGTCGCCCAGATCCTCAACGTCACGGACCGGATGACGAACAAGGGCGTGTTGGAAAGCCTCGAACAGGAAGACGCCGACCTGGTCGACGAAATCAAGCGGCTGATGTTCGTGTTCGACGACCTGCTGAAGCTCGATGACAAGGCGATCCAGGCCGTGCTGAAAGAGGTCGACAACAACCAGTGGGCGATCGCTCTCAAAGGCGCCTCCGACGAACTCAAACAGAAGGTCCTGGGCAACCTGTCCGAACGGGCCGCCGAGCTGCTCAAGGAAGAAATGCAGTACGCCGGCCCGCAGCGAGTCAGTGACGTCGAGGCGATGCAGGCTCAGATCGTCGAAGTCGTCCGCCGTCTGGAAGATTCCGGCCAGATCGTGGTTGCCAGCGGAGACCAGGAGGAATTCATTACCTAATTATGGAGCAGTCACTGAATATTCCGGCGCAGACCCGATTGCTGAAGGCAAATGATCTCCGCGGGCTGGGATCAAAGGTCGCGTTCAATTTTGAAGACATTGTGCAGCGGAGCGACGCTTACGTCGAATCGGTTCGCAAGCAGGTCGGCGAGTTGCTTCAAAAGGCGGAATCGGACGTCGAGACAATTCGCCGCGAGGCAAGCAGCCGCGGTTTGGAACAGGGACGGCAGGAAGGCCTCCGCCAGGCGGAGGAAATGATCCAGAAACGGGCCGCCGAAATCGCCGAAAAGACGTCCCGCGACAACCTCGCCACGACTCTCCCGGCGATGAAAAAAGCCGTGGAATTGTTGGGAGTCGAACGCGAACGCTGGTTGACGGAATGGGAGGGGACGGCCGTCCGGTTGGCCGCCGCCATCGCCGAACGACTGATCAAGCGGCAGCTCGATCTCAAACCCGAACTTGTCCGTGAGATGATTCGCAGCGCACTCGAGCTGGCAGCTGGAGCGCCACAAATCAAACTCACGCTCAACGCCGAGGACGCCGCGTTGCTCGGTGGGCATGCCTCGGAGGTCGTCGGCGCGCTGGCGTCGTGCGGCAATGCGGAAATCGTTCCCGACGGCACGCTCTCGCGCGGAAGCTGTGTGATCGAGACCCGTCACGGCACGATCGACGCACGGCTCGATACGCTCCTGGAACGCATCGTTTCCGAGCTGTTGGATGGACACGACTGACGAATTTGGGAAAGAGCTCTTCCATGCTGGGTGTTGCGGAGCAAGTCGAATCAATCTTGCCGTTTGCCCTCTCCGGCACGGTCACGCGGATCGTGGGTCTGTCGGTCGCGGCGGCCGGCTTCCCGGCCCCCCTGGGGGCCATTTGCCGCATTCATCGCGAGCAGGGCAGTTCGCTCGACGCGTCGGTCGTCGGCTTTCAAGGCGAGGAGACGATGCTTCTGGCCTTTGGGGAACTGGGGGGCGTGCGCCGCGGCAATCGGGTGTCGCTGCTGCAGTCGGTTCCCGGTGCCCGCGTCAGTGAACGGCTCCTGGGCCGCGTTCTCAATGGACGCGGGCAATTCATCGATCAGCGCCCTGCTCCGGCGCGACCTCATCGCATTCCTTTACTCGGCACGCCGACGTCCCCATTAGGGCGGCCACGTATCGATTCCCCCCTCGGTACGGGGATTCGCGTGATCGACGCGCTTTTGACATGCGGCAAAGGGCAACGGCTGGGCATTTTTTCGGGCAGCGGTGTCGGAAAGAGCACACTCTTGGGACAGATGGCGAAGGCCAGCTCGGCCGACATTAACGTCATCGTGCTGGTCGGAGAGCGGGGACGAGAGGTTCGGGAGTTTCTCGAACGGGATCTCGGACCGGAGGGCCTGGCCCGCTCGGTCGTGGTCGTCGCAACGAGCGACGAGCCCGCGCTCGTGCGGTTGAGTGCGGCCTTTCTTGGAACGGCGATTGCCGAATACTTCCGGGACATGCGGCGGGACGTCTTATTAATGATGGACAGCGTCACGCGGTTCGCCCTCGCGCAACGGGAAATTGGCCTGGCCGCCGGAGAGCCCCCCGCGACGCGGGGTTATCCGCCCAGCGTCTTTGCACTTTTGCCGAAGCTTTTGGAACGCAGCGGCCGAACCGCTTTGGGCAGTATCACGGGGTTTTACACGGTGCTCGTCGAGGCCGACGACGCAAACGAGCCGATCTCCGACACGGTGCGTGGAACATTAGATGGCCACATCATGCTTTCGCGGAAGCTCGCCCATCAGGCGCATTGGCCCGCGATCGATCCGTTGGCCAGTATCAGCCGGTCGATGAATGACGTCGTGACGCCCGAACATCGGGCCGCGGCCGAAAGCCTCAAGCAAGTGTTGGCGGCCTATCAGCAATCGGAGGATCTGATCACGATTGGCGCCTACCAGATGGGCGCCAACCAACTGGTCGATATGGCGATCAAGATGCGAGAGCCGATCGAAGCGTTTTTGCGTCAAAAATCCACGGAACATGTGACATTCCCCGCCGCGGTCGAGGCGCTCACACGGCTCGCCCGACTGCGCAGCGGGCTCTACCTTCCGGACGATAAGCAGCCGGCAGCGACGAACACGCCAGCCAAACCGGCGCCGCGCCGAGCGCCGGTGCGCCCTGCGGCCGCGGGAGTTAAGAAGTGAACGGTTTCGTCTTTTCACTCGCCGCCCTGCTCAAATACCGCAAAAATCTGCGCGAGCATTGCCAGCGCCTCCTGGCACAAGTGCTCGCGGACGATGCCGGTTTGCTCTCGGAGCGCGAAAGACTGCTCGCCAATCGAGATCGCCAATTCGACGAGATCCGCAGTCTCAGCCGGCGTGGACGTGTCACCGTTGACGGTGCTGCCACGAGGCGCTACCACAGCTTGCAACTGCTGGGAGACGTTCGCGAGATCGACGAGAAGCGGAAGCTGGTCGCTCAGCAGCTGCAACTCTGCCGGCAGGCGCTGACGAAGGCCGACGGCGAAGTCAAGGTGCTAGAGCGGCTCGAAGAGAAACAGCGAGCGACCTTCCTGTACGAGGCGGAACGACGCGCGCAGCACGAGCGCGAAGATGCCTGGAACTCGCGTTGGCTGCTGGAGAAATCGCGATGATCCGCACACTTTGGGTTGTCGTGAGCATCAGCTGCGTGACACTCCTGATGTCCGAGGCGCTCGGGTTGGCGTTGCTGTGGTCGCAAGGAACCTTGAGCACTCGGCGGCTCCGCGAAATCCGCGACTTGTTCGGGCCCCAGGAGAAGGAGGCGGTCACCTTTGGCGCAGAGGCGCAGCCCGCCCTTCCCTCTTCGCAAGACGTTCTTCGCGAGCGAAGCCTGCGGATCCTGTCGCTCGGATCCCTGGAAACGGAAGTCGGCCTCCTGAAATCGATGATCGAAAACGAGCGCAACAGTCTGATCGCTCAACGCGCGGACTTTCAGAAGGAAAAGGTCACCTTCAACACGCAACTTCAGCAGTTGGCTGACAAGAACGTGGTCGAAGCCCGCGAACAATCCCGGTCCGTGCTGTTGGCACTTCCGCCGGCGGACGCTGTCGACAGGTTGATGCAGCTTTCCGTGAACGAGGACGTGCTGCTCTTGCGCGAAATGCCGGAGGCCAAGATCGCGCTCTTGCTCAAGGAGTTCGCCACGCCTCCAGAAGGGGGCGGCGAGCCGGCCAATGCGGCTCGAGACGCGGCGGCGCGGATTCAACGGGCAAAAGACATTTTCGAACGAATCACCAAAGGCGAACCCCGGGAATCGATCATCCGCTCGGCGCTTAATAACGTCCAACAGACGGAATCGGAACGGCCGTCGACAAGCAGTAACAAATGAAACTCATGGGTGACGCATGACAATGAACAATGTCGGCATTCCGGTCGCGGCCCTTGTTTCACCGGCCACTCCGTCGCCCGAATCCGGGTCACCGTCGGATCGGTCTGGCAACTCGCAGAGCAGCGGTTCCTTCTTTCGTTCCCTGGCTAGTTCTCCGTCGAGCGGAAACAGTAGCTCGGCCACACAAACGCCAAAGCAAACTTCGCCGGCACAGAGCACTTCCGGTTCGACCGTAAACACGAAAGCGAGCGGATCCTCCTCGACGAGTGTCCCCGCGTCGGTCCGAAAAGCGAACCGTGCGCAAAACGCGAAGAACGGTAATTCAGCGCCGACCTCGGCCGATACGGATTCGTCCGAGGGCCAATCGGCTGATTCACTTAAATCCGATGCAAGCGCCGCCAGCGTCGCCCTCCCTCCCGCGAATTCACAGGCGGGTGCGTCCAGCGCAACGGCCTCCCCCACAAGTTCGACGCCAGCGGATACGACCGCGAACTCGTCGACTCCGCCCGAGGGCGTGATCGATATCCTGGCCACGGTCTCGAAGTCATCAAATACAACTCGTTCGCAATCGCAGCAAACCGCGCCTCAAGAATCGTCCTCCGACGCAGACACCAGCACTCCTTCCGGCCTGGCGAATGTCTTGTCCCAATCCGTTCAATCGTCGATCGGTTCCAAACAACAGTCAAATGGACAGTCTCCGCAGAATGGCACAAGCGGCGCCGGCAACACGTCCGGGCCGGCGGCATCGGGGTCCGCTCAAGCGAACGGACAGTCGACGGCCGCCACGTTAGCGTCTGACGCTGTTTCGACGTCTGTCGCCGGCAGCAGCTTGACGACCGCTAATCACTCCCGTCGTGACTGCCCCTCAACCTGAGAACACAATCGGCCGTCCGGCTCTCAGCTCTGGGCAGGCGGTCGTCGCCGGAGCAAACCAGTCGTCGGCGACGGCCAATCTCGTAAATTCCACGGATGAGGGACCGCAAAGCGGCGATTCGTCCCCAAGTGCTCTTCCCAGCGTTGCCGCCGCAATAGCGGCGGCGACTTCCGACGTTGAGCAAGTGAATGCCGCCGACCCGCAACCGGTCGTCCCCTCGAAGGGGCCGGCGACAAATAATTCAACGGCAACGGACAAATCAGCCGATGCGTCTGATCAATCGGGGGTCCCAGCCAACTCGGCACCCCTCCGACTCCGCAGACGCAGCCGACGGCAACGACAACCCCTTCCACCGGGAACGCGGCGAGCGCGTCTTCACAACGGTCGCAAGAACTCGTCGACCGGGTGGAGAGCAATCTGCGGACGGGTTTCGACACGGGAGGCGAGCTGCGCGTCCGCCTGGAGCCTCCGTCGCTCGGTAAAGTGCAGGTCGAGGTCTCCGCGGCGAGCAACGGCGTCACCGCCCGTGTGGAGGTTCAAACGTCCGCGGCCCAACAGACGCTGCTCGACAACATTTCGATGTTGCACAATGCCATCGCGCAGACGGGAGCCACGGTTGCGCATGTCGAAGTGGTGGTCGTGCCCCATTCACAGGACGGTTCCCCTTCCGACCGGCAATCTTCGTCCAACAATCAACAACAAGCTTCGAGTCAAGAAGGCTCTCAAGGCGGCTCGCAGAATCAGCCAGACACGCAGAAAGAGAACCAAAAGTGGGCAGGCCCTTCAACCATCGATCAAATCGATATTGAAGTCTGAGCCGCCAAACGCGAGCCATCGCCCTGAGCGACCGTCGAGCATCTGCCGCAAGCCCCCAGAGTCACGCAGGTTGACACTGTGGCGGGCTGCGTTCGGTCGCGTTCTTGAATTGCTTCGAAGTTGAGAGAAATTTCTCCGGGCGGTTTTGTCGATAAAAGTTACCAAGCCTGTTTCGTCACGCGCAGGCAAGGAGGCTGTCGTGTCAGCGATTAACAATTCGACCACGTCCTCGACGAATTCCGCTTCGTCGACAAGTAACACTTCGGCGACCGGCTTCGCCAATTTGACGACGGCCGACTTCATGCAGATGCTGATCGCCGAACTGCAGGACCAGGATCCGACTCAACCCATGAGTAGCCAAGATCTGCTCGGCCAGTTGGCGACAATGAGCCAATTGCAATCAACGACGGATCTCGATTCCGCGCTGCAGGCAAATACCACGAATCAGCAGCTTTCGATCGGCGCGTCGTTCATCGGGAAGACGATCAACGGTACGGATGCCAGCGGCAACGCCGTCTCGGGCGTCGTCGATCAGGCGTTCCTGCAAAGTGGAACCGCTTACGTGGGCGTGGGCAACTCGACGGTGCCGCTGGCGAATATCACCGACGTCGCTGCCAGCTCATAACGGTGTGCGGCTGCCGGATCGGCGATGATCTCGGCATCCACCTCGAGATTTGTGCCGAGTCCGCTCACGAGTCGTGAGTTACAGCCCTTGGATTGCGCGCTGACGGTATCGGATCGCACGGATTCTTGAGGATTAGATTGGAACAAATGTTTCGGATTTAACGGCCCCTTGGCCGATATCAATAGACGAGACGTGAATCGCGGCGAGCCAGATCCGCGCACGAGTCCGCGATCGTTTCAATGACTAGTTGCTCATGAAAGTGAGGGGGGCGGGGCAATGAGTAGTTTAACGGCGGCGATGAACTCGTCGGTCAACGCGTTGACGCTCAACGAAACGGCGATCGCGGTCATCGGCAACAACATTGCCAACGCCGACACCAACGGCTTCAAAGCGTCTAATGTTCTGTTTACGACGCAATTGTCGCAAACACTCTCGGCCGGCTCGGCGCCGACAAGCACCAACGGAGGCACCAATCCGGAGCAGATCGGGTTAGGAGCGAGCATCTCCGCCACCGAAATTGACTTCAGCCAGGGGAGCATCACCAACACTGACGTTCCGTCGGATCTGGCCATTCAGGGAAACGGCTTTTTCATCCTGAACACGTCGACCGGCAACGTTTATACGCGTGACGGCGGCTTCTCTCTCAATGCGAACAACGAACTCGTCAACGCGCAGGGTGATGCCGTTCAGGGCTATGGTGTTAACAGCAGCTTCCAATTGCAGACGACGCAACTCACGAACCTGTCGATCCCGTTAGGCAACCTGAACGTCGCCCAGCAGACGACCAGTCTTTCGATCGGCGGCGCCTTGTTGCCGACCGGCACGGCGGCCACGCAGGGTTCTCAACTCTTGAGCGACACACTGGGAGATGCGGGCAACAGCGGCGCCGATGCCACTTCCACGACGCTGTTGACGAATCTCGAGGATCCGCCCGGGACAAGCCTGGGTATTAAAGCGGGCGATGTTCTCAGCTTCACTCCGAACGTGGGCGGAGCGGCACAAACCCCCATCACGCTCGACGTGACGTCCACCACTACGCTGGGTGATTTGACATCCGCCATGAACGGCGGCCTGGGTATCGAATCGGGGAACGGCGTACCGAACGATCCCAATGAGCTCCCCGCTGCGGGCCAACCCGGTGTGAATGTGGTGAACGGCCAGATTCAAATCGTCGGAAACATGGGGACCGTCAACAATATCACCCTCGCGGCGGGAGACCTGACCGATAACGGAACCACGCTTCCGATCAACTTCACACAGACACAAAGTGCCAACGGTGAAAGCGCGAGCACGAACTTCGTCGTGTACGACTCGCTGGGGACGCCGATCACGGTCGACATGACGGCCGTCTTGCAATCGACGGCGTCCAACGCGACGACGTATCGCTATTACTTCACCAGCCCCGAGAATGACGGCCCGAGCCGAGCATTGGGGACGGGAACGATCGTCTTCGGCAGCTCGGGACAGGTTGTCTCCGGCGGCACGGCGACCTTTTCCATCGATCGGAGCGGCACGGCGGCCGTCAGTCCGATGGACATCACGGCGAATTTAGCGGGGATCTCGGGCATCTCGTCCTCCACCGAGGGAAGCACGCTCTCATTGGCCTCGCAAAATGGTGCGGCTCCCGGAACTCTCACGAGCTATTCGGTCGATCCGAACGGAGTGATCAACGGTTCCTTCAGCAACGGGGCGACGGAAACGCTCGGCCAGGTGATGCTCGCGAGCTTCACCAACGATCAGGGACTGGTCCAAGCCGGCAACGGAACGTACAACGTCGGGACCAATTCCGGTCCTCCCACGCTGGCTGCGCCGAACAGTTCCGGCGTGGGCTCCCTGCAGTCGGGAGCGATCGAGGAATCGAACACGGATATCGGAACGAGTCTCGTCAGTCTCATCAACGTCTCCACCAATTATCAGGGCGCAGCACGCGTGATTAGCGTCGCCGACCAGCTCGTCAACGACCTGCTGACGATGATGCAGCAAATCGCCTGAATCGCGTTCGCCGTAAAAGGTGCGCTCGCACGGCACTCTTACCGTTCAGTGGATTCGCGTCGGTCCAGCCATGATCAAGCTCACACGGCTCAATGGCGAGGAACTCGTAGTCAACGCGGAATTGATCCGCTTCGTCGAAAGTCGGCCCGATACGCACGTCACGCTGACCACAAACGATCGCCTCGTCGTGCGCGAACCGGTGGCCGAGGTGATCAAACGCGTCATCGCCTATGCCCGTGCCGTGCGGTCCTTGCCGACGATCGTCTAGGTACGTGGACGATCTCAGCCCGCACGCGATCCGTTCTTGCGGACAACGGTTCCCGCGGCATGGGCGCACTTTCCGCTAAAAGCCGCAGAATCCGAACCGTTTTTGCGGGACATTCCGACGAGTCTCCGTGGGTCGTGAGTGATCTGTCCCAGCGGCAGTGATTCGCTGAAGGGACAGAAACGCTTCCGACGAAATTGTTTGCGGACGTCCTGTTACCGCAGCTGACCTGGCCTGCCGAGAATTTCCCCGGCGACGGGGATTGACTCGGCCCGCTGTCGGCCCCTCTTTTTTACGGCGCGGCGATGCTTGTCATCATCGGATCCGTGGTTGTCACTGGCGCGGTGCTCGCCGGATTTGTCATGTCCGGCGGCCACGTCATGTCGTTGTGGCATCCGTCGGAGCTCGTCACGATCGGTGGCGCCTCGATGGGCGCTCTCCTCATGATGTCGCCGGTCAAGGTGATCAAAGACCTTTTAAATGGCATTTTGGCGGCGATCAAGGCAAGTCCGTACGACAAGGCGGCCTACCGCGACCTCTTCAAATTGATGTATGACCTGCTCCGAATTGCGCGTCGCGACGGCTTATTGATGCTCGAGCGGCACGTCAGCGATCCGCATCACAGCGAAATCATCAGTAAGTATCCGAAGATCGCCAACAATCATCATGTCGTTGAATTCATCTGCAACGGTCTCTCTCCACTCGTCGACGGAGCGACCCCCGAACAACTGTCCGGTTTGTTGCACGCCGAGCTCAAGGTCATCGAGGAAGAGCACCACGCGCCGGTGACGGTGCTATCGAAGACGGCCGATGCCCTGCCCGGATTCGGAATCGTCGCGGCCGTGTTGGGAATCGTGATCACGATGGGCGCCATCGACGGGCCCGTTCAAGAGGTCGGGCATAAAGTCGGTGCCGCCCTCGTCGGAACGTTCCTGGGGATTTTGCTTTCGTACGGTTTCTTCGGTCCCTTGGCATCACGAATGGAGTTTCTGGGCGCCGTTGAGTTGTCATTTTTTAATGCGATCTCCTCGATCGTCATGGGCGCCGCGCAGAGTCAAAGTCCCAAAGTCGTCATCGAGCAAGCCCGCCGCGGCATCGGCACCGAGGTTCGACCGTCCCGTACTGAGATGGAAGAGATGTTCCGCGAAGTCGACGCTTCGTAACCATGCGAGGAGTGCCGAGTGGGGTGACGTCGGAAAGAGAACTGATGCATCGAGCCTGAAGTCGGAGCGTCTGGTCGTGTGAAACGCGCCGCTGCATCGTAATTCTTTTTCATTCACCCTGGATTTCCAGAAGGGTCGGCGATGGCTGGCAAGGGCGGCGGTGCCTGGAAGGTCGCGTACGCGGACTTCGTCACCGCCATGATGGCCTTCTTCCTGGTGATGTGGATCGTCGGCCAGGACAAGCCGGTGAAACAGGCCGTCGCCCAGTATTTCGAAGACCCCCTGGGGATGGACAAGGGATCGCGCTCGACCTCGCTGGAGGGACCCGAAGACGCAACCACGCCGGGAAATTTCGAGAGCGGACGCGGCCCGGCTCGCGGCCTGAGCATGGCTCAGAATAAGGTCAACGGCCGGCGCAACTCGGCCGGCGTCGCCGCCAAAAAGCCGCCGCATATCGTCATTTATCGGCATTTCAACCGGACGTACAGCCTGGGAACGGTGATCCTCTTTGCGGACGATTCGGCTCAATTGGATGCCGCTGCGAAGGAAAGATTGGACTCCCTCATTCCCCTGTTACGGGGAAAGCCCAATAAGGTCGAGGTCCGCGTCTATGCACGAGGCGGCCGCCGGCCCCCGGTGGTCCGTTTACGGACGGCTGGCAGCTCGCCCGGGCCCGATCGATGGCGACGCGAAACTACTTGGCGGAACACGGTGTTGATTCAGAGCGGATCCGCCTGACGCAGGAAGGAGCGCTCGAGCCGGACACGCTCTACACAGGCGACTCCAAGCGCGTTCCGGGCTCCCGTGTCGAGATATTCGCGCTGGACGAATACCTTGATAAAGGGCGCAACCCCGTCCCACAGTCCGGCGGTATGGAAGATGAGGACCCCAGGTAAACTCGGGGACATTCCGTGCCGTGTTGACCTAATCTTGATCCGGGCGTATATTCCCGCCGCGCTGCGACCCCGGCGTTCTTGATCCAAGGCGGTATTCCGCACTTCGCCTCGGCCGACTGCGCTTCCGAAACCTTCGACCGTTTGAGTGCGTCATGGCCCAAAATCCGCATGAAACTCCTGCTGCCAAAGCAGAAGCGCCGGCTGCCGAGCAACCCAAAAAGAAACGTTTTGGCGGCAAGAAGCTCAAGATCGGCCTGATCGTGTTGGTGGTGATGGCGATCCAGGCCGTGGCGGCGTTCCTGCTGCTGCCCAAGGGGCAAGCGACGCCGGCCGCCGGTCAAGCCGCGGAGGCTGGACATGGCACGGACGAATCGAAAACGACTGATAAAGCCGACAATCTCGTCGAAGCCGAGATTGGGGCCTTCAGCGTTTCGCTCGAAGAGAACAGCGGCATTCTCTGGAACGTCAGCTTCAAGCTCTACGCGGCCGTTTCGCCAGACGCCAAAAATGAGTTCGCCGACGCCGTCGGTGAGCGCTTCAAGGCTCGGATCAAACAGGCCGTGGTTAAGGTTGTTCGGCGTTCGAGCATTGAAGACCTGCGCGACCCGCAACTCGACCTTTTCAAGCGAAACTTGAAGACCGAAATCAATAACGTCCTTCCGGAACGCTACGTTCAGGAAATCATCGTCGCCGATATCCGCACGATGCAGTTGTGACGAGGGAACAGTGGCCGACGACCTTCTCAAGCCGGAAGAAATTGAGGCTCTGCTGAAATCAGCCGGGCCCTCGGGCGGCTCAGCGGGCGGAGCGGCCGGCGGTCTTCCCGTTACTCCCCAGTCAGGCGCCACGCGGCCCGTTTCACCAAAACCCGCGTCCAAACAAAAGAGTCCGACCGAGCGCCTGCTCGAGCAGGCCGAAGCCGGACTTGCCGCCGCGGTCGCGCCAAACCTCAATTCGCCGACCGGCATTCCGCAAGACCTGGGCAATGCAGCTGCTTTTCAATTTCAAGCATTTGATTCGACCGGCGACACCCCGGGCGACGGAATCGGCCTCAACGCCCTGCAGGACGTCGAGCTGGATCTCCGGATCGAGCTGGGCCGCACGGAGCTGTTGATCGAAGAAGTGCTTCAATTGAGGGAAGGTTCCGTCGTTCCGCTGAACAAACTGGCCGGCGACCCGGTCGACGTCCTCGTAAACGGCCGCCTCGTCGCCCGCGGTGAAGTCCTGGTTCTCAACGATAATTTCTGCGTCCGCATCGCGGAAATCGTGGCGCCAACCCTTTAGCGGATCGCCGCACGCAGGTTGCGGGGAACGGAATCCCCATGAGACGTCCTGAATTCTTGCCGATCGTCGCTGCCATGCTTCTCTTGGCTGCGGCCTGCAACCGATCAGACGCGCAGGACAACACCGGCTTTTACCCCTCGGCGGGGAACGCCGCAAAAACGGGCTCGCCGACACGAGTCCGCACGGCCGCACCGCCCGCCGAGCGGACGGCAACCGAGTCGCCAGAACCCCTCGCCGAGGCCCATCACAAATCGTGGAGGGACCTCGTCCGCGGCAAGGCGGACGGCAAGAGCGACAAGCAAGTTTTGACCTTTACGCCGTGGTCGGCCTTCGGAGCTTTGGCTGTCGTGGTCGGTCTGATTCTGGTGCTGGCTCGGCTCTTTCGTCGACATTCTCCGAACTTTTCTCAGTCGCTTCCGCAAGAGGCGCTGGAGATCCTCGGCCGCCGCCACGTCGACCCGAGACAGACAATTTTGCTGGTGCGGATTGGGGCCAGAATCCTGGTTGTCGGATCGTCGGCGACCGGCCTGAATCCATTAGGACAGATCGATGATCCCGTCGAGGTCGATTTGCTGGCGGGCCTCTGCCGGCGTGGTTCTCAAGCCGGGGCCTGGAGCACTTCGTTTTTCAGGCTGCTGAAAGGGGAAACGAAGACACGGCCCGGTTCGAACTCCGTTCGGACGGTCCCGCAGCCGACACATCCCGCGGCTCGTTCGGTCACCGACTTCCGAGCGGCGATGCATCCGCTGGGATCAGGCACCGAAGATCTTTCACAGCCGGAGCATGACTTGATCCGGCGGCTGCGGGGCACAACCGCATCCGTTCACGCCGAAGCGACGGAGGGCCTGCCGTGATGGCTTGTCACACCCGTCGACTCTCCACGCGTCGCTCTTTAGTCATTGCAATCCTTGCTCTGGCCGCGCTTCTGGGACTCGAGCAAATTGCCGTGGCCCAACAATCCGACGATTTGGCCTTTCCCAAGCCGATTATTCCGAGGGCGACGAACGCCCCCGCATTGGGACCGCTGGCGTCACCCCTGGGGTCCCGCCCTTCCGCGTCCCCTGCCCCAAATGCGTCGGCCTCGAGCGGCTCGCCGCTCGACGTGGAACAGATGCTCTCGCCCACGGGATTGTCGTCGACGCTCAAGATCATGCTGCTCTTGACGGTGATCAGTCTGGCACCGTCGATTTTGATCATGACGACCTGCTTCATGCGGTTTGTGATTGTGTTTGGCCTGCTGCGACAGGCGATGGGAACTCAGCAACTTCCGCCCAATCAGGTCCTCGTCTCGCTGTGTCTGTTTCTCACGTTTCTGGTCATGTCGCCTGTTTGGAAAGAGGCCTACGAGGACGGAATTCGACCGTATACGAGCCCGGCGGCCGGGCAGGAACCGATCACTCTCGAGCAGGCATTTCACCGAACGGCCCGCCCGTTGCGCCGTTTCATGATCGAACAAATCCAGCGGACCGATAATGTCGACTCGGTCCTCACGTTTCTCGAGTTTCAACATCCGAATGAAAAGACGGCCACCCCCGACCGGCTGGAAGATGTCGACACGGTGGTCCTCCTGCCGGCGTTTATGGTCAGCGAGTTGAAGACCGCCTTCGTGATTGGATTCCAGATTTACCTTCCGTTCCTCGTGATCGACATGGTGATCTCCACCGTGTTGATCAGCATGGGAATGATGATGCTGCCGCCAGTGCTGATCTCGCTCCCGTTCAAATTATTGTTGTTTGTATTGATTGACGGTTGGGCGCTCACCGTCGGCATGCTGCTGGAAAGCGTCCGCTCAGCCACGGGCTAAGGCGGAAGTCTGGTCACGGGCGGCCGGATGTCGGCTGTCCCGGTCCGCCGTACAAACAGGGATTCGTTATGACCGCCGACCATGCCATTGAGATGACTCGTGCCGCCGTCGCGCTCACGCTGATGATGGGCGCACCGATCATGTTGATTGCCGTCGTCGTCGGTCTCGCGATCAGCCTGCTGCAGGCGGTGACCCAGCTCCAGGACCAGACATTGAGTTTTGTCCCCAAAATTATCGCCATGGTGCTGGCGGGAATGTTCTTCTTTCCCTGGATGCTGCACCAGATGGTCGATTACGCGGCCACGATCTTCACTAATATTCCGTCGCTGTTGTGAACATGGACGCGTTCTTTGATCGGCTTTCGTCCGCTCCTTTGCATGACCAGGCGATGCGCACGCTGTTGGCGGCGGCCTTGGTGCAGTTCTATGCCTTCACGCTGGTGGCGGTGCGCCTTTCCGGGCTGATGATCGTCGGACCAATTTTCGGCCAGCCGCTGGTTCCCGCCAACCTGCGCGTGATGCTCGTCCTCACGATGGCTTTCGTAATCACGCCGACGCTGGCCGACTACAGTCGGATCCTGTTCGAGAAGCTGGATGCGAACCATGACGGCTTGTTGACCCGCGATGAGGTCCCCGAGTCTCAACTCGCCCGCTACGATCAGCTGTGCCAATCGGCCGGCCCGGCGGCCGCACGAGGCTTGACCGTCGATCGGTTCCATGTGTCGCTCCAGCCGCCCCGTACGCTGGTCGAATATGCCAAGACGGCCCTGGGAGAAGTCAGTTTGGGTTTCGCACTGGGCCTCGGGATGCTGACGATCCTGTCCGGTCTCGAAATCGCCGGTGAATTGATCGATCAGCAGACGGGCGTTTCATTGGGCCAGGTCGCCAACCCCAGCTTGAATATCACTGGTTCCGCCACGAGCCAGTTCCTCTTCTTGTTCGCCACGACGATTCTGCTCGTCATGCGGCCGACCGGCTATCACCTGGCCATGCTCTCGGCACTCGTGGAAACATTCCGCTCTCTGCCTCTGGGTGAGGCGTTTATCACGGCTTCCGCCATTGATCTCCTCCGCGACCTCGTCCACCAGTCATTCGTTCTGGGGCTGCAAGTGGCCGCCCCCTTGATCGCCGCGATGTCGCTCGTCGCTTTGACGATGGGATTTCTCGGTCATTCCGTGCCGCAAATCCACGTCCTGGTGATTGGATTTCCCGTCCGCGTTTTGATGAGCCTGATGGTGCTGGTGGCGTCGCTTTCCGGCGTCGCGCGGCACGTTGTCGACATCGTTCCTCGCGTGATCGACGCGTTGCAGCAAGCACTGACCGGTTGACGGATCCCGCATGGCGACGGACGACTCAGGCGAAAAGACAGAACAGCCGACCGAGCGGCGCCGTGCTCGCGCACGCGAGCAGGGGAATGTCGCCAAAAGCGTCGACTTGACCGCCGCCGGTCTGCTGCTGGGCGCGGCGGCCGTGTTCTACGTCCTCGCGGTTCCCCTGTGCGGATCGCTTGCCGAGATGATGGCCGATACGCTGCGGACGGCCGGACCAGGCCCCTATTCCGGTTCCGACGCCGCCAATCGCATGCATCACATTCTGCAGTTGATCTCGCCGAATATGTTAGGCGTCCTCTTGGCCATGATGCTGGCCGCCTTGATCTGGAACGTCGTTCAAATCGGCATCCTGGTCGCGCCCGAGGTGCTTGCTCCCAATTTCGCGCGGCTCAATCCACTGGCCGGGATCCAGCGGATTTTCTCACTGTCGGCCGTGATGCGTTTGGCCGTGAGCCTCGCCAAATTGGCGATCGTCGCAGGAATTGCCGCCTGGTCCATTGCCTCGATGCTCCCCTGGTTCGTCCAACTCGTCGACTTGGAGCCTCGCCTGACGCTGTTTTACGTGAGCGCACCGTCGTCAAGCTGGCCTTCCAGCTCGCCGCGGCCCTCGTCTTTCTGGCGCTAATCGATTTCCTGTATCAACGTTGGAAATTCGAGCAGGATCTGCGGATGTCAAAGCAGGAAGTCCGCGATGAAATGAAGGAGATGGAGGGCGATCCGGTCATGCGGCAGCGCCGCCGCGAGGCGCACCGCAAGGTCGTCCAAGCCCGCGAGATGCGGCAGGTGAAAACGGCCGATGTGGTGGTCACAAATCCCACCGAGATTGCCGTTGCCCTCAAATACGATCCCGAGAAAAATTCCGCGCCGATCGTCGTCGCCAAGGGGATGGGAGAAATCGCGGCGAGCATCCGCCGCATCGCCGCGGAGAATCGCATCCCGATTATCGAGCGGAAGGAGGTCGCCCGCGCTCTGTACCGGTCGGTCAAAGTCGGGCACGCCATTCCCGTCGAGATGTACCAGGTCTTCGTGGAGATTATGGCCTACGTCTACCACGTCACCGGCCGCACGCCGCGGAGTCTTGTTTAATGGGGTTACCGCGCGGCTAGCCGGCAGGCACGGTCCAAGCCGGGCTTGCAAAGAGGCGTTTCCATTGCGATAACTGAGCGCGTTGAACGAAACAACCGCGGGACGTGGCGCAGCCTGGATTACGCGCTTGCTTGGGGTGCAAGAGGTCGCAGGTTCAAATCCTGTCGTCCCGATTTTTTTATAAACACCGCCGAACGCGAACTTTAAGCGTACCTGCCTGCGTCGGGCAGTGCGGCTCGAAAGCCTATTGAGTGCCGGTAGATTACCGGCCGAACAGGCAAAAAGGGCTGCACATGTCGACCGGGATCCCTTCCTTCCGACGTCACAAGCCGTCCGGACTGGCCGTCGCGACGTTTAACGGACGTGACATTTATTTCGGGCCGTGGCGGTCTCCAGAAAGCCGTACTGCGTACGACCGTCTGGTCGCCGAATGGCTGTCGAATGGACGCCAACTCCCTCCGGCCAGACGGCCTTCCGACCTGACCGTCGTGGAGCTCCTCGCGGCTTATCTTCGACATGCCAAGCACTATTACGTCGCTGACGGAAAGCCGACGAGCGAATACTCCTGCATCAAAGCCGCGATCCGGCCACTGCGCGAACTCTATTCGAAAACGCCGGTCAACGATTTTGGGCCCATGTCACTCAAGGCTGTGCGCGAACGGATGATTAAAGGGGGTGCTTGCCGCACGACAATCAACCAAAATGTCCATCGCATCCGACGCGTCTTTAGGTGGGGAGTCGAGAATGAGCTTATACGAGCGGAAGGTACTTCACGCCCTTGAGACCGTGGCGGCACTCAAACAAGGGCGGACTGCCGCACGCGAGTCGGAGGAGGTCCGCCCCGTGCCCGACGCGCATGTTGACGCGGTTCTGCCGTTCGTCGCACCACAAGTCGCGGCGATGATCCGGCTTCAGAGGTTAAGCGGCATGCGGCCCGGCGAGGTCGTCATGCTCCGGCCATGCGATTTGGATTGCTCCGCTGATGTTTGGGTTTACCGTCCCTTGACCCACAAAACGCAGTACCGCGGACAAAACCGCGAGGTGTATCTGGGACCAAAAGCGCAGGAAATTCTCAAGCCTTGGCTTAATCGTGATCCAAACTCGTACTGTTTCAGCCCCGCTGAAGCGGAGGTGCAACGCCAAGCTGCTCGGCGCCGAAGTCGTCGGTGCCGAATGACTCCTAGTCAGGCCAAGCACCGTCCGAAATCGCGTCCAAAACGCCCCAAGCGAGATCGTTACGACGGAGCTTCTTATCGCCGCGCGATCACATACGGAATCAACAAGGCAGGGACTCCATATTGGCATCCACACCAGTTGCGACATTCGTGTGCGACGCAATTGCGGCGTGAACATGGGCTCGATACGGCACAGATCATCCTCGGACACAAGACCGCGGCAGTCACTGAGATTTACGCCGAGGCAGACCGCGCGAAGGCTTTGGCTGTCACTGTCGCGTCGGGTTGAAAGTCCGACCTGAACACTTTGCGCCAGCGGAATTCGTTACGACAGAATCACCGTTGGCCATGTGCGGAGGGCGGCCGAACGCGTCACAGGGACCACATGCGGAGTCCGAGGATCCGATTCGCTCTTTTGATCCTTCGTTCGACGACTACGCCCAGTGAGGATGACGACTCCCCGAGTTGCCGCGCCATCGCAGCTAATTCAGGATCACCTATGACTGTGGCCAAAGTCGCCGGCTTGCATCATTACGGGAGCACGCTGCCGGACTGCATAACCGCCGGTATCGCGACCAGAGACGACGGGCCGCCCGTCGCCGAGGCTATGGCACCTGGCCGGCCCCAGTAACGAGGCAACCCGCCCTGCCCCGCGACGTCCCAGCGCGGTCCTGGGCGCTAGGACGCCGTTAAGAAACTACCGGGCAATGACTTACGTGTCGGCCGTCCCAGCGTCCCAGAGAAAACTGGCAAAGCCTTGGAAGAACGCGAGCATACACACATATAGTGAGGCCGTCGTGCCCTGCATATGTACCCCTCCACTTGAAGAGTTCAGTCAGATTTGCTGGGACGCTAGGACGGATTAGTCATAAGGTTCTGTAAATACGCAGGTTAAGAACGTCCCAGGTAATGACCCGATCTGGGACGGCAAGGGTCGGCGTCCTCCGGATCGCCGTGGGGGGCGATTCCCAACGTCCCAGCGGCGCCCCAGGTGCTAGGACGCCTTTATGATTATGCCAGACAATAACTTACGGGCACGCCGTCCTAGCGTCCCAGGGAAATGGTGGGTAAAGCTCGGGCGGACGGGCATATATACCCTCCATCGATTGGCCGGTGTGTATATGCGGGTATCCCACGACTTTGACCAGAATCTGCTGGGACGTGGGACGTCTGCGTCTTAAGTGACTGTCGCACAGTGACTTTGACACGTCCCAGGCAATCGTCGACCCTAGGACGGCACTGAGACCGCAACCGTTTCGGACCCCCTTTTACTCCGCGTTGCGCAATACGACCCTGCGCGACCAGAGAGGTCTCCTTGCCCGGGTTCATCCGGCTCAAGTACGGTTGGCTCTCGGGGGGTGCGAAAACTTTGAGCCAAAAGGACTCGGGATCGTGGCAGCGGTGGGCCGGCGCGTGAGGATCCAGATCTTCTTGTTGCGCTCCTCGAGAGTGTGGCAGTGGAGATTGGGCGTAGCAGTTGAGCAATCCGGATCCAGGCTCGTCCCAGCGTACGTGGCGGCCTGTTCAAAGGCGGACTTTCCGCAGTACGCCAATTCGTCCAGCGAGCTCTGCCGAACGCTGGCCTGCAATCGGGGCGACGATAAAATCGAGGCGTCTGGCCGCACAAAATCAAGAACTACGCGCCGCAAGGCGCTTGGGCCGCCCCACGTTCGGCCAGACACTGATGGGGGCGGCCTCTTTTCTTTTGCGGGTGTGGCGATGACGAAACCCAAACACAGCCCCCCCAAACGGCGAGCATCCAAACGACGCGTCTTGTCCGAACCGGTCAACGAGGAACAAACTGGTGTAAGCGCCGAGGCGGCGAGTGATCAAGTGGCATCCGCCACGCACGTCCCAGACGAGGAAGCTCGGGAATCGCCCCGCGAGTCATCGCCGGCGATTGATAAAACGGTAAACACATCGCCAGCTCCAGACGCGCCCGTTACCGAGTCGCGCGGTTTCTCGCCGGCGCGCCCGCGCCCGGACTCGAGTGTGGAGACGTCGTTGCGTATGAAGTGGGTGTTCGCTTGCTGCAAGCGATCTTGATTTCGGAGGAAACGATCCGGCTTGGCTGGACGCCACCACGTCGCCTGTTAGCCGACGCCGTCATACAGTTCAGTGCGTCGTGCAGCTCGCTCCTGTCTTGCGCGAAGCTTCCGGAAATCACCGTGCGACTCGTGAGCGAACGACTTTCGTCCTTGGGCAGCGTTATCGCGGGCAGTCTGTCAGACTCAGATTCTACTGCCGCCGCATTTCAATCCTGTTCCATAAATCTGCAGATGGTCCAGAAGTCGCTTTTGGTCGCGATGGACTCAATGTCGGAGCTGAAAAAGTGGTTCATTTTGGGGATCAATCTCGCGGCCGTTGCTGGGGCCCTTATGTCCGAGTCCGATTTCCGGAGCGCCTTCGGTTCCGCGTCAATGGCAACATGGCGGAAATCAGTGGCGTCGAATCCTGACGTGCGGGAATTGCTGAATCAACTCCAACTCACAATTGACGATCTGATGCCGCAAGAGGCGAAGATACAGCGACCTCATTATGGGTTCATGTGGGGATGGCCTTCGATCGAAGAAGGTATCGGAAGGCTCCGAGGGTGTGCCCGCGTACCAGCGGCCACGCAAGCTGCCGAAGAATTGCCTTCCGTAAAAGGCGATGGCGATGGATCGCAAACGGATAACCAACGTGACGTTTGAAGCCTCCGCGAAGAGTCCGAAGCCCTTATCGTAAGGACTGACCTTCACGAGAGGGTCTTGCAAGCGCTCAACGGCTGCGCTTTGAGAACGGAAGAATTAGCGGCCAAAGTCGGCGTCGAGCCCCGCAAACTACACAAAGAAGGTTCAAAGCGGACGGGAGTTCTGAACGATCTCAAACGGCTTGGAATGATCCAGCTCGATTCTCGAATCGGATATTACCGCCTCGATGCGCTACCGCCCGAAGTAAAACCGGTGCGCTCAATCGATCGAGATCAGCACTAACGTGTTCTCGCGGTTCAACGCGATGATTGCGGCGCGATGACGGTCGGCGTCATCACTCCGATGCCTCGACGTCGTCCTATGACTTGCGGCTCCAGTGCTTCCGATCTCATCATGCCACGCGGCAGTTCATCACGCGGCGAAATTGGCACATCGTGGAGACCATCTCAACAACGAGATCAGGGCTTCACTGAGATCTGAATAAACCGAACCGGTCGCCGCCGAGATTCTGTCCGCGCATTTGCTTGCGGCCGTGACGTTCTCTGGCAGGGACGAGATGAACGTCCCGATTCAAAATGACCCTGTCCCAAACGGGCGCAAGCAGGCGAGGGTGCCACCGGCCAACCTCTTGATATGGTTCCCCCTCGCTGGCCGGCGCCCGGCTTGACGGCGAGCTTTCAGCGGCACCCCGACGTGCTCCTCGGCATGCATGTTTCACAATCGCTCGTCCCTTCGGTGCGTCTCACCATTTCGCTGGCAATCAACCCCGTGTCCGTGAGATTGGCGGCCGATTGGATCCCGAGGGGCAAGTCCAAAGACTCCGCAACGATTGCCCAGCACGGGTCATCCGCTGAATGACCAACTGGCTTTGGGCCGTTCCGTTTAACTGACGGCCCCCAACAGCGCCCCCGCGACGGCGGGGCCTAACGGGGGGCCTAGGAACCGCAAAAAAGGGTGATACCGTTGCAGCCAGTTGCGCAGAATTGCGAAGCATCGCGGAGCAACGCGAATGATCGACCTAGCGACGGAAGAAATCATGACCCTCTCGCAGGTCCCAGCCATCCTGCCTCCGCGCCGCGCGGGCCGAAACGCGCACGTCTCCTGCATCTATCGATGGACTTCGACGGGCTTTCGCGGTGTCGTCCTGGAGAGCGTCCAGATTGGTGGAACGCGCTGCACTTCGAAAGAGGCGCTTTTTCGATTTTTCGCCGAGCTCACGCGATTGCAGGCGAGGCCGCCGCCTGCGCTCTCCGTATCGGCCGCCGCCGGCCGGCAGCGTGAGGTTGAGCGGGCGGAGCGCCAACTTGATGCAGAGGGCGTGTAGCCCGCCGCGCAAGTCTAGGGCGGCACCCTACGATCTTACACCATCGTGGTGCCGCCCCGTTATTTGAGTTTGCGGTTATGGAGAGCTAATTAGATGAACATATCACATGAGACAGCGGATGTCCACGTTTCTGATGGTATCGCAGATCCGAGGTCAACCATTGCAGACGGGACGGCGACCACTGTACCGGGCCTTACCTTCGCGTTCGGCGCGGAACGGGTATTTGTGTCCCTCTCCCAGTTCGCGGACGGCGGCAATCTTACTGACATCATGACCCGCCTCGCGCAAGCGAGCGCCATTGTCCCTGGCTGGGACAATATCCTGCTGCTGGAGGACCCAGCGCGGGCGAATTTTTCGGCATTCGTCAAAGATCATCGCCGCAAGATAGCCGTTCGGGTTGGCGACGAGGGTGTTGATCCGCTTTCTCCGTTCGACGCTACGCTGGCACTGCAGATTTCAGTTAATGACCGGGCGCAAATTGGACGGTGGCGATGGCTGCTCGTGCGGTTCGGGGCCATCTACCATGCGGATGCAGCCGAGTCCGCCGCGGGCGCCATTCGACAGGCATTTGCCACGCGGGGACTCGACGCGCCCTTGCCGCAGGTACTACAGCGTGAAATTAAGGATCTGTGCCGAGCCGACGAAGTGACGGTTTGTGCATCTGCGTCAGCGGCCGCGATGGCCTTCATCTGCGCAATCGGGAGTCGCGGAGTTTCAGCCCTTCAACGTAGGCGGCGACCACGCCGGCTCGCTGCCAGTACGTTTCTACAGAGCCGAGTTTTACCGATGGGATCGGACAAAATGGAACAAATGGGATTCGGTTCGTATGCGCACGAGCTCGTGCGGTTTCTGCAATCAACCGTCGTAGACTTCGAGGTTAGGGAAAGTTTCGTACGCTCAGTTCTGCTCAACATGGAGGGTCTCGGCCTTTGGTGTGACTGGGAAGTTGATCCGCCTTTCATTTCCCGCCCGGAGGCGCCGCAAGAGATCGAACGCCGGCGCGTCATCGCGTGCTGCAACGGTTTTGTCGATGTTGACAAGCTCCTCACGTCCGGTACCCCGACGCTACAGCGGCACGACGCGAGCCTCTTCAACGTAACAGCGTTGCCTTATCAGTTCGATGGGAATGCACGCTACGACCTTTGGTTCCGGACGCTCTCCGGAATCTTGCCTGAGCGCAGTCCCGGCGACCACCGGATGCTGGTGATCCAAGAGTTCTTTGGGCTGACGCTGCTCGAGGGAAAAAAGAACTTCGACGAGATACTCCTTCTCGTCGGAAGGGGTGGAAACGGCAAATCTACTCTTCTCGATGTGTGGACCGATTTGCTCGGACCAGCGAATGTCTCTCACGTCCCGATCGAGGCGCTGGGCAGCCAGTTCCGCTCGACAAGCCTGCTTGGGAAAAAGGCGAATATCGTGCCCGAAATGTCGCGGCCGGATAAGCTCGATGAAGGAAAACTCAAGGCATACTCTTCCGGCGAGCGCCAACAGTTCGACCAAAAACACAATTCGCCCATCGAAGGAATGTCGACCGCGAGCCTGATCTTCGCGATGAATGAAATCCCAAAGTTCAACGATCGGACCGATGGAATCTGGCGGCGACTTCTTATCGTTCCGTTTTTGGAACGTTTCGAAGGCACTGGAAAAGATCGACATCGAGCGCAGAGGCTGAAGTCGGAACTTCCAGGCATTCTCAATTGGGCGATCGAAGGCTTGCTTCGCTTGCTGCGGCAGCAGGCGTTCACACACTGCGAGCTCTGTTTCCAGTCCGTCGCGGAACATCGCCTCGCCTGCGACCCAGTGCGACAGTTTGTCGCCGACTCCGTGCGTACGGGTCCGGAGTTCTCGATTTGCCGCGCGGATGTCTATCGCGCCTACGTCGAATTTTGCCGGGCCAACGGTCGACAACCCGTTAACAGTTGGGATTTTGGGAAAGAATTTTTGCACAGCTTACCGGCGGTGATCCCTGACCGATCCCCTCGCCAGGATCGCGATGGCAAGCGACCACCGGTTTACCGCGGCGTTACTCTGTACGGCCACCCGCTGCGTTTTGAGCCGATTCGTCCTCGAACAATCACGACGACCAACGCGGTTTTGGGCAACGGGGACGTTGCATCTTCATCACGGAACTGATCCGGTCCAGCTATCGACTTGGTTTTGCTCTTGTCGACGTTGTTAATGATCCCCGCATTCAAACCTTCGTCACGATGCAGTGGCGCCGGAGGGGCTGCTATTCGCTTACATGGCGCAGACGAATAGCTTGCGTGTTGTGTGGCGCAATTGTGCTCGGCCTGAGCTGACACCTAGTGCCTAATCATGTTCAAGAATTTCAAGCGGATCTTAAAGAACTTTGCACAGACGCATGAAAGCACGCATCCCGCGACGGGGGGAACACGAGTATTATCTCGGCCGCTGCGGTGCAATGTTCACCAGAGGTTCAGTTAGAGAGGATTACGATGTCCCAGGAATTGCTGGAACAGCCGGACTCGGCCGATGAAGGAACCCAGGTGCCGGATCCCTCGCCGCAACAGGTATACGACGCGGCCATGAACTACCTCGATGCGGGTATCTCCCTCCTACCAATCGCGTCCGACGGGAGCAAAGCGCCCGCCTGGCGACTCCTGCCGCGAGTCGAGACACCCGACCATCCAGAGAAGAAGCACTCCTGGCGTGTGTTTCAACAGCGACTTCCCACGCCGGATGAAGTCTTGTCGTGGTATTCGGTATGGGGGCCGACCTGCGGCATCGCCGTCATCGGCGGCGCGATCAGCGGGGGGCTGGGGGTCATTGATTTCGACTCCTGTGAGCTGTTTTGTCCGTGGGCCGACATCGTTGAGCGCCAATCGCCGGGTTTGCTTGAGCGATTAGTCTTCGTCGAGACGCCACGTCCTGGCATCCACTGCTATTTTCGCTGCTTGGCTGAGACCGGCAACCAGAAACTCGCTCGTAGGCGCATCGTCAATCCGGAAACGCAGGAACCGGAAGTGAAAACTCTCATTGAGCTCAAAGGGAAGGGCGGATATGCGATCGTGCCCCCTTCGCCCTCATGGTGTCATCCGAGCGGACGCCGTTACCGTTATCTCGGACCGCGCGATCTGACACAGGTATCTGTGCTGACACCGGAGGAACGCGACGTCTTGTTCGAGGCGGCCAGGAGCTTGAACGAGATCGTTGACCCGCCCCGCGTGCGCCCGCCAGCGCAGTAGCTCTGCCAGTACCTTGCTCGGTGGCGATCGACCCGGTGACGAATTCAACCAAGATGCCGACTGGGGCGATCTCCTGGGGCGCCACGGCTGGACTTTCGTTTTCGCCGACGCCACCGGCACGGAATACTGGCGTCGACCTGGAAAGTCGATTGGCGTCAGTGCAACAGTCAACTACGGCGGAGCCGGGCGATTCTACGTATTTAGTGAAAACGCGCATCCGCTGGAGTCCAACCGGTCGTATTCGAAGTTTGAGTTTCTGGCGGCGGTCGAGTTCGGCGGCGATTTCAGCGCCGCCTCGCGCTGGCTCTCGAAGCCAGGGCTATGGGCAGCGGGACCGACTGCCCTTCGGTCGACGGCGGAACGCAAGCCACGCGCGTCGCTGAACAGAAAAAGGGTGTCATCGGAAGACTTAGTCGAGTTGACGTGCAAGGAGGCACACGCGGTGATCAAGTTCCAGAGTCGTGGCGGCCGGGAGCGCCTGATCGCGCCAGTGTTTGCCTGCGACGTGTGCGGAGAGGCGATCACCGATGTCGGTGCGGGAGCCGTCGTCTTTCGCGGTCTCGGCGTCGGCGAGGACGAGCTATTGGAGCTGATGCACGTGCACAAGGGTCGCTGCCACGATCGAGCAGAGGCTCGAATGACTGGCTCCAGCGGCCCGTGGCACGAGTTGTCAGACCATGTAAGCGAGATCATTGCCGAGGTCGGTATCGACGTTCGAGAATCTCCCCGATTAGGACAGCATTTGGAGCTGCGGACGTCCGCGTCGCAAATGCTTTGAGTCGCAGTAGAAAATCAGGAGTCTGCGCTTTGGCCGAAAATACGATTGCCTTTTGGCCTGGCAACCCTCGGCGAGCCCCGTGCTGGCGGTGGATGTTGGCCCACTATCGCGCTAGCGCGGACTGGGCGGGCCGTCCTGGAGGGAGGGGAAGTGGGCGCGTCTCGCATATCAAATGAACGAGGCGCTCTTGCGAGACAACAGCCCAGACGCGCTATACCGGCTTGTCGACTGGAATCTGGCCATGGTCGCTGCCTACCAGCTTTGGTCTAACTCCGGGTCAATGGCCAAGGCCATCGTCGAAGCGTTTATCCTCGCCGGCGCCACGTCGGACGAGATCTCCCGCCGACTTTGCTTGCAGGTCGAGGTGATCGACGCCTATGCGGCCCTGTTTTACGATGTCCGGGAGAAGCTCGTGCACCGCGCCTACGTCACCACGGAGCTCATCGGCCCCGAGTTGAGCGGACCGTTGTCCCGCGTGACCTTCGCGGCTGTCCTCAAGGCGTTCGGATACAACATGGGGCCACATGTTGTCGATGCCCTGCTGGGCATCTACCACAACAGTGTTGCTCCCGTCCAACTCGACGGGATCGGCACGTTTCTGCCGGTCGCGACCGGACTTGAGTTAACCGTAAAGGCGGCCGTGGCAGCCAAGCTAATCCCGCTCAACGACCAGACCGCGCCCTTTCTCCTCCGGTTGAACGCCTGGATCCACGAGTACGGCGCAATACGCCAACTTCGTCGGAAGACAAGGAGCAGCTTCGACAAGGAATCGATCGCATGCTCGGGGACTTCGCAACAGCGTATGGCCCCTGCAGCGCGGACCTGCCCGATTGGCTAACAGCCTTCGTGTCGCATTCGGCTTGAGTCCCTTGTTACAATCGAAGCCCGCATTGCGCCTACCACCGTCTGCATTCGATGGAAAGGAATCCACGATGGCCTATCTGGGCAAGGAAGATCCCGACGAGGATGACCCGACGAGGTTCCTGGGTCCTCCCAGACCAAATGTTCTCCAGCAACGGGAGGCGCTGGTCGAGCGCGGCGATGTGGCCGGGATCTACAACGCGATCTTGACGTCGCCTTGGCACGAGACCAAGCATTCCGACGCCTTCGCACAGGTCTTCCGAGCGATCGACGTGGCCAGCCGCAACAATCCGGCCCATCTGTCGGCCGAGCTCGTCCGAATGATGGTCAATATGGCCGGATACCTCACGCTGCGAGCCCAGTACACGCTCTTACGGCGAATCCAAGACAGAGACGGGCATACGCATGACCAGCCCCCGGACATCCTGACCGACGTTTTGGAGCAGTTTCAGGGCCAGATTGCATCCATGCAGGCCCACGTCGCCGAGTTGTGCCAGTCGCAGGCGGCCACGGCCCGCTTGTGGCAACTCGCGCGACAGAAGCAGCGCGAAAACGACGACCGTGAAGCAGAGCGCGGACAGAAGCGCCTTCCGTCCAAAGAAAAGACGGCGCCGAAGTCCAACGGCTCACTGAATGGGCATCATCCGCCTGTCCGGGGCAATGGGCACACCTCCAACCGCGTCGCCGCTCTGCTTGGCGACGGCGGCAAACAGCACTGAGCAGCGCCATGACACGGACGGTTGCCAGCGCAAAACGGCTCCCCGAGCTCGAAGCTCGTTGGAGGGAGGTCGAGCAGCGGATCCTGGCGGTCTCCCAGCACCTTTGGAGCCAGGGGAACATCTGCCGGAAATGGGACCGCGGCGGATATGTGTGGCGGCTCCGTTTTTATGAGCGACTCGCGGACGGCCGGAATGTCCAACGAACGCTCCGGATCGGCCGGGACCCGGTTCTTGTCCAGCGAGCCCGTGACCTGTTGAAGCGCTGCCGAGAGCGACAGGCCTGGCTTGAGGAGATACCAACGCTGGCAAGCATTGTAACCGCGGCGACTGTCGTTGGCCGTCAAATGGCCGGTGCTTGATTTGGTTGCCGCGAGCCCCTCCTAGCCCTGCCAGTCTTCCCAATTTCCGGCGACCCCACCCCGGATTGCCGGGGCACGAAACTGGCTCCAATTTGGAACTTTCTTAGCCCAAGTTACGGAGTTCGTGCCATCAGCTAAGGAGTTGCGGTCGATTTGGGCGCCAAGTCTTCACTACATTCGAGGCGCTTCGTCGAACCGGCGGAGGAGTTGTGGGAGGGTGAGTCCGAGTCGGTTCAAGAGAACTTTTGGGCATCGTCCGGCTCCGTGACGCAGCGCAAACGGATGGTACGATTCGGTCGGCCGCGGTTGTCGGGCCGCGTCTTGACGACTTCCCGGAGCTCGCGGATCTGCTGCTGCACCGTCTTCCGCTGAACCTTGAGGTCCTTGATTTCCTCGGCGACTTTCGGGTCGCGGATGCGGCGGCGGGCGGCACGATGATGACGGCGGCGGGATGCGATCGCCTCGCTGACGCCCTTGCCGCCGCCGCTCCAACCGCTCCGCCGCGCGAAACATATCGGCCGGGACTTCCCGCAGTCTGCTGCACCGAATCGACTGACCTCCAGGACCCAAGGGTCGGGGCAGCCAGGTTACCAGCGGGACGAAAACCGTTCACACGCGTTTGCCGAAAGGACACGGTTTCGACACGCTGACCTATGGACACTCAGTCGGGTGAGCCAGGAACGCTATTCACTCCACACAAGACCGAGAAAGATTTGGGCCTGGTCGTCGCCTGCCATTTGTCTTGTTTCCCCATTCACTTATGAAACCCCATTTGGACTCCGTAACGAATAGCGATCGACTCCAACTCGAACTGGGCTTTTCGGATATTCCCCTGGAGCCTGTCAGGCTCAGCCGTCAAAGTGCGGGGGCTTTCCCCTTTCAGGGCGGCCCCCGCTCCTTCGGCGATTACTCTGATTTTTCCGCCAACGCCCTGGCGTTTTGCCACATAGTCCCCGAATTCGATGATGGCGAGCTTGTACCGAAGAAATGCTTGCTGGAAATCTGCCGGGCATGAGCGAAGGTCAATGCTCTCTAGGTTTGCTGAGTAATTCTGTCCTGCTGCGAAATCATCCTTTTTAGACTCTTCGTAGCCAGCTAAAAGGAATTTCTCCATTTGCTTGAACACGGAGTCGATTGCCGCAGCTTGACCCAGGTCGGCGTTTTTCGATGTCCCGTCCTTTGTGGGAAGCACAGGCGCGGTGGCTGACGAGCCAGCGGTATCCGGGCCTCCGCTTGGGGGAGTGGAACCAGAGCAGCCGCCAATAAGAATGGCGTAAGCAATTATGCTCGTTGCGACTGCGTTCTTCACCACGGTCTCCTTGGAATCCGCTTGGAGAAAGCAAAAGAACAAGCCGAGCGACCATTTTACCGCAGTCCAATCCCCGATCAACGAATTTTCGATTCGTCATCCCTATATAGGGCATGACTTCACAAGGTCCAAACTACGGCACCGCATCGGACTATGGAAGCAGCAGTCCTGGCGGGTCAGCCGTGTGCCCCTTTTCGAGTCAAAGTCGGCCTCCGCCGGCCTCCGCCTGGACCTCTCTGCCGGGGCATGAAAGGGGAACCAAATGAGACTTTTGTCGGCGACGAAATCGAACGCCTCTTGACCAATCGAACGGGAAGTTCCGTGTCGTGGCGACGAGAACATCCCAAGGCGGTCCGACCAGCTTCACGGCGCAGAAAGAGACCATAGAGCCTGCGAGCGAGATCCGCCCGGTGCAACAGGGCCCGCGCGAAGTCGTCGCGATGGGGCGACGTGTCGAGGCGCTCGACCTCGCCCAGTAGAAAGAGAATCTTGGCACCGCGTGAAGAGCCGGCTTCAAGCCTGGCCGGCCTCGGCAGCACGACCGGTTTACCGTCGGAAGTCAGCGGGATGCTCTCTCGTTCGCCCTAAGAGGGAAGCCGCCTCAATCCATTTCCTGTGTTAATTTGGCGAAACGGGGAGACTTCGGTCACTAGGCCGACAAGTTCAGCTCATGGCGGCCGGGCGGTCACCCAGAAATGCGTTCCTTGGGCTCCTTTAGAACCTCAAGGTAAGCGTGAATAAATCGCCATCATTGGCGCGGGGAGTAAGCTGAAGCCCATTCTACGATCAAACACGATCTTGAAGGGCTCCAGCGATGGTGAAGAGGACAAGCGGCGAGCGCGAGCAGTTTTGGCGGGATTTGATCGAACGGCAGCCGGCGAGTGGGGTCAGCATCGCCCGGTTCTGCAAGCAAGTCGGCGTGTCGGCCAACTCGTTCTTCGTGTGGAAGCGAAGGCTCCGGCCGCAAATGGGCCGGGCCCGTCGTGCCAAGCCGACGTCGCGAAGCAGGGCTTTGGTGAGATCATCACGATCGAACAGCCCTGGCGCCGCGGCAAGTCCGCTTGTTCCTGTGCGGCTCCTCGCGGATCCGGATCGTCCTCGCGCGCCCCACGCCGCGGTCATTGAAGTCGAGTGGCCCAATGGCGTCGTGCTGCGAGTGCCGGCGGAGTGCAATGGCCGCGTCGTCCGCGACGTCGTGAAGGCCTTGGCTTCGCTCCTCGTCGGAGAGAGGGCATCATGCTGACATTTCCGACGTCGCTGCGCGTGTACGCACACCGCTTTGCAACCGACATGAGAAATTATGCGGGGACAGTATTTATGCCGAGTCGAGCTCCCGGGGAATGCGATCGGTGGGGATCGGGCGTGAAGGTTTCTGTGCATAACGGGACGGGGCTTTCACGATGAACGCAGCATGGCCAGCAGTCGGTCGGGAGCTTGGAATCGTCCGCGGCGTAGCATTGGCGCAACGCCTGCCTCGAGGGCTTCGAGCTTCACGGCCGGATCTGCACGCAGGTAGATCTCCGTGGACTTAACGCTCGCGTGGCCCAACCACAAGGCGACCTTGCGGACATCGTGGGTTGCCTGGAGCGTGTGCATCGCACAGGTATGACGAAGGACGTGGGGTGATACACGCTTGGAGGAGATCGACGGGCAGGCGGTGGCGGCCGTTTCGACATGCTTGGTCAGGATGTACTCGAAGCCGGATCGAGTAAGCGGAACGCCTTTCGCGCTGAGAAATAGCTCGGAAGCCTGGCTCGGTCCTCGCACGGAGAGCCAGGCCCGGAGCGCCTTGGCCGTCTCCTTCCAGAGGGGCAAGAGGCGTTCTCGGCGTCCCTTACCACGCACGCGTATCGACGCCTCCGGGTGAGTTTGCACTTCGTCGAGCCGAAGCCCGATGAGTTCGGAAACCCGGAGTCCGCCAGAAAAGCAGAGGTGGAGCATGGCGCGATCGCGAATTCCTGAACGGGTTGTCGGATCGGGAGCGTCGAGGAGGGCCTGAAGCTCTTGGCGGTTGAGATAGTCAACGAGGGCTTCGTCCGTCTTTTTGAAAGGGACCGCGAGGATGCAGCGGAATTGCTCAATGGCAGAAGGGACGCGATATTCCAAGAAGTGCGCGAACGCCTTGAAGGCCGCGAGCCGAGCGTTTCTCGTCCTCGGGGAGTTGCCGCGAACGGTCTCAATGTATTCCAGGAACGCAAGAATCAGAGGCGCATCCAGTTGCTCCAAGATGAGATCTGAGGGGGACGTCCCGTACCGCTCGGCGGCGAAGCAGAGTAGGAGTTGGAACGAGTAGGCATACGCGTCACACGTGTGAGCACTGCACGCCCGCACGCGGGGCAAATACTCGCGGAGAAAGGTTGTCAAGTGAGGGGCAAGATGCGTCATATTGAACCTTCCTGAAACAAAACCTCTCCGGCACGAGCCGTCCCCTCCATGAGTTTCGGCGTCGCCTGCAGGTAATAGTAGGTATCCGAGGGGTGAGCATGGCCCAGGTAGGTGCTTAGCGCGAGCACGTGGCGTGCGACATCCTCTTTGCCGCCACGGCACGCCTCCAGGCTATGAACGGCGAACGTATGCCGAATGTCGTGAATGCGTGGCCCCCGACTCCCCGGCGCACGCGCAAGCCGATCGAGCGGGTCAGTTCCAAAAACACGGCAAAAACGGTCGGGTAAGCAAGGCGCGTTCCCAACAACGAGATGAAAAGGGAGCCGTCGTGGCTGGCAACCTGTCTTCGACGGGTCAGATAGCGATCGAGCCCTTGCCGGACAGTGGCGTGTAACGGCACAAGCCGGCTCTTACGAAACTTGGTGTAACGGATGAGCAGTCCATCGGGCGTAATGTCGTCGAGTTGCAACGAGAGAGCTTCGGAGATCCGTAGCCCCGTCGACATGAGAAGCGAAAGCAGCGTCACATAAGTCGTGGGACGAAGGGAACCTTTCGGCGAGAGCTGTGATGCAGCGTGGAGCAAACGTCGGTTCTCGTCCGTTGTGTAAATATGGGGCATTCGCCGCTGTCTTCTCGGTTTGCCAAAGGCGTCTGCGGGAGGGGCCTCATGGCGTTCATCCTCTGCCTGCATGGCTCTGGCAAAGCGTCGAACGACGAGCAATCTGCCCTGGCGTTGAGCCGCTGAAGGTGCTTCGCTGGCCCAATCCAGCACCGTCTGGTTACGCACGAGGCAATCGCCTCGGGATTCAGCAAACCGGGAGAAGTGACGCAGCAGGTAGGCCTGAAGTCTGAACTTGAAGCCCATGGCCCTGTGCAATTCGACATAGCGGGTGATGTCTTCGCTTAACAAGGTGATTCCTCCGGCCAGGGTTGTGCAATCTGCCGCAGAAGCTCGACATCGACCTTGGCGTAGTAGGCCGTAGTATCGGATGACTGGTGTCGAAGCACGGTAGCAATCAGATCCGGGCTGGCTCCGGAACGAAGCATTGCCGTCGCAGCAGAGTGGCGGAGCAAATGCGCGCCTTTGGAAGGCGGATCCTGAATCCCCCCACGCTGAAGAGCAAACCGGACAATATCCGAGATCGACGATGAGCTTACGAAGGGGCGAACGGGTGCATTGACACAGAGAAAGACGCGGTCGATATCGACGCTCGGCCGCGCCTTCACTAAGTATTCGATCAGCGCTTCGCCGACGTCCTGAGGCAATGGCAGGCAAACTTCCCTGCGTCCCTTTCCGAAAACACGTAGCGTGCCGGCAGGCCAATCGAGATCTTGGAGTCGCATGGCCGTGATGTCGCCGGCGCGAAGACCGAGCCGGGCTAACAGGAGAAGAATGGCACGATCTCGTATTCCCCACGGCTTGCTCAGGTCGCAGGAGGCGATCACACGCTCGATATCATCGGTCTCCAGGTAGCGTGGCAGTGACGAAAGCCGCCACTCTGGAATGGTCGGCACGGCTCGATCAAGGTGAGAGCGACTTTGTCCCTGCGCGGCAAGAAAACGCAGGAACACGCGGAGCGCAACGACATAAGTCTTGGCGTGGCCGAGGCTCAGCCCTTTGACCGTCTGGAGCAGCGTTTGACGGACCAAAGCCGCATCGTACGTCGTGGGGTCGCTACCGAGCACCGGAAGCATCTTCTCGATGAGCCTCTCATAGCGATCAATCGTTTGGGGCTTTGCGCCACGGTGGTGGGTCATCCAGGCACGAAATCCGACCAGGGAATACGGCAACGGTCCTGGCGAAGGCATCGTCGGGTGTGGTGCCAGACCAAGCCGACCCAAATGCTGGACGAACCGGCGTACGGCGCAACAGTGCGCCGAGAAGGATGATATCCGTGTCGGCTTGCGCCGGGACATTGACACGTGTGGCGAACGAATCTGCCGATGGCCGCCTCGTTGAGTTGGCTGATCCCGATGTTCTGGGAGTCCATCCATCGGCCAAGATGTGCGGCCGATCGCATGTAGCCGGCCAACGAAAGTGCGGCATAGCCTGCCGAGGCTATTTCGGCCGCGAAGCCCGCAAGATACGGCTGGACGCAGCCGCCCGGTCTGACACCTCTCAGAACGGCCTTAAGTTCAATGTTCTGCATGGTTACCTCCATTCACCGCCGGCGTGGCGGCTTCAGGAAGAACCATACACTTATGCGGAGTCGGTGGTCATTGTCCGGTCGCCCGCGTGGCTCTCGAAATGCATCTGTGCTGCGCCGGAAGTGTTCGACTCGGCATAAATACTGTCCCCGCATAATTTCTCATGTCGGTTGCAAAGCGGTGTGCGTACACGCGCAGCGACGTCGGAAATGTCAGCATGATGCCCTCTCTCCGACGAGGAGCGAAGCCAAGGCCTTCACGACGTCGCGGACGACGCGGCCATTGCACTCCGCCGGCACTCGCAGCACGACGCCATTGGGCCACTCGACTTCAATGACCGCGGCGTGGGGCGCGCGAGGACGATCCGGATCCGCGAGCAGCCGCACAGGAACAAGCGGACTTGCCGCGGCGCCAGGGCTGTTCGATCGTGATGATCTCACCAAAGCCCTGCTTCGCGACGTCGGCTTGGCACGACGGGCCCGGCCCATTTGCGGCCGGAGCCTTCGCTTCCACACGAAGAACGAGTTGGCCGACACGCCGACTTGCTTGCAGAACCGGGCGATGCTGACCCCACTCGCCGGCTGCCGTTCGATCAGATCCCGCCAAAACTGCTCGCGCTCGCCGCTTGTCCGCCCCGCCATCTCTGAACCCTTCCGAGACCGTGATTGATCATCGAACGGGTCCAGCCTAACCGGCGCGCAAGGATGGTGATTTATTCACGCTTACACGTGTTCGGCGACGACGATCGTTTGGTGGGGGAGTTCAAGCTCACTCTCAATGGCGGGGAAATCCGCCTCCGAGCCGAAGCCCGAGATCCGACGCGGACAAACTCAAAGGCCAAGTGAAGCCCGGCGCGTATCGCCCGCCATCACCCCGCCACCGCCCGAGACCTCGCCGCGGAGCAACTGTCGATTTGTTGACGTTTACAAACTCGCCGAGCCGGCTGCCGCGTAGTCCGACCGGCCCTCAGCCTGCCCAGACCACCAAGTCGCCCGTGCGGGCGGAAAGAAATTGCAGGCTTGCCGAAAGGACACCGCCGTCCCCCGACGCTCGGGCTCGGTGCCGACCGCGCTGACGCAGGGTTCGTCGCCACCAATAGAACCGGTGTTCGGAAATCCCCTCCTGGGCACAGAACCGCTTCGTTCCCAGGCCACTGGCTTCCTGCCGCCGAATCGCCTCCCGCCAATACCTCTCCTTCGCCGCATCGCGTGATTTCGCCATCTCCGCACCCCGCGCCGTTTTGGTGAATTCCTGAAAGCCCACGCCTCCAGGTTATCACCCGACACAAGATGCGCCGGTTGCAACGGTCACGACCGAAGGGAATACTTCAACGGGCTGCTAGCTCTGCAAACCCTGTAAAACAAGCCGTTTTTAATCATTGAGGCTGTTAATCGATGATCGATTTCATGATCTGTTAACTTCGGCGTTAACCGGAAGCGCGAAAGTGGTGCGGCACCGTGTTAACCGCACTCATTTCTCACGCCTCGAAAAGCCCGAGACGCACGCGAAAGCGACTCGCCAAATTCGGCTCAGCATGGTCTCGACGTCTGTCGCTTCGCCTTGCGCCATTCCCACGGTGGCGTTGGATTTTCATCAGCCCAAATCCGCGACGATGCTCGCGGGTGTCGGCTTCTGCGGCGGGGAATTCTCCCGGCTTGTCGTATTGCGCGTATCGCAGGCGAAGCCATCGGCGACCATTTCCATGTTGGCAAAGCGGTTTCCGAGGAAGATGCGGCCGACTTCACGGTGGTAGCGGTCGATGTCGATCACCTCGACGCGGATCATCTGCCCGAAGGCTGTCATTGGGCGCGGGAGAACCGTTTTGCGCGCCCCATGACAGTATCGCGAACCAATCACATCCCTTGAGCCGGATCCGGGCTATCATCTGCGCCTATTTCGCCTGCGCTCACGAAGATAATCCACCACCCAGCCGATCGCCAATCCAAATCCGGCACATTCCGCCGTAATCCCGGCAACTGCAGCCAATGTCAACAGCGTTCCTTCGAGATCGATTCCTCCTACGTTGGCATCCTCTCTGAGGCCGATGAACAACGATACAATTCCGATCGCTACACCCAACACACTTCCGCAAACAGAGAACCATCTTGCACAGGCCGCCTCCTGCGCAAAACACGATTGACCTCGCCTTTTGCCGCAGAATCTGGCAACACAGCTGAGGGCAACTCCGGTGCCGGCCCCCACAGCGCCGCCAATGATCACAAACATTGGCACGTTTACGAATACCCACATCAACCCGTCCGACAGCGAAACATTTCGCTTAGCCGGCCATTCAGACCACGCCCACACGCAACCGCTCACGAAACCCAACATCACAGTGACCGCAGTCAGACGTTTCGCTAGTACCGCTTCTGGTGCAAAAACACGCATACCTTCGTGGCCACATGGAAACCTACCGAACGTCCTACGTCATTCACGCGTCCAATTCGCCTAACACCACCCACCACCCGAGCCAACGTTCCACGCTCTCACGAGCCCCTGGCTGTGCAAGCATGAGAAACCCTTCGTCTCACAGCCGGTTCCCCTAATGGCTGGCCCACCACCAACAAACTCGACCCCAAGAACCATAGCTATAACCACAGGTTGGTGTAGGTGCACCCGGGTCTCCCGAGCATTTTTGCTTCCAGTAGGACGGACACACCTTTCGCTCTACACAGTCACTCGGATCGCCTTCCCAGCCTCCCTTGCCGCCCTCAATGGGAACAGTGCTACCAGCTTTATTTCCGGTCTGCAATCCCGTGCATCCAATGTTGGCCCCTAGACAGCATATGTATGAATGATGTAACAGGCCAAAGGTCAGCCGCTTGGCTATAAATCCGGTCTTACTTGGTGCCGAACCTAATGGCCGCGTACAAGTCCACACACTGACTTTACTTACCACCTTGCCACCTTCACAACAACTTGTTGTCGCATCGTATTGGACTCCGTTACAGCACGGTTTACTCCACGGCCACAATCCAAACGGATCGACGAAGTCAAGTGGGGAGCTCCCAACGTATTCGTAAAGGTTCCATTTACCAGACGTATAAAACGCAGGGTCTCGAGAAAGAAACACTCCCATCGTAGACTGCAGATACCTACTACGGTAATAGTATAATCCACTTTCAGGATCGGATTGCCGCCCAGCATATGTGACTGAATTGCCGATTTGGCTAGCTTGTGTCGCAAGCACATTAAAGCTGGCGTCGAGAAAAGTGAGGATGCCGTAAGGTGAATAATAATATCGTTCTACGGCATTGCCGGCACTACTCGTGGCTGCCGTGACATTGTAATTGGCGTCGCACGCATAGTAGTATCGCGTCGGAGAACCGGTGGTGGTGGCGTCGTAATCGCGCATTACGGCGCATCGATGTAAAAGGGATGCCAGAGGTATTGCTCCAAGGGGTTGCTGTTGATTGTTCCGCCAACCGTTTTGCGTACTTCGAGAGTCTGCCCTTGATCGTTGTAGTAAGCATCCTCATTGTGATCAAGCGTACCGCCGACATAGATTCCCTTAGTGACTCGGCGATTGAGGCCATCGTAACGGTACGTGGCGATGACAGTGGAGCCGTTGGTAAGCGAGACGAGGCGGTTCCAAGCGTCGTACGTGGCCGTGTACGTGGAGGTAGAATTTGAGGGGATCGGAACGCTTGTCATGTTTCCCGCTAGGTCGTAGCCTGGTGTGGCCCATGTAGGGCCGACCGAAGCGGCGATGGCCGACACTTCGTTCGCCGAGCTGGCCGTGCGGGTCTGGTTCAGGTTGACCATGCCGCTGGTTTGCGTCACGTAGCCGGCCCAGTTGCCGAGGCCATCAAGCGTCCAGGATTCCTGCGTCGCAGGCGTGCCGCTGATTGTGGTGCCAGAAAGCGTGCCAACCTGAGACGTCAGCAGACGTTGTAGACCATCGTACGTGTAGGCTTGGTCCTTTGTTTCAGCTGGGAAAATCGCGGGATCGATCTGGCGATAGATTCTTTCGCCATCGTAATCGTACGCATAGTGAATGCGATCAACATCAGAAGTGCCGCCGAAGCCGGCCCAGGTACTGGTCGATGATTCGGCCGAAACGGTCAACACCGGCGTACGTTCCAGACGTTCCCTCAAAATGGTCAAGCTTGAACGAGGGCTGCGGATAGGTGGCGATTGCCAGCCGGCTGCCGGCGCCGTTGTAATCATAAAGTGCCAAGCCGGTCCCAGACGGGCTCCCGTCCCAAATTGCTCGGACCGTCGAAGTTGCGCTGTAGGCAGCCGTGGAGGACGACGACGGTCCATAGTCGTAGTAGATCGTTCGACCGTTCGGGTGGACGTCCGTGAGCAACCGGAGCTGGTTGCTGTAGACGGAGCCCGTGGTCGTCGTGTCGTAGGTGTGCTGCACGTTGAGGCTCGTCGCGATGTTCACTGCACCATAGTGCTCTTGGTAGCTCGTGGCTACTTTAATGAAACCGTCGTAATACGCGTACTGGATATCGTTGACAGCGGTGCCGCTGCCGCTCGTGCCGGAGTAGCTCGTAATGTTCTGGGGACGATTCAAATTGTCGTAGGTGCGAACAATGGACTGGACGGTGCCGTCAACGCCTGTTCCCAAAGTGGTGGCCGAATCGCTCGACAGCAGGCGGTTGTTGGTGTAAGCGTAAGCCAGCACGGTTCCCCGTTGATCCGTTTGTTGCGAGAGACTGCCGTCGACATTGTAAGCGAACGCGATGACGCCCGAATCGGGATAGGTCTCGCTCGTCTTTCGACTGGCGTCGACCGAGTCCGTGTACGCATACGTCGTCACTTGATTGGTTGAGCTTCCCGTTCCCGCGGGATCCATAGCCACGAGCTGGTAAAGCTGAGTTGGTCCTGAATAGACATATTGCGTGACGCGGTCGTTGGGATTGCTGGTTCCGGTACTCGGCGGGAGAGAAGTTCTGCCAATTTTGGGCGACGTAGGTCTTTCGGCCAAGGTTGTCGTACAACGTCTTCTTCACCGTGCCCAACGAATCGGTGACGGTCTGCAGCCGTGCCGAGTCAGGCCAGTAGGCGGACTGCGTCACCAGAAAAGTGCTAGCGGACGCTGTCGGAGTCGTGGTGGGTCGCGCGGGGATCGTTGCATACGTCCAATGTCCAGCGCCGCTCGATGTGTCGCCGGAACCATAGTCTGCCTTCGTCGTCAGCCGATTCGCGGCGTCGTACCAATTGAAAACAGTCCGGCGAACATAGTTGTTGTTGGTTGTGAGGTTAATTCCTGGACTCGACCCGATGATGTCGTCATGATTGTCCTCGAACGTGTCGGTTTCGAGGGTGTTGCCGTTCGCGTCCAAAGTGTTGTGTGACAACTCGAGAACACCATTGCTTCCTCCAGACATCGAACTGAGCGTCGGAACTGGCGTGGGTGCACAATACTGGTATGCACCGAACGAATACGACGTCGATTGCAAAGCAATGGCAGTGCGCGTCTCGTACTGCCGACCGGCTCCGTCATAGGCGGTTTCGGTCCCGGCGGCGTACGCAGAGGCACTCGCAACGAGCCGATCATTGCGGTCGTAAAACAAGTTTTGGGCGAGGTAATTGGCACCAGAACCGCTTGAAGGCGAGATGCCGTATTCTTGGATCTGATAGACGCGGTTCAAGTTGTCGTAAAGAGCAGCGGTTTCGGTCAGTCGATTCGTGGAAGTAGTCGACGCGTATGCGGTGTAATTGCCGGAGCTCAGAACGGAGCTCCACGTTGGATCGCTACTGTACTGGCTCGTCGCGATCGCGCGGCCTTTCCAGTCGACATCCTTGACCGTGTACGGTCCCGTCGACGTCAGCGTGGAACCGTTCATGTAAAACGGCTCCAATCCGCGGATGTGGCCGCGATACGTTTGGTAATAGTTCGTGCCGGTGTAATTGGTCGCTCCCGTGCCGTAGAACTGTTGTGTCTGGGTCACGTAACCGTCGCCGACACCACCATTGTCGTAGACCGTCGCTGAAACGTTGTACATCGTCGGATAGTTCGTGTAGTTGCTCCCCATATTGGCCCCAGTGGGGCTCACGCCCTTCTTGACCTGGATCAATCGATCGCGGACGTCATAGACATATTGGGTCACCTGTTCGACCTCAGTCGTAATGACAGAGCCGTTGATTATCTCGACCTCGTATTGTTTGCGACCCAGGGTGTCGTACTGTGTGACAGTCCGGTAAAAATCGGTGCTCAAGGCGCCCGAGCCGCTGGCGGGGGAGTCGACGTAACGGTCGTTGTACGTCAGCCATCCGGTGTTGGCGTCATACGTATAGTGTGTCCAGGCGACGTAGTCGCTCTGGGAGGGAGATGTCGAGAATCCGGTGGGAGCGCCGCTGGAGGTCGAGATGGTCGTGTAGTTCGCCCGCACCGAGATCTTGTCGGTGACCTGATCGCCGCTGTTGAGATTGGTGACCTTGATCGGCAGCGTGCATTGGCCGGTCGTACTGTTCCAGAAGGGGAAGTAGATCGTCTGCAGGTTGGCGTAGGCCGTGTAATGGTGGTTGCCGCCCGCGTCGGTGTCCTGTGTTTGACGGCCTAGTTCGTCGTAGTACGTCTCTGTCGCCAGCGCGAGCGGCGTCGGCAGCGAAGAGTTGCGGGTGGGGACGTTTGTATTGGCGCCCCCGATTGTGACACCGTCCCAGTTGCCGGCCGAGCCACTTGTGAGCGCGCTGGGCGGGCTGGCCGGATTGACGTCGACCGCCTGATACGCGACGGACCCGATTGCCGGATTGTAACTGTAATAGTTGATGTACCCTTCGCCGTCCTGCGTCCAGCGCAGGCGCCCCAGGTTGTCGTAATATTGGCCCATGGTCGTGGCGACACCCGAGCCGTTTTGGCTGGTGGGCACTGTCGGCAGCGTTGTGGTTTTGGTTTGGATTTGCTGGTGAGCCGTGTCGTAGAAGGTATAGCTGAAGACGGTGTTGTTGCCGCTGGAGCGGGTGGTCGTCTGGGTCGGGTAGTCCCAGGTACCCGTCACCAGGAACGTATTGACGCTGTCCCCGTAGTCGCTGGCCGAGACGTAATACGGCGTGCCGCTCTCTCCGTCTTTGACCCAGGCGTCGGTCAAGAGCCCCGTCGCATTGTAACCAAATGTTGCCACCAGCCCGGAGGAGCTGTTGACCGTGCTCGTGTCGTTGGCCCAGCTTGTGCCGTTATAGGGGTTCAAAAAGGCCTGCAAATTCGCCGCCGTCGTTACGCCGGTATGCGCCTGGGATGACGATGCTCCGCCATCCGATAGGGCATACTCGTCGAGCCGGTCGAAGTGGCGAACGTCCAGGAATCGCACCAGTAGGTCGGAGAACTGCTCGGATTCTGGATAAACGCCTTGCGCAGCATTCTTCCCGAGTTCTCAAAGCCCAGCACGTGCCGGTAGACGGGGTTGCCGGCCGAGTCTTGCGTGTCCTCGACCACCAGGCTCACCACCTGGTTCTGATCGGTCGTGCTATTGGGGAGAGACAGATAAAAATAGCTCTTGGTGACCGAGTAGTTCGTCCCGCATCCGCCGCAGCCCCCGACCGTCTCGGTGGACACTAGGCCATTGGCGATGGCGCTTGCGCCGACGCTGTTGGTGTACTCCGAGACGAGGTTCTCATTGGCGGTAAAGGGCGTGTTGACGCTTGCAGCCGATGGGGGGCTCGAACCGTAGTACGTAAAACTCTTGCTGGCAAAGCTCTGGATCGCCGGGGTCCCGTAGGTGTCCGCCTGGCTCATGATGGCCGCGGGGCTCAAGAGACCGGTCGAGGCCAGAATCCGCTGGATGGCATCGTGGTTGTAAACCGCCTTCAGGTTGCTGGTCGTGCCGCTATAGCGGTACTGCGTGTAGCGGATAATCGACATCGTGCCCGGCGCGTCGGTCGTAGCGTGAGTCGAGACCTGGACCTGCACCAGGTCGTTGGTCGTCCCCAGGTTAGTGGAGGGGCTGGTCACGTTCTGATAATAGGTGTAAATCACCTGCGAGAGCGCGTTGCCCGAGGCGTCGTTGACCTGGATTTGCGTGATCAGATTGCTCGTGTTGTACGTGTAAACGACGTTGTAATCCTGATTGGTGGGACTGGTGATCTGGCTGATGGTGCCGTTGGTGTTGTACGTGTAAGCGAATCCGGCGTTGCCTTGCGTGGACCATTGCAGCGTGGAGACGGCGATTGGCTTCCCCTGAACGGCTGTCGGCGTGACAGTGAAATCGTTGAACGTCGTCTGCCGGTTGCTGAGCTGATCGACGAGGACGAACTGCTTGCTTGTGGAGTTGTGAGTGAGCTGCAGGTTGTTGCTGTCGCCCGGAGCCGTATAGGTTCCGCTGCCACTGTTGTAGGTGAAGACGATCTGCGAAGCGGCGCTCAGCAAGAGCGAGACATTGCTTCCCTGCTGCATCAGATAGATGTCGGAGGTCTCGTTGAGCCACTTGTTTCCCTGAGACGTGGTCCCTGTGCCGATGCTGAGGTACGAGCGGGCGACGACGCCACCACCGATCCCAGGCGCAGGAAGGCTGATGTCGACGGCTTGCTCAAGGACGGCCCCATAGCGGTAATAAATGGGGCAAGGCGAGCTCTGCGGCGGCGTTGGGTTGTTGTTGTCACAGCCCCCTCCGCAATTACAAGGAGGAGGGGGAGGAGGAGGAGGACTATTGGGATCCGGATTGCCAGGAGGATTACAGGGATTGGGATTACCGGGGCCACCCGGTGGGTTACCAGGATTGTTAGGCCCACCCGTGGGATTTGTCGGACCTCCACCAGGGCCGCCCCCCCCATTGTTGTTGCATCCGCCCCCGAAATCGATCGGGGTTCCCTGAGGAGGCGGGCCGCTCGGAGGACTGGGAGGGTGCACGGGATTGGCCGGCAACGTCGCCGGCAGCCCAAAGACCAACATGGCCAAGCCCGCGATCAGCCACGGACTCAGCCCTCCGGCGATGCGGCTCTTTTGAGCTTGCCCCCCTCCCACCCAAACCCGTGGCAGTCTTTGCATGTCTTCCTCACGTCCGTTGCTTGGAAATGCTGTTTTCTCACCATTCGTCAGTCGCCGGCGCTCGCCTCTACCTCGGTGTCAAACACGGAACCGCGGCCGCTTGGCGTTACGGCTTGTCAGCCCGTTTGATGATACGCGTCATAGCGGCTGACAGCCGCTTTATTCCCCTGCGTAGCCGCCTGCGCTCGACGTTGCTGGAGGGCTGCCAGGTAGGCGTGCTTTGACCCGGCGGCTTGGCTCCGCTCTTCCTGAGTCGCTGCCGCCACGAGGTTACTGATTTGCTGTTGCCAGGAAGCCAAGAGGGCTTGTTTGTCGCTGGGTAACGAGCGACTGGCTTGCTTAAACAGGTCTTTGGCCGGCTGATACTGCTGGCCCCATACCAGTCGTGCGGCGATCTCTTTCAGGACGCGAGTTTTAACCGTTGGGCTCTCTGCAGCTTCTTTGGCCTGGTCCAGAAATTTCCGCCCATCGAGCGCCCGTGACGTGACCGGGGTGTACTGATTCGGCTCCGAAAGTCGAATCTCTTCGGCGAAGGAGCGTGCCACAAGCCAGTTGACCCGCAAATCGCCTTTGACGGCCGGATCCTTGAGCCGGGCATCCAGAAGGGCGGTCCATTCGTTCAAGCGACCGCGTCCCAGGTAACTCATGGCGAGCGTGTAGGCCACCGGCAGAGCGCATCGCCCATCAGGCACTTTCAGGAACTCGTGCTGCAGTCGACCCGCCTGGTCTGGAAGCTGCTGCGTCGAAAAGAGGGCCATTTGGCCCAGTGCCGAACGTGTGTCACCGTCGAACACGTAATCGCTTGAGATCTCGCAGGCGAGATCCGCGTGCCGGGTCGCCCAGACGCCAAAGACATCGAGCGCTTTTTCGGGACATCCCACACGGAACGACTGATAGAAGGTGACCGCATTCTTGGGATCGACGACATCCAACAGCGCCGGCTTTTGCAGCAACAGATCGAGGAACGCCTGCCGCCTCGTGGTCGACAGTCCAGCTGCAGAAACCTCGTCGTCTTTAATGAACGGATGCAGCTTCACCGGGGGGCCCAAGCATTCCTTGATGAACTCCGGGGAGGTCATGGTCTCCCACATGGCGTCGCTGGCCTGAGTGGCAACAGACGTGTCCTTGGCAAGCAGGATGGCCGAGCTCAGCCAAGCGACGTCGATGTCTGGCTCCGTCCGGACGAGCGTTTGTGCTTGATTCTTTTCAGTCCACGTGTACGTTGCCGTCAGTCCCGGTTCCCCCTGATCATTTTTCAAATAAGCGATGGGAACGATCGATTTGGCGACACCCGGTCTCTCCCAGAAGAGCGTCGCGTGCAATGTCCGCAGGGGGATGCCGAGCGGCACATCGGCCGTCGCGGTCACCTTGAGCGGTACCGGCTGGCCAGCCTTGAGCTGCACGAAGCCCGATTGGCTGACCCATCGCCCGGGAGATTTCTTGGGCGTCCGATCCGGCGTGGTGTTCAGCACGACCCGGCCTCCGAGCGACACGGTCATGGCGATTTTGACGGGAACCTGCCCGCGACCCGAGTTCACATTGATGGGGCTCACGAAGAAGAGGTAGTCCTCCGTCTGCGGGGGAACGAGGGAACCGTTCCATGTCACCGAGAAGGACCGCGTGAGCACTTTCACATCGGCAAACACATCCCGCACGATGTCATACTGCAGATCGGCCTTGGGAACCTGCTGAAATGTACCTCCCGCCTGCACCCACCGTCGTGCCTCCTGAACGAGGACCGGCTCTGGGATATCCAGCCGCATCATCATCAGAACCTTGGCCCGGATATCGGCGTAGGGCCGACCGGCCCAATTCTCATGGCGCGACAGCACCCAGGTTTTCGTCTTCTCCATTTGCCCCGGGTCGAGCAAATACCGCGCACACCAATGGAGCATCTCCAGTGTTTCATAATTGAGCGGAGTTTTATCCAAATCGATCTGCAGGAACAGGTCCTTGCCATGCTCTCTGGCAGCCTGCTGGTCCTCCGGGCTGAGCTGCTTGAACGTATCCGACGTCAAGAGGGCGCGGGTCGCCGCCGCAAAATCCGTGGGAGACATCTGCTGCCAGCCGGCAGGCAGGCTCGCCGGTTGCTGGGCCCAGCACGTCGACGTTTGCAAGGCGAGCCATGCAATGACGCCGAGAATCAACCAGCCCTTCCACTCCGCAAGCTGCCAAGACATAGTCGCTTTCTCCTTCAACCGATGGGCATCACACCTCTGCATCCGAGATCTTCCTTGCCACGCGTTGTCGCGCGATCGGGGCATTACTGGCTTGTCAGGGCATTGAGGATGGCGTTGTAACGACTGACCGCGGCCGTGTTGCCGGCCGCGGCTGCTTGGTCACGACGCTGGCGGACCGAGGCGAGATAGGCCTGTTGGGCCGCTGCGCTCTGGTTGGCTGCCGCGTTGGCCTGCACCGCGCTGAGCCCGGCCAGCTGGTTGAGCCATCCGGTGAGGATCACTTGTTGATCGGCCGGGACCGAGTTGAGCAAAGGCTGCAAGAGCACCGTAGCCGCGTCGAACTGCCCCGCGGACGCCAGGCGTGCTGCGGCCTCCTGCGCGGCACGCATCTTGACCGGCGCACTTTGGGCGGCTTGAACCGCCTGATTGACATAATTCATTCCGTCCGTGGGCCGAGTGTAAACATGGGTGCTCAACGTAATGCTTGGCGGAGCCTGACTGATCTCCTGCGTCAACGCCCGGGCCAAGAGCCAGTTAACACGGAGGTCCCCCGTGAGATTTGTGTTGAGGAGCTGGTTGTCGAGGAAACTGGTCCACGTCGCGAGTTTGTTTCGGCCCAAGTAGGCGTAGGCCAAGGTGTAGGCCACCGGCAAAGAGCAGCGGCCGTCAGGGGTCACCAGGAACTGGTTCTGCAACTCGGTCGCCTGGCGGGGCATCTGTTGGCTCATGTAAACCGCCAGGCGGCGATACCCCGTCCGATTATCGGCGTCGAAGACAGGGCCGGATCCCAGCCCACAGACCACATCCGCATGCGCCAGGGCCCAGGTGCCGAAGGTTTGCAGAGCTGCTTCCGGGTTGCCCACCCGGTACGTGCCAAAAAAGGTCGTGAACGAATTCGCGCTCACCGGATTGAGAAACGTCGGCTGCGACTGCAACAGACCCAGAATCGTATTCCGCTGGGAAGAGGTGAGGAGCTCGCCCGTCGCATCGGGATCCTGGAAGACAGCATGCAACTGATGCACTTGAACTGGAGGCGTCAAATTCAAGAAGGGCCAGATAAGTGGACGAGGTGACCGTCTGCAACAGGAGGGCGCCGGCCTGAGTTTGGAGCGAGACGTCCGGGAGTAGCCAGACGGGGCGCGACGTCCAGGCCGCGTCGATATTGGGTTCGGTACGGGTCAACGTCTGTTGTTGGCCGCTGCTGTTGGTCCAGGTGTAAGTCGTCTGCAGCCCCACCGCGCTTCCGTCTGGCAGCGTCAGAGCCGATGGCGGCACGATCGATTGGCTCACGCCCGGCCCCTGCCACAACAACAGGGCATGCAGGGCGCGGTTGGGCATCTGCTGGCCGACCTGGGCCGACCAGTTCACAACCAGCGAAACCGCTTGACCGGCCGTGAGGGTGACCGGCGAGGAGGCTTTCGTCCATTGCGTGGAATTGGCCGTGAGGACCACGCTGCCCCCCACATTCACCGTCACGGTGAGCTGTACGGGACTGAGACTATCCTGCGAATTGACGTTGATCGGGCTGATCGAAAACGTGTACGCCCCGCTTTGCGGAGCCGTCACCTGCCCTTGCCACCGAACCGAATAGCTTCCAGAAATCGACTGCGGCGGTGTCGTCGCAAAATACAAATAGGCCTCCGGCAGGTTCTGGGGAGGCACCGCCGAGAGCTGTCCCCCGGCCTGTGCCCAGCGCGTCCCTTCCTGAATCCGCGACAGATCGGAGAGCTTGAGCCGAAACATCAAATTCCATTTGGCGTTGAAGACGGAAAAGGGTTGCCCCGTCCAGTTGTCCTGCCGGGCCAGGACGCCATTGGTGATCCGCGTCTGCTGCCTGGCAGAGAGCTTGGGATTGGCCAACAGGTGGAGGATGTTGAGCGTGGGCAGGTCGTATTGGCTGCCCGAGTAATCGACATTCGCAATCAGCGTGGCTGCCTGCCTGCGCACGGCACCGTCATCGATCGTCGGATAAAAAAGAGTCTCGGCGTCCAAGTCGTAATACGGGCTGACGGCCGTCACGAAGTCGGACACCCCGAGGCTCTGCCAGTTACTTGGCAGAGGCGCGGGCTGCTGCGCCTCGGACCGGGACGTCCAAGAGACCGGAGCCAGCAGAAGCGTGGCAAGCCAGAGGAGGCCGCACCGTGCAACGAACCGGGCGCACATACTGACTCCTTTCAGCGAGTGATTGCCTTCGTCAGGCGTCAGCGACGATGCGGGTAAAGGCGCCACAAAAAACGCGAGCATGGCCCTCAAGAAGAGGTGCACCTCACGCGGAGTTTAGCTCGCGGCTCGACTCATTGAGTCAAGCGGCAAACAGCCCCAGCGCAAAGGGCTCTGCACGGCCACACTCTGGAAATGGTCCTGATCCTCGCCCGCGGTCGTCGATGCTCCTTACCAAACAACCGATGTCGCGAAATGATAGATCGAGGCGCATGAGATGGTGGCTTAGAACTTAAGCCGTGCGTCTGATTCAACCAAAATACCGTGCGACAATGCCCTGTCAACGCTCATAGACACTCGGTGAAATAAAAATGCGAAAAATCTGCTTCCCGCGGTTAATGCCTTACCTGCGAACGAACATTTAGATGCATCGCAGACCATCGGCCCGGCAATTCTCGAAGTGCGTTGCCGCCTTGGCCTTCCCAGGTTTTGCTTCAACGTCATGCTGGCTACTAAGTTCGCCCATCTCGATGGAGACTTGATCCTTGAAGAAATCATGCCGGAGTTCCATCGGCGACACTCGCACAGTCGCGTATCAAGACCCAGTCGAATTGCATGGCTACGAATGTCCCGGACAGATAATTTCCGGGCATGATCGAGCAGAAACGTCCAAGTATTTAGACTCGATGTTATCCCCTCTGCCACACGGCGACCTGTGCGGGGGCCTGGTTCACGTCAGCCAGCCGGAACGTTTACGCTGGAACGCGCTTAACAGACACCTTGAGCCACGCTGGGCACGCCAGTAGACTGGCTGACGCCACAGTCGTTTTAACGGCGACGATGTCGAAGCGTGTGTCGGGGCTCGGAGGCAGTCTTGCACGCAGGTGTAAGCATAGGCGGCTAAAGAGGTGCGAGACAAAAGGAGCGGGACGGCGCTTCGCGAGCGAGACGCCCTCTTGGAAAAGGTCGCTACGATCGGGTTCGCGGCGGGGTGTTGTGTTTCCGTGTGGGTGTATGGCAAGGGAAACCAGGAAATCTTCGCGCTGCCGCTGGCGTTCTGGATCGGCGTTCATTTCTGGCCTGAGACGAGGCCGCTCATCCCATCGAATCAGAGCCGCCCGTCACCGAAACCAGCAGCATTCAAAGGACGACGAAGGCGCGGAATTGTGTGGGCTGGACTCGTTGCGAGTTGGGCAGTGGCCGTTATCGGACTCGTTGCAAACGCCGCGACCTCACCTCAGCCTGTTTTGAACCAGTCGGCTTTCGACACGGCGCTTGCCGATGCGGAGTCACAGTATCACGACGGGCGCTTCGCAGAATCGCTGGCCCTGCTCGATCGGATGGTGATTCCCTCCCGCCTCACGCAAGTGGAGGCGAGGCGCTCTCACGACCGCGGGCTCGCACTGTTGCGACTGGGCCGGCGAGCCGACGCCGTCAAGAGCCTCTCACAATCTGTGCAACTTGACCCCCGGAACATCGAAGCCGCCTGCCTCTTGTCGGAAATTGCCCTTTCCGAAGGGGACCTTCGCACCGCCCGGCTCTATTTCGACAAGGCGTCAGGCGTCGATCCCTCAGATGATTCTGTCAAGCGCCTGTCGATGCGACTGAACCAGATCGCCCACCACTCAGACCAACGGCCGCAATCCCTAATGGCGCCTGCATGTCTCCCTTTCTGATCCAGAACCGGGCCATCGCCATTGCCTCGTATCCGTTCTTCTACGGACTCGGCCTGGTCGTGGCAGGCCTGATCGAGGGATTGCTCTTGAGCCGACGGGGCTTCCGCTTTCGGGATGGCATCCGCGTTTGGGCTGTCGCTTGCTTCCTGATCGTATTCGGCGGCCGGCTACTTTACATCCTGATCTATTCTTCCAGCGAGACTCTGACCGCCGGCTGGTTTTTTTCGCTCAACGAGGGGGGCGAGGTGCTCTACGGCGCCTTGATCAGCGCGGCCTTGGGCGGATGGTGCACTTGCCGGCGGTTGAAATTGCCCGCGACCGAGGCGCTTGACGCGGCTGCGATCGGCGTGCCCTTGGGAATTGCCATCGGCCGCATCGGCTGTCTCTTCAAAGGTTGCTGTTACGGCACGCGCTGGGACGGGTGGTGCGGCATTTGCTATCCCAAAGTAGTTGATCCGTATGGCAATGTGATCGGAAGCGCGGCCTACCTGGAGCAACTCGCGAAGCATCAGATTCCCGCCTCCGTCACTTGGTCTTTGCCGGTCCATCCGGCGCCTCTTTATGAATTTGGATTCTGCCTCCTGCTTGCTGCGTCCATGTTTTGTCTGTGGAAACACCGTGCCCTATCCGGACGATTGGTTTTTGTGTTCATCGGGGCTTATGCCGTTTGGAGATTCGGCGTCGAGTTTGTCCGAGTGCGTGACGAGCACGTTTTTGGGCCGCTGACGATCTACCAGGTCATCAGCATCGGCCTGTTTGTAATTTGCGCGGCATCCCTCTTGGTGCCGCGATTCTTCATTTCGTTACTTCGTCATCGTGCCAACCGAAGTTGACGATCGGTTCGGAAGCGCTCTAGCCTGTCAAAATGGCGATTTCAAGAGGGGTCCCAAAGCTCCGTTCGAACCGTCACCCTCGCGACTCTGCTGGGGTCGGGATGCCGGTCCGGATCTTGGCAAGGACCGGTCCAGGTGACGGTTGCGCTTAGAAATACGCTCGCGCTCAGGCTGCACCAAATAGTGGTCAGTGGCGGCATCAGAAGGCCGCAACCGGCGACGACTACAAAAGTCTAGCAGAACGATGGCAACGCTAACGGTGCAAAGTGGTCCGTTATCCGGCTCAGTTATGAGGATCCCCAAAGGAAGCTTCCTCATCGGCCGAGCACTCGACTGCCAGCTGAGGTTGGTTGAACGGCGTGCGAGTCGCCATCATTGTGTCTTGACATTCAATGGTCATGAATTACGGATACGGGACCTGGGCAGCCGCTATGGGACCCTCGTTAACGATCAGCGAGTCGGGTTGTGCGAGACACGTCTTAAGCATGACGATACTTTCTCGATCGTCTCCACCGTCATTAAGGTCGATCTCGAGACAGCTTAAGGAATGAGCAGGTCGGTTCATCGTCTCAATGGATTTCCGGCTCCTCTGTCAATCGAAACAGCCGTGATTCGCCGACAGAATGTTCAATTCAGCTTCGGCAATCGCCAGCTTCTTTCAGAGTTCTGTTCACACGGTAACTCGCGCAACCTCAGCCGGCGTGGTGACTCGGCCCAAAATCTTGTCGATTCCGTCGTCACGCAATAGCCGCATTCCGGCCGCAATGGCCGAGTCCCGAATTTCCGTCGCACTCGCCCGTGTCTGCATGCGCCCGCGAATCGTCTCATCAACGATCAAGAGCTCGCAAATGGCCACCCTGCCCCGATATCCCGTCTTTCTACAGCCATCACAGCCGGCTCCAGCGCGGTAAAGGCGTGCTTCATCGTTGGCAGACGTAAGCCCGAGCTGCTTTCGCTCATCCGCGGTGAAACTTCGGTCGGACGCGCAACCCGGACAGATCTTCCGGACCAGCCGTTGTGCGAGCACGGCCAGAAGTGAGCTGCTGACCAAATACGGTTCGATACCAAGGTCCATCAATCGAGCCACGGCGCTGGCCGCATCGTTCGTGTGCAGCGTGGAAAAAACCAAATGACCCGTCAGCGCCGACTGGATGGCCATCACGGCCGTCTCGTGGTCGCGAATCTCACCCACCATGATGATGTCGGGATCCTGACGCAGGACATTCCGCAGACCACTGGCAAACGTGAGCCCCTTCTTCACGTTGATCTGGGTCTGGCTGATCCCCTCGATGTCGTATTCGATCGGGTCCTCGAGCGTGAGCACGTTGCGATCACGGGTGTTGATTTCCTGGAGAGCCGCGTAGAGGGTCGTCGTCTTGCCGCTGCCGGTCGGCCCCGTCAGGAGAATAAGGCCATGCTCCATCGCGATCAGCTGCCGAAAGCGGCGCCGCGTCTCCTCGTCCATACCGACTTCCGACAACGAATAGACCCGCGTGCTCTTGTCGAGCAATCGCAAGACAACCCGCTCGCCGTAACTCCCCGGCAGCGAGGCGATCCGCAAATCGATGGTTCGATCGCCGACCGTCACGGTGGCCCTGCCATCCTGCGGAAGCCTCTTTTCCGCAATGTCCATCTTGCCCATGACCTTGATGCGGCTGGTGACTTCGTCCTGCAGCGCTTTCGGGACGGTATGGGCGTCGAACAAGACTCCATCGATGCGATAGCGGACAACTAGGTTCTCGCGGTATGGCTGAAAATGGATGTCGCTGGCTCCCCCTTTAACAGCATCGAGGAGAATCAGATTCACCAGCTCCACGACCGGCGCCTGCCCATCGGTCGCCAAAAGATCCTCGCGGAGTTCGAGCTGCTTGAGCTGGGAGAGCGCATCGTCCTTGACCGAGTGCGTCCAGCACGGCGTCGGGCTGTGAACTCTGCTGCTCATAGGCTCGATTGATCGCCCGCACGATCTCCTCGCGCGCGGCAAAGACGGGCTTGAGCTCTGTCCCCAGGACGCGTCGGACCGTGTCGTACGCGGGCCAAGCCTCAATGCCCGGCATGGCAACGATTGGTTTGCTCTGGTTTTCCTCAAGGGCCAAAATCGCATGCTGGCGTGCAAAACTGATGGGAAAACGCTTTACGAAGACGGCAGAGGGAGCCAGCGTAAGGGGGCCCTCCCAAACGGAAATCTCCAGAATCTCGGCCGATGCCTTGGCTAAAGCGGGCTCGGTCGCTCCGGCGCGACGTGCAGAGGCCAGCAAAGATTCTGCAGGACCGGTCCCCTCTAGTGGATCGGGAATCCCGCCTTCGGATGAACAAGCCGCGAGCGCCGTTCGCCACTTTGCATCGAGCGCTGACGGTTCCGACGCTACGGCTGATGATTCGATTCCTGTCGCCATCTGAGATCGCCAACCTAGTAGAGACAGACCCCAAGCCGGTCGTCCACCGATGCCTCGGACTGGCCTTCACTTGATCAGCAGCGGACAACTCTCCGGAAAGTTGCCCGGCTCGGTCGCACAGCGGAGAGCCCGGTCCGACAGGAATTTGAGATCCCGGAACTTATCGTCCCGCAAGATGGTCGGACGCAAGAACACAAACAAAGTCGTTTGATCCTTGCTCGTTGTCTGTAAGCTGGTCAGATCGCGAAGAATAGGGATATTTTCGATAAAGGGGATGCCGTTTCGCGTGACGGCGTCGTTCTTGTTGGTCAGCCCGCCCACGATCAGCGTATAGCCGTCGGGGACCGTGACCTTGCTCGAAGATCTGGTTGGTCTGCCGTGGTGGCGGCACGCCGTCCGAACCGGTTCCGGTAAAACTATTGAGCGTCACATTGAACTGGAGGCTCAGGTGCTGCTCGTCCATGATCCGCGGGGTGACCTGGATCGTCGTGCCGGCCTCCGCGAACCCGGCGAAGCTTGTCGTCGCGACCGTGGTCGACGCGTTGACGCTCGTGTACGGGACCTCCTGCACGCTGGCCAGGTTGCCGGCCGTGTTGTCGGCCACGACGAGGCGAGGTGCGGAGAGCACCTTGGAACGCGTGTGATTGGCCATGGCTTGAATCACCGCGTTCGCTGCGCTTGGATCAACCAGGGCCCAGTTGAAACCCTGGGCTGGATTGATCGCGAGGGCCCCTGTCGCGGCCGTGACGGTGCTTAAACCAAAAGAGGTGAACTGCAGAATTTGAGCAGCCCCGTGTGTGGCGGCGGCCGACACCTCGACGCCGAGGGAATAATCGTCCGTCGTATCCAAGATCACGATCCTGGCCTCAATCATGACTTGCGGCTGGCGGCGGTCGAGCGAGCGGATGAGGTCTTCGTAGATTTGCTGCTGGGCTCGGTCCCCGATGACGATGATCGAATTCGACTTGGTGTCAATCGACACACGGGCGCTTCCCGGGACGATCGTTCCGAGTCCGGGCGCAGACGGAGTGCCTGGCATCCCAGTCAGCGCCGTCTGAGCGTTCCCGCCCGTTCCAGCCTTGCCCTCCAGCAGTCCAGGAGACGGCGGTGGCGCGCCTCCTCCCTGACCTGGTGTCGCGTTCCCGCCAGGGCTCGGAGCCATCGTCGCATCGGCGGGCGGCCCATTCTGAGGGCTTCCCACTCCTCCACGCCCTGTTGCAGAAATTCCGCTCGAGGGAGAGCTGCCGCTTCCTCTCTGATCAATAGCGCGCAGCGTGTTGAGCACGTCCTGGGCATCGGCATATTTGAGCCGATAGAAGCGAACTCCGCTGTCCGCGTGGCGTCTCTCGATATCCATCTCCCGCTTGAGCTCAAGAATGCGGGCGTGGACGTGTTCGGGGCAGGTCGCCACCAACAGGTTGTCGCTGCGGTCGATCGCCGAGTGATACAGGTGGCCGGCCGTAATGGGGTCAACCGTCTCCTTGACGAGCCGGTCGATTCGCTCGGCATCCACATTCCGAAAGGAATAGACATGGGTCCGTTGTTGCAGCGGCACATCGAAGGCGCGGACGAGCTGCAAGACCTCCTCGATTTGATGCTTGGTGCCAACAATCAACAGCTGGTTGGTACGCTTATCGGCCGAGACGTTGACCTGCGGCGTGCCGCCGGGTTGACTGGCCGAACGCGCGGCCAAGGCCTGGGAGATTTGCTGGGACAGGTCTCCGGCATCGACGTTGATGATTCGTTGAAAACTGAGGACTCGGTCGGGTCCCCCCTGATCGATTAATTCAATCAGGCGAGCAATCCGTCGGAGATTGGGCGCATAGTCGGTGACGATCAGCAAGTTTTTGTCGGCCAAGGTCACCGTATTGGCCCCCTTCTTAGTCAGGAAGGGCTCGATGATCTTGCCGACCCGGTCGGGGGAAAGGTGTGTCAGGGCAAACGTCTCGGTGACTGCAGCCGTCCCAGCAACCCCTTCCATCGTTGCACCGTTTGGAGTGATCGAGATCTGGGGTAAATCATCCGCCAACACGATCCGCTTCCAGCCGGGGACATCGGCGTCGATCAAGGCCAAGCCCTTCATCTTGAGTGCACTTCGCAGCACGTCGAGCAGCGAGTCGGCCGGAATCGGTTTGGGCGAGTTGATCGAGATCCGCTTATTGGCCACTTGCTCGTCGTACAGGAACTGCACCCCGAGCCGCTGGCTGACCAGCTCGATGAGTGTTTTGAGTTCCGTGTCCGGAGGGAGCGTGAGCTGGACCATCGCCTTCTTATCGGCAGACGGGGATTCTGGTGCCGGCACCTGAGCGGCGAGCGGCGTGGCGGCGATCAAAACCAGCGCCGCCGTAATCATCGCTCGCAACCGAACGTCGCCGGCCAGCGAGAATCGAACGGAGTTGTTCATCGCTCTCGATTCGTTTTTTTCTGGTGATGGGTGCAGCCGACAATCAAGGGGAGAGTTTGAAGCTCTCGTCTCCGAAGAGAACGTGATCGGGAGAAACACTGGTGTCCGACGTCGCCGGGGGGACCTGGCCCGAATGCGGCTGGGCCGCTGCCATCGACGGTGGCAATTGCCCGCTCACGGTCTTCAATACGGGCGCGGACGTGTCGGTGCTGAGCGTGGAAGGGATCAGCGACGCAGACGAACCACCGGGCCAGCCTTTGCTGGCTACTGCAAGGGGATCGCTCGCAGGTGCGTAGGACGACGGGGGCGAGTCGAAATCCGAAAAGACGTCGGTTCTGGGGTCCTTTGTCGAGGAGAGTTGGTTCTTTGTGTTGGGCGCGGCGACCTTGGGCGGCAAATCAGGAGATCCATCCGGCTCGGGGGGTTCGGGAGTTTTCTTACGCGAGTTATTTCCCTTGCGGTCGTTGGCCGGCAAAGGCAGGGGCGGCGCTTCGTTTTGCACGGTCTCTTCAGGGGCAAGGCCCAACCGCTCCTTGGCCCAGCAAACCCAAACCGGACGCGACTCGTAGAAAATGATTTCCTTCAGCAAGGGGCGGACGTTGGCAACTGTTTCGCCATTGCGGAGCCGCGCACGGACCAGGCTCTTCGAGCACGTCCGGAGTCCGAGGCGATATTGAAAAGGCCATGGAATAGAACTCAATCGCCCGGTCCAGCTTGTCGGCCGCCTCGTAGACGAGTCCCAGGTTGTAAAGAGGCTCGAACCGATCGGACATCAGTCTCTGCGCGTATTCAAATTCCCAGGCGGCCAGGTAGAGCCTTCGTTGCCGCAGATAGAGCATGCCGAGCGTGTTGTGGGCGGGTCCGTAGGTCACGTCAGCGACCAGCGCTTTTTGCAGGTGTTCCTCGGCTTTGACCAAATCACATCGCTCGCACCCGGGGCACTTGTTCAGAAATTTGAGCGCTTGGGCATGTTCGTCTTCCGCAACGGCCGTCTCATGACGCGGATCGGCCTGCACCGTCTCATAATGCGGATCGTGTGCCTCATGAAACACGTTGCACCCGCAGAAAACTGCCAGGGCAGCGCTCAGAATCCACAAAAGAGGGTGCCGACGATCCATCGCAGAGACCACGAAGTGCGCACCCTTGTCGCTGGGGAGCGCGGCCCACTGTTGCTGACGCGGAAAACTGCCGAGGGAACCCTGGGACCGGAATCGCTTGAAGAAGCTCTCTGTCTCAAAGATTCGGCACGTTTAACAGGTACGATGCGACCAGTCAGGCGACGGGAGATGGGGCCGTCTGCAGAATGGTAAAAAACAGAGAGAGAAGGGGTGAAAAAAGCAAAACCGAGGAGAACCGGTTGCCGGGCGGAAGCTCTCTTTCAAAGTCCAGACTGGTGGGAAGAGAACTCAGGGAGGGGGCGGCATCTTAGGTGCGAAAACATGCGCAGTCAAGGTCAGCTGGACGTTCCACAACTCATGTCCATGATTGGCGTTCGCTTCGCCCGGCGGCGTGCGGAGGGCGAGCGCTGGAATGCGAATCTGCGGCTCCTTGCGGCTGACGCAAAGTGAGAACTCGATCAGCTGCCGCAACGTGACGGCCCGGAGCTCGACGGCGGTCGATTGCTCGAGGTAGGCCGAATCGCCGATTCGCCTCGGCTCGGCCGGCGCCACGTGGACAATGCGATCGCTCGGCAGACCCACTTCCTGCGCCGACGACTCGACCAACCGGGCCAATGCCTCCCCCGTGCGAGTTGTCTCCTCGACTTTGGCCGGTGCCTGTCGGAGACTTTTGATCCTTTGTCCCAACTCGTCGCAATTTGTGACCTGATTGCGGGCGAGGGCGAGTCCTTCGTGACCGCTCACCCATTGCCAACCGGCCCAACCGTCGACCAGGCACAGGGCGCCTGCGACCAGCGCAAGGAGATGAGTCGAGTTCTTCGTCCGTTCGCTCATGTCGCTTTTTTCTGTGGCTTTTTGCTCTCGGGGAGAACCACATGGGCCGAGATGCGAAACTCGACCCCCTCCTTTTCCAGGCGATTCGTATTGGGAGAGGCGACAACGAGGCCCGCTCCTCGGAGCGCTTCGGCGATCCGGTCGGCGTCTGCGTGCGTGCGGACCTGTCCCACGAGATCGAGTTGACCATTCTCGATGCGTACTTCCAACAGGCGATAGCGGAGATCGGTGGGGAGCGCTTTAAGGAGCGGCTCGAGCACCGTCAGGTAGGGAATCGACTCGGGAAGATCTGATCGCTCGCCTCGCACGCCTTTGAGCCGTCCGAGTTCGCTTTGCAGCCGGGAATGGATGGCGACCGGGACTCGTTCTTTAGGGAAGAGTTCGTTGAATAAAACGGTTTGACGTCGATCGTACGCGTCACGCAGATGCTCGCTCTGCCAACCTTGATTAAACAGAGCAATCCCCAGGGCCGCCAGGCAGAGCAAGGCCGCACCCTGGAGCAATTTCAATTGGGAGCGAAGAACCCGATTGCGATCCTTCGCCACAAGTTGATCCCGCCTGAGCTCGATGGGCGCGGTGCGCCTCCCATCCAGGATGGCCGCCGCCTCATGCGTCGCAGCCAGGAGCGGGTCGTCCGACTCCAGGGACGGGGCAGCCAGCGATCCGAGTCCGGCTTGAGCCAACGCCACACGCACAAATTCTTGAGGCAGGTTCCGGCAGACAACCTGCAGGGATGCATTTTCCGAAATCGCCAGGTAGCGCAAGGCCCTGCTTACCGCCGCGATATCGTAGGGAAGCCAATTCCAGACCACGGGCCGATCCTGCTCCACCAGCCACAGGTCGATCGTCTCCTCGTTCCGCCAGAGCAGGGCATATCGCGAAGCGACGTTGGAAGCGACCTTAAAATGGTGCCCCAGGGCCAATCGAGCGAGGGGAGCAATCGACGCCACGCGGATTCCACTGTTCCTCGAGCGCCGAGACGAGATCGGCCAGCGGTCGGGCTTCGGCCGAAACGGCAAAGATCCGTTTGTCGTCGTTGAGAGTTTCATAATCGATGACGGCCTCTTCCGCCGACCAGGGGAGGTGCGGCTCGACCAAAAATCCAATCGTTCCCCGTTTCTTGGCCTGCCGCGAGGACGGGACGGGAATCGTGGCGCTCAGGCACCAGGGCGACCCCAGTCCCAACAGGACCGGTCTGCCGGGATAGCGCTGCTCTTCCAGCAGCTGGTGTATTCGTTGGGCCGTCTCGGCCGGCGCTCCGCGGTCGCAGTTCGTGTGCCGCGGATAGTTCGATCGGAGGCCCATCCGCGCGCGCAATAGCCAGCTTGTCATCGCCGAGGATCACCATCCATTGCGTGCGGTCCGCCATTATTTGCTCTTTTGGCCGTCGACCAGAAGTCGAGTTTCGTTCCCCTCACGGGTGACACACACCGATCCCGCCTCAATGCGGGCGATCTTCGCCGTGGGCTCCTCGGCGCCGAGTGGTTGGCCGACTTTGCGGAAAACGACTTCACCGCTATTCAGCCGCAAGACGGCCGTCGAATTCTCCGCCTCGATCATCGTCGCCAAGAGTCGCGCCCGCAGTGGCGGCAGGCTTTTTTTTCGGCCACTACCTGCGGACGAGGGGGTGGATCAAACAGGGGCCGACGTAACGGTCGCTCCCAGAGGGCCGCAAAGCTGTTGCAAACCGACGGCTGGTGATGTCGAGGATTTGTCGGTGGTCACGGACGAAGGTCGGGTCGTTTTCAGCAGACCATTGGCGATGGACGCCAGTGAACTCTCGCTCGCGCCCGCTGGCTCCGCTCCGGGTGCCTGGCAAAAACCCCAAATGAGGATCCCGCCTGCGGCCGAGAAAGTGAGCAGGGACAGAGCGGTCAATAGCCGCTTCTTCATTTTGAGTGTCATCGGACACCTCACTCGCACTGACGAGATTTCACCAGGTGAACAATTCCTGGACGACACTGTTTTGCCCACCGCCGCTCGCACCTCCACGGTCAAGCGCCAGCGTGGCCCAGCTCCGCCGCGCGTTGCGAACCACGATCCAGATCGAATGGCGCGTCGAGCGGTCGGACAAAAGCCGCTCCAACACAGCTCGATCCTCGATTCTCAAGGCCATCCGCGTGAGCAAGTCATCGAGTCCCTTGATTTCTTTGTCCCGTCGGAGAGAAAGCAGCTTATCGAGCACGTCGGGACTGACCTTGTTCTGACAGACGGCTCGGATCGCCTGATCGGAGGCGCGGCAGATATTGAGCCGTCCACTCCCCCAGCAGGTGATCTCGTGGGTCGCGTCGCGTACGCGGCCGGCGGATTCTGCAGGCGAGACATAGGGCGTGAGATCGAAGATCTGACCCCAGCTGCGGAACATCTTGGCGTCGGACTTGGTGGAATCCTCACTCGACGGACGGACTTGCGCCGCGAGACCGTCTGTCGCTGCCAACTGATCCAGCGCAGCGGCCACCTGGCTCATGCCATCCGATCCCTGATGAAAAATGGCGTTCAGGTTGACCTTGGCGTCCTCGTCAGCCAACAAGAGCGAGAAATGAAGGCCATTCAGGTCAAACTCGCCCGAAACGCTGGCCGGAAAGGGCCAGCCTTGGCCCTGGGCGGCCTGTTTCTTTGCCTCGGCTTCCAGCAGCGATTCGGCCGAGGGTAAATAGAGCCGCAAGGCGCTCAAGACCCCCCAGCGGCGCTGGAGGTCCTCTTGGGCCGTTGCGGCCTCTTCGGCAGACTCCAAGCTTCGCCGGGCGACACCGGCAAGCGATAATGCGGCCACCACCAGGAGAACCAGCACCATCACGAGGACGAAGGCGTCCCGCGAAGACCGCTGCTTGGGTTCGCTGGCGTTGTTAGCGTAAGACGAATGCATGTTCAAAGATGGGTTTTTCTTGGCCTGTACCGTAAAGGAGGACGAGCGGCTGATCAGGAATTGGTGCGTCTTCGACGCTTTTTGCTTGGGGCTTGGGGGCCTGCTTGTCGGGAGAATTGAACACGATCCGCTCGACCTGGTTACACACGAGCTCCAGCGAATCGTTGTCGAGATTGAGTGAGTCGAGATGGGCCTCACTACGAACCAGCCACGATTGACCGGCGAGGTTTCGAACGGCGTACTGAATGGCCGTGGGGCCATGCAGGGCGGCTCCGCTGACGAAATCGCGCCCGGCAAATCCTGTCAGTTGAAAACCGTCCACGGTCGGGATAACCGATCGCGAATTCGCCAAGTCCCATTCCAGCTGGCTGATCAGCCGCGTCTTCCAGGGCGCGTCTGGGTCTCGTCGCATCAATGTCTTTTGGCTTCGCGTCACTCCTTTGAGCACACCTAATACGGCCGCCATCAACAAGGCTGCCAACAAGGTTGCGACCAACAGCTCAACCAACGTGAAACCCCGTCGCCGGCACTTTCTGACCGGTGGTCTGTGACGGCTCGGTATCGTGGTCAGTTGCGTCCGATGCATGGCGTTCTTCACGTCTCGCGATTCGAGATGGGCAATTGAATGACGACGAACTTAATGGGCCGTGCCGTTCCCTCCGGGAACCAACAGATCGACCGAGGCCAGCACTTTGTCGTCTCCCCTAGGATCGCGTCGAAACACCTGCATCCGGACGGATTTGACGCCGGACGCTTCCAATTCGCCCGAGTCGCCGTCCATCAGGCGCCAACGCCACTCGTCATTTCCGGGAAAAGCCTGCTCGGTACCGATTGCCGGCAGAGCGTTCTGTGAGCGCCACTCCCCCAGCAGTCGATCGGCCATCTCGACTGCCGTGCTACGGTCACGCGCGGCGCGGATCTGTTTCGCCTGGCTGCCGAAAGCGACTAAGATCGAAGCCAAAAGAGTCGCCAGCAACGCCAACCCCGCGATGACTTCAATTAGAGTCAATCCGCGGCCGGCGGATTGCCTGCAAGAGGCGTCCGGCATCGCGTTCCTCCTCCAAACGAGTCATCTGGCCGGTGACGCCGGCAAACAGCATCCAGGCCGCTCGATCACCGGGCCCCTTGAGCTCGACCGCATAGGTCTGTGACGAACCGGACGGTGAGTAATCGATCGCGACATCGCCTGTCTCGACATCGCGGGTCGCTGAGAGAAACCGAGCGACTTCCACATTCTGGCCCAGCTCGACCGAGGACGTATGCGCCGGTCGGCTTTCGAATTGGCGATCCAGACGGCCCGTTCCCAACTGGAATCGCAATTGGGCGGATCGGCCCGAGGCCGCGGCATGCGTCCGCATCAAACTGTCCGTTGCCGTAAAGCGCTCGATCGCCCATTCGAATCGGGCCGCTTGGGCCACCCCGCTGAGACGCAGGCCAGCCATGGCCGTCACGAGTCCGACGATGACCAACACGGCCAACAGCTCAATCAGTGTGAAGCCCAGAACGCGCTGGCGCTCTCCGAGGCTCCATCTGGTCTTGGCCGAACTATTGCACATTCGTCTTGGCCCGCTCCTGGCCCAGCGCGCTACTCGCGATATCGGCATCGGATCCTGAGCCCCCCTCGCGATGGTCGGCCCCGTACGAAATCACCTCGTAGGGGCCGGACCGCCCCGGCACGAGGTACTCGTACGGATAACCCCAGGGGTCGATCGGAGCCTTGCTCAAGATGCCATCCGGAAACGCATCGGACTTCGTCGCCAAGACAGCAATCCCCTCCTCCGCCGTGGGATAGCGGTCAAAATGGCTGTAAAACGTATCGATGGCCTGGCAGATCTTCGAGACCTCCAAGCGGGCCACGTTCTGCTTGCCCCGGATCAGGTACGTGCGGACGCTGATCGTGCTGACCCCGGCCAAGAGGCCGATGATGACAATGACCACCATGAGCTCCACGAGCGAGAATCCGGCTCGGCCTCGCTTTTGACCACGGCTACAAAACATTTCCCGCCTCCAGAATTGGCAGAATCGTCGCAAACAGAATGAATCCCACAAATACGGCCAAGACGACGATCAAGATCGGCTCGATCGCCGCGGTGAGACGTGACGTGGCGCTCGCCACTTGCCGTTCATAGCCCTCCGCCAGGCGATCGAGCATGTCTTCCAGCTTTCCGGTCTGCTGGCCCACGTTGAAAATGAGCGAGACAAGCGGAGGAAACACGCCCGTCGTCGCCAGCGCGTCGCCGATGTCTCGGCCCGCCTGCACGCGGGTGCGAATTTCGTCCAGGGCGTCCTTGAGCAGCACATTTTTGGAGACCCGCGCCGCGATCCGGACGGCTTCGACAAACACGATGCCGTTTTTCATGAGGGTCGAAATCACGATGGCCGCCCGGGCGATCTCCTGTTTTTTGACTAAAGAGCCCAGCAGGGGTAATCGAAACAGCAATTGGTGCCAGCGCCTCTGCCCCCATGAGGTGCGGACCCCCGCCACCAGGCCGGCCATTAACGCACCGGCCGCCAACAACAGCCACCAGCCATGGCCCGTCGCCAGGTCGCTCATCGCTTTGAGGACCCGCGTCGGCCAGGGAAGCGGATGGCCCGATTCAATCAGGTTTTCCAGCAGCATGGGCAAGACGACAGTCATCAGGAAGACCGAGACGATCACGGCCAAGCCGACCACGATCGCCGGGTAGATCAAGGCCGTCACCACACGGTCCTTGAACATCAAGTAGCGTTCACGAAACTCGGCCAGCCGATCCAAGACTTTGTCGAGTGTTCCCGAGTTCTCACCCACACTCACCATTTGCACCGTCAACTCGTCGTAAATCGCCGGTTCAGCCTGCATCGCTTCCGACAGGCTGCTGCCGCCAGTGACCCGCTCACGGAGACTTAAGAGCGATGTTTGCATCCGGCCGCTATACTGGGCCGACAGCGTATCGAGGGCGTCGGACAGATTGATTCCCGTTCCCAACAGGGTGGCCAGGTCACGGATCACGGCCGTGAGCGCGGCCGAGTAACGGCCGGAACGCTCGAAGAAACGTCGTCGGACGCCCGTTTTCGTCTGTTTGGACTGGATCGCCTCGACCAGGTAGCCTTGCGCCGCAGTTTTTCACGAGCCTCTCGAGGCGAGTCCGCGGAGATCGTCCCCCGCAGGTCTCTCGCGGCCGAATCCACCGCCTCGTACGCGAAAATGGGCATCCGTCACCCCGACGATTCAACGATTGATGCGGTGGAGACTTCAATTTCCGCGAATCGTCACTCGGCTGAGGTTCCCGGGGACGATCGCGCGAGCGGATTAACGCACGCCGTAGGGCGTACCGCAAAACGTGTTGAGTTATGGGGGCGGATTTTTACCAGATGGTGCCCGATACCGGGAGACCAATTGAAAGCCACGTAGAGTGGCGTCGCCAAGAGGAACACAATCGCGTAGAAATTGGGTCGGGACCAGACGGAAAAAAGGGCATCGGGCACCGCTGAGACGATTTATGGCTTCACATAAAGGTACGGCTGATAAGCGGATACTAAATGTCCGACCAATGCAGCACGTAAACTTACTAGCTCCAAAGGCCCTGGTTCGCACCAAGAATTTGCGGAGGTGGATCGCTGTTTTGGCGGCTGATTGTCTCGATCGCGACACGCGTCATCCGCTCAAGACGCGAACGAATGGGCGGCAAAGATGTTCGACTCTTTAAGCCACGATTTCGGCGTGGTGGCCAAAGGGACGCAGGTCAGCCATCGCTTCAAATTGACAAATGGCTCTGCGCAGAGCGTTCATATCGCGAGCGTCACGGCATCGTGCGGCTGTACGACGCCCAAGTGCGCTCAAACGCTTCTCAAGAGCCATGAGTCGACGTACATCGAGGTTTCGATGGACACCAACCGATTCCAGCGACAGAAGTTGTCGACCGTCTGCGGTCGCGTTTGACCTGCCACAGCTAGACGTTGTGACCCTTTCCGTGCAGGTCTACATTCGGCCCGACATCGTCCTGAGTCCCAGCTCGATTGATTTCGGAGCCGTAGCTGAAGGCCTGTCTGAAGAACGGCGGTTATCGATCGCGTATACGGGTCGTCCGGACTGGAAATTGACCGGTGCCCGCACCCACAATCGGCACCTAACCGCCCGTCTGGCTGAAACCGCCCGTACTGCTGGCCAAGTACATTACGACCTCTCGGTCCGTTTGGCAGCAGACGCCCCGCTGGGAATGATCCGCGAGCAGCTCATCTTATTGACGAACGAAACAAATTGTCCCGAAATCCCAATTCCTGTCGAGGCGTCGGTCGAGCCTGATTTGACTCTGACACCCTCGATTGTCCAACTCGGCGCCTTGATTCGGGGCTCACAGACGACAAAAACCGTCGTGATTCGAGGGCGACAGCCATTTGCCGTCAAACGAATTGAGTGCGCGTTGGGGCCTCGGAGCTTCAAGTCGCCTTTATTAGATGACTCAACGAAGCTCGTTCACGTCCTCTCGGTGACTTTCATTGCGCCTGAGCAGACCGGCGCCTTTGCCCAGAAGTTTCTCGTGACGATACCTGGACATGCGCCACTTGAGTTTTTGGCGCGCGGCATCGCTGAGGGCTGTCAGCAGACGTCGATCCCGAAGTAGCAGCACCAGTCGAACAGATTTAGCATCAGTTCGCTGGCCCATCGCCGATCCAAACGCAGAAGCGATATTGGCTAATGCACGGCGAGGTGGATCTCCTCAACCGTTTGAAGCGCGTGTTTGGCCTGCTCCAAACCGCCCGCAGCACGGATAAAGTCCAGAGCAGCCCCGACCGGGCCGAGGCCATTCGTGGCCCCGCGGCCGCCCGGCTTTCGGAGCCTCACAAGCTTCCGCTTTCGTCCCTTCGCCTTGGCGTTGCTCTTGATCGTGGACACGTATTGAGCGTTGACGTCCAACCCTTTGGCTTTCAACTCCTCGGCGATCTCTGCAGGCGATTTGTCAGGATGGGCGGCCAACGCATCTCGGATGGCTTGGCTTTTGTTGACCGCTTCTTTTTTGGCTTTTACCACGCAATGTCTCCAGTATTTGAGATGGTTTTTTGGGGACAGCGTATTTTGCGGAGGGGTCCCGTAGACGTCAATGATCGTCCGCGGTTCGATCGAATCCGCCGTCTCAAACCACAGACAGGCAAACACGAACACCCAGGGCGATTGCGCCATAGTGGGTAATCTGTCATAAATGGGACATAGCGATTCGTTGAAAACACTGGGCATCGGTCGGTGGGCGAGTCGCGGCAGGCCAAGGATGTGCGCCATGTCCCAGTATCGCTCCGTCCGCATCCAAGATCAATTTGCGCCGTTGACTGATCCGCGGCGGCGGGAGGTCGTGTATCCGCTGATCAATATCGTCAGCATCGCCATTTGCGCCGTGATTGCCGGTGCCGATGACTTCGTATCGATTGCGGAGTACGGATGCAAGAAGCGGAAGTGGCTGGGACAGTTCCTCGATCTCAGCGCCGGCATCCCGTCTCACGATCGTTTCAACGCCATCCTCGGCGCGATCAAGCCGGCCGAATTCGAGCGGTGCCTGTTGAGTTGGATCACGGCCCTGCACGAAATGACCGACGGGCAGGTAATCGTGGCCATCGACGGCAAGACGCTCCGCCGCAGCTTCGACGCGGCCAGCAGCAAGTCGGCCATTCACATGGTCAGCGCCTGGGCCACAGCCAATCACATCAGCCTGGGCCAGGTGCGTCGTCGACGAAAAGAGCAACGAGATCACGGCCATCCCGAAACTGCTGCAAATCCTGGAGATTTCCGGCTGTCTGGTGACCATCGACGCGATGGGCTGCCAGACCGAGATCGCTCAGGAGATCGTCGACGCAAGCGCCGACTACGTGCTGGCCGTGAAGGGCAACCAACCGACGCTGCACGAAGGCATCGCCGAATTCTTCCTGAAGCATCTAGAAGACGATTTCGCAGGCGTGAAAGTCAGTCGCCACGAGAAGTGCGAACGGGTCATGGCCGCGAAGAGCACCGTTCTTACTATGTCTGTCGCGGTTCCCGAGGACCTGCCCGACCGAAGTCGCTGGGCTCAACTGAACGCGATCGGAATCGCCATCAGCGAGACCATGCGTGACGGCAAACCGTGCAGCGACGTGCGACACTACATCCTGAGCAAAAAGCTCTCGGCTCGCCGATTCGCCGACGGCGGTGCGCAGTCACTGGGGGATTGAGAACCGACTGCACTGGCAACTCGATGTGACCTTTCAAGAAGACCAATCGCGGCATACGAAAAGGGCATGCCGACGCGAACTTCAGCATCCTCCGCCGCACGGCCCTCAGCCTGCTGAAGAACAATCACACGCTAAAGGTTGGAATCAAGAACAAACGCCTCGCCGCCGCTTGGGACGATGACGTACCTCGAACAAGTCCTCTGCGGGAGGTGAGTTATGGTGCAATCGCCCTGGCTTGGCCCGTTGCGACCAGGGACAGTTCACGACCGGTTTAGGGCGTCCGCGACGAGCGCCGATTTGTTTCAGGGCCACGCTCATCGTGGTCACGTGAATGCTGACTCCGGTCTTCTGCTTCAGGGTTTTGACGAGCATTTCCCGGGTCCAGGTCGGACGCCGCCACCCGTGCTCATGCGGGAAAGAAAACACCACTTGGTACAGGGTGGCCAAATATCGCTCGTCCAGTTTGCGTTCTCCGTTTTCCTCACGGCCATCGATGAGTCCCGCCTCACCGCGGTCCCGAAAACGCCGCGCCACGTCATAGACCGTCGAGCGGCCCACCTCGAGGGCCACAGCCGTCTGGATCGCCGATCTTCCGTTCATCAGATTCACAACGATCAAATACCGCACCTTCTGCTTCGCATCCGAACAACGCCTCAACCGCCGAACCAACCGCTCCTTGGCGCTGTGCCGCAACTCGCGGACAATGCCCTCCATGGGATCTCCCTCCTTGGGATGGAATTGCTGTTCCAAACAACAATCCCAAGGTAGGGAATCCCAATCACTTCGATCCAGTCACCCACTGTCCGGGAATCAATAGCGGCCATTTAGAATGACGGCATGAGTGATTTCTGGCGCATGTTGCTGCGATACGCCGTTTGCGCGGCAGTCCTTTGCGGAATCGTCGCGTTCTCTTTGTTCCTGGGTGATCTCATCGGGCCAGCCCCGATCGCCCGTGAGTGAACGGCCGCCTCCCCGAATTTGTTGGCAGCCGCCCGAATAAATGTGCAGGCGGCAATTTGTGTGCAAAGCCCGGGCGAGTCCGATTTCGTGGGGCGAGCTGCTAGCTTGCCCTACGTTTCTGATCGGAAATCGCCCCGTTTGGGACTGGGGGAGAGCCGACGCCAATCCAACGCTGGCGTGCGGTTTCGCGTACTCAGAGCGGCATCCTCGAAAAACATGCGTCATCGTCTGCGAGTTCGACATGCCTCCACTCGCCCGGGCTCTTGGCTTTCTGTGCGGCGTTTTGTCGCTCGCGGTCCTGCTGTGGGTCGGGCGTTATTCGCCGCTTGCCACGTGGAGCCAGGAACGGTTCAAGGCGGAGGAAGAAAGGGCGTGGTCGGTTCAGAAGCGCATCTCCAGGAGATTGCCGACGATCTCAAGGATCGCGAGCGGAGAATACAGAAGCAGGCGGAAATCTTCTGACACGCCTGGGTACATTGCCCACTTGGATTCGATGTATTTCCCTGCGAAATAGCCGGCTTCAGCGGGTTTCAATAATGTGGGTCGGGGTGGTGTAGTGCCGCCGCAACGAGGGATGTTGTTTTGTCTTGGAACGGAGTTGGCTCCTCCAGAGGAACCTTTCGACCTTTTGACCTACGCCGCGCGTCTGCACGAGTAGGTCGGTGACACCAAGATCGCACGGCGACAGCGCCGATCAGCGGGGCATCAGGGCTTGTGTTGTTGCGGTGTCGGCCCCTCGATTAGGCCGGCGCTTTGCAGTGTCGTCTCGAGGTCCTGCCGCTCTTCCTGGATCGGATCCCGCGTTCCCTGCGCGATCTGTCGCATGTAGGCGTTTTCCTCGTTTTTCTTCGGAAGCTTCGGAAGGTAAGCGGTCTGATAAAGTTCGGCCCAGTGCTTCAGTCGCTTCTCGGTGTCTTCAGTCCGTTTCAATTTCTCATTGTCGTGAAGCGATTTGTACACGCGTTTGAGCGCGGGGCACGGATCGGCAGCGATGGCGTCGCCGACCAGGCACACGATTCCATCGCGCGGCTCAAAACGCATGAGTTGAATCCCCATTTGATGACCCGCCTCCAGCCAGGTCGCGGCCTGGTTCAATTTGCCCTGTTTTTCGAGCCGTTCCGCCTCGCTGAAGAATTTCCGATAAATCTGATCTCGGAGTTTTTGGATTAAATTGGGGGGACCGAGCGGGCGGTGACCGGTGAGACCAGGCGTCTGCTGGCCGACGAAATAGGCAAACGCACTCCGCGGGATGGGGCGCCCGACGACGCCCATCTCGCGTGGCCACTCTTGATCGGGATAGCGCAATTCGATCTTTTCCGGCAATGGAGAACCGTCGCATTTGCAGACCGGCTGCGCGTTCCCTTTCTGCACCGATTTGAGCGCGGCGGCGACCTCGCCCCGTTCGAACTGCCAGACCGCTTCGAGATAATTGGGAAAGGCGTTTTGCGAATCGAGCCGAATCGATTCGGCGATCGCCCGGCGCGGCTTTCGCCCTTTGAAAAATAGGCCAGGCGAAACCACGCGGCCTTGTTGCGCGGATCGTCGGCCACCGCGGCCCGGTAGAGAACGACTGACCGATCCGCGGCCGTCGCTTCCGCTTGATTCAATTGTGACAGAATCTGCTCGGCGCTTTTGACCAGCGAGTCTTTGTAGATCTCTCCGATCACCTTGGGGTCCCGATGCTTGCCTGTTTCTGCTTCATCCTTTTGCAGTTCTTTCGCGTGGGTGACAACGTCCTTCCCGAGATTTATTTGCATCGTTTCCATGGCGCCGCCGATGACGTTCATCCGCACGTTCGATCCGGAGGTCATATCGCCGAAAGAGACGCACACGGGCGCCTTGTTCCGTGCCCGCCGAATCGCCGCCTGGATGAGCGGCGCCAGCTCCTCCGACGAGGGGGGCGCCTCGGAAAGCGAGAGCCACAGGCGCGGGCCCACAGATCGTCCGATGTGTCGCCGTCCGAGATCTTTAAGAGCTCCGCGTTCGGGTTCTTGACCGCCGCGCGTGCCGCCGCGATTTCCTTCGGCAGGAGCGGAAACCGGTAGCAGCTCAGGCTCTTGCCCTCGCAAACCAGCAGGGTGTCGCGACCGTGAATACGGGGTCCGGGTTCGATCGCACTGCGGGAACGCGTCAAGGGCAGCATACTGAGGGGCGTGCCGGCCGCATCGTAGCAGACGACGCTGCCGTCCCCTCGAAGCACGGCAAGCTGCGGACCGTTGCCGACGAACTTCCCCCCAACGATTCTCTGGTAGCGCCACGACACGTTCGAGGAGAATTTATTCAGGCCCGCCGGCACGCGAAAGAGGACCCGGTCGGGCCGCACTCCGACGATTTCCTCCCTCCCCGAGTTCACATCGTTGATGGCGACGATAATCGACTCCGTCGCGGAGACGGGAGCGGCGGCAAGAGAAGTCACATCGCCGACCTTCTTTGAGAGCATCCGGTTGCCGTCGGCCGAGAAGAACCAGATATCGCCGCCGGACTCCGAGCTGGCCGCAACGTAGCCCCCGCCGAAGTTTGCGAGTGCTGTGTTCCAGCAATTATGGAAACGGCTCTTGGACCAAATTTCGCGAACGTCCGATGTGGCCGTTGCTGGGCCGAGCTCAAAGAGCCGCAGTCCGCCTGCGCCATTAAATCCGACGAGCAGGCGTCGATCGTCCTGGGCGACCCAATCGATGCCGTGCTCACCCATCGATTTCTTCCCGACCTGCTGTCCCCGGCCATCGAGGAAGAGGATTTCGCTGTCCCAGTTCTTATAACCGACGAGTGCAACGTCATTTTGAATCGGTCTCAGTGGGATCAGCCGTTCAATGGGACCGGCCGCACTGTGAAAATCCTTCTTCAGGCGGCCGGCCGCGTCGAGTGCTACGAGCTTCTCTCCGGCGCAAACGAAATACGAACTTTCGCGCGTTCCGCCTGTCATCAAGCAAGCGCCCGTCACCTCCCCTCCCAGTTCGACTGTCCATTGCCGATTCGCATCGAACGTCTCTCCCCCAGCCCCGTGGCACACCGGCGCGGTGTTGAGAAGCGCACCGCAGCCGATAATGACGGCCAGCACGAATGAGCAACTCGGAAGTTGTCGCATGGAGGTCCGAGAACGAAGGATTGGGATCGGGGCGGGCCTTGGCCGCTTTAAACCGACATTCCCCAGATGGATTTTGGTTAGACGCTGCTGCACGCTGCCGATGACGAATGTACGGCCGTTTGATCGGTCAATCAAGGATTTTCCGGCTCCGGCAAGCACTCCGAGCCGCCTCGGCACCTCAAATCTGCTGCCAACACGATCCGCGGCGCAGACCTTCCTCTCTGGAATTCCCGACAAGTCACATTGTGCAGCAGCTTCCACGACCACACCCCGTTGCCGGTGCCAGTGGACTGGCCCGAAGCCGTGCGATACGCCGCAGAATCTCCCGGAACAGCTGGCGTGGGATCGCCACTTCGGCCATTTGGAACGTCACGTACTTCGCGTGTTGTGTCACCTTGGCACCGATCTTCACCAGCTTCTCCCGCAGTGTTGTGAGCGACCAGTGCTTCACGCCACGGGGCAGCGCCAGCGTGCGCAGGAAGTTGGCGAGGTTGGCCATATCGACGCCGCCCCGTCAGCGCCACAGTCCGCCTTGAGACAACGACCAGGCCCCTTCGGTCGTCCCGGATTCCAAATGCGCTTCCTGAGGGCAACCAGGCGCCTTGTAGGCGATTTGGCGAGATGACGTTTCCGTCGGCGCCCGAGATTAGCGACCTCGGCCGTGTACTGCGGTCCAAATCAGGATGCCAGGGTGCCACTTTTTATGTGTGGCATCCTGGCACTCTGAGCGGTCAATCAGATTCCCCCGACCGAAGTTAACGCGGATTTGGTGCCCTGTTTTGGGTCGGGATGCCGTGGACGAGAGTTTTGATTGTTTCGCAGGGTCGCAATCCTTCCTCGGCCTTCAAGATCGAGTTGAGCCCCGGCTCAGCGGCGCGAAAACGCGTCGACCGAAAGGCGGATTGCGGGCGTCTGGGGTCGCAAGTGAGCCGGACACCTCGGCGGCCGTCACGGTGTTGACGGTCCTCGACGGCTGACAATCGGCCGATTGGCGTCCGGGCGTCGGGGTCACGGCCCGCTCGGCGATCGATCCTTCCGCGCCACGCCCGCGACGGGCGCCTTCATGGCCGCATTCTCCTTGCAACTGCTGCCGGCGGTGTGATGAGCGGGCCGGAGGTGGGCCGAAGGGCTGGAACCGTGGCTGGACACGTCCGACCTGCGCCGCCTCGTTTGCAACCGGACAAAACGCGCGGCCCAAGGCCATCCACTCCGGTAAATCGGTCCTTTTTCGGCGTGTCCGCGAAAACGTTTGAGATTCCGGGAAAGGGGCAGGTGTGCCCACCAAATTCGCCTGTCACGCAGAGAGGCAATTGAGGAACGACCTGTCCCGGTCCGAAGCTTGCGGGCAGAAGCGCGATCGTCGCTGAGACAAAAGCAGCGGCCCAAGCCCCCCCCGATGCCCCTTGCTAAACGACTCTTCGCTGCTCAGTTCCCACAGCTTGCTTTCGGGCATAAGGACGTCTTAGCTCGCGCGGGACTCACTTCGCCGGCTTGAGGTACTTGTCGAAGAACGCGAATGTGGCTTCACGGGCCCGGCGGTTGGCAGGTCCCATGAAACCATGCCCCTGACCCTCGAGGATCATCAACTGACTCGTCGCGCCGGCTTTTTTCATCGCGGCATCGAACTCCACCGCCTGTTCCACCGGCACGAGCTTATCGACTGTTCCGTGGATTGTCAGAATCGGGCACACGTCCTTCGAGACGTAAGTGACCGGGCTCGCCACCTTGTATTCTTCGGCCTGCTCTTGCGGCGTGCCGCCTACCAGGGTGTTCAAAAGACGATCGACTCGCTTGTTGTAACCGTACATCCGCGCGAGGTCGGTCGGGCCAAAATAGTTGACGACGGCCTGCACCTGGCTCGACACATCCGGATTTCCTCCGGTCCCGTCAAATTTCCTCACTGATCCGGCGACGCCCACCAGCAGACTGAGGTGGCCGCCGGCCGATCCGCCGGTCGCACCGATGCGGTTGGGGTCGACGTGGTATTTCTCGGCGTTGGCCCGCAACCAGCGAACTGCACACTTACAGTCCTCGATCTGAGCGGGGAAGGGAGATTTCGCCTTGCCACTTTTATCGGGCTGGGTGAGTCGATACTCGATTGTGACGGCAACGTATCCACGTTTGGCCGCCTCTTGAATATCATTTTGATAGGCACCGCGAGCGCCGCCGCTCCAACCGCCGCCATGGATGTAGACAATTCCGGGTAAAAGTCCCTCCGCGTGCTCAGGCCGGCCCAAGTCGAGCTTGAGATCCTCGTTCCCTCCTTTTCCGTACGTAATGTTCTTTTCGAGAACGACGCCAGCGACGGGCTCGGCAGCCGATGCCGAATGGCCAACTGCGAGCACGAACCCGAAAATCAGAGCAGTTGCGGAAAATCGAGGGGACTTCCAAGCGCGGCGCGAATGTTCATGCGAAACCTCGGCAGTGGGGGCGATTTGCGACGCAGGGCGTGACGGTTAACCCGAGATCAGAAATACAAGCGCCTGGCGGTTTCCCCGAGAATCCAGCGTTTCGATTCTGGATCGAGACCCATCTCGTGAGTGAACACGCGCCGGTGCTGGATATACGTTGTCTTTGAGCGAAGGCTACGTCAAGCAGCGCGGCGCGGTCGCGGTGCCTGGTCGAAGCCGGATACCGGCTGGGGAAGATGCTGAAAGGAATTCCTTGATTGGCAGATCGGGATCGCCTTGGCCAGCGCTGCCCAAATTGTCGTCGATTGAGCGATCCTTGACGTCCTCCTCGCCTCGGAAGAATGCTACGTCCACAAACCATCTCAGATGTTGGAGCTACTTATGGCAAAGTCGAGGACAGAAACAATCAATAAGAGCCAGGCAATCCGTGACGCGCTACAGGCCCATCCCGAAAGGTCGCCATCAGAAATTGCTGAGCAGCTGAAGGCCAAGGGATTGGACGTCAACGCCCAATATGTCTCGACGTCAAGAGCAACGCAAAGGCGAAGGGACGCAAGGTGGTCAAGAGACGGAAACCGGGACGGCTGGTTACCGGGAATGGGAGCGCCGACCACATCATGAAGGCGGGACTACATTTCATCGTGCTGGCGGGAGGTGTCGAGGCAGCCAGGGAACGACTCGTTGGGCTGGAGGAACTGATCGAGGCTGCGAAGGCCGTCGAGTAACTCTGTTTTCGCCGTCGCCGATCACTCCTGTTGGCCCCAATCCGTGCGCCCCGCTACAATCCGGTGGTGCGGTGCATAAGCCCGAATGTCGGGCGATACCGCAAAATCTTTTTGTGAGGAATGGGACAATGCCGCAGGGGACGATCAAGAAAAAGACAGACAAGGGTTTCGGATTTATCACGACCGAGTCAGGCACGGACTTGTTCTTCCATTCCTCGAACGTCGAAGACTCAGGCTACGAAGGACTACGGGAGGGGCAAAAGGTGTCGTACACCGAGGGACGTGGACCGAAGGGGCCGAGAGCGGAAAACGTCAAGCCAATCTAATCGGGGACACTTAGAAGACAAGAAAGCCGACGAATCTCGTCGGCTTTTTTCGTGTGCTAACACCTCCGGGTCGCCCAGATTTGTGTCATTGGTTGGCCCTGCTGAGCCTTCGTCTTACCTCTCGCACGATCTCGTCGATTTGGAACGGCTGCAAAAGGCTCGGTTCCTTTTCCAACTTCCCACGCCATTTCAACAAGACCGGATCGGGTCTCTTTTGCTCTTGCTTGCATTCATCAATGATCTTCTGGATGGTCACTTCCCATTCGTCAAGACGCATCGGGTATCCCCTCCTGAGAGCGGCATCGCCGATGCCCAGCGACCCTCCTGAAACCACCTAACATTGCCATCGAAACGTTCTGATTACCTGTCGAGTTTCGTAAACGATGATTGGGATATTGACGTTTCCTCTTGAAGTCTCCGGCGCAACACCGAGTATGACCGATTTCGCCCTCGTCGGTTAAAGGCGATCCGAGCCAGTTCGGACGATTATCGGTAAAAACTCGTCCGACTTCTCCCGTTGACCTCAACAGTATTGGACTCGATAATTTAAGTGAATGAGGAGAAGGTCGCTGATCGGAAGCGAGGCTCCTCAGAAAAGCGTCGGACGGTGATAGGTTCGGGATGCGGTTTTCCATTTCTCGCCCGAATCAAGCCGACGACGCATCAGATGTCCCTGCCAGCCATCAGTCGACTGGCAGGGTTTTTTATTTGGGTCAATTGCGGCGGTATCCATTGCCACAGTGCGAGCAAAGAGCGGAATCGAGTGCGGCCGAAGATCGCCGATTTCGCCCTGGCTGGCATCTGCTAGACGGATTGATGACTGCCCCCTCCTCCACTCAGCCGTGGCAGATTTCGGCGAGGAGCGCAGCCTCGGCCTCGTAATCCAAAGCCCAACAGCCTCGGAAGTCGCTGCTGGATTCGTCCGAGCAATGAGTATTCAGCCCTGCATCCAGGCCGTGCATCCGATCATCAACGGCCTGACTTTCGTTCCAAGATCGACAGAACCTTCGTTCTCAACTCGTCCTTGGGAGCTTTGGCATGGGCCTCGTAGATCTTGCGTGACTGGATCGCCGCATTGCTCAGACCACCCTGCCCGTCAATTGCCTGAAAGTTGCCGATCCGCATTTTCAGACTGCCAGCTTTCATCCCGAGCTTCTCACTGTCCCCCTTCCCGAAATGTTTGCCGATGTGAGAGCTTAAAGAGGTAGAGGAATGGCCTCCTCCAGAAGAGGGAGGAAGCCATGTTTGATCCAGTAAAGCATCTGGGACAGGGAGAGGAAACTCGGAACGCGGGTGAAGATTCGCTGAGGCCAGGCCGAAGCGAATCTTCACCCGCGGCGCGGCCGGCCGAGGGGGACCTGGGACCGGGGCGTCGAGGAGGTTTTGCTGCGGGGGCGTCGGCAAGCGAGGAATCGGTCGAGAAAGAACGGCTCGACGCGGAAGCGTTGGGCGAGGCGCCGAGCGGAGCAGTGTCGGATGACGCGGCACCTCCGTTACCGCCGAATCTGGTGGCCAGGCGCCGCGGCGGTCCTCTCCGGAAGCGAGCCGAATCGCGTTCGATTTCCACGACGCCCGAACAGCGGGTGCTCTTGTTGGATACTTGGCAGCGGAGCGGTCTGCCGGCCGGAGACTTTGCGGCGCTCGTCGGCGTCTCGAAGTGCACGCTGTTCAGCTGGAAGAAGCGATTCGAGGAGTTGGGACCGGCCGGTCTGTTGGACCAGCACCGGGGTGGACCGAAGGGGAGCCGGCTGCCGGAGCTCACCAAGCGCACGATCCTGATGCTCAAGCAGTCCCATCCCGAATGGGGCTGCCAGCGGATCAGCGACATGTTGTTCCGCGGACCGGCTCTGCCGGCCAGTCCGGCAGCCGTGGCCCGCGTGCTGCACGAGGCCGGCTACCAGATGGACGAGGTGCCCACGCAGCCGCATCCGGACAAGGTCCGCTCCTTCGAGCGGGCCCGTCCCAACCAGTTGTGGCAGACCGACCTGTTCACGTTCGTCTTGAAGCGGCAAAACCGCCGCGTGTATCTGGTGGGCTTCCTCGATGATCAGAGCCGGTTCCTCACCGGTTATGGTCTGCACGCCAGCCAGTCGGCGGCGTTGGTGATCGAGGTGTTGCGTGCGGCGCTGGCCGCCTATGGGACTCCCGAAGAGATCCTCACCGACAACGGGAGCCAGTACGTCACATGGCGCGGCAAAAGCCAGTTCACGCGCGAACTGGAAAAACGGGGCATCCGGCAGATCGTCGCCCGGCCGCGCCATCCCCAAACACTCGGGAAGATCGAGCGCTTCTGGGGGACGCTCTGGCGGGAGTGTGTGGAGACGGCCGTGTTCCGCGACTTGGAAGATGCCCGGCGGCGGATCGGGCTGTTCATTGACCACTATAACTTCCAACGGGCGCACCAGGGGATCGAGGGCCTCGTGCCGGCCGATCGCTACTTCGGAGCAGCACCGGAAGTGCTCAAGACATTGCGGGAGCGGGTGGCCGCCAATGCGCTGGAGTTGGCGCGGCACGGTGTGCCGAAGCAACCCGTCTATCTCACAGGGCTCTTGGAGGGGAAACCCTTCAGTGTCCACCGGGAAGGAGACCGGGTGATCCTGCATCGTGGCGGAGAAGGCCGGGAAGAAATCGATCTTCCGTCCGGCTGCGGCGGACCGGCCGAAGTTCCCGGCACGCCGTTGGCCGAATCGGCCAGCGATGAGCTGCCGCAACCGATCTGTCCCGACGGTTCGCCGCAGGCCGTGTGGCCCCACCCGGAAAGCGACCTGGCCCCAGGCGAATCGGCTCTGGATGACTGGTCCGAGAAAACGCGTGCGGCGGCAACCGATGAGCCGGGAACGGCTCAGGGGACTGTCGGCTCTGTCGAGCCGGGCCTGTCCGAGTCGGAGGCAACGCATGAAAAGCTAGGAGGCGCGCCATGAGTTCCACATCAACTCCGCAGCTGGTCGCCAAGCGGAAAGCGCCGCGAGGCGCCCACACGGTCCAAGGAGGAACCAGCGAAGCCAATCGGCGGGCCGTGGCCATCCTCGAAGTCTTGGGCGGATTGCGCACGCCGGCGGATGCGGCAGTTGCGTTGGGCATCGCCGTGCCGCGTTACTATCAGCTCGAGACCCGCGCGCTGGAAGGGATGGTGACGGCGCTTGAGCCGCGTTCCCTGGGAAAACAGCCTTCCCTGGAGGGCCGCGTGGTTCGGCTGCAGAAGGAACTGGAGCAGGCGCGTCGCGAGTCGGCCCGGCAACAAGCCCTGGTCCGCGTGGCTCAGCGGAGCCTCGGACTCAAGCCGTCGTCTACGCCGAATGAAAAAACGCCGGCCAAGGACCGCAGCGGGCGCCGAAAGCGGAAACCGACCGTGCGGGCGCTGAAGGCGGCTGCGGTGCTGCGAGTCTTGCCGAAAGATCCTCGCAGCGGAGACGGCGGACAAGTACAACAGGCAGTGACCGAGATCAAGGCCAGGGAAGCCGCACTGCTCAAAGGAGGCCTGGAGAAATCGGCCGGGACACGTTCACAGGAGGAACACGAAGCATGACGCGCCAGGGACGCAAACCGCTGGGGCCGGCGCTGGTGCAACACCTGCCCGGCTCCCTGCGGGCCAAGGAACGGTTGGAAGTGATCCTGGAGACGGTCGCCGGCCACCTCACGGTCGGCGAGGCTTGCGGCCGTCTGGGGATCCACGAAGCCATGTTCCATCGGCTGCGGGCCGGGGTGTTGCAGGCGGGCCTGGCCCACCTGGAACCCCGGCCTCTGGGCCGACCGTCGCACCCGACGTCTCCGGACCAGGAACAAGTGGCCGACATGGAGCGGCGCCTCGACGATCTGCAGGCAGAACTCCAACTGGCTGGAGTGCGCGAGGAGATCGCACACGTCCTGCCGCATGTCGTCACGCACGAGGCGGCGGGAAAAAAAACGACGCCGGTTCGGTCCCGTCGGAAACGCCGCCATCGGAGCCACCGGTAACCGAAAACTTCGCACCCTCGAACACGATGAATGCCGAAGCCACGATGAACCCGACTCCTCCGATCGACAACCTGGACGCCATCGCCCGCGCATCGCGGCGTGCGACGTCTCTTGAGCGGCAGAGGGATCGGCGAACGCGCGAGGACCATGCGCGGCGGCGGGCCGTCGAACTCTTCCAAGAACTCCACGGCCAGGGCCGTCCTTGCACCCAAATGGCTCAGGAGCTGGGCGTCGCCGCAAGGACCTTGGCCGAATGGAGACGACGGCACGGGACGCTTCTGAGGGCGCCGTGGCGCGGCCGGCCTGTCCGGGAATCGTCCTGGCTCGAACGGCACGCCGTGCTGGACGTTCTCGATCACACCGGACCTCGTCTGGGTCTTCCCACGCTGCGGGCTCTCTTCCCGGATCTTCCGCGGCGGGAACTGATCGAGCTCCAGGTTGCCTACCGCCGGGATTATCGTGACACGCATCGCTTCAGCCAGGAACGGCTGAGCTGGCCCCGCAGCGGACGCGTGTGGGCCATCGACCACAGTCAGGCCCCACGCCCGATCGACGGCGTTTATCCGGCGATCCTCGCCGTGCGGGACCTGGCCAGCGGCTGCCAGTTGGCCTGGCTTCCCGTCCCCGACATGGAGGCGGCCAGCACGACCCTCGTCCTGGCCACGCTCTTTGCCGAACACGGGCCCCCGCTGCTCATCAAGAGCGACAACGGCTCGGCCTTCCGTAGCGGGCTCACGCAGGACTTGCTCGCCGACCACGGCGTCATCTGGCTGCCTTCGCCTGTGCGAACGCCCCGGTACAACGGGAGCTGCGAAGCGGGGATCGGCAGCCTGAAGGTCCGGACCTTGTTCCTCGCGGTCCGCGAGACCTGCGTCGGCACCTGGGGCAGCGATCATCTGGAAACCGCCCGCCGTCAAGCCAACTTCTTCACACGCCCGGATGGTCACCTGGGCCCGACACCCGACGACCTCTGGTCAGACCGCACAGCAATCACCGAGGTAGAACGAACAGAATTCCGCGCTGCCGTGCTTCGCCAGCGTGATACAATCGCGCTAGAACACTCCCCCGCGGAGACGATCACCAATGCGACCACGAGCCATGTCATCCATCGTCAGGCAGTCCGCCGGGCTCTCGTTGAGCTCGGCTTGTTATCTATCACCAGGAGGTCCATTACTCTACCACTTCGACTTCTAAAACTGGCAAAGATTAGGTAGGGGCCACAACCACCGGCTGGTCATTCTTTGCGTTTGATGGAACAGGAAATTGGGAAGGCGAGGAAGACAACGGTGTGTATGCCCCGACCAACGTCTACAAGATGTACCTTGCGTCCACAGATCCCGATGCGCACTACGAGCGCGGGCCGGGCAACGAGGGGGACTACGACGAAGGAAACACATCATGGGTTGGATACCAGCTGGGTCAAAGTGGCGGTTACGGAATGTCCGGCATCCTCGATACCGCATGGCAGGAATTGGTGGCGGATCGCAAACACGGTGACACGCAGGTTGACATTATCGGTTTCAGTCGTGGCGCGATCGAAGCCACTGAATTCGCGAATCGCATCGCGGAAACGTTACCAGACGAAACGATCCGCTTCGTGGGGCTTTTTGACCCCGTAGGATCAGTCGGTATCCCATGGTCGTTCGGCGATTATCGGGCCACGCTGCCTAACAGCGTGCAAAGGGCCGCAGAGGCGACTTCGATCGACGAGAATCGGTTCGTGTTTCCCGGCACGAATGTGCCTGGCACGACGATTCAGAAATTCTTCAACGGCATGCATGCCGACATCGGTGGTGGTTGGGCCGGCCATTCTCTCTCAGATGTCACATTGATGTGGATGACTGAGCAAGCGCAGGCAGTCGGCGTGGGACTTAATCTTCAGAAGGAGGAGGCAGAGACCGGTATTTCAATCACACCTAATCCCAACGATAGCCCCAGCACGAACCAGGGAAGCACCTCCTATATCCTCAACGTCGGCCAACGCCCAATAATCAATCCCGAGCCGGACATCGACCCGCTGAACTTGGCGCTCGATTCCACGATAATCGGCTTGTCAATCGACGTTGGGATCGCAATTGGAAACGCACTATTAGGGGCCGAATAGGTCACAGTGGAAGTTCCAGCATGGGAAATCATATCCGATCGATCTCAGCGGTCTGCTTGCTCGGTTTGTTCGCAATCCAAGGGTGCAGCAAACGCCCTGTGGGCTACCATATTTACATGGTGAACCGGGCTCACGCCGATCTTGACGGCGTTGCCGTTTTTTTCAATGGAAAGCCCGCCGCTGAAAAGGGGTACCTTCCGAAAGGCGGTCTAGCTTCCTATGGCTTTGTCTTCCTGCCCATTCCCGAACAGGCCGAGGTGCGCTGGATTGACGAACGCAAGAACCCGTCGCCACCACCGCCGATCGCGCCCACCGACTACAGCCCCGAGGCGGTAGCACGGCTCCGCGCCTGGATGGACAAGGGCGAGCATCACTCGCCGAAGGTGAAGTTGACCGGAATCGTTCCGAAGGAGCCGGCTCACATGAATATTTATTTCATTATCGAAGACGACAACTCGGTCACGGTGAAGTGCGTCCGCTATGACGACCTCGACGCCAACATGGAAGCGACGAAAGGCATTTCGGAACTTCGACAGACAAACAAAAAGTAAACCATGTTGCGGAAACCCGATCCACGACGCGCATCGTCCGCCGGTACGCCGAAACATTACGCAGTACGACCAGACCCGGGAACCGCATCTCATCCAGCAGGACGATCCCAACGGCGTAGTCGACCAGTACACGTACAACAATATGAACGAGCTGACGCAGGAGACGGAGACCGGCCCCGGCGATACAGCTATAGCCCAATACGCCTACACGTATCGTGCCGACGGTCTCAAGGCGACCGAAACCGACGACTTCTGGTTCGCCAATCCGCCACAGGCGGACCAGAACGTCGAAGTTACGAACAACATCTCGGACACCTACGACGCGCTCGACCGATTGATCGATGAAGCCTTCACGACGAACGCCGAACAGATCTTGGGCTATGACTCGACTCTCCCGAGCAACGTCCAGCAGTGGGAGAACTTGAACGACGAGTACACCTATGACCTCGACAGCAACATGGTCGGTGAGGTGACACAGCAACAGGACGGCACCACCGAAACGACCACTTCGACCTACGACGCCAACGACCGTCTGGTCGAGCAGGTCGAGACGACTTCCGCCGGCACGAGCGGCTCGTCGACCACGACGACGGAATACACGTACAACGATACCGAGCAGACGAGCGAAACCGCCATTTCCGGGACGCCGAGCAGTCCAGGAACAATTCAATCCTCGCAACAGTACCAATACAACCTGCAAGGGCAGATGTCGGGCGCCACGGTGACGACCTACACCGGTGGCCAAGTGTCCCAAGTCGAGCAGTTGACTTACGGCTACGACACTAACGGCAACCGGATCTCCGCGCTCGACCAGATTGGCACCACCGCCGGGTCTTGGACTTCGCAGACTCTCATCGAGTATCTCAACGATTCCAACAACGCCACCGGCTACTCGCAAGTCCTTCAAGCGACCCAGTCCGATCCCACAACGGGCCAGATCCAGCAGGTCACTCAATATGCCATCGGCACGCGCCAGATCAGCCAGACGACGACCCCCTTCAGCAACGGCCAGGCCGGGACGCCAACCACGCTCACGTTCGGTTACGACGGCCACGACTCGGTCCGTGTCCTCATCAACGCGGCTGGCGCAGTCGCCACGGTTGCCGGCGTGCGGCAGATCTTCAATTACGATGCCTACGGCAACGTCATTGGCTTTGATCTGAGCGCCGCGGCGACCACGCTTTTGTACAACGCTCAAGAAACTGACGTTGCCACTGGCCTGCAGTACCTCCGAGCTCGGTATTACAATCCAGCCTCTGGCAGCTTTACAAGCCTCGATCTGTATGCCGGCAACCAGACCGCTCCGCTCAGTTATAATAAGTACCTATACACACTCGCAGACCCAGAGAACGGGGCCGATCCAACTGGCGCAACGACACTTTATTGTCCACGACGATTGCTATTGGCATAGCTGCCGGAATAGCAGGGTACGCAGGGTACGAACTTAGCTCAACGCTGCGTAATCCGTCGCAAAACATGGGTTCGCCCGGGTCGCTTCTTGCACCAGATTTCAACCTGGCCGAGGTACATTACCATTCCGTCCGGATTCACGACTCGGCATTGACCATTGACCAGCTTTTCAACGAGATGACCCTTTTCACGCAACGTGACTTGCGACCCACTTACGCAAATGGAAACGTCACCGGCGTTGGCGCTGTTCTTGGCTTTAGTTTGGCCTTCCCATTTGATATTGGCCAGGGCAGCTTTGAGGTAAAGGTAATCAATTTTGACCCGCAGGAGCACTTCTTCGTGGTCCAAACGCTGGCTGGACATCCTTTGGCGGGTTACCGCTACTGGGGAATTACGCAACTCCCTGGCGGAGATCTTGAGGTTGAGACCTTTTCATTCGAACAAGGCGCAACCGACATTGATGATCTCAAACTGGGGATGGGCGGCTTGGAGGCCATGTACGGGACCTGGACGAACTTCCTAACGTCGCTGGTGCGTGTGTCAGGCGGAGAAGTCGTCGACGGACCCGACACAGAGTTGCAAGGCCGACGCGAATACGATAGATTGCCATATTTTGAGCTTGGGGGTCGCACCGACTTTTACAAATGATTTCCCGCAATCTACGATCGAGCAGACAATGAATGGCCGCTATGCTATTCAGGACTTTTTTCAGTAAATGAGGTGTGATTGTTCGTTTCTCGTATGGGAGCGAGCCGGCGATAGGGGTGCGGTGCGGCATGTCGCGATCCTATGACACGTAATGGCCAAAGAGAACATAGCTTGCTCGCGGGTGGAAGAAGTGGCTAGCACTATATTTGTGTAGGTGCCGCGCCCTCGTGTTATATGCACGGGTCTGTCACGCGCGGGGACGTGCCGCGATTGGAACGAAATGAGGCGCTGCCGTGTTAAAATGTGTTGCGGTTGCTATGCACGTTCGGATCCTCGGGGCAATGTGCTGTTGCTTGGTTGGAATAGGTGTAGGGGAGATAATACGTCGAACTGGGCTTGCGTCGCTGCTTTTTTGGCTAGTGCTAACAATGACCCTTCCAACAGCTGTCGCGGTACTGATTAATAGAAAGTGGATGGTCTATACAATAGCAGCGCTTGGCGTCGCAGTTGGATGGATTGTAGCGCGACAGGTAAACTGGGAATTGCAGCACCGGATCAATCCAGTCGCGAGGTTGCAGGTTCACATTCTCACTACTTTGTTTTTGGCTGGATCCGTTGCCCTTGGCGGGGCAGTGGCTTGGGTTATCTTGCGATGGTGGTCGTCGGTTCGGATGGGGCCCTAGAGGTTTTCTGGTGGGCAGTGTCAGACCCTATGGGACAGGCAAAAGGGCAGCAAAAAGTGTCAGGAACGAATGGCACTTCCACCCATAGGCGTTGAGTTTAGGAGGAGCAACTGGTCGCGAGAAGTTGTGCGCGTGCGGCGCTTCGTGGCTCGGTCAGCCAGTCGTGGGGCTTGGGTCGACGCTTGATGGCGCGGGTTCAACGCGATCCGGTCGGTTTCCGACGCGGTATGATGCGATTCCGATGTGCGTTGCACGAAACAGAGCGGCCTTCACTTCCTCGTCGAGGAAGAGCGTCGCGAGCCACGACGCGGCGATCGTCTGCAGGGTGCCCGTGAAGCTGAGTTGGTGCGGCAGAAGCTCGGCGGCGTGTGCGGCCTGAAGCATCGTGCGGCGGATGAGATTGTACGCCAGAAGGCCAGTCCAGAGTTCTTTGCGGATCATCTCTGGCGTCTTGGCACGGAGGTAAGCGTCCGGCGGAACACCTTGGTCTGCGGCACCGACGGATTCGGCCAGCATTGAGAAGAGCCTTGGTCAGCGCGGCGCCCAGTGATCGGGGAGCAACGCGCGGGAGCTCGTCGCGGGACGCGTGGGGGAGCATGCGCGGCAGACGCCGCAGGACATCGCGGAGGTACGCGAAGGGATCGACTCCGTTGCGGGTAAGCGTCCGGCGGAACACGTTGGTCTGCGGCACCGACGGATTCGGCCAGCATTGAGAAGAGCGTGGTCAGCGGTGTCCTTCCGGCAAGCGCGTATGAACGGTTTTTGCCTGGCCGGTAACGTGGCTGTCCAGATCCTTGGATCGTGGAGGACAGCCGATGCAGCGCAGCAGACTACGGGAAGTCCCGGCCGATTTGTCAGGCGTGGCGGAACGGTTGGAGCGGTGGCGGCAAGGGCGTAAACGAGGCGACCGCATCCCCGCAACGCTTTGGGTTGAAGCCGCCGAGCTGGCCAGCCGGTACGGTGTCAATCGCACGGCCCGGACCCTGGGACTCGACTACTATCACCTCAAGAAGCGGGTGAAGACGTCGTCCCGGACCGGACCACGGAAGTCGGCGGCAGATGTCCGCTTTGAGGAGTTGCCCGCCTCAGCGTTCGCTGCTCCGCTTGAGTGCGTCATCCAATTCGAGAACAAGAGAGGTGCACGACTGCGGATCGAGTGTGTCCTTCCGGCAAGCGCGTATGAACGGTTTTTGCCTGGCCGGTAACGTGGCTGTCCAAATCCTTGGATCGTGGAGGACAGCCGATGCAGCGCAGCAGACTACGGGAAGTCCCGGCCGATTTGTCAGGCGTGGCGGAACGGTTGGAGCGATGGCGGCAAGGGCGTAAACGAGGCGACCGCATCCCCGCAACGCTTTGGGTTGAAGCCGCCGAGCTGGCCAGCCGGTACGGTGTCAATCGCACGGCCCGGACCCTGGGACTCGACTACTATCACCTCAAGAAGCGGGTGAAGACGTCGTCCCGGACCGGACCACGGAAGTCGGCGGCAGATGTCCGCTTTGAGGAGTTGCCCGCCTCAGCGTTCGCTGCTCCGCTTGAGTGCGTCATCCAATTCGAGAACAAGAGAGGTGCACGACTGCGGATCGAGTGGCGGGGAAGCACGGCCCCGGATGTCGCAGCTCTGGGACGCGACTTCTGGGGGGCCGGCTGATGCTGCAGCTCGCTTCCCAGATGCGGATCCTGGTGGCGATCGAGCCGGTCGATTTTCGAAGGGTGTGACCGACAATCCGCGCTACCCGGCGAGTGTTGTGATGCGTTCCAGCAGGTTGCGGTATTGTCGGGATGATTCCTGATCGTTTTGGATTCGCTGCTGATGAAACTCGTCCCAATAAGATGACTGGTGAATGGCCCGCACGTCGAGCATGGCCTGCCGTGGGCCTTGGTCCAACGCATCCCGCTGCGTTCCATGCGATCCTTGACCAGGTGGCGACAGGCGCCCTCGATCACTCCGGTAGCGATGGGGCAGCCGGCGGCGAGGTACTCGTCGTACCGCATCCGGTGAACATGCGTGGTGAAGTAGCCGCAGACCGTGTCGATTTCCTGGCGTGGGTCGCCGCCGAGCCGACGCAGCGTCGCCATCCGGCGCAGGCCGCTGATGACGCCTTGGACATCTCCCTTCAGAATCCGCAGCAACCGTTGGCGGACGAAAGATTCCTGATTCTTCCTGTGGGAATGGAATGCTTTCGCCGCTCGCCAGATGTAACCCGCCACATGGATAATGTCGAGGATGTCGATCCGAGTCCCCTTGGGGACGCCATCCAAGCAGACATCGGCCGTGTCCCACAGGCTCGGTTGGCCGTCCATCAGGCAGACCAGTCGTTGCCCGGGACGCCGGCGCTGCTCCACGTCGCAGGCGGCCCAACTGAGGGCGATGATCGACCCCGATATCGGCTGCTTGGCATCCAACTCCTCGAACAACTGCGGAAAACGGGCGATGATCCGCTTGTGACGCGGCTCGGGGCGCGCGTCGTCGGATGGCGCCGGTTCCTCGCGCACGTCCCGAAACAGGGCGGCCACGATCTGCTCCGGGGTGCGAACATGCCGATCCACCGAATACACGCCTGCCAGCGTCGCCATCCGGCGATTCCCCGGCCGGGTGGGACGCTCCTCGAAGCAGCGCAGGCACTGCGCGTCGGCTTGAACCATCGGCACTCCTTTGCCGTCGGATGTCACCACCAACAATTCGCCCTCTTTCGCGGCGGGCGGAACGGCCAAAGAGTTCAGGAACTCCTCCGCTTGAGCCCCCATTCGCTGATTCGCCCGCTCCAACGTGTCCACCGACAGTCGCTGTCGAAAGACCCGCTCGAAGGCCTCTGCTGCCGGTTCGAAAGCCTGTTCAATGCAGAACAACTGCGTGAACTCTTCCAGCAAGTGCGACCAGCGCCCGGGAGGCAGGCTCATTCGGGTGTCGATCGGACGAAAGACAATCGGCGAATTCGGGTGCGTCCGTTCCCGATACACAAACGCGAAGAATTTATGCTGGCCGAAGATCGTCCGCAGTGGCCGTGCGACCGGCTCGCTGCTGCGGTGCAGTGTCTGTCCCTTGTCGGTCGTCACCGTCTCCCCCAGGTTGCCGCCCCCTTGCAACGCGAGAAATTCGTCAATCACAACGCACCCATCTCCAACAGCTTATCGAACGCAGCCCGTTCGAACTCGTGCAACGTCCGCCCTGCACCGCGGCCCGCTCCGCCATTACCGCCAAATCCCGCGTCATCTCGACCAACGAACCGCTCTTGCCCGATTGACCTTCGCCTGCAATGCTCATTCCGGCCTCCTTGCCGAGTTTTCCTGTGGACGACAAGACACCCACAGCATCGCAGGGAGGCCATTTTCATGCATCCACAACTGCTGCACGAGCGCGGATCACCGGTTGCACCCGAAAGGAAGGTGGAGCGTGAGCACCAGGGATATGGGGAAGTACCGATGGAGGTTGGGTGCATGTGTGGCCATGTTGGCACTCGCCATATTGCTCGTCGTGCCCGCTATCCGTCACACGATGGAAGATCGGAAATGGTTGCGGTGCGCATCTAACCTTCAACAGATTGGCTCCGCGTTGGAATTCTACGCAGAGGAGCACGGTTCACTTCCACCGGCGTATATCCGAGACAAGGCTGGCAGACCGATACTTAGTTGGCGAGTTCTCATCCTGCCCTACCTCGGCCGCGAGGACCTGTACCGTCAGGCCAAACTCGATGAACCCTGGGACAGCCCCCGCAATCTTCGGCTGGCCCGCCAAATGCCGGAGATATACCACTGTCCCGCTCAAACGGCCGCCAAAGAGGGGGAGACCAGCTATCTCGCTGTCGTAGGCGAGCGGACGGCGTGGACCGGCAGCCAGGGTAGACCGCTTCCAAAGTCGCCGACATTTCCCGGCACTATCCTCGTGCTCGAGGCGACCGGCTACGGGATCTCCTGGATGGAGCCGCGCAACTTGCCGTTTGCGGACGCGGCTGTCGGGGTGACGAAGGGGCGCGGCAAACCGGGCCTAATCTGCCGCCATCCGTGTGGAGGCGGCGAAGAACCAATCAAGGGTGTGTATGACGGGTACAGGCCGTGGGACATCGGCTACCGACTCTGTGGAGTCAATTGCGTCTCTGCTGCCGGCCATGTGTTTAGCATCTCCGAATCGGTCTCGCCAAGAACATTGATCGAGCTTCTAACGGCCGTCCCTGCCGCTCCCGAACAGCCCATCCAAGGGGGAGAAAGTCGAATTGGAGATCGTTAGGCACGTGATCTATTTAAAGCCTATCCGAAAACCGATGTCGCCCAGCTCAACAAAGCCCATTTTCCAGGGTTTCCCAATCTTGCCCAATCGGTTCTCGGATAGGCTCTTAGCCGCGATCGATCAAATCGATATCTGGGGGAATTAAAGGGGACTGGAGTGAATGGCACTTGAACTTCTATAACTCCTTGCGTCGACTTGCTATGGACAGAAAAGGCCTCACATGCCAGAGAGGCGGTGTGAAAACAAATCTCACCCACTTGTCCCTCCCGAAAATTCCATCCGGGAGCATGACGGAGGCAATGAAGCAACTCGTGAGGATATCGGTCGAGCATTTTGAGGGAGAAATCGATACTCGCCAGGCGGATCGAAGAGCGAACAGGGGCGTTGTTGGTCATACTCGCGCAACGGACGCGGGGTCGAAGACCTGGCACAGGCAAGAACGAGTTGAAGAACGTCACGCCGCTTGGCGGGTGTAGTGGTGATGCAAGCCGCCCACGTGGGGAATTGCGACGACCGGACCGAGCTGCGGCGGTTCCACCTCTCGCGGTTCCGGCGAGTTGCCGTCAAGGCCCATGTGGGCCCGCGACCCGTGGTAGTAAGCGAAGTACGAAGAGAGAACGCGTTTGAGATGAGCTTCGTTGACGACGATGGCCAATTGCTGCCGCAGAGGCAGAATCTCGGCGGCCAGGTCGGCGGATTCTCTGGTAAACGCGCGCAGCAAAGACCACACGAGGGCCACGAGCTCAATCATGGCTGGGAATCCGGTCGCGGGGTTGGCGCATCCGGGCGCGTGGAGAGGCGTCGAAATCCGCTCGACGCGACGGAACTCTATGGGAACGGTCTGCCGGCGCTCGGTGGGAACCGCGTGTGATTGAGGCAGGCACGAATGAGGAGAAGCGAATTTCAGGCGGGAAAGTGAAACCTGTTGAATCAAAGGACGGTCGTCGCACTGGCCCCATTTTACCGAGGTGTGGCGCAGTCGTTCAAGATCAATCTGCTAAAAAAGCAGCAACTCGTTTGGCCGACTCGCTTTGCGCGCTGGCGACTTGCGCGGGCCCCTCTGGCATTCCGGCCTCCGTCGCGGGACACTGGTCCGAGGGCGATTTTTCTGTGGCGATCCGATTTTTCTGTGGTGAGGGCCCCCCTTTTTTACGCCGCAGAAAAACCAGAAAAATACCCAACCGGCTCGGCCGCCGGCCGGCCTGGCGGCCGACACCGCCCTGGTGATGACCTCGTTTCGGCAACTGAAGGCACCGATGGAAGGCGACAAGTTTGGGCGGGCCGTGGAAGTGCTGCGGCGAGCGAAGCTCAAAGAGCCGCGGTCGGCGGGGGCGGCGTGCCATGTGGCCGGCTTGCAGTTGCGGGTCGGCGATCGGGCCGGGGCGCGGGCGACCATCGAGGCGGCTCGCGAGCGGTTTCCGGAATCGTGGGTCGTCTGGAAATTTGACGGGCTGATCCACCTGGAAGAACGCGGCCGTGAGCGGGCCCAGGCGCTCGAGTCGGCCACTCTTTGCTTCCGCCGTGCGGCCGAACTGGCCAATAGCTTGGCAAACCGCGCGGAACTCCTGTTGCAGGTCGGCACCTGCCTGGGTCACTGCGGCAAGCCGGCGAAGGAGCTGGCGGTTTACCGGCAGGTGATGGAGATGAGACCGCATCATGCGCTTGCGCACTTGTATTGGGTGCAGGCTCAGCCCGAGCTGGATGCGCACGACCCGATTGCCGGCCGGATTGCGGGGCTGATCGAGTCGGCCGAGGTCGATCGGTTCGACAAGCGGTTTTTGCATTACGCGCTGGGGCATCTCTGCGATCGCAGCCATGAATGGGCGGCAGCTTTTCGACATTTCCGGCAGGCAAACGACTTACGGGCCTGCGTCACCCAGCGCACGGACCTCAACGCGGTAGGGCGGGGCGCCGAGGCGCGGGTCGCGCTCTATGGCCGCGATCGGATCGAGCAGTTTTCGCGGTACGGGGAGCGCACGATCGCGCCCATTTTCGTCGTGGGCATGCCCCGCTCCGGTACGTCGCTCGTGGAACAGATCTTGAGCTCGCATTCGCGGGTGGTCGGCATCGGCGAAGGGGGCGAGCTCTTTCGTGCCGCCCAGCGAATGCCCTCTTTTTTGTCGAGCCGGCGCGCGTATCCGTGGTGCCTGGAGGAGCTCTCGGGGGAAGCCGTGCGGGCGCTTGCCGAGCCGATCACGCGGGAGTTTGAGAATTTAGCGGGTCCCGGCGGACGGGTCGTCACCAAGATGCCCGAGGATTTTTGGGATCTCGGATTGGTCGCGATCCTATTCCCCAAGGCACGGATCATCCATTGCACGCGGCACCCGATCGACACGTGCCTGTCGTGCTACATGCAAAACTTCGTCCGGCTGAGCTACGCCACTTCTCTGGACGACCTGGCCGCCGTCTACCGGCTCTATCTGCAAATCATGGCTCACTGGCAAACCGTGCTTCCCCCGTCGATGGTGCTCGACGTGTCGTACGAAGAGCTAATCCGCCGTCCAGAGGAGACGATTCGCAGGTTATGCGATTCTTGCGGCCTGGAGTTCGAGGACAATTGCCTGCGTTTTCATGAGAATACGCGGCGCGTCGACACGGCAAGCCGCTGGCAAGTGCGGCGGCCGCTTTACGCGGCATCGATCGGTCGCTGGGAGCACTACCGGGAGTTTCTCGGCCCTCTGCTACCCCTCGCGGAGCCGTGAGCTTGTCCGCAGAGTTGATACGGCACGCTTCGCAACGAAGTGTGACAGTTTCTCTACGAGCTAAAAAAAGGGAAAGGCATCCGCGACCAACACATGGTTCGTCCACTCACCGCTCGAACTTGCCGACGTGCTAAACTGGCACGTGGCAAGTCAAGCGGGAAGCGGACGGGCCGACCCTGATTAGCGACATCAAATCGTCGCTGAGCTGTTGGGGGCGACCGCGGCAGACGGTCGTTCGGCCCGCGCCAGCGCCCCACCCAACCAGGGTTCGAGTTTCAGGCTCGCCAGACAGTCGCTCAACGCAGGAATGAAACCGAGATCTGGCCTTCCAAATGCTAAAAGATAAAGACGCGCCCGGCCGCCCCGCAGGACGGCCCGGCGCTCAGGTCCCTGATAGCTAAGTCGCTCGCCATGAACCGGCCAATCGTGTCGGGATTCTCCTCCAAGATCGGAAAGTCCTCGCAGTGCGGCTGCGGAGTCGACAGCAAGGCCACGCACGAGACCGCCGGCCGTCAGGCCCGGGCCAATGAGCCGGCCTCGACGCTGGCCCATCTGACCCGCGCGAACACGCTGCCGGGACCGGCCCCCGCGGTCTCCCGCTCGACCAGAGCGAATGTCGGTCCGAGAAACGCGATCAGAGCGGTACGCCCGTAACCAAAGATAAACACCTCTCACACGCGCCACAGGATGTGGAACACAACGATGGCCGCAATCACCGGCAGCCAGTGCCACCATTCTCCGGACACAAGCGTGATGATGGCCGACACGACGAGAGCTGAAACCTCGATGCTCGGACTTTTCAAGGCGCGTCTCCTTCAAGAGGATTGGCAGGCCCCGGTCCTCCAACTGACTTTTCGTGCCAATCGACAAATTCACTTTCCTCGGGCCTCCCCGGCTAAACCGCCTGGGGAGGCCTCGAGTCAACTCGTCGATCAACAGGACGGAGTGGCCGACATCAAGCCGTCGCGATCGATAGCGGAGCCGCATCGGCCAGCTCGCCCACGAACCGGTGCCAGTTCGCGCACAGCTCGCGGCGGAGCTGGCTCACCCTGGCTGCCGAAATCCGGAACGTGCGGGCCACGCGGCCCGTGGTCTCACCGAGAACCAGTTTTTCGACGAGCCGCCGGTCCCGGTTCGACAACGTTGACAGCCAACTGGAAAAATCGAGTCGTGTCATCGCGATTTCCGCGGGGCCTGCCGTGCGGTCCTCGACCAGCACGTCGCGCCATTCACCACGACGCCCGTTGAACCGATCGAGCCGCTCGATCCTGATCCGCTTCCTTGCGCACGTGCAAGGTGACGTGATGTCCAGCGAGTTGCAGCGGGAGCCCAAGCGCCGGCCCTCGCGGACGTGGCGGATGGCGAATTTCGTAAGCGGTGTGGCGTAGGCGAGGGCACCCCTGCCCTGGCGGCACAGAGTCAGGAAGAGGCTGTAGGCAGTCGCGATTGTTTCCGCCACAAGCTCTTCGCGGGCTTCAACGGGTACTTGGCGAAACGCATATTCGGCCTGCTCCTGGATGGCCGGCAGCAGCTCGAGGAACCTGTCGTTCCACCGGCGAGAGCGAACTTTGCGTTTTGGGTTCTTTGCAAATGCGATCATTTGGGCAACCCCTCAAAAAGAAGGACCGCCCTCGTCCGGGGCGGTCCTGTTCAATGGAACAAAACCGCCCCGGCACGCGCCGGGGCTTTAAGCAAGCGTCACGCGCAGTCTCAACGGCGCGCCAGCGCCGCGCGTCCCGAAGGCCGATCAATTACGATGCTCTCGGGAGAAGCGGCGCAGAAAAAAGGCCGGTTGTTCCCGCACGAAGCGCGGTCAACCGGCCTTGATCGGCAGCGATTGCTACTGATCCATCATCATGTTGATCTGCCCCAAAATCCCGTCCTTTTAAGCTCGAAGGACTGGGCAGTCGTCCGCTATGAATGCGATCGAGTGTCGAGTGCCATCTAAGCCACAGCGTCGACGAAGTCGCCTCGACCTGAGAGAGACCGGCATCGTCGGCTGCCGGTAATTACCGGAGTCGTTCCGGAATACCGCAATTCCCTGCGACTATTCGCGATTGTTTGCGCCCGATTGCAAAAGTTTTGCTGTTGCGTAAACTACTTGTAACGAAGTGCTTTCGAGCTTTTTGGCGGAGTTCCCAGTCTGCTTGGGGTGCAAGAGGTCGCAGGTTCAAATCCTGTCGTCCCGACTGTACGAGACAGAAAGCCCGTCGGCGAGAACATCGAACGGCTTTCTTAATGCGGCAATTAGAGTTGCGCCATCGAGAGCAAAGTTCAAACAGACAATTTCGAGCAATTGCCGTTTTGCTGCGACATCGGCGCTAATCCACTTCTCAGTCAGGGTTTGCGAAAGTTCAAATACTTTTTCTGCCTCAGCACTCTGCTCAGACCGGCCGCGATCGCAGGCTTCGATCTCCAAGCTCAGTCGGGCGATTCGGTCGCGCAGCTCTGTCCCCTTGGCCGCAAACGTCGATTCGTTGATCTCTTCGAGTAGCCTCAAGTTGAGCAAGCGATCCTGCTGCTGGCGCAGGGACGTGAGCTGGCGATTCAGATCGGCGATATGGTCCCGGTTCACCTGCTGCCCTTGACGCACGCGGGCACGCAACACCTGCAAGAACCAGTCGCGGACTTTGTCTTCTTTGATCCGAATGCGATCAAAGAGAGCCAGCACCTGACGATCAAGATCCTCCTCGCGGACGCGAATCCGTGGATGGCCGTCGGCATTGTAGTCGGCACAGCGGTAGTACACGTAATCACGCGGACCCTTCGCGGTCCGCTTCGTCTTTCGCTCCCCTGTAATCGGCCGGCCGCAATGACCGCATTTGATCAGCTCGCATGCGTACGTAAATTCGTGAGTCCGATAGACCTTCTCGCCCAGAAGGACCTGATTTCGGTCCCAAGTCGGACGATCAATAATCGGTTCGTGAGTACCCAGATACCACTGACCCCGAAATCGCACCTCTCCGAGGTAAGACCGGTCGCGCAGGATTGCGTGTACCTTGCTGCGCGTGAATGCGGGGCACGCCGCGGTGTAATCGATCTCTTCCGTGCGTAGGGCGTCGATCAGCGAATCGAGCGTGTGACCCTCATAGGCGTACAGCTCATGGATACGGCGAACCTTCAGGGAATCGTCCGAGTCAATTTGCACGACACTGCGGCCCTCGATGCGTACATTCCGATAGCCATAAAGTGCCTTGTTCGGGAAGAGCCCCGTCTGAACCCGCCGTTCCAGGCCACCACGAACATCGACGGACTGCTGCTCGGTGTAGAAGCTGGCCATGTTGGCCAACGTGCGCCGCAGCATCCGTCCGGCGGGAGTGTTTTCCGTGGGCTGCGTGACGTAGACGACTTCCAGACCGCATTCGGATTCGAGTCGCTCCAGCTCCACATAGTCGAACAAATTGCGGGCGGCCCGATCCACCTTCATGAAGAGAAGGCCGGTCAACTCGCGGGCATTCTTCTTCGCGTACGTCAGAAATTCCCTGAAAGTCCGTCGTTCATCCGGCTTGGTGGCCGTCTCTGCGATCCGGAACAGCTTGACGATCGTTCCGCCGTGCTGCTTCGCATAGCGGTCGAGGGCCTCTTCCTGAACCTCAAGGCTGAAACCCTCGCGTTCCTGCTCACGGCTGGAGACGCGGGCCAGAGCGACGTACGTCTTTTTGGTCATTGCCGGAGTCCTCGAGAACGGCCAGAAGGTGATCGACGTTCAGCAGTATTTCCAGCCCGTCCTCGGACGTCAACGGCTTTTCGTAGTGCGGCTGCCAGGTTTCGATCGTGGCCTGCAAAAGTTCTGGAGTAATCCATGGGGGCGCGCCGGCTGGAACCTGCGGACGGTCCGGCTGCCGCCTGGATAGGGAACCCGTATTTTGCGTTGATCGAGGCATCGCCTGCGCCACGAGCTTGCAGTGCGTCGTCCCGACGAACACGAAGAGTGGGACGATCTGCAAGCCATCGTGACAGGGGGTATTCACATCATATTCACGCGGCGGGCCCGTCCATGTGAATTCCCGCCTGGTGGTGCGCAGTCTAGGGCGGCATCTTCTGGGTCGCATCGCTTTCATTTTCCAAATTGAATCCATCCAAGTCCGAGTGCGGAGACCGGCAGCGGGCGGACCTGTTCCCGCATTCTGGAGAATTGTCAATCCGCGCTCCCGCCGGACGCAGAGCGAGCGGGTGTTTTCGATGGGAACATTTGCTCTTCGATGATACGGCTGCTGATCAGCCGCCGCATCCAGGGGTTCAAGCCCCCTATCTTCCGGTTCTCAAAACAAAGCGCGGCCGATCCGCCCTGGAATCTAAAGGAAATTGCAAAAAAGACCGGAAGTTTTACGCCGGCTTCAATGGGGCCGCGGCTTTGGAGCCGCGGAATCCGGCGGTCAGCGTCCCATTCCCACATCATCCACCAGCTTCAATGGGGCCGCGGCTTCTCAGCCGCGGAGTCGGAGCGGAGAACTTGATTCCGCCGGCTTTGTTCCTCGCTTCAATGGGGCCGCGGCTTCTCAGCCGCGGAGTCGCGTGTAGGTTCCGCAACAGCTAGTCAACCCCGGTCCGCTTCAATGGGGCCGCGGCTTCTCAGCCGCGGAGTCGGCAAAGGCATCGGTTAGCTATTGTGTCTTGTTAATCGCTTCAATGGGGCCGCGGCTTCTCAGCCGCGGAGTCTTGTGGCGACTCCCGACATTTTCTACCGTCAGTCTTGGGCTTCAATGGGGCCGCGGCTTCTCAGCCGCGGAGTCGCAACCGTTTCCGCGTAGTTCAACCACTCTGGCGGAGCTTCAATGGGGCCGCGGCTTCTCAGCCGCGGAGTCGCCGCGGAAGTTGGCACCAGTGCGGCAAGGATGCCGCGCTTCAATGGGGCCGCGGCTTCTCAGCCGCGGAGTCCGCCTGAACTGCCGCTTCCCAAGTCGTCGCAAGTTACGCTTCAATGGGGCCGCGGCTTCTCAGCCGCGGAGTCGCCTTGAGGGCGTTCGTGAACAGGACCTGCGATTCCTCGCTTCAATGGGGCCGCGGCTTCTCAGCCGCGGAGTCCCCGAGCCCGCGCCCAATCCGGAGGTGATCCCGATATGCTTCAATGGGGCCGCGGCTTCTCAGCCGCGGAGTCCGGGCAATCGGCGAAGGCCTCGCCGTACACCGTCCAGCTTCAATGGGGCCGCGGCTTCTCAGCCGCGGAGTCAAAGCTCGGCCGCCTTAGTGGCGATCGCGTCGGTCGCTTCAATGGGGCCGCGGCTTCTCAGCCGCGGAGTCTCCACTTCTGCCAAGGTCTTCCCGGCACTTTCAGCCTTGCTTCAATGGGGCCGCGGCTTCTCAGCCGCGGAGTCGAGGGCGGCGAGATCGTGATCCCGCGCTGGCTGGCCGAGCTTCAATGGGGCCGCGGCTTCTCAGCCGCGGAGTCGCGTGAATTCCTGCCGTCCGTGTCGCCCCGACGCGTCGCTTCAATGGGGCCGCGGCTTCTCAGCCGCGGAGTCCCGGAGTCGCTGGCGTCGCAGCAGCACTACATGTCGGCTTCAATGGGGCCGCGGCTTCTCAGCCGCGGAGTCGGTAGCGTCACGCACATCGGCGACTGGATCCGATCCGCTTCAATGGGGCCGCGGCTTCTCAGCCGCGGAGTCCGAAGCCGGTGGGTGCGTCGAAGCCGGCGGGCGCATCGCTTCAATGGGGCCGCGGCTTCTCAGCCGCGGAGTCATTTCGATCGCGCCCGTCACGTCGTAGACGTTCGTGTTGCTTCAATGGGGCCGCGGCTTCTCAGCCGCGGAGTCGCGGCGACGGCCTGGGCAGCTATACGGGCCGCTGGAAGCTTCAATGGGGCCGCGGCTTCTCAGCCGCGGAGTCCAAACGGTCTGGGGCCTGGTCGAGCTCGGCAACAAGGCTTCAATGGGGCCGCGGCTTCTCAGCCGCGGAGTCCGGCCAGAACGGCTCGTTGATGCTGGCGGATGTGATCGCTTCAATGGGGCCGCGGCTTCTCAGCCGCGGAGTCATGTGGGCCAGCGAGACTTCGCACTTGAACTGCTGGCTTCAATGGGGCCGCGGCTTCTCAGCCGCGGAGTCGATTATGTCGTAGGTGGTGCCGTCGCCAATAATGTCGCGCTTCAATGGGGCCGCGGCTTCTCAGCCGCGGAGTCAGGACTGGCTCCGGGCGATGCGTGGCTGTTTGCATCGCTTCAATGGGGCCGCGGCTTCTCAGCCGCGGAGTCCTGGCAGCGTCGGTGGTGTGCGTGGGCAACTGTAGACGCTTCAATGGGGCCGCGGCTTCTCAGCCGCGGAGTCGGCCGACCAGGTGTTGGTGGAGGGTGACCGGTTGTCGAGCTTCAATGGGGCCGCGGCTTCTCAGCCGCGGAGTCGGGGCGAGCCAGCTGCTAACGCCGCGGCGGACAACCTGCTTCAATGGGGCCGCGGCTTCTCAGCCGCGGAGTCGCGATGGCGTTGGCACCAATGCTGCCTGAAGCAATCGCTTCAATGGGGCCGCGGCTTCTCAGCCGCGGAGTCGAACGAGCTTCAGCCCACCTTCGTGCAGATAGCGATCGCTTCAATGGGGCCGCGGCTTCTCAGCCGCGGAGTCGCAAGCAGTTCAAAACCACAAACCGGGCCCACGACAGGCTTCAATGGGGCCGCGGCTTCTCAGCCGCGGAGTCTTGTCGCCGGGTGCCGCGGCATTCGATGTTTCCAGCAGCTTCAATGGGGCCGCGGCTTCTCAGCCGCGGAGTCCTGGCTCTCGTGCTGTTCGGTCTGCATCTCTACCACGCTTCAATGGGGCCGCGGCTTCTCAGCCGCGGAGTCAAGGCGATGACTTTGACAGCGAGACGGATCGATCAGGCTTCAATGGGGCCGCGGCTTCTCAGCCGCGGAGTCGAAACCAGCACGAGGGCGAGGGCGCCGAACTGGATCGCTTCAATGGGGCCGCGGCTTCTCAGCCGCGGAGTCCGTCTCGCTCAGCTTCCCCTCGGAGACCTTCTCCTGGCTTCAATGGGGCCGCGGCTTCTCAGCCGCGGAGTCGGCACCGGGTGCAGGGCTACGCCCTGCTGTTGGCGGCGCTTCAATGGGGCCGCGGCTTCTCAGCCGCGGAGTCCAGCCAAGCCACGCCTTGACGTTCCAGATTTTCTGTTGCTTCAATGGGGCCGCGGCTTCTCAGCCGCGGAGTCGAGAAAACACGGGAGACAAGACGATGATGACCAGCACGCTTCAATGGGGCCGCGGCTTCTCAGCCGCGGAGTCAACCGCGACGATTGTCTGGTCAGCGGGGCAATCCTCCGGGCTTCAATGGGGCCGCGGCTTCTCAGCCGCGGAGTCAGCCATGATCGACGCCAGCGTTGACCACGTGCGCGAGGCTTCAATGGGGCCGCGGCTTCTCAGCCGCGGAGTCGATTGGGATTTTATCGAAGGCCATGTTTTGCAATGAGCTTCAATGGGGCCGCGGCTTCTCAGCCGCGGAGTCCGGGCGCTCCCTGGTGGAGGAGCCCGCTGACTCCCAAGCTTCAATGGGGCCGCGGCTTCTCAGCCGCGGAGTCAGAAGCTCGGATTGGCCGAGGCACCGCCCGTCTTGAAGCTTCAATGGGGCCGCGGCTTCTCAGCCGCGGAGTCGCGTCAAGAACGAGTCGACGAGAAAATGCAGGAACTGGCTTCAATGGGGCCGCGGCTTCTCAGCCGCGGAGTCCCGCTTGCCCATCGGGAACCGGTGACCGGAAGGAAGGCTTCAATGGGGCCGCGGCTTCTCAGCCGCGGAGTCGCGGCGCGACTCCGCATCACGCTCTCGTTTCCGTGCTTCAATGGGGCCGCGGCTTCTCAGCCGCGGAGTCTCGTCGCCAGCGTACAAACCCTCAACGCGCCTTGGCGGCTTCAATGGGGCCGCGGCTTCTCAGCCGCGGAGTCCGTCACGCCCAACAGCCGCAGCGCCGGATTCTGCTGGCTTCAATGGGGCCGCGGCTTCTCAGCCGCGGAGTCCAGTCAGTATGGGTCGCTCTTAAACGCGCTCTCGCAGCTTCAATGGGGCCGCGGCTTCTCAGCCGCGGAGTCGACCTTTAGGGTTCGCGCCGCGACATCCGGCGAATAGCTTCAATGGGGCCGCGGCTTCTCAGCCGCGGAGTCGCGCCCACCACGGGGGCCGTGCCAGACGGCACGTTGCTTCAATGGGGCCGCGGCTTCTCAGCCGCGGAGTCGAGCCTTTGCCATTCAAGGTCGAGCGTGCTTTTCAGGCTTCAATGGGGCCGCGGCTTCTCAGCCGCGGAGTCCTTGTTGCACGCTCTGGAATTGCATAGCCCCGTCCAGCTTCAATGGGGCCGCGGCTTCTCAGCCGCGGAGTCAGGCACCGGGCGGTCAGGACCGCCCCCTGGCGTTCTGGCTTCAATGGGGCCGCGGCTTCTCAGCCGCGGAGTCGGAGTGGATCTTCCGGCCGCCGTGCAGCTCCGTCGAGCTTCAATGGGGCCGCGGCTTCTCAGCCGCGGAGTCCACCTCGTCCTTCACGCTCACGACCGACAACCGCTTCGCTTCAATGGGGCCGCGGCTTCTCAGCCGCGGAGTCCCGACGCCATGGAGCAAATCCGGTTGATGTGGGGCATGCTTCAATGGGGCCGCGGCTTCTCAGCCGCGGAGTCTTTGCTGGCCCGGTCCGGCCCGCGATAAAAAATCTCGGCTTCAATGGGGCCGCGGCTTCTCAGCCGCGGAGTCTTCATCCTGAAATTGACGGCCAGGTGCGGCATATCGCTTCAATGGGGCCGCGGCTTCTCAGCCGCGGAGTCGTGGCGAGTCTTCGAAAATCGTGCCGACCTTGTACGAGCTTCAATGGGGCCGCGGCTTCTCAGCCGCGGAGTCGAATCGACGATGGGGAAGGTCCACGACGCCATTATCGCTTCAATGGGGCCGCGGCTTCTCAGCCGCGGAGTCGGCTAATTTTCGGTACAGAATACTCCGGACCTCGTTTGCTTCAATGGGGCCGCGGCTTCTCAGCCGCGGAGTCCGACCGCGTCACAACTCCGTTGCGGTCACAGTCCTCGCTTCAATGGGGCCGCGGCTTCTCAGCCGCGGAGTCCCACTGCGGATTGTTCGAGCCACCCAGCGTCTGCAGGCTTCAATGGGGCCGCGGCTTCTCAGCCGCGGAGTCGAGGCAATCCTTGAGCACGCCGCCCACGGCGTTGAGGCTTCAATGGGGCCGCGGCTTCTCAGCCGCGGAGTCGCGTGCTTGACGGACTTTGCCTGTTGCTGCGTGCCCAGCTTCAATGGGGCCGCGGCTTCTCAGCCGCGGAGTCACGCTCACCGCGGCCGAGATGGAGCATTTTGCCGCGCTTCAATGGGGCCGCGGCTTCTCAGCCGCGGAGTCTGGCGTTCCAGGCCGGAAACAGCGGCAACGTGGCCTGGCTTCAATGGGGCCGCGGCTTCTCAGCCGCGGAGTCCGAACCTCGGTGCCTGGCGTGCGGCGACACCGGCAAGCTTCAATGGGGCCGCGGCTTCTCAGCCGCGGAGTCACGCTGACGACGCGCTGGGGGCTGCGCGTCTGTCGGCTTCAATGGGGCCGCGGCTTCTCAGCCGCGGAGTCGCCAGGTTGCCGAGCTGGGCCTTGCTGAACAGATCGAGGCTTCAATGGGGCCGCGGCTTCTCAGCCGCGGAGTCAACAACACGGTTCGCGACGCCACGCAGGGGCTGAACGCTTCAATGGGGCCGCGGCTTCTCAGCCGCGGAGTCTCTCCGGCATGGGCCACAGCACCGACCTGTTCATGGCGCTTCAATGGGGCCGCGGCTTCTCAGCCGCGGAGTCGCAAGACGGAGGAGGGCAGTCGCGTCGTTGAGTCCGCGCTTCAATGGGGCCGCGGCTTCTCAGCCGCGGAGTCGCCGCAAGCTCCCGGGCATCACCGTCCCCGATTTCAAGCTTCAATGGGGCCGCGGCTTCTCAGCCGCGGAGTCCCATTGTGCCGAAACATTTGCGTCGCCAGCCTTGTCGCTTCAATGGGGCCGCGGCTTCTCAGCCGCGGAGTCGTGCTGCCGAAGCCGCTGGCGGCCGCCTTGAGCTTGGCTTCAATGGGGCCGCGGCTTCTCAGCCGCGGAGTCGCCGTCCTCGCAACTCCCAATGGTGCCGCCGTTCCGAGGCGGAGATGCGAGCGGTCAATTTCGGGAGAGGTGAATCTCGCCACCTTGGTACTGACACATGCTTCAAAGCATTCCTCTTTTGTTGGTTACGCGCTGCGAGCGAACGGCCGGTTTCGGCGTTCACCTCGCCGCTCGCGGCTCGATGAACGAAAAAAATTAACGCGTCACGAATACAGGATACTCTTGAATCTCCTCGGTAAGAAAGCGGGCCAACAGCCGCGTCTGGATTTCCAGAATCCGGCGATAGTTCACACGATAGCCAAACATCGGGTGCGTCACCAGGGTATCCATCCTTTGTTCGTATGCCCGAAAAAACGCCTTGCGGCCATCGGCCGTCAGGGCCACTGAGGGGCCGATGCGGAGAAAATCACGCTCGGTCACCATCCGCGTGTTGATCGCCGAGAGCACAGCCGAGTCGGCAATCAGCGGGCGCAATGGCTCCATCAGATCGAGCGCCAACGAAGGCCGACCGAAGCGAAGCTGATGAAAGAAGCCCAGGAACGGGTCAAGCCCACGGCCTGGCAGACGATCGTCAGATCCTTGGCAAGGACGCTATACGCCAGCGACAGGAGCGCATTGACCGGATCGCGCGGCGGTCGACGGTTGCGTCCCGCAAAGTCAAACCGAAACTCGAATGGACTCTGGCCGGTTGACGTCGCTGCCGCGCCTTGCGGCGCCGGTCGGCCGCCACGGGCGGGTGATCTTCGGCGTTTCCGGCAGATGGGTCGTTCTCCGCCGAGCTGGCGTTCGTTCCGCACCGCGTCTGGAAAGGCAGAGTCCCGCCCACTTTGATCATGCCGGCGAAATTCTCGAAATAAATGCGGGCGGCATTCCCCTCGATCCCCAACAGCGACTCGAGCGACTCGGTCCGCTCGGCGTCTTCGATGTAGCATTTCATCAGGGCCAGCGACCGCCCGGGCGGCTCGACGTGGTTGCGTTGCAGCATCGTCCGCTGATTGCGAATCTTGCCGGCGACCAGCGCTCGTGCCAAACGCAGGCAGAAGTCGGAAGCATCTGCCATGCGAAACTGCTCGCGACGCATGAAGACGTTTTTCAGGCCCAGGCCGTGCGTCATTCCGTAAAACCAGCCGCCGTGCGAGAAGTAACTGACCGAAATTTCACTCTCACACAGCGCGTGCAGGGCTTGCGTTGAGAGTTGGACATTGCCGAGCAGGTTCAACTGCGACAGCTCGTTGATGCGGACTTCCTGGATCACCTTTCCTTTCTCGCGGATTTGCAGGACGTTGCCCGACTTGCCGACCGAAATCCCTTGGCTGTTCAGGTACAGCGGCCGCAGGTCGTCACGGGCAGGGACCAGACGCCGCACGGCGGGCGCTCGTTTTCTGGGGCTGGGCCCGGAGCGTCGGCCAGTTCCGTTTCGCACAGATGCGTTTCGTCCGGCAGGCAGATGGTGACGAGCGAGCACCGAGGGCACTTGGGACTGTCGACCAGGGGCGGCGGAATCCGGTCCGACGCGGCCGCCTCGCACGCGTGCCGCAGCGCATTGAGCGTTTCCTCGACGAGCGCAGTCGTCGATCGGCACGCGGACTCGTTGCTTGGTCGTCACATAGTAGATCACGCCCTCATCGCAAGAGTAGCCGTTCTCGCGGAGGATCGAGCGCCTGAGCGCCAAGCTGCACGCGGTCCGCGTCCCAGGCCTCGATGTCTCCGGAGGCGCTGTTCTCGCGGGGGGCGCCGCGCTTGTAATCGACGGGGCTGACCCGCCCGTTCTCCGACTCGACGAGGTCGAGCTTGGCGATCAGGCGGTGCGTTTCACTGGCCAGGGTGATCGAACGAGAATGGATCACCCGGCCATCGGCAATCGCCTCGGGATCGGGAAGCTCATCCTCCTTGCGATCGAGGTTCTGGTGCCGCAACGATCCTTCGACCGTTTCCCGGTTGTGGACGAAAACCCCCTCGACCCACTCGTAATAAAAAAGACGCGGGCAGTAGACGAACTCGTTGAGCATCCGTGCGGGGAGATAGTCGGGCTGGACAGCAACGGGGCTGGCGGGGACGGTGCTCATTTTAAATTGCCAGTGGTGACTGGTGATTGACGAGAGGGCGAGTTTATCCCGCCGGCTGCGGGGACCACGGTTGAACCCGTCGGCTGTTTGCAACCGATTCGGCACGAGTAGTCACACCACAACGCAGGGTGCATCGATCGGCGAGTAGGGCTGGCCGAGGGCCGTGATCACGCGGTCGCCGCGGCCTTCCGTCGGCCCCAGATCGACGAAGAGGACTTGGTCCTCGTCGTGGTGGATCAGCTCGCCGAGGACGTGCCGACAGCGTGCCAGATCAACCGGCGTGAATTGGCACTCGAAGACCGAGAATTGAAGATGGTCTCCGAAGTCGCGCATCGTTTTGAAGACGTGCCGGAGCCGTTTGTCGTCGCGGATGTCGTAGCAGACCAGAAAGGTGTTCCGCATGGTTGAACCCGCGGCAATGCCGCTTTGTGCCTGCGGCGACCCGTCAGCTCACTCTTTCCCGTCTCATTGGAAGGCGTTGAGGGCGACTCGCGTTACGTCGCCAGTCGTTATGGGCGTGCAGGATCAGTCGTGGTTCAGACCATCCGTGTCGCGAAAACGTCTCCATCAGAAGGAATGGCAGCGGCCATTATAAGCGCGCCGGACCTCATAAAAGCAAGAACTTCTTTGCAGCCTCGGCAGATCGGGCTATTCAGCGGCCACGAATGTCTGCCGCACTCGGCGCTCTTGCCCGCGCCCCTCGTCCCTCCGGCTTTCCTTCCTTCTTTTTCCAAGGCGGCACTGGTTAATTCATCCTTCATCCTTCCGCCTTCCTCCTTCCAGCCCGTCGACCCGCCCGCGCACGGCACCGGGAGGATACAAGGCGTCCCCCGATGCCGCAGACGCGGGCAGCCAAGCCCGCCGTCAAACAATCGTGACCGTTGCAACCGGCGCATCTTGTGTCGGGTGATAACCTGGAGGCGTGGGCTTTCAGGAATTCACCAAAACGGCGCGGGGTGCGGAGATGGCGAAATCACGCGATGCGGCGAAGGAGAGGTATTGGCGGGAGGCGATTCGGCGGCAGGAAGCCAGTGGCCTGGGAACGAAGCGGTTCTGTGCCCAGGAGGGGATTTCCGAACACCGGTTCTATTGGTGGCGACGAACCCTGCGTCAGCGCGGTCGGCACCGAGCCCGAGCGTCGGGGGACGGCGTGGCGGCGGACTCGGGCCGTGATCGCGGCGGCCAGGGGGATACCTCTCCTTTCCTTCCCATCGCTCTTCCCTTTACCGTCGGAGCCCCGATCGAGATCGTTCATCCGCGTGGCCATGTCGTTCGCGTTCCGGCGAGTTTCGACCCGGTCGCGTTCAAGCGGATTCTGGCCGTGCTCGACATCTCGGCGGGTTCCTCCGGGGAGGAATGACATGATCGCCATTTCCGCCCAGACCAAGCTGTACCTCGCCCGGGACGCGACCGACATGCGCAAGAGCTTTCGAGGACTGATCCTGCTGACGGAAGGGGTGCTCCGACAGGAACCGGTCTCGGGCCATCTGTTCGTGTTTCTCAATCGCCGCCAGGACTTGATGAAGATCCTGTATTGGGACGGGTCAGGTTTTTGCATTTGGTACAAGCGATTGGCGCGTGGAAGTTTTCAAAGGCCGCCGGCCGTTGCCGGGGAGGAGCGACCCGGTTTGGAATTGAGTACGGCCCAGTTGTCGCTGATGCTGGAAGGGATTGACCTGACGTCGGCACGGCAACGGCTCCGTTTTCGGCGATTTCCCACCGAATCGACGGCCAGGCGTGGCGACGGATTTTGAGCTTTCCCGCTTCAGCCGGATCGCGATAATCGGGGCCTTGCTGACCGAGCAGATCACGCATGCAAGGAGGCATGGCGATGGTCTCCACGCCCGTGGAACTCCCCGACAATCTTCCGGCTTGCCATGCCATCATCCTTCGGCAGGCGGAAGCCATTGAGCGACTCGAAGCACGAATCGAGCAACTCAACCGGGACCTGGCCAGCCTGAAACGACAATTGTTCGGCTCGCGTCGAGAACGATTCGAGCCCGGCCACGGAGAAGATGCGTGACCGCTGCAACGAGCGCGGGTTGGCGGTAGCCAGGCGCGGCCATCCTCACGAGGCAAATCGAGCGCGACGTGATAGGGAGCGGGAGTCCGGTCGAGTGGGGTTGGTAGAACTCGGGGGGCGATTAGCCGCTGGGGACGGCGGACCGTCGCCGGGCGCGTCGCTGGCGTTTTCGGGCGGCAGCGGCATGCGATTCTTGGACACGCTGCCTGACGCGGGCTTCCGGATGGTTTTGGATCCAGCGATCGGGCAGAAGCGATTCCAGTTCGGCCGGCGTCGCGGTGCGGATCCGGCGGAAGACATCCAGCAAGTACGCCTGCACGTCGATGTTGTGCCGCTTGCAGGTCATCGTCAGCGTATAGAAGACGGCCGCCGTCTCGCCGGCGTGTTCGTTGCCGAAAAACAGCCAGGCCTTTTTGCCCATGACCGGACCTTTGATCATGGCTTCGGTCCGATTGTTGTCGATCGGGATTCGGCCGTCTTCCAGAAATCGCTCGAAGGCTTCCCAGCGATTGCGGAGGTAGTTGATCCCGGCGCGAAGCGGCGATTTGGGCAACTCGTCTTGATCCCGCGCATCAAGCCAGGCCTTGATCCCCGTTACGATCGGCCGGGACTCGGCCTGACGCAACACCAGGCGCTCGTCGTCCGTCATGTCCCGGGCGCGATCTTCGATGTCGTACAGCTTTTGAATCTCCCCCAAGATCCAGGCCGCTTGCGGATGAGGTCCCGCCTCGATCAACGGCTCGAATTTGCGACGGGCGTGAGCCCAGCAACCCACAGCGATGATGCGATTTTTTGAAGCGGCAGCAATCAACTCGTAGCAGATGTAGGCGTCCGACTGGAGGTAGCCTTTGTAGTTCCCCACGATCCGACGAACATTCTCTTCGTCCTTGTGCGAGGCAAAGGCGAAGCACACATAAGGGTGGGCGGCGTCTCCGTACTGGGCGTACAGGTAGGCGCTGCGCGTGCGGCCGAGTTCGGGGCAGAGGATGTCACATGGCGTCTCATCGATGCCCTGCACCCAGGATTGCGTCGTCCGTTCTCGCATCAGCTCGACCAACGGCAGCGCGATGCCGGCCAAGCCCCGCATCCAACGCCACTGCGTCGCGCGGTGAATGGAGAAACCGACTCGCGCCAGAATGTCCTCTTCCCGGTAATACGGAATGTGATCGGCGAAACGACTGGCTGCCAGGTAGGCCAGAAACGCCACTCCCAAATAGCAGCGATCGATGAGCGGCTCGGGCGCGGACGCCGCCACCAAGCGGCCCTGGCCGGTCGCCTCATCCTCCCAGGCGATGACTTCTTCATAGTGCTCCAGCACCCGCACCCGTGCCTCTTGCAGTTCCACTTCTTCCCGAACGAAACGGAAGAAACGCTTCGCCCGAGGGTTATTCCACAATTCCGGCGGAACGTCCCGCTCGTCGAGCCGATGCAGGACCTTTTCACGCGGAATCGAGGCGTCCAGGACTCGCTTTTGCCGGCCTTGGGACGTACGTCGCGTTGGGCCCGCAGCCGTTGCGGCGAGCAACTCACTCGCGGACGGCCTGCCTTCCATGACGAGCATGCCGCGATTCATCGCGGAGGCTTCCGCGGCGGCTTGACCTGCCGCATCTTCTCCGTGGCCGGGCTCGAATCGTTCTCGACGCGAGCCGAACAATTGTCGTTTCAGGCTGGCCAGGTCCCGGTTGAGTTGCTCGATTCGTGCTTCGAGTCGCTCAATGGCTTCCGCCTGCCGAAGGATGATGGCATGGCAAGCCGGAAGATTGTCGGGGAGTTCCACGGGCGTGGAGACCATCGCCATGCCTCCTTGCATGCGTGATCTGCTCGGTCAGCAAGGCCCCGATTATCGCGATCCGGCTGAAGCGGGAAAGCTCAAAATCCGTCGCCACGCCTGGCCGTCGATTCGGTGGGAAATCGCCGAAAACGGAGCCGTTGCCGTGCCGACGTCAGGTCAATCCCTTCCAGCATCAGCGACAACTGGGCCGTACTCAATTCCAAACCGGGTCGCTCCTCCCCGGCAACGGCCGGCGGCCTTTGAAAACTTCCACGCGCCAATCGCTTGTACCAAATGCAAAAACCTGACCCGTCCCAATACAGGATCTTCATCAAGTCCTGGCGGCGATTGAGAAACACGAACAGATGGCCCGAGACCGGTTCCTGTCGGAGCACCCCTTCCGTCAGCAGGATCAGTCCTCGAAAGCTCTTGCGCATGTCGGTCGCGTCCCGGGCGAGGTACAGCTTGGTCTGGGCGGAAATGGCGATCATGTCATTCCTCCCCGGAGGAACCCGCCGAGATGTCGAGCACGGCCAGAATCCGCTTGAACGCGACCGGGTCGAAACTCGCCGGAACGCGAACGACATGGCCACGCGGATGAACGATCTCGATCGGGGCTCCGACGGTAAAGGGAAGAGCGATGGGAAGGAAAGGAGAGGTATCCCCCTGGCCGCCGCGATCACGGCCCGAGTCCGCCGCCACGCCGTCCCCCGACGCTCGGGCTCGGTGCCGACCGCGCTGACGCAGGGTTCGTCGCCACCAATAGAACCGGTGTTCGGAAATCCCCTCCTGGGCACAGAACCGCTTCGTTCCCAGGCCACTGGCTTCCTGCCGCCGAATCGCCTCCCGCCAATACCTCTCCTTCGCCGCATCGCGTGATTTCGCCATCTCCGCACCCCGCGCCGTTTTGGTGAATTCCTGAAAGCCCACGCCTCCAGGTTATCACCCGACACAAGATGCGCCGGTTGCAACGGTCACAAACAATCCGCGGTTAAATTCGATTGTTAGGTTGTCAAAGAACGGATGCACAAAGGCATGGGCGGCACAAAGAGTCACTGCCCAATTCCGGCCATCAATCCAAAACCGCAGTGCCGACCTGCACCGATCACCAAGGGACCTGGTACGCTCACATCATCTTTGAATCGAAGTTTCAAGTGGACGGCGGTTTGGCTCAGCAGATGATCCGGTCTGATATAGCCGGTCGGTCGCTTGTGGCGGTCATACTTATGCGCTGAGAGTGACTTGGGGAACTGTGAGAACGCGGCTCCATTCGAACTCACACGGGAGTTCGATCCCGGACTGGGCGAGGGCTTTCTCGATCAGTTTAAGTGTCTTGATGGGCTTGTGGTCGTTGTGTCCGGGGAGGATCACGGGGGTCACACTGGCCCAACTGCACGCCGGCTGCGTGTAGAACTTCGCGACGTTGTCGTTACGTTCATTGACAAGCATCGGTGGATGATCGAGTTTGGTTTCAGGCGTGGGCTGTAGTTGTCGACCGGAAAGCAGCTTGGTGAAATGCCGCAGTAAATGGTCGTCGCCAACCGGTGCGGAGATCATCACCCGGCGCACACCCGGATCAGTGTGGGCGTGGCCGATTGAGGGGAGCGGCAAGTAAGAGAACTGCCGATGTTCCTTCCCACCGGCGCGACCATGACCGGCAACGTAGGTTTCGACCCAATCAGAATCGACGCCTCTCGGGGGCGAGTGCTTCATCGCCTCAATTGCCAGATGACGGACCATCCCGGCAATGTGGATGAATCGAGACTGCGGATATTGAAAGAAGTCGCCATCATCATCGCGGAGTTCAAAAACGGCAAACGGACGGGGTACCGGATCCGTCGCACGACGGAAGCCGACGACACGGAACGCTGTCAGCGGGGGTACGGGGTTGAAGGATTCTTTGCCACCCTCATCTCGGAAGATCCGTTTGAGGAATGCTGCGTGGCGATGAATGAGGGCGTTGAGCGTTCCGCAAATCGGTACGCGGTAACCGGTGGCTAGCTGGCCGTCGACGGGCTGCCAGCGATCGCCGGGCAGTTTGGCGGCGTCCTCAGCGGAGATGACAGACGCATTCGCGGCCACCATGTCGATCCCCCACCCGAGATGGGTGATGGAGCGAGCAGCAGTGCCAAGGGCATTGAGGTAGTCGTCGACTTCGGAGGTCGACGGATCCGGAATTTCCCAGAGATAATGCACATGCACAAAGTCACCGCCGAGAAGTCGTGTCGGGCGGATGTCCTTTTCAATGCGATGCTTGGCCATGCTCGAATCGATATTGCCGCGTTCCCAGTCAGCTGTGACGAGATCTCCCGCGTTGTTGGGGACGTACATGCGAAAAAGCGTACGTTCTGTTTGAATCCCAGCCGCTACGATGCTGGGCGTTCGAGATTCAAGCCATTGAAGTGACGGCTGGGCGGCGTCCGCGAATTGGTTATCTCGCCAGCGCGCGGCAGCTGCCGCGACGAGGGCTTGAAAGAGCCGTAGTGGTGACGGAGGCCACTCGGGTTCGCTGGCATCGCCTCGACCGTGGAACGTCGGCACGGGGTCGAGGAAGTGAATCTTCAAGCAAAAGAACGAAGGCATTATTCATCCCCTGCTGGTGAGGGCGAAACGGCCGTGGACATCGCTGAAGCCTTGGCGGCCTTCTTGGTCGCAGCCTTGCGAGTAGTTTTAGTGTCTCCTTCGCCAGCGACATCTTTCTTGGCGAGGTCTTTGTCAAATTGGACTTCGCGATCTTCGCCAATGCCAAAGTCCTTTGCGGCAGCGAGGGCGAACTTAATCGCGTCGGCGTGGGTCAACGTCAACGCCTCGCGAGTGCCGTCGGAGTTCACCAGAGTGAACTCGCGCGGCCTGTCGATATCCGGAACAAGATTGCAGCCTTGCGCAGGTACGTCGAAGCGTTCGCAGTGAAAGCAACGAGCGAGAGGCCGAGGACGTAACGCCGAAGGGCGAGAGTCTTTTCTTTATCCGTGTTTGCAGCGAGCAGCCGCAGTGCCGCCAAACTCAGCATGGCATCGCGTCGGACGCTACTGGCGATCACGCCTCCGGGTGTGCCAGTCGCAGGAACGTGGACAAAACCGCGCTCGGCGTAAACTTTTTTGATCGCCTTGTCCGAAGTTTCCTCCAGGAGCTCTTCGTTCATGTATTCTGTCGCGGGATTAAATTGTGCCGACCGGCGCAACTGCTTCACATCAAAGGCGCGAATCGTCGATGCAACCAGCCGTGGCAACTTGGCCTGCGTGTCGCGAGAATCCCACACGCCGAACACCAGCGAAATTGGTGCGATCTTCGCCATTGGAAGTGCGTCGCCCTTCAGCACCGCCTTGAATGCATCTTGAAGAACCTTTTGTAGAGCTGTGCAGCGGACAAGGGCGTCGCCAGCGCGGTGGCCAGCTTCGAGCAAGCTGACAGACTTTTCGCCGGCTCTCACGGTCACTTGCGGTACCAGAGTTGCGTAGTCTGGCTCGGAAAAGATCGGTTCGATGCGGTTCGCTTGCGAACCGACGCTATCGATGAGGCAGATATTTGTATCTCCCTCGGGTGGGTCGATGTTGTACCCGCCAGGAAAGAGCTTCTTGTCTTCTGCCGCAGCATAGGTCGCGGGAAAGATTACTCCGTCTGAGCCTTCGACGGACACGAGATGTTCCCGGATGACGAGCGCCGCAACGGCGTCGGTGTTCAGCCAGGAATCGAACTTGGCGACATTACTCATCGAAACCTCCAGAATAGGGGATTGCAGGCAGAAAACTCTTTAGGTACTTCGTTCGGTACAGAAGCCTGAATTCAAACATCGACGCGCCGTCACTTGGCAGCATTCCACAGACAGCCGCCGCAGCAATCGCGGGTAAATGCGGTTCGCTCCACGCGCAGTACAGGAATCGATTGTCTTTGTTGAATTGGCGAGGTCGGAACCGCTGAAGACCCACAAACGCGAAGAATTCTTGACAGGGGCGGGCTGTGGACTCGATCCGCGTCAGCGCCGAACTGGCCAGCGGATCGAAGCTGAAGCCGACATCGAGCGCAGAACCTTGGCCGCCCAAATCCGCGTCGAAATTGAACGGGAGACCACAACCATTACTCGTATACGAGAACCATTCATTCAGTGGTCGTTCAAGCCAATCGGGTGTTTCGAGGGCTCGCTTCATAGAGGAAGCAATGTCAAGAACCGATTGTTGGCCAGCCCAAGTCTTGTATCGGCTTCCACCCGCACGGCTGTCTCGAAACCAATCCAATCTCAGGTGAAATGGTTCGTGAAGGAGAATTGGTTCCTCGCGGCGGAGTTTTTCCAGCAATCCCTTTTCTTCTTCCAGCCCGGACGTTTTCCTCTCTGCGCCATTCATTTTGGAGAGTTCATCGAGCCGAGTCACTTGTTTTTGTGTCATCGTATTTGTGAGACGACAAGTTGCCAGTTTGCGGAGCAGTGTCATCGCTGAGGCGTCTTCCGCAGTTACGCGTGGAGAAATGCAGAAATGTCTTCCTTCAAACCACCCTTCCGCGCCGTCCCACAATCGGTCCGCGAGTTCCAGCAGGCCGCAGCAGGCGAAGAATTGGCCTGGATTGGTCGGGTCGACGATAATCCGGATGCTCGGCTCGGGATTGCTCATGGCCGGATCTCCTGGTGATTCTCAACGAACTCCGAGGGACGTGCGCTGGCAGCATAGTCGGCGGCCCGCAGCAGCGATTCGAGATAAGCCAATCCCCATCGGCCATATTTACGTTGGAGTCTGGCAAAGCGGCGAGGGACTTCGCGAGCGATGGCGTCGGTGTGTGCGAGAGAATGTCCCCAGTCGGACGTTTGGTCTTCGGTGAAATGCGGGCGACCGTAGCCGTGATGCGCTCCGATCAAATGCAGGACCAGATCCCGCATCTCTTCACTGAGCAACTGAACGTCGGCCAAGTATGCCTGTTTCGGATCATGAACGTCGACGAGTGAGCCGAACTCGTGGCGGTAAGACGTGAGTTCGATGGACGTCATTCCCTTGCCTGATTTCGCGAACCAATCATCGGGTGTAGGATTCTTTGGTAGCCGATGGCCAATACTCCGCTGCCAGACTTCGCGTTTCTTGCCCAGATCGTGATGTTGAGCTGCAAGGATGACTGCTTGCTCCAATTCCTTCAGTTGCAGTTTCTCAACGATCAACGTTGCATTTGTGCGCACATTCTCGGTGTGAACCCGCCAACGGACCGGCTTCGGCGCGGCTTTTGAACCATCGTTATCCCCGCCTCTTGGTCGCTCGAACCAGTGCCAGTGGCGGCGGTCGATCGACTCGTCGTCTAGGTTGTCGGGATCGGGAGTTGTATTAATCCTCCGGATTTGCCGCATGCCCTTGGTCTTCTCATCGAACTTTTGATCGTCATTCCAAACCCGGACACGGCGATTGATGTTTTGTTCCTTATCGAAGAACCAATCATCGGCAACATCGGCGGAAATATCGATTGCGGGTTCGGTGCCATTCAGCAATCCATTCTTTAGACCTCCCGCGGATGGAGGCAGTACGAGTGTGACCCCATCAAGACCGTCCTTGCCTTGTTCCACCAGATTGGCCAGCGTGGTGGCACGGATCTCCTCCCCGCGTCCGATTACCCAGATTGGAACGTCGCCGCGAGCGACGATCTTCTGTAGCTCTTTGAAGACGCGATCAGAACGATCCTTGAGCAATTCATGCGGCTTGAGCGGGTACTCATCAAGGCCATCCTTAAGTGTGAGTTTGTTCAACAGGAGAACCTTTTCGGTGAAGACCGCGACATCCTCGCGCCAAGCAACGGACGTCTGCGGCGGTTCCCACTCGCTGATGCCGTGCAGGTATTCATCAATAGGCGGGCGTCCTGGAAGCTTGTCTTTAATGGTGGTGAGTGCCCATGCATCGAACAGGATGTCGGAGGTCGGAAGGATCGTCGGAGGTGGAGTGAAGACTGTTTTGCGGTCCTCTTCACTGAGACGATCCATCAACCGGCTCAACTGGTACGGTGATGCTTCTTGCCGCTTGTCGTTCCATTCGCAATGGGGGAGCGTTTTGAGGCATTCCAATGTTCGCCAACGGGCGTTCTCGAAGTCGTCATCTTTCTTCTTCGGATCGGGATCAGCTTCATAAACGACATCGATTTCGGCCTCGCCATCACCCCGGCGGTTCACTCGTCCAAGTCGCTGCGCCATGCTGTCATAAGGCGTGAGATCGCAGACCATGTGGTCTGCAGAAATGTCGATCCCGACTTCGCCTGCTGAAGTACAAACTAAGTAGACGGTCTTTCCATCAGGCGGAGACTTCAACAGGAACCGGAGAAAAATGGGGTCGCCTTTCGCCAATCTGTCGCGTTCCAGACCGCGAAGGGTGCCGGTGAGCACTTGAACTTGCTCGCTAGGGAGTCCCTGTTTCTTTTCGATTAGTATTTGACGCACCGTGTTGACGTCTTCAATCGTCCGCACGAAGACCAAAATCGCTTTCCCGCTTTCTTTGTGTCGCAGTGTGGTCTTACCGATTTGGTTGGCCAGCTGGGTTCGTTCGACTGGAGAGCCGAGCGCCAGCCCCTTCCTCGCGGTGATTCGCTTCCAAACTGTTTGAAGGGGAGTGAGTGGGTCGCTTCTCTTGATTCCCGGATTTTTCTCTTCAGGCGTGAGACCGAACACATCCTCTTTGCCTCGTGACGTGGCCGAGAGTTCGGTCACCCGGAGGGGTCGGAAATCCGGGAAATGCCCCTTCTGCTGCTCCTTCACAATCGCAATCAACAACTTTTGAAATGCTGGCTCCAGGTGGGCCTCATCGTGGATTAGCAATGCATCCTGGCCGAGGAATCCAGCGTGCAACGGTCTCGACTTAAACCCGATGCCATATCCGCTGAACAGCAGCCGGCTGCCGATCATATCCACGGTACCGCAGATAACCGCCGGCCGTGACGGGTCGGCGGACCATTCTCGGTTGTCGGCGAATTGACCACGAAGGGTGCTGATCGCCAGAGGTTCATCTCCTTTCTCAAGTGAGATCGCACACAACTGATTGAGCAGGTCTCGCAATTGCTTTAGCTCCCCCTTTTCTTTGAGGCTGATTCGCAGCTTCTGAACCTCATCCGTGGTCTGATCCACAACAGTTCGCCGATTGACGACATACACCAGACGGCGGGGAATTCTTTCAGGGAATGTGGCCAGCGCGATCAGCCATATGGGGATCACGGCAGTCTTGCCCAGCCCGGTTGGAATGTCGCAACGGTCGGGAACATCCCCTCGTCGCATTCGCTCAAACAGGGCGGTCTGCCATGGGAACGGAGGGTTCCCCGTCAACGCTTCGAATGTTGAGTCAAAGCCGAGTTCGTCCTTCATTGTCCGTCCTCAGGGATTGATCACGCTGCTTGTTCCGTGTCGGGTCGCGGAGAGCGCCCTCAAGAGGGTCCACTGACGCACCAAAGGAGGCGAAGCGTCGGCCATAATTCCGACCATTAGAACAATCCGTGTCGCCAAATGCAGCAACTGTTTCGGCCGTTGCCAGGGTCTCGCTCAAACGTCCGGCTGACCGATTTGCAGTTTACCGCCGTGCTTCGACAGTTCATGTCCAAGCTGCGTCTGCCAAAGTCGTTGCTCAGACGTGTCCGCCCAAGGAGCCCCAGCCACGGTTTTCTCCAAGTTTGCAAAGCGCGCGCAGAGCCAACTCGCTAAATATTTAGCATTTCCGTGTTACATTGTTTAGGGTTGTATGCGGCGTGCCCTCAGCGGCCGCTGTCCCCCTTCCCGAAATGTTTGCCGATTTGAGAGATTAAAGAGGTAGAGGAATGGCCTCCTCCAGAAGAGGGAGGAAGCCATGTTTGATCCAGTAAAGCATCTGGGACAGGGAGAGGAAACTCGGAACGCGGGTGAAGATTCGCTGAGGCCTGGCCGAAGCGAATTTTCACCCGCGGCGCGGCCGGCCGAGGGGGACCTGGGACCGGGGCGTCGAGGAGGTTTTGCTGCGGGGGCGTCGGCAAGCGAGGAATCGGTCGAGAAAGAACGGCTCGACGCGGAAGCGTTGGGCGAGGCGCCGAGCGGAGCAGTGTCGGATGACGCGGCACCTCCGTTACCGCCGAATCTGGTGGCCAGGCGCCGCGGCGGTCCTCTCCGGAAGCGAGCCGAATCGCGTTCGATTTCCACGACGCCCGAACAGCGGGTGCTCTTGTTGGATACTTGGCAGCGGAGCGGTCTGCCGGCCGGAGACTTTGCGGCGCTCGTCGGCGTCTCGAAGTGCACGCTGTTCAGCTGGAAGAAGCGATTCGAGGAGTTGGGACCGGCCGGTCTGTTGGACCAGCACCGGGGTGGACCGAAGGGGAGCCGGCTGCCGGAGCTCACCAAGCGCACGATCCTGATGCTCAAGCAGTCCCATCCCGAATGGGGCTGCCAGCGGATCAGCGACATGTTGTTCCGCGGACCGGCTCTGCCGGCCAGTCCGGCAGCCGTGGCCCGCGTGCTGCACGAGGCCGGCTACCAGATGGACGAGGTGCCCACGCAGCCGCATCCGGACAAGGTCCGCTCCTTCGAGCGGGCCCGTCCCAACCAGTTGTGGCAGACCGACCTGTTCACGTTCGTCTTGAAGCGGCAAAACCGCCGCGTGTATCTGGTGGGCTTCCTCGATGATCAGAGCCGGTTCCTCACCGGTTATGGTCTGCACGCCAGCCAGTCGGCGGCGTTGGTGATCGAGGTGTTGCGTGCGGCGCTGGCCGCCTATGGGACTCCCGAAGAGATCCTCACCGACAACGGGAGCCAGTACGTCACATGGCGCGGCAAAAGCCAGTTCACGCGCGAACTGGAAAAACGGGGCATCCGGCAGATCGTCGCCCGGCCGCGCCATCCCCAAACACTCGGGAAGATCGAGCGCTTCTGGGGGACGCTCTGGCGGGAGTGTGTGGAGACGGCCGTGTTCCGCGACTTGGAAGATGCCCGGCGGCGGATCGGGCTGTTCATTGACCACTATAACTTCCAACGGGCGCACCAGGGGATCGAGGGCCTCGTGCCGGCCGATCGCTACTTCGGAGCAGCACCGGAAGTGCTCAAGACATTGCGGGAGCGGGTGGCCGCCAATGCGCTGGAGTTGGCGCGGCACGGTGTGCCGAAGCAACCCGTCTATCTCACAGGGCTCTTGGAGGGGAAACCCTTCAGTGTCCACCGGGAAGGAGACCGGGTGATCCTGCATCGTGGCGGAGAAGGCCGGGAAGAAATCGATCTTCCGTCCGGCTGCGGCGGACCGGCCGAAGTTCCCGGCACGCCGTTGGCCGAATCGGCCAGCGATGAGCTGCCGCAACCGATCTGTCCCGACGGTTCGCCGCAGGCCGTGTGGCCCCACCCGGAAAGCGACCTGGCCCCAGGCGAATCGGCTCTGGATGACTGGTCCGAGAAAACGCGTGCGGCGGCAACCGATGAGCCGGGAACGGCTCAGGGGACTGTCGGCTCTGTCGAGCCGGGCCTGTCCGAGTCGGAGGCAACGCATGAAAAGCTAGGAGGCGCGCCATGAGTTCCACATCAACTCCGCAGCCGGTCGCCAAGCGGAAAGCGCCGCGAGGCGCCCACACGGTCCAAGGAGGAACCAGCGAAGCCAATCGGCGGGCCGTGGCCATCCTCGAAGTCTTGGGCGGATTGCGCACGCCGGCGGATGCGGCAGTTGCGTTGGGCATCGCCGTGCCGCGTTACTATCAGCTCGAGACCCGCGCCTGGAAGGGATGGTGACGGCGCTTGAGCCGCGTTCCCTGGGAAAACAGCCTTCCCTGGAGGGCCGCGTGGTTCGGCTGCAGAAGGAACTGGAGCAGGCGCGTCGCGAGTCGGCCCGGCAACAAGCCCTGGTCCGCGTGGCTCAGCGGAGCCTCGGACTCAAGCCGTCGTCTACGCCGAATGAAAAAACGCCGGCCAAGGACCGCAGCGGGCGCCGAAAGCGGAAACCGACCGTGCGGGCGCTGAAGGCGGCTGCGGTGCTGCGAGTCTTGCCGAAAGATCCTCGCAGCGGAGACGGCGGACAAGTACAACAGGCAGTGACCGAGATCAAGGCCAGGGAAGCCGCACTGCTCAAAGGAGGCCTGGAGAAATCGGCCGGGACACGTTCACAGGAGGAACACGAAGCATGACGCGCCAGGGACGCAAACCGCTGGGGCCGGCGCTGGTGCAACACCTGCCCGGCTCCCTGCGGGCCAAGGAACGGTTGGAAGTGATCCTGGAGACGGTCGCCGGCCACCTCACGGTCGGCGAGGCTTGCGGCCGTCTGGGGATCCACGAAGCCATGTTCCATCGGCTGCGGGCCGGGGTGTTGCAGGCGGGCCTGGCCCACCTGGAACCCCGGCCTCTGGGCCGACCGTCGCACCCGACGTCTCCGGACCAGGAACAAGTGGCCGACATGGAGCGGCGCCTCGACGATCTGCAGGCAGAACTCCAACTGGCTGGAGTGCGCGAGGAGATCGCACACGTCCTGCCGCATGTCGTCACGCACGATGCGGCGGGAAAAAAAACGACGCCGGTTCGGTCCCGTCGGAAACGCCGCCATCGGAGCCACCGGTAACCGAAAACTTCGCACCCTCGAACACGATGAATGCCGAAGCCACGATGAACCCGACTCCTACGATCGACAACCTGGACGCCATCGCCCGCGCATCGCGGCGTGCGACGTCTCTTGAGCGGCAGAGGGATCGGCGAACGCGCGAGGACCATGCGCGGCGGCGGGCCGTCGAACTCTTCCAAGAACTCCACGGCCAGGGCCGTCCTTGCACCCAAATGGCTCAGGAGCTGGGCGTCGCCGCAAGGACCTTGGCCGAATGGAGACGACGGCACGGGACGCTTCTGAGGGCGCCGTGGCGCGGCCGGCCTGTCCGGGAATCGTCCTGGCTTAAGCGGCACGACGTGTTGGACGTTCTCGATCACACCGGACCTGGTCTGGGTCTTCCCACGCTGCGGGCTCTCTTCTCGGATCTTCCGCGGCGGGAACTGATCGAGCTGCAGGTTGCCTACCGTCGAGATTATCGTGACACCCATCGCCTCAGCCAGGAACAGTTGACCTGGCCCCGCAGCGGACGGGTGTGGGCCGTCGACCACAGCGAAGCCCCCTGTCCCATCGACGGCGTTTATCCGGCGATCCTCGCCGTGCGTGACCTGGCCAGCGGCTGCCAGTTGGCCTGGCTTCCCGTCCCGGACATGGAAGCCGCCAGCACGGCTCTCGTCCTGGCCACGCTCTTCGCCGAACACGGAGCGCCGCTGCTCATCAAGAGCGACAACGGCTCGGCCTTCCGCAGCGAACGGGTGCAGGACCGGCTCGTCGATCACCACGTCGTCTGGCTGCCGTCGCCTGTGCGGACACCACGATACAATGGGAGTTGCGAAGCGGGGATCGGCAGCATGAAGGTCCGCACCCTCTTCCTCGCGGCCCGAGAAACCCGCGTCGGCACCTGGAGCTGCGATGATCTGGAAACGGCTCGCCGTCAGGCCAACGCGCTGGCGCGTCCACAGGGTCATCTCGGCCCCGCGCCGGACGACCTCTGGTCCGAGCGCTCGCCGATCACGCAGCCGGAACGAACGGAATTCCGAGCCGCCGTGCTTCGCCATCGCGATACAATTGTACGACAACACTCCTCCGTGGAGACGACGACCAGCACCACTATCACCCACTCGATCCATCGTCAGGCAGTCCGCCGAGCTCTCGTCGACCTCGGCTTGTTATCTATCACCAGGAGGTCCATTACTCTACCACTTCGTCTTCTAAAACTGGCAAAGATTAGGTAGGGGCCACAGGCGACATCGACAACCAGGGCGTTATCTTCATTGACGGAACTCTGACGTGGACCGTCGCCGATTCAACAAACTCGGGAACGCTTGATGTCCGGAATGGCGGATTGACGATCGACCTCTCCAACTCCGCCGGGACATTCACCAACCAAGGAACGATCGACGTCGACTCTGGCCAGATGCTGACCGTGAATGGCACTGGGGGTACAGGGACGTTCACGCAGGAGTCGGGAACGATATCCGATGCTGGCAGCATTGCCATCTCCGGGGTTACCGCCAATTTCGACACTGCGCTCGCTCTGCCAGCGCTGTCCATAACAAATGCGACTGTCATTTTCGCAGTCGACCAGACCAATGCGGGAACGTGGCAACTCAACGGCACGACGCTCAACGGGCCGGGCTCATTGACGAACGCCATCGGCGCGACACTCACACTCTATGGCGCGACGATCAACGACGCTCTTACGAACAACGGCACTTTGGTTGTGACCTATACCGCCGCTTTTGACGGACCATTCTCCAATGCCGCCGACGCGACACTCGACCTCGACGGTGGTCAAGCCACATTTGCGAACGGATTTACCAATAATGGGGCGATCGATTCTCTTAACAACCCTAATGCTAACTTCGCAAATAGTCTCGACATTACTTCCGGCGCGCTAATGAATGCGACTGACGGGACATTGGACGCTGAAGCGCCCTATGAATTTATCAACGGGGACATCGACAATCAGGGATCGCTGTATGTCGACGGCAGTCTGACATGGACTACTGCGGCTTCGACGAACAGCGGCTCGATCGACCTGCGGAACGGCGATCTCACGATCGATCTTGCCGGATCGGCCCCCACTTTCACCGACAACGGGACGATGGCGGTCGAGACCGGCCAGACGCTGACAGTGACTGGGGACACCTTGGCCACATACACCGAATCTTCCAGCACGTTCTCAGCGGCTGGCACAATCGTCATATCGGGCGTGACAGCGAACTTCGACGTTCCGCTCGCTTTGCCGTCATTGACCATAAACAATGGGGCGATTGTCAACCTTGGGGTCGACGAAACCAACCCCGGTCAATGGCAAGTCGACAGCTCAACAATCGATGGACCGGGCATCTTGACGAACGCCGTCGGCGCGACACTCACTGTCTATGGCGCGACAATCAACGACCCCATTACCAACGACGGCACTCTGGTTGTGACCTATACCGGAACTTTCGACGGATTATTCTCCAATGCCGCGAATGCGACGCTTCAGATCAGTGCAGAAGGCGGGTTAGGCGCGGGGGCCAACTTCGCAACCGGATTCACTAACGATGGTGTGATCGACCTCGAAGGCATAGTCACCGACGTTGCCGTGATGACTGGAACGCTGACGAACGCGAGTCATGGGACGATTGACGCGCTGGCCACCGACCAGTCCTCCCTCGATGCGAACATCGATAACGAGGGATCTCTTTTCGTTGACGGCTACACCGAATTGCAAGGTAACCGTCAACAAATAGACAGTCGGGCCGTGCGATGCGGCGGCAATAGCGGGCCATGCCAGCCGGACTTCACGTGGCCGTCGAACGGATTCGCGTCGTCGGGTCTCGTGCTTCGGCTCGGAGACGAAGTTTTCCGCCCTTGCGAAGGAACTTGAATTCGCCGACCAGGCGATCGTCGTCGCCAAACAGCTTGCGCTTTCGGGCGATCAACCGGTCGACCAGGGCCGCGATGTCCCGGTTGTGGCGGGTTTGGTTCCGCATCATGTCGAGGAAATGGTTGTTCCCGTTGACTTTGTCGTAGACGACGCCGTTCCACACTGTGAAGGCAATCTTGAGCGCCTGCTCCATCTGAGCGATGGTCGCACGCGGACCGAGCGGTGCCAGCAGCGGGTCGGCGAAGTCCAGGAACGTCTCGGAGATCTTTCGATCCGGGAATCGTGTCCGCTGCTTGGGCTGATCCACTGCGACCTCCCGTTGTCGGCGGGGAGAGAATCTGCCGTTTCCTCGATGGGCGTTCATGATCCGTGGAAGCTCTCGAATTGGCAAGCGGTCTGGGACCATCACGTCGCGGCCAGCCGACGGGCCGCCCGTCGGTGACGACGGCGGGCTTGAGCTTCGCGGGATTCTTGGACCCGCTCGCTCAGGATGTGCTCGGGATGGGCCTTGGCCCATTGATCCGGCAATAAGGCGTCAAGCGCCGCGGGATCCGGCGGCGCCCCCGTCGACACGATTTCCGGCAACCGACGCAGGACATCGGTCAGGTACGGCAGCACGTCCACATTGTTCCGCCGGGCGCTTTGCACGATCGTGTAGAGCGTCGCCGCCGTGCGCCGACCATTCTGGCTTCCAAAAAATAAGAAGTTCTTCCGCCCGATGGCCACGGGACGCAGCAATCTCTCCACGCAGTTGGTATCCAGCGGAATTCGACCATCTTCCAGAAACCGTTTGAACGCCTCCCAGCGGTTCAGGAAGTAATCGATCGCCTCGGCCAGCTTCGACGTCGGGCGCAACTCGGGTCTCACGTCGAGGAAGCGCTGACGCATCCGCTCGACGATCGGAGCCGACTCGCGCTGGCGCACGGCCAGCCGTTCGTCGGGCAAGAGATGCCGTGTACGGTCCTCGATCTCGTAAAGCTGCTGGATCCAAGCCAGCGCCTCATGCATCAGAGGATGGCTGGTCGTGTAACGGGCTTCGTCGAATTTCCGGCGGCCGTGTGCATAACAGGCGACGTCGCGCAGGCGGCCGTTCGAGTCGCGGACCAGGCTCGTGTAGGCCGTGTAGCCGTCCGTCTGCAAATAACCCTCGTAATTCGCCAGGATCGGTTCCGGACCGTCTCGGCTGCGGGAGGGGCTGAAGTCGTAGAAGACGTAGGAATGCTCTTTGTCTCCCGCGTAGGCCCAAATGTATCCCAAGGCGGCCCGTCCCAGGAGTTTGCCCAGGAAGCGGACCGGTGTTTCATCGACCTGCAGGAGCGCGCTGGCCAGAACCAACTGGCGAATCCGCGCCTCCAGAGGCCGCAGCGCCTCGGCTGTTCCCCGCAACAGTCCGCACAAAAGAGTGCGTGACAGCCAGAGTTTCAAGGGCCCCAAGAGCATTTCCTGATGGCGATAAACCGGCAGGTGCCGCGCGAACTTGGCCACCACCAGCCAGGCCAGCATGCTGGCTCCGAAGGGGCTCTTCTCCACGGCCTGCGGGGGCTTTTGCGTGGTGACGACCTGGTCCCCTTCCCGGCACGTGGCACAGGCGTAGGTGTAGCGCACGTGCTCGACGACGTACGCCTTGGGCGGCTCAATCTCCAACTGCTCGGTCACGCGTGTTTGAATGATGACGCGCTCCTCCCCGCAGCTCCCGCAGGGACGCTCCTCCGGAGGCAGCGGATATTCCCGGCGCTGCCGTGGCAGGAACTGGGGGAACACGATCCGTTTCCGACGGCGCTTGAGACAGCGGTCGCGGGCCGTTGGTCCGCCGCAGGCGGACTCATTGGCCGATTCCTCGCATCGGTCTTCTGCCTGTTCCGCGTCGGCAGCACCCTCCAGCGGCGCTGGCGTGAACAACTGCCCTTGATTCGGGTCCGGTGCAAAGCGCTCACGGCGCGGTGAGAAGAGGGCCTTCTTCAACAGCGTGATCTGCTCGGTAGCGCGTTCGAGCTGTTCGTGATAGTGCTCGATCGACAGCTGCTGCTGGTTCACGAGCTGTTGCAGCTCGCGGATCATCCGCTGGCAGTCGGGCAGGCTCAAGGGAAGATGGGAACCTCCGTGCTCCATGCCTTATTTAACCCGGCAGGAGTCGAAAGGGTTTCAATGACCCTGAGATTTTTCAAAAAAAGAAGAGGCCGTCAGGCGCTGGCGGTCGCGCGGCGCCAGCGCTTGCGACGCCGCACACTGGCCAGTTCGATCCCTTCCAGGATCAGAGCCAGATCACTGACACGCATCTCGATGCCGCGCGACGTCGCGGACGGATCTCCTGGCTTGTCCCGCCACCCGCCGGGCGTCTCGAACGTTCCCCGCTCCAGCTTGCGGTAAACGATCACCAGGCTGTCTCCGGCGAAATAAAGGATCTTCACCCGGTCGCGGCGGCGATTGAAGAACAGGAACAGGTCCCCCGACTCGACGGTCTGCCCAAGCTGAGCTTCGATGATTCCACATAGCCCGTCGAAACTTTTTCTCATGTCGGTTGCAAAGCGGTGTGCGTACACGCGCAGCGACGTCGGAAATGTCAGCATGATGCCCTCTCTCCGACGAGGAGCGAAGCCAGGGCCTTCACGACGTCGCGGACGACGCGGCCATTGCACTCCGCCGGCACTCGCAGCACGAGGCCATTAGGCCACTCGACTTCAATAACCGCGACGTGGGGTGCGCGAGACCGATCCGGATCCGCGAGCAGCCGCACAGGAACAAGAGTGGCCGCGGCGGCAGGGCTGTTCGAACGTGTCGAATTCGCGAAAGCCCTGCTTCGCGACGTCGGCTTGCCACGACGAGCCCGGCCCATTTGCGGCCGGAGCCTTCGCTTCCACACGAAGAACGAGTTGGCCGACACGCCGACTTGCTTGCAGAACCGGGCGATGCTGACCCCACTAGCCGGCTGCCGTTCGATCAGATCCCGCCAAAACTGCTCGCGCTCGCCGCTTGTCCGCCCCGCCATCTCTGAACCCTTCCGAGACCGTGATTGATCATCGAACGGGTCCAGCCTAACCGGCGTGCCAAGGATGGTGATTTATTCACGCTTACGTCTCGACTGAACGATATAAGAAGCCCTTCGGCGGACACAGAGGGTGTCCCGTCGAAGGGCTTTTTTATTGCCGAATCCGGAGTGGCCGAATCCGGAGTGGCCGAATCCGGAGTGACAGTGCCGAACACTCACCGGGCGCGGTTGCGATCTCCACTCGCCAGGCTCTTCGCCAAAACAGGCCCCGTTCCCGATAGGTGATTGCTACGCAATGGTTTAGGATTGCAACAGGCGATCACAGGCAGGCGAACGATGGAATTGCCGCAACGAGAGGCGGATTTACCGAGTGGCGTGGCGCACCGCGACGCTCCGGCCCCTGCTGTCGATCGCTCGCAGGACTTGAAGGACGTCGCGCCGCGATCGAATGCTGTTCGAAGGCCGTTTTTTTTGAGCCTGGTGCTTGTCGGTTCACTCGTGGCGGGCATCCTGGCGGCGTTGACGCCGCGATTTGAGACAAATGACGACGTCGGAATGAATGCCATCGTCGCCGGTCGGATGTTTATCGACCAACCCGACGAGCATGTTGTCTTTTCGAATGTGCTCATCGGCTGCTGCCTGAAGTCGCTGTACCGGATCGCGCCGAATGTCCCCTGGTACGGGCTGTACCTCTTTGTGACGGCATCGATTTCGCTTGTGGCGATTTCTTTCGTCTGTCTGCGGCAGAACCATTCGGAATGGCGCTGGGATTGACGGCGGTCCTCTTGTGGGTCGTCGGTGTCCCCTCCCTGACGCTCCTTCAATTCACTGCGCGTGGCCGCTTTGGCCAGCATGGCGGGACTTCTGCTGTTGTTCGGAGCAATTCGCCCGACGGGTGCCCGGTGGCAGGCGTGGTGCGCCGTTCCCTTCCTTCTGGCCGGGGCGTTGATCCGCATTGATGCCTTTCTTCTCGTGTGTGTGGTGCTTTCACCGGCGATCGCTTGGATGGCGTGGCAAGCCTGTCTGCGAAGGACGGCACGGGGACCGCTCTTATTGCTTCTCGCCTGTGTCGTCGCAGGTTTTGGCGCGGGCCGCTTCAACGCCTGGTACTATTTCCGCAGTCCCCAATGGCGCGACTTTCTGCCGTTTAACGCGGCACGTGTCAACTTCATCGATTGGAATAGCGTCCAATACGACCCGCAAATGGTGCCCGTTTTCGAGTCCGCCGGCTGGCAGAAGATTGATCTGCAGATGCTGAAGAGCCGGGCGTTCCTCGATCGGGACCGCTTTAGCAGTGAGAAACTCGACACAATTCTGAAAAGTGCGGACGCGCGTTCCCAACCGCCGGCAAAGGCGTGGCGGGCCCTTTACGAACGGCTGCTTGGGGATGGGGAGCTTTGGGGTTTGTGGGCCTGCGGCGCGGCTTGCCTGGCGATCCTCGGGGCGGAAAGGAGGGGGCGATTTGTCCCCCTGGCGTGTTATTGCGTGACGGGCGTCACCTGTCTTTTGCTGTACCAGCGCTTCCATCTGCCGCCTCGCGTTTATTGTCCGGCGTTCAGTGCCTGTGCCATCGCCGCCCTCTTCTTTTCGGAAGGACTTCGGTCTTTCGGCAAGCGGCCGGCATGGGTCGAGTCACCCTGGGGCCGTCCCCTCGCCTTGACGCTGATCGGAGCGCTCATCGCCTGGCGAAGTGTGGCGACCTTTCGCTCGAATGCAAACTTTCTTTCGTTGCACAGGGAAACCGTTCACATCCTGGAAGGGCTGGCACCGAAACCGAATCAACTGTTCGTTGTGTGGGGCAGCAGCTTCCCGTACGAATTCCTGGCGCTTCCTTTCGCGCCCGGCTCCTTGCCGCGCGACTTCAAAGTCATGACTCTCGACTGGACGACCGGCTTCACGAAATCCCGGATGAGGGAATTCGGCGTCCACGATCTGATGTCGCTTGTCCGCCGCGGCGACGGAACGTTTTTCATTTGCCAGGAGGCCGACCTCAAGTTGCTCGAGGCCTATTTTCGTGCGCACTACAAAGTGGGTCTGACCGTTCGCCCTGTCTTCGCCCACCAGTCGCTGTACGACTCGGCCGTTTACCGCGTGACGATCGCGGATCGCCCACCGCCGGCACCTCGCTCGCGAGCCATCAAGTCCGCGTTTTGAATCGGCGTGCCTCGTGGAAGAGGACCTTTTCACCGCTCGGCAGCAGAGTTAAACTCGAATTGATTGACCGACCGCGCGGTGGAAGCGCGAGCCATCGGCGGCGTGCGGCTGACGTGGCGACGGCCCCTGGCGCCGTCGCACGACATTGTCCTGGAGAAAGCGAGTTGAAGGGCGAGCCGTCTGATTCTCGGCTTGCCGAAGCGAACCATGCGGCCGTGGCCCTCTTGGCCGCCATGACGGCACTCGTGGTCGCGGGAATCGGCTTTCTCTCGCGGTGGGGCTTCTCCGACAACTCACCGCTCGAATGGGCGAAATACGTCGGCCTCAGCTGGTTCTTGATTTACTTTTCCGTCTTGATCCGGACGCTGTTCGGGCTCCCACGCCCGGGCGATTCGGGATCCTGGTGGAACGGTCACGCCAACCTGTCGCTGGCCGCTTTGGGCCTGGTGGCGGCCGGGGGCATTTTGTGGGACGGCTCGACAGGCGCTGGGATGGAAACGAGCGTTGTTCGTCATCCGGCCGCCGCTCTCTTTGCGCTCGTGGGAATCCTTGGCTTTCTCTGCGCACTCTTCACCGTTGTGCGAGGTCAGCCGTTCCGCATTTTTGTGGCGCTGGTTCTGTTCGCGGGATTTTTCTCGTTCTACGCGGCAGGAGCAAGTTGGGGGAACGGTTACCTGAATCCACTCTTTGTGGAATCGCTCTGCCTCGGCCAGGCACACATCGACACGCTGTTCCACGCGACAATTTCCAACATGCTCCGCAGCTACGGAATCGTGAGCACAGGACTCGACGGTCTCCCGTTTGTCCCCTACCACTTCGGAAGCCATTGGCTTTTCGCCGCTGTCTCCAACCTGCTCCACGTCCGCGTCATCGATTTTTATAACCGCGGCTACCCCGTCGTCTTTGTTCCCTTCGGCGTGTTCAGCCTGGCCACGCTCGCGCTCACCATCGGGCGCCGCTTCCGATCGGCCGCGCAATCGGCTTCCTTTCAGCCGGCGGACTCGGACACGGAACGTCGCCAGTTGCTTCCCTGCGCGACCGAATCCCCGCGGCCGATTGGACCTCTCTTCTGGTTCGTCATGGCGGCCGGTTTTATCGGTGTGGTGCCTTACGCGGCAGGCGTCATGCCGGCGTCGGGATGGAACGCCAACGTCGTCAGCGAGTCGTACGATCTTTCCATCGCCGTTTCGCTCCTCACGATTGCCGTCGGCTGGCAATTCTTCGAGAGCTTGCTCACACAGGGTCCGCGGCAGATTTGTCGAGACGGCCGCCGCAATCGTTGTGCTGGCGGCCTTGGCCGGACTGATCGGGCTGTTGAAGATCTCGATCATGCTCGTTTTGGGGGCGGCCGGCTTGTTTTTGATCATTCGCTTGCGCCTGTACCGGCGGGCCTCGGTAATCGCCCTGGTCTTGTGTGCGGGAATCTCTATGGGCTGCGCGCTGCGATTGACCGCCAATCCCGGCTATGCCCAGGTCAGCCCGTTCCTTCCATTCGGTTTTCTACGTGCGAACGTCGGGCCCCAATGGTGGCCGTATTTCTGGGTCATTTTTTACGTCTGGGTTTGGGTCTATGCTGCCGTTCGCATTTCCGCAGAACGCCTGCGCACGCTGAGCGAGCTGATCGGGGCGGTCGCCCAGCGCCGACTGCTCGACGTCGAATTTCTCTTCGTCGTGGCGTTCGTCGGGGCCCTGCCCGGCCTGGTCACCAACTATTCGGGAACGCTTTTCTTCTCCGACTATCAACGTTGGCTGGCCCTGGCACTTGTTTTGTCGCTTCTCGTGCGTCGCCCTCATCCCGCTGCCGAAACTCACACCGTGGGGGACGACTCCGATGGCCAATCCGTTGCGACGCGGACGACCTCGAATCGATCGACGATGGGAGGGCTCAGACTCGGCCGAATTGCCTGCGCCGCGATCGTGCTCTGCATTGCGGGAACGCTTTGTGCCAATACGCTCGACCTGCTTGGCGGGATGGTGACGACGAATCTTGCCGCGCGCGGGCACGCATCGGGTCAAACCGGCCTTGGCGTCGCGCTGATGCACGGCCAGCTGCGGGCGGCCGGCGAGATCCTCCGACAATCGGCCGCGGAGGTGGAATCCCGGCTGCGATCGGACAAGAGCATCGTTCTCGTCTTGAGCTCGTTGGACCAGATGTCGCTTGCCGAAAAGCGGCGGTCGCTGCTCTTCATTCCAAAATCGGACCGGCAGTATTGGGACCTCTTGCACGGCCCGTATTGGCCCAAAGACGGGCCCTTTGTCGGGCCGGCCCTTTCCGGGCTGGCGATGATCGACGGCCTGTCTGTGCCGGCGAAGAACGATCCGTGGATCGGCCATGGTTACCATCACTACTCAAAGGCCGAGGCGTCCCGAGTTCAACCTCCCTTCTCGCAATACCTGCCTGCACTCCGCAGTCGTTGTGCGCGTCTGGGATTCCGGCAATTGATTGTTGTCAGGAATCGGCACGATGGTTCAGCCGCGATTGAACGATATGACTGCCCGCCGTGATGGTGGATGTCGGTCCTGCCGTTTTGACGACCGCCGTCGCGATCCTGAACTCCGAGGCAGGCTGATCGTCGCTCATTGCGGGGGGAAGGCTGCCG